>NZ_JBXGLH010000007.1:0-282513 GCF_056892285.1 Haladaptatus sp. HS23 | reverse complement strand
ACCTACGGGACGGGAAGTTTCTTCCTCCTGAACACGGGCAACGAGGCCGTCGAAAGCGAACACGGCCTCCTCACGACCGTCGCGTTCCAGCGCTCCGGCCAACCGGTGCAGTACGCGCTCGAGGGGGCCATCTTCGTCACCGGTGCGGCCATCGAATGGCTCGGTGACGTGGGGTTCATCGACGACGCGGCGGAGACGGAGTCGATGGCTCGGAGCGTTGATTCCACTGACGGCGTGTACATGGTGCCCGCCTTTACGGGCCTCGGTGCGCCCCACTGGAACCAGCGCGCTCGCGGAACCCTCGTCGGGATGACACGGGGTACTCGCCCCGAGCATATCGTCCGGGCGACACTCGAATCCATCGCCTACCAGACCCGCGACGTGGCCGAGGCGATGGAGGCCGACAGCGGCATCGACGTCGAGTCGCTGAAGGTCGACGGCGGCGCGGTGAAGAACAACTTCCTCTGCCAACTGCAAGCCGACATCCTCGGTGCCGACATCGTTCGTCCCGTGGTGGACGAGACGACGGCGCTCGGGTCGGCCTACGCCGCGGGACTCGCTGTCGGCTACTGGGACTCCGTGGACGACCTGCGAAAGAACTGGCAGGTGGACCGCGAGTTCGAGCCGAAGATGTCCGAAACCGAGGCAGACGCGAAGTACAACCGCTGGGAGGATGCGGTCGAGCGCTCCCTCGGATGGGCGCGCGAGGGAGGTGACTGAGATGACGGACGAGGTGGCAATCGACAGCGGCGAACCACTCCCCGATGGCGGGGAAACCGCCACCGACGGCTCGGAAAAGGAGTACTGGGGCGCGAAGTACGTGAACGAACTCGTCGGGACGTTCATCCTCGTCCTCCTCGGGGACGGGGCAGTCGTCGTCTCGGTGTTGACGGAAGGGTTCGACCTGTTCGGCGTGGCCGTCCTGTGGGGATTCGCGGTGATGTTCGCGGTGTACTGGGTCGGCGGCGTTTCGGAGGGTCACATCAACCCTGCCGTGACCATCGCGAACGCCGTCTGGCGGGACTTCCCGTGGAAACACGTCCCGGGCTACATCGTCGCCCAAATCGTGGGGGCGTTTTTAGCGGCCGGGACGTTGCTCGTCACGTGGTCCGGCTACTACCAGAGCTTCAGCGAGGCGAACAACGTTGTTCGCGGCCAACCCGGAAGTTCCATCACCGGAATGACGCTCTGGACGTTCTTCCCGAATCCCGCCTTCGCGGGCGTGAAAATCGGGGATTACAACTCGCTTCAGCAGGCCGCGTCGCTCGTCTCGTTCCCACAAGCGTTCTTCAGCGAGATGGTCATCACGGCCATCCTCGTGGCCGTCATCTTCGCGCTCGTGGACGACGAGAACCCCATGGGTACGCGGGCCTCGCCCGGTATCGCGGCGCTCCTCATCGGACTGCTCGTCGCGGCCCTCGTCCAGTACGAGGCACCCATCAGCATGGCGGCGTTGAATCCGGCCCGCGACCTCGGTCCGCGAATCATGGGATACATCGCCGGATGGGGTCGAATCGCCTTCCCCGGTCCGCGCGGCGGTTGGTGGCTTCCGACCGTCTCCACCATCGTCGGCGGTATCATCGGCGGCGGACTGTACGACTTCCTGACGCGTCGGTACGTGATCAAGCTCGAAGCCGAGGAGATAGAACCCGAAGAACCGGCGGTCCACGACGAGGAGCAAGAACGACCCGCCGGAGGGAGCTAGAGCGGAACCGTGACGACTTCGGACGACCCGAAGCGTTCGACGGGTTCCTACCTCCGACTGGTGTTTCTCGACCCGGTGAGTCTCGCGGGACTGGTCGTCCTCGCGTGTGGACTCGCGCTCGTCGCCGTCTCCGCGCCGGGAACGCCGGTCAACAAGCCGCTCCTCGGTGGGTCGCTGATGTTGGTCGGCACGGTGTTGTTCGCGCTCGGCTACACCCGAGCGCAGTGGGGATTGCAGGAATGGGGGTGATGGCCGAAACGAATGGCGGCGATAGCATGAAGCGGCTTCCACTCTAACAGTCGCCCATGCCTCGGATGGAACGAACCCTCACCATCGTCCCGGCAGATGGACTGCACGCCCGACCAGCCTCGAAATTCGTCAATACCGCGAACGAGTTCGACGCCGACTGTACCGTTTCACTCGTAGACGGCGACCCGGTCGACGCTCGGAGCATGCTGTCCGTGACGACGCTCAACGCCCGAAAGGGAGACGAGGTTCTCCTCGTGGCGGAGGGCGACGACGCCGAGGAAGCCCTCGACGCGCTGACGGACGTTCTCACGACCCCGGAGGAGAAGGAAGCGTGACGACGGAACTTTCGGGAACGGGGGTGACTCCGCGCGTCGGAATCGGTCGCGTCGTCTGGTATCGCGGAACGACCGACCTCAAAGACCCGCCCGACCCCGCGACCGTCGACCCCGACGAGCAACTCGCGGCCTTCGAGTCGGCACAGGAGGCCGCCCACGAGGAACTCGAACGCGAGCGAGAACGGGCGAGCGAGCGCCTCGGAGAGGACGAAGCAGAAATATTCGACGCACACAGAGCGTTCTTGGACGACCCGGAAATCGTCGGCGGTATCGAGGCGGCCATCGAGAACGGCCTCCCCGCACCGCACGCGATTCGCCGGGCGTTCACGGACCCCATCGCCCGCTTCGAGAACTTAGACGGGCCGATGGCCGAGCGGGCCGACGACCTCCGCGACGTGCGCGATAGGTTGCTTCGACTCGTGACGGACGGCGACCGGATGGACCTCGGCGACCTTCCCGACGGGTCGGTTCTCGTCGCGGAACGGTTGACCCCGAGCGACACCGCACAACTCGACGCCGACGCGATCGCCGGGTTCGCCACCATCTTCGGCGGCCGAACGTCGCACGCCGCGATTTTCGCCCGCTCGCTCGCCATCCCCGCCGTCGTCGGCGTCGGCGAGGAACTCGCCCAAGTCGGCGACGGGCGGGAACTGATGGTGGACGGCGAGAGGGGGATAGTTGTCATCGACCCCGACGATGAGGCCCGGAACCGAGTTTCCGCCTCGGAGACGGCCATCGTGGCGGACCACGTTTCGACGGCGGGCGGCCGGGAAATCGAAGTCGCGGCCAACGTCGGAACGCTCGCCGAACTCGACGTGGCGGCGGAACAGGGTGCCGACGGCATCGGTCTCTTCCGAACGGAGTTCCTGTTCCTCGACCGCGAAGCACCGCCGGACGAGGAGGAACAGTACGAAGCCTACACCGCCGCGCTATCGGCGTTCCCCGACGAACGAGTCGTCGTCAGGACGCTCGACATCGGCGGCGACAAACCGATTCCGTACCTCGACACGCCGGACGAGGCGAACCCGTTCCTCGGCGAGCGCGGAATCCGGCGCTCGCTCGGCCCCGATTCCGACCTGTTCGAGACCCAGTTGCGCGCCCTGCTCCGGGCCGCTGGGGACCACGATGGCGCAGATGGCTCTCTCGCCGTGATGTTCCCACTGGTCGCTAACGTCGAGGAACTGGACGCGGCGCTCTCCCGCGTCGAATCGGTCGCGGAGGAGTTGGCGGAGGAAGGCACGACCCACGCCGTTCCCGAACTCGGCGTGATGATAGAAACGCCCGGTTCGGTGTTCATGGCCGAGGCGCTCGCCGAGCGTGTGTCGTTCCTCAGCATCGGGACGAACGACCTCACGCAGTACGTGATGGCCGCCTCCCGCGAAAACGAGCGGGTTTCGGACCTCCACGACCCGCGCTATCCCGCCGTCCTCCGCGCGATTCGCCGAACCGTACGTGCCGGTCACGACGGGGACGCGTGGGTCGGAATGTGTGGCGAGATGGCTGGCGACCCCGACCTGACGACCCTTCTCGTCGGTCTCGGCTTGGACGAACTTAGCATGAGCGCAATTACGGTGCCGGACGTGAAGGCGAACGTCCCGGAAATCGACACGGACGACGCTGCCGAACGCGCCGACCGAATCCTCGCCGCCGAAACCCGAGCGGAAGTCGCTCGTCTGCTGTCGGCGGAGGACGCCGAATAAAATCAGAACCGTACTTCCCCGAAAACGGCGGCGTCGGCCGCCTTCGACCTACTTCCGACGAGTTACAACTTCGAAATCTCGCCCGCTTCCTCGGCCGCATCGAGGACGGATTCCACGGTGGCCTTCGGACTGTTCGCCGTGACCGCCGCGTTGACGGTCCCTTCGAGGATCGGCGCGTCGGCGATTTCCGCCTCAACGTCGGCCATCTCGACGGCGAGTTCCGTGTTCATCACCGCGCTCCCCAAATCGACGAGGACGACGACGCCGTCCTCGCCGGAGAGCGAATCCAACGCCTCCTGTATCTCGGGGGCACTCGTTCCGAGGCCGCCGTCCGGGTCGCCGCCCACCGCCTCGATGGAAACGTCGCCCGCCATTTCCGCCGCCACTTCTCGAATCCCCTCCGCCGCTCGTTCGCTGTGGGAGACGACGACGATGCCGATCATTCAGACACCCCCCGGTTCGCTGTCCTCAGGTGTCGGTTCCTCGTCCGGAACCGTCGGCGACTCCGCGTCCGCTTCGAGGCCCCCGTCGCCGAGGTATTCGACCGCCGTATCCTGTATCTCCTCGACGATGAACAGCGTGCTCGTCGCGCCGGGGTCCTGATGGCCGACCGACCGCCAGCCCAGATACGACGCCCGGCCCTTCTTCGCCCGAATCGGCGTCGTGAAGTTCACCCCGCGTTCGCAGGCGTCCATCGCCTTCGTCAGCGCCTCGACGGGTTCGAGGTCGTCTTGCTCGATGGACTTCTTGTAGGTGTGGACCGCGGGCGTCAGCGCGTCCACCATCGTCTTCGAGCCGACCGGCGCGTCCCCTCTGTCCTGTACCTTCTCCAGAAACGCCTCGGCGAAGGCCACCGTCGATTCGGCGTTGACACCGTCGGACAGTTCCGCGCTGGCGTTCATGAACGACCCGCCGTACAGCGGCCCGGCGGCCCCGCCGACCTCCGAAATGAGCGTCACGCCGACCGTCTTCACGAGGTCGGCGGCGTCCGCGTCGTCCATCCCGTTCGTCTTTTCGAGGACGGCCTGGAAACCCCGGTTCATGTTCGCGCCGTGGTCGGCGTCGCCGATGGCCGAGTCGAGGTCGGTCAGGTACTCCTTCTCGTCGGCCATTCGCGCCGCGACTTTCTCGATTGCAGAACGCACCGCTTCCCGCTCCGTTGCTGTATCTGCCATCTCTATGCCGACCCCACGGGGCGGGGTAGGGTAAACCTTCGCTCGTGTCGTCGGTGACTGTTCCCGATTCAGACAAAATCCTATCGATAGTATCGGGATGGGTTGTGACGCAAATACTGATTTGTTGACGTTCCAAAAACGCATCAGTCCACTGAGGATGATTCTGAGCAGTTCAGACCGAAAGGACGGTCACTATCGTAACTCCAATCACGAATCCGACTCCTCCTCCGAGGAGGTCCGTAACGATTCGCGCCGGTGTTGATTGCAAAATTATCAAATCAGTAAATAACTTGTCCGACAAAAGAGTGAGGAGGAACATACACCCGAGTACGATTACGACGCTCAGAACGTAACCGAGGACAGTTATCATATATTCCAAAACGTTTTGTTAGTACTAAAATAGCTCGAAAACGAGGGTAGTCTATTCGATGTTACTGGTGGTGAGACGAAGTTTCACTCCGCGAAACAGTTCCGAAATATGATTTCGACTACGCCACCGTCAACGCGGGCGTCTCCACCGGATGTGCCAACAGTTCCTTCAACTCGTCGTCCAACTCCAACACCGTCACCGAACACCCCTGCATGTCGAGCGAGGTCATGTAGTCTCCGACCCACGCGTCCCACGTCTCCAATCCCTCGTCTTCCAGTATCGACTGGAGTTTCCGGTTCACGATGTACAGTTCCGACAGCGGCGTTCCGCCCATTCCGTTGACGATGGTGGCGACTTCGGTTCCCGAATCGAGGTCGAGGTCGTCGAGGACGTTCTCGGTCAGTCGCTCGGTGATATCGTCCGCGGACATCGTCTCGGTGCGTTCGACGCCCGGTTCGCCGTGAATCCCGATACCGAGTTCGATTTCGTCCTCACCGAGGTCGAACGTCGGTTCGCCCTTCTCGGGCGTGATACAGGAGGTGAGCGCGGTGCCCATCGTCGCCACGTTGTCGATGACCTTCTGGGCGACTCGCTGTACCTCGTCCAAATCCCCGCCTTCGTCGGCCATCGCTCCAGCGACCTTGTGGACGAAGATGGTACCACAGACCCCGCGGCGTCCGGAGGTATACAGCGAATCCTCGACGGCCACGTCGTCGTTGACGACGACCTGCACGACGTCCACGTCGGATTCCATCTCGGCCATCTCGCCCGCCGTCTCGAAGTTCATCACGTCGCCCTCGTAGTTCTTGATGACCATGAGGACGCCCTCGCCGCCGTCACTGGCCTGTACCATTTCGCTCACCTCGTCCGCCGTCGGCGAGGTGAACACTTCGCCTGACGCCGCGCCGTCCAGCATTCCCGGCCCGAGGTACCCCGCGTGTGTCGGTTCGTGCCCGCTTCCGCCGCCGCTCACGACGGCGACCTTTCCCTCGACCGGCGCGTCCGCTCGAACGAGGACGTTCGAGTCCGGCAGTCGTCGAACCTCGTCGGGATGCGCGGCGACCATCCCGTCCAGCATCTCGTCCACGACCGCCGACGGTTCGTTGATGAGTTTCTTCATGTGTCGTGTTACCATCTACTCCGTGGCGCATAAGGGTTCTTTCGATTATCGTGACAGTTCACCGGGGATCCGGTATTTTCCCGTTTCCCGACCCGGTTCGGAGGACACACAACGGCTATTGCATATCGAACCATCGATAGGTAACGAAGATTAAATATATGGGACGGTTCGACTCCGAGGAGCGCGATATACGGCGATACGGGAACGGAGAGCGTGCGAACGTCTTCTCGGCGCGGGACGTTTCGGACCTCCTCGTGTCGCTCGACGCCGACGACCCGAAGCGACGAGCGAGCGCGGCGTCGGCACTCGCGGAGGTGGCCGCCAACGCGCCGGAACGGGTTCCCGTTCCGGACCTCACACAGGCCATCACCGACGACGACCAGTGGGTACGACGCGGCGCGACGTGGGCGCTCGCGGAAGTCGCGCAATCCAATCCCGGCGACGCCAAGTTGGCCATGAAACACGTTCCCGAGTTGGTCGAAGACGGCGACCCGCTGGTGCGCGAAAACGCCGTCGTCACCGTGGCCGGCGTGGCCGAAACGTATCCTCGGTCCGCGGAACCGGTGTTCGGTTCGCTCTTCGAACTCCGAGACGAGGGGAGCGGAACCGTTCGACGGTACGCGACGGAGGCGATTCGACACATCTCCAACGCGCTTTCTGGGGCGACGTTAGACGGCCAACCGGTCGTCATCAGCGTTTCCGACCCGGAAACGGCGGAGGTGTTCCCCGCCGGAGCGAACGTCGTGCAGTTGGGACGGGGCGGGCCGGAAACGGGTGCCATCCGTATCGAACCGGCGTCGGAAGTCGATGGGATATCGACGTCGAAATCGTCATCCGGGGACACCTTCCGTTCCGGCACGGGTCCGCCGTCCCCCGAGGACATCGAATCGCCGCAACCGCTTCCGGTCGAGTACGAGGATTTCGAGACGCTGCGTCCCGCCGGGCGCTCGCCGCTCGTGGTCGCTCACCACGCACGGGCCGCGACCACCCGTGAACAGCACGCCATGACGACGCTGTTTACCCTTCGACCCGACCATCGGGAGCAATCGATTATCGATTCGTTCTTCGACGCCATCGACCGGTGGGAGGCCATCCACGACCACGACCACGTGCTGACTGTTCGAGCACGCGGGAACGTCCCACCGTGGGTCGCGACGGAGTTCACTGGTGGTGGAACGTTAGACGACCACGTAGCCGTCGGATTGGAACCCTCGCTCTGGTTCGCACACGGCATCGTCAGAACTGTTTCACACGCCCACGCCCTCGGGGTGATTCACGGCGGCCCCTGTCCCCCCGCGATACGGTTCACGAGGACGTTCGGTTCGACGTGGCCCGTCCCGAAGATCGGCGATTGGGGATTCGCCGAGGTGATGGCCGACGCTCGACTGACGCCCGTGCCGCCGGCCTACGCGGCACCCGAGCATCTGGAACCCGAATCCTTCGGCGGCATCGACCATTCGACCGACGTGTACGGTCTCGGTGCGGTTCTGTACGCCCTCTTCACCGGCGATTCGCCGTTTGCGGGCGACCCGCACCTCGTCGTGAAACGGGTGACGTCGGATGCTCCGCCGATGCCATCCGATGTGAATCCCGACGTGCCGCCCGAAATCGACGACTGTCTTCAGCGCGCGCTGGCGAAGCGCAAATCGGACCGATACGAAACGGTCGAAGACCTCCGGGTCGCTCTCGAACGAGTCGTCGAATCACACTATCCTGAACTGATGGGTCGAATATATTAAATAACTGCGCGCTCATCTCGACGCAAGCAGATGGTCATCCCACTCGCACAGGTCGGTGCCGACGCAAGCGGTGGCGTCGTGCGGTTCGTCGGTTCGGGCCTCCTCGCCGTCTCGGCCGGAATCTTCGGATTCTACGCGTTCCGTAATCTGCAGTTGAATCGATTGGAGTCCCAACGACCCTTCTGGCGCTATCTCGTCTCCATCGGCCTTGCGGGGGTTCTGTACGGCGTCCTCGGGATGGCGGGCGTGCTTTCCGCGGACCGATGGCTCCTCGCGCTCGCCCACGCGACGTTTCTGTTCTGCACCGTCTTCCTCGCGTTCGCGATGCGCGAACTGTACTACAACAGCACGTTAGCCCCGCCAGCCGACGAACGGCGGTTTCCATTGTCGCGACTGCGCCGAATCGAAATCGGGTTCGTCGGCGTCATCCTGTTCGAACTCCTCGTCGTCCTGCTCCTCGGTCACGGCTCCGTCGTCTCGTTCGTCAAAGGCCTCGGAAGCCTCTCGTTCGCCGTCTACGGCATCGTCTTCGCCGACCGACTCGAATCGCTCGCGCAGGGAACGTCTATCGACACGCTGCGTCGCCACTTGCTTCCGGTTTTAGTCTGTTCGGGCCTCCTCGGCCTCGCCGACCTCGGCGTCGTCGTCGGGGTCGAGTCGGTGCTCGTGGGAAGCGTCGAAAGCGTCTTCGTGGTGATGATCGGTGCGTTCCTGCTCACCGCGACGATTCGACTTCAGCAGAACGTTCGCGGTCTCTCGGCCTGACTTCCACTTAATCGAGACGTTCCATCTCGTCGGAAGAGAGGTCGATGTGCGACGCCGCGACGTTTTCGTGCAGGTGGTCCACGCTCGACGTGCCCGGTATCGGCAGCGTGACCGGCGAATGATGAAGCAGCCACGCGAGAGCTATCTGTCGGTCGGAGGCGTCGTGGTCTGCGGCGATTTGGTCCACCACGTCTGCCTTGTCGCCGAGGTCGCCCGCGCCGAGCGGGAACCACGGGATGAAGCCGATGTCGTACTCCTCGCAGGCTTCGAGCACGTCCTCGTGTTCGCGGTTACCGACGTTGTACTGGTTCTGTACCGTGGCGATGTCCACGATGTCGCGGGCCTCCTCCAACTGTTCGACCGAGACGTTGCTCAGGCCGACGTGTCGGACCTTCCCCTCGTCTTTGAGTTCCGCGAACGTGTTCACGGTGTCCTCGAACGGGACGTCCGGGTCCGGGCGGTGGTACTGGTACAGGTCGATGGTATCGACTTTGAGTCGGTCGAGGCTACCGAGGATGGCGTTCCTGATGTAGCCCGGTTCGCCGCATTTCGGCCACGACCCGTCCCGGGCGTCGCGCCAGAGGCCGCCCTTCGTGGCGACGACGAGGTCCGAGGGATAGGGATGGAGCGCTTCACCGATGAGTCGCTCGCTCACCGCTGGGCCGTAGGAGTCCGCCGTGTCGATGAAGTTCGTGCCGGTCGAGACGACTTCGTGCAGGACGCGTCGCGCTTCCTCCTCGTCGTCCGGGCGTCCGATGATGTCCTCGCCGGTGAGACGCATCGCGCCGTAGCCGAGTCGGTTGACCGTCAGTTCGCCGCCGATGTCGAACGTGTCGCTCTCGTTCTCGAGTGTCACGTCGAAAAGTGAGCTGTCCACCGGGTAACGTCTTTTGGCGAACCACGTGACCTCGTCCCTTCGGCGGGTTCCGTGTCCACGAAAACGATTTTTCTCCGGCGGCAGATAGGGAGTACATATAAATCGCTCCCGCTCATGCCAGTTAGTATGTCACAGGACGTCGCGGGATTCGACGATGATTCCGGCCTGCCCCCCGCCGTCGTAGAGGGGATTCAGACGCTCAAGGCGGGTATCGTCAGCACCGCCATCATGCTGTTCATCTTTCTCGTTGCCGAAGCCGAATCGCGGTTCAACCTCGGTGTCCCGTCCGCAATCGCGAAGTTCGTCAGAATGCCCGGCGACCTGTACCTCGGTTTTGCCGTCTTCGTCTTCGCCGGTGTCGTCGTCTGGCCCCTGTTGTTCGCGGCGATAGAGGACCGATTCGCGGTCATACCCGGTGCCGACGATATCGGCGTTCGCGGCATCCTGTTCGCCTTCCTGCTGTGGTTCGCGTTCCTCGGCTTAGGGTCGGCGGGACTCCAACTCGAGGGCGCATTTTTCTTCCTCTACATCGTCTTCAGCCTGCTCGCTCACCTCGCCTACGGCTACTCGTTGGGCGTCTTCTACGGTCGATTCACGCGATAAAAAAGCGCCGAGAGTTACTCCAACTGTTCCTCGAACCACTGCCACTCGCGCGAGAAGAAGCCGTATTCTTTCAGGTTCCACACGTCCGCGTCGGTGACGATGGGCCCGTTCCGGTAGGACTGGAGCATGTTCCACACCCAGACCAACGTGCCGAGTGCGATGATAAACGCGCCCACGGTGGCGACTTGCTGGAGGAACGCGAACTGCGGCGGGTAACTCGCGTAGCGCCGCGGCAGGCCCACCATGCCGAGGACGATGAACGTGTTGAACGTCAGCATGACGCCGATGAAGGTGAGCCAGAAGTGGACCTTCGCGAGGAATTTGTTGTACATTCGGCCCGTGAAGATGGGGAACCAGAAGTACACCGCCGCGAACATGGCGAACGGAATCAGCCCCATGATGATGAGGTGGAAGTGGCCGACGACGTAGTAGGTGTCGTGGAGCACGAGGTCGACCGGAATCGACGCGAGGAACACGCCCGTTACGCCGCCGATGATGAACGTCGCAATCGACCCCACGCAGAAGAGCATTGGCGCGGTCAGGCGAATGTTTCCGTTCCACATCGTGGAAATCCAGTTGAAGACCTTGACGGCGCTCGGCACCGCGATGGCCAACGACACCGCCATGAAACTCGCCCTGAGGCGCGGGTCCATCCCTGTCGTGAACATGTGATGTGCCCAGACGCCGAACGAGAGGACGCCGATTGCGAGCGTCGAGTACACGACGAACTTGAACCCGAACAGCCGACGCCCGGTAAACCGGGGGATGATGAGGCTTATCAGCCCCATCGGCGGGAGGACGAGGATGTACACTTCGGGGTGACCGAAGAACCAGAACAGGTTCTGCCAGAGGAGCGGCCCGCCACCGTTGAGCGCGAAGAACGTCGTCCCGAACACGCGGTCGAACAGGAGCATGAGGATGGCGCTGCCGAGGAGCGGGAAGGCGAACAGAACGAGGCCCGCCTGCGTGAGGAGCGTCCACGAGAAGATGTCGAGTTCGGCCCACTCGACGTCCTTCTGCGTGAACGTGGTCACGATGATGTTGACCGCCCCCATCGTGGTGCTGAGTCCCGAGAGGTGTAACCCGAGGAGCATCACGTTTATCATTGGATTCGACTGCTGACGTGACAGCGGCGTGTACATGGTCCACCCGGTGGTCGGCGGTTCGAGCGTGAAGAAGGGTTGTGCGGCCGCGTTTCCGAGAACCGGCTGAATGACGTGGCCGAAGATATCGGAGATGAGGCCGAATCGGACCAACAGGAACGCCGCGGGCAGCAGCCAGAAGGCGATGGCGTTGATGCGGGGGAACGCCATGTCGTCCGCGCCGATGAGGAGCGGCAGGAAGTAGTTCGCGAACCCGAACAGGACGGGCGTGGCGAAGAAGAACAGCATCGTCAGGCCGTGCATGGTGAACAGGCCGTTGTAGGTCGTGGCGTTCCAGACGTCCACGTTCGGGGTGAACAACTCCGTCCGTATCATCATCGCGTCCATGCCACCCCAGAAGAACGCGACGCTCCCGAACAGGAGATAGAGGAGGCCGATGTCCTTGTGGTCGACGGTCGTCAGCCATCGGATGACGCCGGTCGGTTTCCCGTATCCGGCTGGAAATCCGCTGACGTAGCCGCCGTCGGTCTTCGGCGTCCCCTTCTGTTCGATTGCGTCTTCGATGTTGAGCGAGCGAGCGAGCAAGAGCGCGGTCGCCACCAGCGCGAGTCCTAGCCCGACACCGGTGGCGGCTTCTCCGAGGAGATTCATTGTGGTCGTGTCCCTACCAAATATCGGTCACAGTCGGTCGTGATTTTACGGTGCGATTCGGCTCGTAATACGCCGTTAGGACGGACGCGCCTTAACCGACTGGGCCGTTCCCAGTCGATGAAAACGGACGCGGGGGTTTTATCTGGACTTCCGAAGCGGCACGCCGACGACGGGATGGCGAGTCTGCATGAGGACCGATTGGGTGTTGCTCCCGAACAACACCTTCTGGGCGGGGCTCCGCTTCTGGGTCAGCCCGATGGCGATTTCGTCCGCGTCCAACTCGTCCGCGGCGGTGAGGATGTCGTGGGCCGGGTCGCTCGCGTCCGTGTTTTGCTCCGTCTCGACGTCGAACTCCCCGCCGAGTCGTTTTCGAAACACGGAGAGCGCTTGCTGTCCGTCCGCAACCATCTCCTCGTCGTTGCCGCCGTGGAGCGAGTTCAGCACGTGTACTTCGTCCTCCTCGTCGAGGCGCGATTGGAGGTAGTCACACATTTTCTCGCTCGTCTCGGCGCTGTCGGTTCCAGCGACGATTCGGGTCATGCTTGCAGAGAAACCCGCGGGAACCTTAAAGTGGATGGCAGGCGAAATGACGTGATTCGGTCAGGACAGGATTCCATCACGGTTCTTTCGAATAGTTCCGACTGACAGGTTCTCGCGGTTCGATTTCCACAACTATACAAATCCACCGTCACTGATTTCGGAGCATGAACGACATCGCCCGACTCGCGGAGTGCATCCGTGACGCGGAGTCCGTGGTCGCCTTCACGGGTGCGGGGATGAGCACCGCGTCGGGCATCCCCGACTTCCGGAGCGACTCGGGACTCTGGAACCGCTTCGACCAGGAGGAGTTCTACTACCGTCGATTCCGAAGCGACCCGGCGGAATTTTGGGCCGACCGTCTCGAACTGCACGAGACGATGTTCGGCGGCGACGTCGGACCAAACGCCGCCCATCGCGCACTCGCCGAACTCGCCGCCGCCGGAAAGTTGGACGCCATCATCACCCAGAACACGGACAGCCTCCACGCGGACGCCTCGAACGCTCACAGCGGCGGTTCTGCTGCCCCTGATATCGTCGAACTGCACGGCAACGCTCACCGCGTCGTCTGTGACGACTGCGGTCGGCGAACCGACGCCGGACCCGTCCGCCGCCGAATCGAGTCCGGGGAACTGCCACCCCGTTGTACGGCCTGTGACGGCGTCCTCAAACCCGACGTGGTACTGTTCGGCGAGCGGTTGGAGGAGGAGACGCTCCACCGCGCACGACGATACGCACGGAGAGCGGACGTGTTCCTCGCCATCGGGTCGTCGCTGACGGTTGAACCCGCGGCGTCGCTTCCGCGAACCGCCGACCGCGGGGGGGCGACGACCGCCGTCATCAACTTCGACGAGACGCCGTTCAGTCCGAACGCTGCCTTCGACGTTCGCGGGGACGTGACCGACCTCCTCCCCGAACTGCGCGAGAACGTCGCCGAGTGAACGGACGGACGTTTTTCTTCGGCTTTCGGCGTCGAAACTCTCGGATTCCTGATGGAGGAACGATTTTTGCTACTGTACGTGCTATCATCAATCATGGTTGATAATGGCACACAACCGGCCGTCGAGGTCGAAGTCGGCGAGGAAGTCGCGGAACCGGACTTCGACAGCCTCTCCGGAATCATCACGGACGGGTTCATCGGAGCCGTCGGCGGACTCGTCGGCACTGCCGTCATGACGGCCGTGCTACTGGTCGGAGCGACGCTCGGGGCGTTCGACCTCAACTCGTTCTCCGTGCTGGCACAGCTCACGGGTGCCGACGTACTCCTCCCCGCGAACCCGGCGGCGGTCGGATACGTCATCTTCCTCGGCGGCGGGATGGTGACGTGGCCGCTCCTGTTCGTCTCCATCGGGTCGTATCTGCCGGGAGAAACGTACGCGGTGAGAGGACTTCCGTACGGATTCGTCCTCTGGACGGGGTTCGTCCTCGCCTTCTACGACGGCTACACGGGAATCCTCCTCGTGCTGTATCTGGTGTTGACCCTGCTCGCGCACTTCGCCTACGGCTTTTCCCTCGGCGCGGTGTTCGACTACCTCTCGAAGCGCCCGACGACGCTCGTCTGAACGACGAGTGTTCGATTTTCCGGCTTACTCCTCGACCCCGTCGAGGTCGGTCGAATACTCGTGTTCGGGCCGCCGTTCGTGTTCCTCGAACGTCTCGACGAGACCCGAAACGTCCTCCCCCGTCTGCATCCGATACTCCCGCAGTATAGAGACGATTCGTTTGATTTCGTCGTCCGTAAGCGACACCGTGTTCGACATGGTGGTTCCTACCGGATGACGGCTGAAAAACGTCGTGGCAGAAAGGACAAAATACTCGGGACCGAGTCAGAGGTGGGACGAAACGTGTCGCCAATAACTGAACTACTATTTTCCGTCAGTCCCTAGGGTAGGTATGGACATCCCTGACGAGGCGCGCGTGGGGGCGAGTCAGGCGCTCTCCCGACTCTCTACTCCACTCATCGCGCTGGACACCGACTGGCGGGTTGCCTACCTGAACGACCCGGCCCGCGACCTCCTCGGCGTCGGTATCGACGATCGGTTGCCGACGGCGCTCCCGCCCGAGGTCGGCGAGACGATCGTCGATCACTGCAAAACCGCACGACGCAACGACCGCACCGAATCGTTTTCCGTCGCCATGGAAACCCGATACGAGGCCACCGCTCACCCCGATTCGGACGGCGTGACGGTCCTGTTCCGCGAGGGGGATACCGCCGCCACGGAGGACGTCGTCGCCGAACTCGACCTGAAAGAGCGCGCCATCAACGAGGCTCCGGTCGGTATCACCATCGCCGACGCGAAACCGGACAACCAACCGCTCCTGTACGTAAACGAGGCCTTCGAGGAGCTAACCGGATACGAGGTCGAGGAGGTCCGCGGACACAACTGCCGATTCCTACAGGGGGAGAAATCCGACCCCGAGGCGGTGGCGGCCATGCGTCACGCCATCGAGGACGAGGTACCGGTTTCGGTCGAACTGCTGAACTATCGCAAGGACGGGTCGGAGTTCTGGAATCGCGTGGACATCGCGCCGATTCGGGACGAGACGGGAACGGTCACTCACTTCATCGGGTTCCAGATGGACATCTCGGAGCGAAAACGGGCCGAGCAGGCCGCCCACCGGCGGGCCACCGAACTCGAACACCTCCTCGAACGAATCGAGGGACTCCTCGGCGACGTCACCAGTGCGGTGGTGGAAGCGCCGACCCGCGAGGCCATCGAGACGGCGGTCTGCACGCAAGTGACGCAGGTCGAACCCTACAACTTCGCGTGGATCGGCGAGCGAAACGTCCGAACCGACGGGGTGGAGGTGCGGACCGTCGCAGGGGACTGTGACCCCCAACCCGACCACCCCATCGTCACCGAGGCCTTGGAAACCGGCGAGTTGCAGACCGACACGCTCGACGTCGAGGACTGCTCCGCGGTCGCCGCCGTCCCGCTCTCGTATCACGACACGGAGTACGGCGTGTTGGCTATCTGTGCGACGAAATCCGACGCGTTCGACGAACGGGAACAGGTCGTCCTTCGCTCGCTCGCCCGGGCCATCGGGAGCGCCGTCAACGCCCGCGAGACGCGCCGCATCCTCATCGCCGACAGCGTGGTCGAGGCCGAGTTCTCCTTCCGGAGTCCCGACCTCTTCTTCGTCGATATCGCCGACCGAACCGACGCCGAAATCGGCTACCTTCAGTCGACCAATCGGGACGACGGGTCGGTCGTCTCGTTCTTCTCCGTCCGCTGTGATTCCACCGAGGATGTGTTAGAAATCGTCGCGGAACGAGACGACGTGCTCGACGCGCGAGTGGTCGCGGAACAGGACGACGAAACGGTGTTCGAGTTCGTCCTCCCGGAGGGGACGCTCGTTTCCACGATGTCCGACTACGGCGGCAAGACGCAGGACATCACGGCGACGCCCGACGAGGCCCGCGTCCTCGTCGAGTTCCCACAGGACGCCGACGTTCGAAGCCTCATCGAGCGCCTGAAGGAGTCGTACGCCGGCACGGAACTCCTCGCCTATCGGCACCACGAACGGCCCGCGAAGACCAAACAGGACTTCATCGAGAGCCTCACCGACACCCTCACCGAGCGACAGTTGACCTCGCTCCAGAAGGCCTACGTCAGCGGCTTTTTCGACTGGCCGCGGCCGGTGACGGGGGAGGAACTCGCCGAGTCGATGCACATCTCGCGTTCGACGTTCCACGAACACCTTCGCGCAGCGGAGCGGAAACTCTGTGCCGAATTCTTCGGCGACGGCTCACAGTAGGGAAAACCAATCCGATTTTTCTCACCCTACGCGCGTTCGTACGTCGGTCCTACGTCCGGTGAAGGCGTCTCATAACAATATAGGCTCTCGTGAACGTCTCTGCTATGCCCGGCGTAACCGGTGGTACTGTCAACAGTCGAGCGCTCGGTGAGATGCTCGGCGTGATGGACGACGAGGAATGGTACGGAACGGCCGAACGGTCCGTTGGCGACCGTCGAATCGGACTCGTTCACCACGGCGACCGCGACCCGAACGGATGGACGATGTGGCACGACGGACGACGCGTCGGCGTGCTTCACGGCGTCATATCGAACCGTGCGGAATTAGGATGGTCGAACGACGAACTCTTCGAGCGGGTTCTTTCGGACCCGGACGGCACGCTTCCGAAACTCAGCGGCCCGTTCCTGCTCGTCGCCGCCGACCGCTCCGCAACCCTCGTCGCGACGGACAAACTCGGCACCCGACCCTGTTACTACTCGACTGTCAACGGATTCCTGTTCGGCAGCCAACTCTCTTCGCTCGTCACGCAACTGCACGACCCGCGAGTGGACGAACGGGCGGTGAGCGACATGCTGTTCATGGGCTACGTGTTCGGCCACAAGACGCTGGTGAGCGATGTCCGGTCGCTCCGGCCGGCGTCGTATCTCAGATACGAGGACGGCAACGTCGAAACGCGTCGGTACTGGGAACCGGACTTCGGCATCGGCCCGCAGGAGGGATATGTCGACGAGGCCGTGCGTCGGTATCGACGCGTGGTCAAGAACGCCGCGAACACCTTCGACGGGCGAGCGGGGGTGTGGCTCTCCGGAGGCCTCGACAGCAGGACGCTCGCCTCCGCGTTGAAGGACGAAATCGGCTCGTTTCGGACCTTCACCTACGACAACTCCGCGACGCAGGAGGACCGCTTGGGTGCGGAACGCGTCGCGGAATCTCTCTCCCTTCCGAACCAGTTCTGCGGGTACTCTGCGAGCGAGTTCGTCGAAACCATCGAACGCGGCGTGGACATCATGGACGGGATGTTACAGTGGGGATTCTTCGTCAACCTCCCGCCCGTCCTGAACGACGTGTCGGGACAGGTGGACGTGCTGTTCGAAGGCAGCAGTCAGGGCGAGTTCTTCGGCGACGTGCTTTACCGGTCGTATCTGACCGACATGTCGTCGGTGGACGCACTGGTCGCCCAGAAGGGTCAAATTTCCCCCGACGACGTTCGGAATCTCCTTTCCTCGGACATCTCTCCCACCCAATCCGTCGGCCGCGTGGTCGAGGAGAGTACGCAACCCCGTCGGGAACACCGCACGTTGGACGCGCTCTGGCAACTGTTCGCCGACTCCCACTTCCGCTCGAACCGCCTGTATCGCAGTCAGGCGGGGACCCGCGTTCCCTTCGCCGACGGCGAGTTCATGAACCACGTCGCCCGGATGCCCTTCCAGCGCTATCGAATCGGATCCCTTCCCGGAACCCGTGGTCGGATTCCCACCGCCGTCGCGCCGCTCAAACTCGAAGTCGCGCGGCGGGTCGGCGGGCCGTCCGCGACGGTTCCCTACAATCGGACGAAGCGGCCGCCGACGTCGCCGCTCGCGCTCCACACGGCCGGGTTCGTCGCCGACAACCTGAAAAAGCGCCTCGTCGGACCTGACGCCTGCCTGATGGGGCGTTGGTACCGGAACGACCCGACGATGCGGTCGTTCGTGAACGGACTGTTGGACGCCGCCTGTAACCGCGACGTCTTCGATTCGAACGGCGTTCGTACCCTTCAGCACGAACACCTCGACGGTCACGCGGACCACCTGAAGACGATTTCGTCCATCACGACGGTCGAACTCTGGTTACAGAAGCACCTCGATGCACCCCGTTCCAGTGCTGCTCAACGTGTCACCGTCGGCGAAGCAAAGTAGTATTTAAAATGGCTCATGTACATTGAGTCAAAATAGGAACCTTCAAGAGTCGCGCATTGGACGGTTCGTACGCATGGTGCGTGGCAGGTCGGTACGTGGTACTCATCTATCCGAGGAATGGACACCCCCTCTTACCGGGCCGTCGACCCCTCGTGGCTGTCCACGGTAGCTCTGTCTTCTCTTCGTTCTCTCCGTCCCCTTTCATTCGCTTCCTTTCTTTTGTTTTTCCTCCTCTGTTTCGTTTCCATCCTTTCGTCCCTTTCACTTTCAGTTGTCTCCCGTTTGGCGCGTGTGAGCACTCGATTCACGTCGACATATCTCTCCACTTACTGTCTATGAAGTTTGATAGTTTCTGACGAACAGCAGCAAATGTTGAAAGATGCAATAAAAACTTCCCGAATTAACAGAAACATATAAGCATTCAGCCCGTGACGCCGACACAGGCTGGTTACGCGTGGCTCAACAAACGAACGACGAAACGACGGACGAAACCCACAAACGACGTCTCATGGCCCTCGTGCTTCCTATCTTGGGCGTCTGCTGGCTCGCGTTTATGGCGTTTCCGGGGCTCCTCGGCGAGGAGTCGGCTATCGATTACGCCGCGATGGCCCTCGGTGCCGGGTTGATGGTCGCCGGTGCGTTCCGGTTCCTCTACGACCCCTCGGAGACCGAGGAGTGACGCCGAAAGACGGAGAACGTTGCGGCGCGTATCGATAGCGATGACCTTCGGTGTGTTTTTACTCGTTTACCTCCTCTTCGTCGTCGTCTTCCTCTCGGTCGGCATCGCGCTCATCTCCCGCTGCCGGGAGAACGGTGAGTGGCAACCGCGTGGTCTCGTGGACGTGGAAGAAGACGCCGGAATAGACGAGGAGTGGCGTTAATCGCGCCACTGAGAGTGAAGTTCACTGTGATGTGCCCGCTCGTCGGGGTCGGTGACGACCGAAATCATTCCCTCCCTGTCGAGGGCGTACTGGCGCGCATTGTCCCGCGTGACGAGCGACCGATTCCGTAGCTCCGCGAGGAGACTCTGAATCTGTTCGACGGACGCCGTCACCCCGTCCGCGATTTCGTGGACGGTCATCGGTCCCCCCGAGGCGAGCGCCTTGACGACATCCCACGCGTGGTGTTCGTTGCACAGCGACTCCCGCCGCGCGGCCTCGATGCGCACCGCCACGGGGTCCGCGTTCGCCAATTCCACGAGAGAGGAGGTGTCGGGAATCGAGTCGTTCGAGACGGCGCTTCCCAGTTTCCGCCCGCGCTCCCTGAGTTCCCGCTGATACGCTTCGATGGAACCCTTGTCGTCCGGACTCTCCCTGCTCTCGGGGCTCGAAACGTTCGCCCCCCAGCGCTTTCGCGTCCCCGCCGAGGCTTCTTCGGCGGTTTCGTGTCGTTCGTCGGCGGATGTGGTCTGTTCGCCCACACCGCTCGCAGCGGGACGCTCGCTCGCTCCGAGCGAGTCGCCCGACTCGTCCGATTTCAGCGATTCGGTGGATTCGCTCGCTTCGACTGATTCGACCGGCTCGGCCGGCTCGAACTCGTCCAGAGTGTTCGCTTCGACGTCCTCCACCCCTTCGTTCCACTCCTCGAACGAGCGGAGTTCCGTCTGCTCGTTTTCCAGTTCCTCGACGCGTTCCCTGAGTTCCCGGATTCGCTTGTTCTTCTCGCGGAGTCGCTCCTCGAACTCCTCGGGGCCGCCGAGATCGCCGTGGGCGAGGGCGTTCGCCATCTTGCGCGCGGCGTTGGACACGTCCCGCGCCGTCTGTAGTTCGTTCTCCAAGTCGGCGATTCGCTCCTGTTTGCGCTCCAGTCGGCTTTCGAGTTCGGCGACCCGGTTGTGTTCCTGTTCTTGTAACTCGGTGATGCCCTCCAAATCCTCCATCAGCGCGTCGCTGACGGATTTGAGTTCCGGGCGCTCGAAGTCGTCCAACCCCGGCGTCGCCCCCGCGTCGAACGTCCGCTTCCGGTCGAACTGCACGCGCCGAATCCCGCTGTCGGTCCAGTCCGTCTGTACGAAGGCCTCCCCGGCGTTCAGGTTCGGAACCTCCTCGCCGTACTCGTTCCCGACGATTCGGCTGACGACTTTCGTGTCGTTCTCCCACGTCAGGCGATGCCAGACCAGCCAGTTCGCCTGCGTGATGAAGTCCTTTTTCACGTCGGCGGGGCGCTGGCTGATACCCATGATGCCGAGGCCGTGTTTCCGTCCGCGTTTGCCGACCTTGATGAGCATCTTGCCCGTCTCGCCCATGCCGCCGCCCTCCGGGATGTACTCGTGGCACTCCTCGACCACCAACAGGAACGGCTTTTTCAGTTTCTTCTCCTTGGCGAACAAGTGACGCGCCGTCTCGCGGATGAGTGCGTCGGCCTCGTCGTCGTCCAAAAACCCCGACACGTCGAGGATGATGGGAACGTTCTGTTCGAGCGCCAACGAGGCGACCTTCTCGGCGTGTTCCGCGCCGACTTGGATGTCACATTCCTCGTCAGCGCCGACGTGGAGGAGTTCGTACTCCTCTTTCAGGCCGTAGTACTCGCCGTCCGCGTCGATGATGGCGACCGGATAGCCCGCGTCTAACAGTTGTTCGACAACGACGGACGCCGTGTTCGACTTCCCGCTTCCCGATTTCCCAGTGACGAAGCCACGTCCCGTCAGGATTTCGACGACCGGAATCGCCACTTCGGTGTCGTCGGCGACGAGGTGACCGACCGGCAGTTGTTGTTCGTTGTCCATTCTCTTACATCCCGATTCGACAGGAATTCCTTCAACTTTTGCATCAGGGGGATTTTGCGTCGGAGGAATCATCTAACATACATAAATTTTCTGATGCGTATAAAAACGGATGCGGGTGGAAGGGATAGTACGCGAACGGATGTCGAACCCGCTCTCTTCACGAACGCTCGAAAGTCGTCATCCACACTTGCCGCGCCATACCAATCACATCTGCCGCGCCGCAACCACTTTGCCGCGAGCGACCGAACGAGTTCGTATCATGGTGTTTTCGGAAGACGAAACGCTCATCGACGGAAAATCGCCGCCGGACATCGATGGGACGAGACGAGCGACCGAGGTGCTGACGTGACCCGCATCGCCGTCGTGGGCGGCGGCGTCGCCGGGCTAGGGGTCGCCCTCTCCGTGGGTGACGACGCGGAAGTAACGATTTTCGAGCGTACCGAGCGAGTCGGTGGTCGCGCCGCCACCCGCGAGCGGGAGGGCTGTGTTTACGACGTCGGCGCGAACTACGTCAAAAGCGACGACGACCGCGTTTCACGCGTCATCCGTGACCTTGGCGACGGCTTGGTCGAAACCGAGGGGCCTGTCTGGACCTTCGACGCCGACGGCGAGATTACCGAGGGTCGCGACGAGGAGACCCCGAAGTGGACGTTTCGGGACGGTCTCGGGACGCTCGGAAAACGACTGTGCGGCGCGAGCGACGCGACGGTTCGGACCGACACCCGAATCGTCGGCCTCCGCCGGGACGAGGCGTGGTACGTCGAGGACGCGGACGGCGATGAATACGGCCCGTGGGACGCCCTCGTTCTCACGCCGCCAGCGCCGATCACGGCGTCCCTCCTCGACCTCGCGGAGTGGGAGGGGGACGTTCGCCGAGAGCTTCGAGAACACGTCGGTCACGTTCCCTACCGACCGATAATTACCGTCGCGTTACACTACTCGTTCGAAATCGAGCGACCGTACTACGCGCTCGTGAACGCGGACAAGGACCACGAAATCGGATGGCTGTCGAGGGAATCCTGCAAGCCCGGACACATCCCGAACGGTGAGGGCCTGCTCGTCGTACAGATGGCCCCCGATTGGTCCGCCTCACGCTACGACGACGACGATTTCGACATCGCTACCGAAGTCGCCGACCGAGCGGCGGACCTCCTCTCGGAAAACCCGCTCGCGGCCCCGGACTGGTACGACGTGATTCGATGGCGGGACGCGCTCCCGAACGACGGGGCCGAAAGAGACGTGCTACGACAAGGGGTCGCCTCGGACCTGTTTTTCGCCGGGGATTGGGTCGCGGGTGAAGGACGGGTTCACCGCGCGTTGGCGAGCGGACTCGAAACGGGCGACGAACTTCGCGACTGACGTCACTTCTTCCAATCGGCGTGTTCTCGAACCGACGTCGCCTCGGCGAGGTACTCCTCGTAGAGCGACTCCGCCCACGAGCGGACTTCCGGGGCGTCGGTGTCCGCGAAAACGCGGAGAATGCCGTTTTCGTCGTAGCCGCCGATACCGACTCGGTCGTCGAATATCGCCAGCCCGAACGGCAAGTCGTCGTAGACGTACAGGTCGAGTTGGCCGCTCTCGATGGCGTTCTCGGTCGCCTCGCGGTGGTCATCGAGGAGCTGGTCGATGACCGTCGGGAGGTAAATGATTTCGGTCCGCATCCCCGCCATGATGCTGTCGCGGATTTCGTCCACGTACATCGGCGCGATGGTGGTCGTGTCGAATCCACACAGCGTTTCCGACTCGCGTAACAGCGAGATGAACCGGCGAACGGGTCCGTACGGGTCGCTCGGTTCCTGTACGGTTATGGTCGCCTCGGTGAAATGTTCGAGGTCGATCTCCGTTCGGTCGAGGGACGGCAACAGTGCGGACAACTGTTCGGCGACCGAAACGGTGTCCTGTAAGTGCTCGACCTCCTTTGCCACGATACGTCCCAACGGGCTGAGTTCGTACGTACCACCGACGCGACGGATAAGCGATTTATCGGTCAACTCCCGGACGATACGGTGTGTCGTGGTTCTCGACACCTCGATTTCGTCCTGTAGCTCCGAGCGCGTCAGCGACCGGCCAGCCAACGCGTGTAACGTGTCCGCTCGCTTGACGGCAGCGACGACGAGTTCCGAGTTTTTACCCTCACTCATCGACTGTCATATTGTATTTCTCTGGTATAGTGTTTCACACTTCGAACCGCGTTTCGATACGTGGGATGGTTTCACGGCACGGAAATATACCGCTCAGTAATTATATCATTCGTGGGTTCCACTTATGTTCATGGCTGCCGAACCAAAAACGACAACCGACGTTGCTGAATCGACCAGTTCGAGCACTGGAACGGGACTCGACGAAAATATCGCCGGTGCGCTGGCGTATCTGTTCAGTCCTCTGACGGGAATACTGTTCTTCCTCCTCGATGGTGACAACGAGTACGTTCGGTTCCACGCCGCACAGAGCATCGTCTTCGGCGTCGGTCTGTTCGCGGTGTACGTGGGCATGACCGTCTTTCAGATGATGTTGCTGTTCATTCCGCGTCTCGGCGGGTTGCTCTCGCTGTTGTTCTCGCTCGTGTACTTCGTCGTCGCTTTCGTCGCCTTCCTCACGTGGGCGTTCCTGCTGTACAAAGCCTACTCGCACGAACAGTATGCCCTCCCCGTGTTCGGCAAACTGGCGGCTCGATTGGCGTAACATGCGACGCGTTACGCTCTTCCTCGTCGTCGTATCCGTCGTCCTCGCTGGCTGTGCTGGCGTTTCGAATCAACTCGATGCGGGCGACGGGAGCAACTCCGATTCGTCCGGCGGCGACGGTAGCGGCGCTGGCGATGCGGGCACCACACAGGACGACGTGTTCCTTCCGTTCGCGTTCGAGCGACCGGGAACCTACACCTATGAAACCTACGAGAAGGACGCCGGAACCGGGAAAATCGTTTGGGATATCCAATCGGTCGAGGGTGAGAACATCACGATGCGGAGTTCGTTCACCCACGACGGGAAGACACAGGAACGGACCGCCACGTTCACCCGCGAAGAGGCGATGGTGCAAGTCGCGTTCCTCCCGGGAGGCGAGTACGCCACCATGACGATGTTCTCCCCGTCGATGAACGGCGTCTACGGGAACGACTTCCGCGTGGGTAACACGTGGACGGTTCCCTCCTCGGACGGGACGATGACCTACGAGATAACGGGGGAGAAGAACTACGCCGGTATCGGCTGTTACAACTCCGAAATACGGGTCAACGGCTCGGTGTTCACCGACGCGTGTTACTCGCCTGACCACGGCACCGCGATGTACGGCGTCGTGTACGACGATGAAGGAACGAAGGTCCGCGAGATGAAACTCGTGAGTTACGAGGCGAAATAGGAAGAGAGCCGTAATTGGCACCGTTCCGACTTCGGTTCACTTTTTTCGCACTGAACGTCACCAGAAGAGCGATAATGCCCCGGTGCACACAACATTTCTCGAAGGACTGAAAAAGGTAAACCATGTCTCGCTCTCGAACAGTCGTGGTGTTGACCGCTCTACTCCTCGTTGCGACCGTTCCCCTGGGGTTCGTCGTCTCGGCGAGTGCGAGCACGCCGGTACACCACGCGATACAAGTACCGCCCCCGACGAACGCGCCGACCGTCGATTCACCGGCACGGGCCGGCACCCACGGCGGACCGACACCGAGAAGTGTCCTCATCGGGGCGGAGTACGCCGATATCGACGAAGCACCAGGCTCGATTACGGTCCGAAGCTATAGCCGATACGACGGGTCCAACCCGCTCGATAACGTCACTCGAGCGAAGATTTTCGCCACCGTCGGCGACGAACCCGGACTCTCCCTGTCGGCGCTGAGCGAGCGCGCCGAAATCCCCCGTTCGACGGTGCGCTACCACGTCAGAATCCTCAAAGAGGAGGGATTAGTCGAGACGGCGACGGTTCGCGGGAAACGCCGCGTACACCCCGCCGGAAACGACAATCCTGAACTGGCCGCTTCGCTCTCTGACGAGTCGACGGCCGAACTCCTCGAAACCGTCGCCCGCGACGGCCCGGCGAGCGTCTCCGATCTCGCGGCCGCGCTCGACCGGACGCCGGGAACGGTCTCGTATCACTTGGAGCGCCTCGCGGACGACGGACTGATAGAGCGGGAACGCGCCGGTAACGCGGTGGTCACGACGCTCGCGGACGGCGTTGCGGCCGCGATGAACACTCCCGAAAACGCGGTCGACGCTGACTGAAACGGTTTCGAGGAATCGGTCAAAATCTCCTTTTTACTTCCGTGACTGGTGGTAAATGCGGACGGACGTGGGGCACCGAGAAACCCGGCGACCTGACACACGAACGATGCCGTCTCCGACGGTGGTGGTGACTCCCGACCGGAGACGGTCCCCGCGCCTACCCGCGAACACCGCACCGTGTCATCGACTGTCATTCCCGTGGCGAGACGAACGTGGATGACCTCGTTCCCCGCCTTCGGCCTTCCCAACCCTGTCGATTCGAACACCCTTGACGGTCGTGACCCGTCGAAGGCGGGTGATTCCAGACAGAACCACGTTCGTTTTCACTTTCACTCCGCTCCGGTGAACTATTAGTTTCTCACGTTCGAACCGCGGGGCATGGGACTCATTCGACGGTTCGGAGTGATAGAGAGACCCGACCGTCCGTACGAGTGCAAGCGGTGTGAAACGGCGTTCTCGGTCCAGTATCAGGTCTGTCCCGAGTGCGGGGGTTACTCCATCGAGCGCGAGGAGTGGGACTGACGAACGAGGAGTTCGTCGCCCGGTTCCACGCCGTCGGCTATCCCTGTCGGAAACTCGAATACCGTATCTCCCGTCCCGCGGGCTATTCCCGTCCATTTCGGTAATCGAGCGACCCGTGTCACCCGCCTACCGTCCGTCCAGACGACATCCAGCGCGAGCGGCGTCGCTACCGTCGAAGCGCGGTGCTCACCGACCGAATCGAACTCGAACACCAGGGCGTGGTCGTTGGACGCCGCGAGTCGAACCAGTCCGCCGACCCGCGACCCGAGGGAGGAGACGCGTTCGCCCCGGGAAACGAGTCGCCGCGCCGACCCGTTCCGTCGATGAACGATGTTCACACTCCTCGTACACCTCGTGTCGATGTTATGCCTTCCGTCGTCGGTGACCGTGGCCGAGATAGAGCGTGATGGCATGGAGGACGAGCAGGCCGGAGAACAGCGGAAGAACGTTTCCTTGCAGTCCGTTGAACAGTAGCGGAACGTACACCAGCGGAAGCGACACCGACAGCCAGAAACTGGCGAGTTGGACGGGCGCAGCGACGAACTGGTACTGGTGACTGAACGTGGTGAGCATCTCGGCCAACGACATGAAAGATGCGACACGTTCTACCTCGAATACTATACACCTGATAATTCCATCTAAGTGGCTGTTAAACCGGCTTTTCTCGTCAAACTGCTATCGACTCTCCGCACGTTCGTCCCGAACTGGCAACCGGATTACGTAAGACAATCTCGTCGTGGACGGAAGACCCCCGTCTTGCCTTTTCACGCTCAGTCGTATGACCGATACCCATCTTTCGTCTGACAGTGATTTATGATTTTTCAGGGCGTATGTGTGACGTACAGGACACCGTGTCCCACAAGAGGTTGTCCCAATGAGCAAATCAGAAACGTACCCCTACCCGCCCGCAACGACCACCGCGACGTACCACACGCATCACGACTGGACCACCACCGAACCGCTCAGTACGACCGTGATAAACGCCATCGCGGAAGTGATGGACGCCGACCCGACGGAGATAGGACCGCTGTACGAACAGTTCGACCCCGACGCGTTGAACGGATTGTTCGGTCCCCGTCGCGACGGGATGTGCCGCAGCGGTGGTCACTTCGCGTTCACCTTCGACGGCCACCACGTCTTCATCCAGAGCGACGGGCACATCTCAGTGCACCCGCCCAGCGACGTCGGCGACGCTTCGGAAGGGACGTAGGACGTAGGTTTTTATCGCTTCCGTACCCACAGGACGGTGTTGCGATGATTCAGCTACCGATACGACGATGTCCCTCCTGTGGCTATCTCGGCCCGGTCGGACGCTTCGTCGATGAGGAATCGACCCTGACGTGTCCGCGGTGTGGCACCGCACTCACCGGAACGTTCGACCCACGACTGGCATGACGGGGACGAAACTCACCGACGCAATCGAGGAGTACCTCGTCAGCATCGAGGCGGGCAACTACCGCGCCAACGCCGGGTCCGCGCTGACGGCGTGGGCGAACTGGCTCGCCCGGGAGCGCGACGTCACCGTCCTCGACGCCGTGGACGTCATCGACTGCCGTCGCTACGCCCGTCACCTCAAGCGACAGGTCCGCGAGGACGAGGTGAAATCCTCGACGGCACATACCTACTACGCTTACGTCCGAGCGTTTCTCGGCTTCTGCGAGGCGGACGAACTCATCTCGAAGAACCCGGCCGCCGTCTCGCGGGCGCAGGCCGAACTGCCCGAAGACACCGCCGACGCGAACCGGCAGTTCTGGTCGGCCCGCGACCGCAGCGCGATTCTGGCGTTCATGGACCGCCGAGTTGAGGAAGCTTTGGATGGCGAAGCGGACGTGTCGCGTGAACGCGCCTACCGGGACAGAGCTCTCGTCCGCCTCCTCGCGCTCTCGGGCGTCCGCGGCGCGGAAGTGTTCCGCGCCCCGGCGGACGACAAACGAACCGGCATCTCGTGGAAGGA
The DNA here is from genome assembly GCF_056892285.1 of Haladaptatus sp. HS23. Classification (NCBI taxonomy): domain Archaea; kingdom Methanobacteriati; phylum Methanobacteriota; class Halobacteria; order Halobacteriales; family Haladaptataceae; genus Haladaptatus; species Haladaptatus sp. HS23. The sequence goes on along the minus strand of NZ_JBXGLH010000007.1, from coordinate 254,514 downwards.
CGTGGACATCGAGGGCGGTTCGGTTCGCGTCTTCGGCAAATCGCGGGAGTACGAGTACGCCCAACTGCCGCGGAAGGCGGCGGAGGCGTTAGAGCGCTATCATCGGGTTTCGGACCCGCCAACACCACGGTTTCCGGTGTTTCCGACCGACCACGCGCCGTCGAAGTATCGCGCCGCTCGGGAGGCCTTGGGCGAGGAGTTTTCGGACGCGCAGGTCGAGAAAATACTGGACGAAAACGACATCGACGACGTAATACGCGAGCACGAAATCGTCATCCCCGCGATTTCGACCCGCGGTGCGCGCAATCTGATGAAACGCCTCTGTGAGTCCGCCGGACTCGACATCGACGGCGAGTACTTGAAACCGCACGGCGCGCGACGCGGATTGGGCCACCAACTGTACAGCGAAGGTCACGCGGAACTGGCCCAGTCGGCGCTCCGTCACGCCTCGATTGCGACGACCCACGAGAGCTATTCGAACATCCGCGCCAGCGAGACGGCCGAGCGAGTCGACGACGTGTTGGACGAACGCTGATTTCCGTCCTCCTTTCCCACTGCACGCGTTTTTGCGCCCCTTTTCGACGGGTGTACCAGAACCCCTTTTCTCGCGGCCCCGCTAGCGTCGAACGATGAGCGATTCGACGCGAGGAATCCCCCGGCGCGAGTTCATGAAAGCCGCCGTCGCCATCGGCGGGTCGGCGGCGCTGTCCGCCTGTCTCGACCGAGGCGGAATGCCGGACGTACCGAAGGGACCGTCCGACCTTTCGACGCTCCCCGAGCGCCAGCACGCGTGGAACCGGTTTCTCGCCACGGACGACTACGGGAACAACGTGGCCGCCCGCCACAAGGTACTCGTCTTTCTGAATTACGGCGGGAACGGGACGCCGAGCGAGTCCGAACGAAAGACCGTCGAGAAGTCGCTTCGGAGCCTCGAACGCGCTTACGAGCGCGGTCACGACGGCCTGTTGTTCTCCATCGGGTACTCGCCGTCCTACTTCGCCCGATTCGGGGCCGAGGACGTGCTTCCGAAACCGAAGGCGCTCGCGCCGTTCGAGGACCCGAAACTGGACGAACAGGACGCCGTGGTGCAACTCGAAAGCGACCACGCACAACTCGTCCTCGCGGTCGAGGAGGCGCTCCTCGGAAACCGCGACGAACTGAACGGCGTGGACGTGAGCGGCGTCACGGACGTCTTCGAGAAGGCGGACCGACGAACGGGGTTCGTCGGGGACGGCCTGCCCGCCGACAATCAGGACGTGAGCGGGATTCCGGACTCGGAGCCGGTTTCGGAGGACGCGCCGCTCTACATGGGATTCAAATCCGGCTTCAAGAAGAATCAGGCGAGCGAGGACCGAATAACGGTTCGGGACGGGCCGTTCGCGGGCGGGACCACCCAACACATCTCGAAAATCGAACTACACCTCGACCAGTGGTACGAACAGGACAGCCGCGAACAGCGCGTCGGAAAGATGTTCTGTCCGGTCCACGCCGAGGAAGAAAAGGTCGAGGGAGTCGGCAACAACCTCGGAGATTCGAGCGGGATGACTGACGAGTGCATCGACCACGTGGAGGACCACGCTCGGAAGCGCGGGATGGTCGGCCACTCACAGAAATCGGCGGGAGCCCGGAAGGACGATTCGCCCGTCATCCTCCGACGGGACTTCGATTCGACGGACGGCGGCAAGGCCAGCCTCCATTTCGTCGCCTTCCAGCGTACCATCGAGGACTTCGAAGCGACGCGTACCGCGATGAACGGTTCCGACCTCGCGGGGAACTCCTCGGTCGGTCAGCGGTTGAACAACGGAATCTTGCAGTACATGACCGTGTCCCGCCGCGGAAACTTCCTCGTCCCGCCGCGCTCGCTTCGGTCGCTTCCGACGCCGAACCCCGAGTGATCGTTTCCTTGCGTCTCGGCGATGAACCCTTTTTCGACGGGTGTACCAGAATCCCTTTTCGCGGCGGGTCGTAAGTTCGGACCAATGAATCGACGTAGCGTTTTGCAGACCGCTGGCGTCCTCGGTGTCTCCTCACTTGCGGGGTGCTCCGGATTGTTCGAGACGCGGACGATGCCACAGGCTCCCCCGCTAGTGAAGAATCGCCCGGACGCGGTGTACATCCCGACGCACAAGGAAGGGATGAAGATGGCGGGGATGGCGAAACAGGGACGATACCGTCTCGCGCTGTTTTACTCCTACCCGCATCGCTTCTGGTTGATGGGCGGCGGGACGGCGAAACAGCAGGAGAAAGTCACCATCCAGGAGGACGACGACCTGCACCTGATGGCTTCCGTCTGGGATTCGGAGACGAAGACCGTCCTTCCGACCGGGAGCGTCGAAGTCGAACTGTCGAAGGGCGACTGGAGCGACACCCGGACGATGTGGCCCATGCTCTCACAGAACATGGGTTTTCACTTCGGGGACAATATGGCCTTCGACGGGGACGGCAAGTACACCGCGAAGGTGCGCGTTTCGGGCTTGAGCGTCCGTCGAACCGGCGCGCTCGCCGGGCAGTTCGAGAGCGGCGCGACGCTCACCACCGACTTCGAGTTCGACCGGGACACGTTGGAGGAGATTCCGTTCACGACGCTCGACGAGAAAAAGGGACAGAAAGGCGCAATTTCGCCGATGCAGATGGACATGCCGATGAGCCACGTTTCGGAGAAGGCGGACCTTCCCGGTCAGTTCGTCGGCCGAAAATCGAGCGGCGACGCCGACTTCCTCGTGACGACGGTTTCGGATTCGGACATCGCAAAGGAGACGTACCTCCTCGTCTCGCCGCGAACGCCGTACAACGGCTATCCGATTCCGATGCTGCCCCTCTCGGCGACGCTGAAACGGGGCGGGAAGACGGTGTTCGACGACGTGCTGAACGCCACCATCGACCCGGACATCGGGCTTCACTACGGCGCGAACGTGGCGAGCGCCGAGAAGGGCGACGAACTCACGGTTCGAGTGGACTCGCCGCCGACCGTCTCACGTCACGAGGGGTACGAAACGGCGTTCCTGAAAATGCCGAAAATGCAGTTCTCGATTTAGACGGCGTCGAGTAGCGGCCAGACGAGGACGCCGAACCATATAACGAGTCCAGCCTGTACCAACGTGTTCCAACGTCCATCCGTTTCCTGATACGAACCGCCGACCGCGAGTATGCCGACGACGCAGAGGACGGCGAGTCGGTGTAACACGACCGTGATCGGAAGCACGTTGACGCCGATGCTTCGGTAGTCGAGGAGGAATCCGAGGCCGAGGGCGAGGATGGCGACAGCGAACCAGTCCGTCGACTGTCGTCCGTTCGGAAGGGAAATCGCCATCAGGGGGAGACCGAAAGCGAGGACGAGATAGCCCGCACCAGCGATTGCCTTTACCGGAACGGACGGGACGGTCGTTTCGACGGCGATACTCGCCGTGCGCACCAACAGTGGCAGTCCGAGGAGCGAGATGCTGAAGGCGATGCCACGTTGCACCGTTTCGTTCTTCAGCCGCAAAAGGACGTCTCGAATCGAGTTCAGGACGGGGTCCTTTACGTTTATCGAGCCGAGGAGTAGGACGGTCATCAACGCCGTCGGCACCGGTCCCATCTCCGACTTCGGTCGCAAATCGACGATGGAAACCCAGCCGTTGGAGTCGATGATGCCACCGTTTGCGTACCGTTGGCGTGAAACCTCGTCGACGTACCACTTTCCATAGTACTGCCCGTCGAGGTAATACTGTGCTTTTTCGAGTGACCCGACCGTGTGCCGGAGCCGAAACCAGTCGAAGTATTCGTGGTGGGCTTGGATGGCGGTCCAGGTTTCCGTTCCCTTTCCGCCTTCGTACAACCGGAGGTGGTAACGCGAACCGAAGTATGCGCCGTCGTGGAGCTGGGCCGTCTCCGTCATCCACCCGCCACGCGGCCCCTGCGCTTGGATATAGGTGTATCGCACCGCTCCGGTCGTGTTGTGCCACTCGTCAGCGCGTTTGCCGACGCCGGCCGTCTCCTCGTCACTGGCGACGCCCTGCCACTCGTTCGAGTCATTGTTCCAATGGGCCTCCCGCCGATGTTTGAGTTGATTCACCACTCGAGACGTATCCCCCTCTACGACGACGTTGATTGGGAGGGTCAACGAGTCGTACTGTTTGTGGCGGCTCGTAAACGGCCACAGTTTCGCCGAACTGTTCGGGGTCGGCGAAACGAGTCGAACGTCGTTGGGATCTTTCGGCCGTGACTCATCCTTGGAATGCGGGGTGAGAAATCCAGGCTGAACGACGAGGAGACTGAACAGTATGAGAAATATGAGACTCGTGACGACTCGCTTGTTCAACCCGATGCGAAAGTCGGGCATGGGTGTCCAAGGATAAAAAACCGTGCAAAATTAGTGTATCGGCCGCTTTGACAAAATATTACAGTAAAAATTACAATGGTTTTCCCTACTGAATTGTACTTTGGTCGAATCTAAAACTGTCGTCGGAAATCGAACGGTATCGTGGTCGTTAGGCCGCGATGCCGTCTTGGCCCGCTTCGAGCAGTTCCTGATACCGGTTCCGGATGGTGACTTCGCTCACGTTGGCGACGTCGCTGACCTCGCTCTGTGTCACCTTTTCGTTGCTGAGCAGGGAGCCAGCGTAGACGGCCGCGGCCGCGAGGCCGACGGGCGACTTACCGCTGTGGACGCCCTGTTCTTTCGCGGTCTTGAGCAGTTCGTTCGCCCGGCGCTCGGACTCGTCGCTGATGTCGAGGTCCGAGGCGAACCGCGAGACGTAGCTCAGCGGGTCCGCGGGTTGGATTTCGAGGCCGAGTTCGCGCACGATGTAGCGGTAGGTGCGCTTGAACTCCATCTCGTCGATACGGCTGACGGCTGCGACTTCGTCCAGACTGCGCGGGATGCCGGTCTGACGCGCCGCCGCGTACACCGAGGACGTTGCGACACCCTCGATGGAGCGCCCCGGCAGGAGGTCCTCGTCCAGCGCGCGGCGGTAGATGACGCTCGCCGTCTCGCGGACGTTCTTCGGCAGGCCGAGTGCGCTCGCCATCCGGTCGATTTCGCCGAGGGCCTGCTTGAGGTTGCGCTCCTTGCTGTCGCGGGTGCGGAAGCGCTCGTTCCACGTTCGGAGCCGCTGCATCTTCTCGCGCTGGCGACTGCCGAGGGTGTTGCCGTAAGCGTCCTTGTCCTGCCAGCCGATGTTGGTCGACAGTCCCTTGTCGTGCATCATCTTCGTCGTCGGTGCACCGACGCGGCTCTTCTGGTCCTTCTCCTTCGAGTCGAAGGCGCGCCACTCCGGTCCCCGGTCTACGGAGTCCTCCTCGACGACGAGACCACACTCCGAACAGACGGTTTCGCCGTGGCCCTCGTCGGTGACGAGGTGACCCCCACATTCGGGGCAGGTCCCCTCCTCTTGCTCGTCCTCGGTCTCGTGTTCCCGTTCGTGGGCCGTTACGCCGGACTCGCTGTAGCGTTGTATCTTGGTTGTAGTCATGGTAGTGCGTTGGCGGAGGCTCCCAGTGGGGAAGACCCAAAGAATCCCGGAAGCTTAGTTCCTAACCACGAGTTAGGACGAAATATACTTAAGTGTTTCGCAATGTGGTGCGATTTTCACCAATCTATATTCATCGTTAATGACGCTGCTACTGCGCATTAATCGTGGTTTGAGGTTCCGATAATATCCGACCGTCGAATCGAAACCAAGAAAATCTTATCGGTCGGGGTCGCTTCCCCGTGTTCCCGTCCGGACCTCTTCGTCTCCCGTCCGTTTTCGAACGCTACTCCCCCGCCAGATACGTCTTCGCCACTTCGTCGGGAACCTGTTCGAAGGTTCGGTAGAACTGTCCGACGGCACCGAACTGGAACGGCGTTTCGAGACAGAGTACGGCGTCGGCTTCGCTACGCAACTCCTCGATGGAGCTTGGCGACCCGACCGGAACGGCCAGTGTGACGTGGCTCGCACCCGCGTTCTTCACTTGTCTGAGACAGGCGATAGTCGTCGCACCGGTGGCCACGCCGTCGTCCACGATGAGCACCCGTTTTCCCTCGATGGGCGGTATTTCCCGCTCGTCACGATACTGTGACGCCTTCTCACTGGCGGCTTTCGTCTTGCGTTCCCGCTCCCCTTCGAGATAGCCGTCGCCGACGCCGAGTTGCTCGATGAGTTCGTCGTTCAGCCAGACGCTCCCGTCCGCGCCGACGGCTCCGATGGCGAGTTCCGGATTGCCGGGCGCACCCAGCTTCTTCGCGACGACGACGTCGAGCGGAACGCCGAGTGCATCCGCGACTGCCCGTCCGACGGGAAGCCCACCGCGCGGAATGGCGAGCACGATGTCCGCGTCTACCCCTTCTCGTACGACACGAGAGCCGAGCCGTTCGCCCGCGTCCGTTCTGTCGTCGAACATTACTTTCCCCGTTCGGACAGAGGTGACTCCCGTGGATAAAGGTGTCCGGCCTCCTCGACCGGGAAAACACCAATCGATGAACATAACAATTATGGTATCATACTCCAGTTATAGAACGAAATTGATAAATGGGTGAGAAGACAACTCTCGCCGCTCTTTACGTGGATGGCGACACCGAGACGCTCGAATCTGCGACGAAGTCCCTCGAACGGGAATCGAGTCAGCTACGACTTCGAACCGCATCGTCGGGTGAGAAAGCGCTTCGCGCCCTTCGTACGACCGACATCGACTGCATCGTCTCCGAATACGACCTCCCCGACACGAACGGGGTATCCCTCCTCGACTCGGTCTGTGACGAGTTTCCGGGGCTTCCGTTTATCCTCTTTACCGACGCGGGAAACGAGGAGATAGCAAGCCGAGCGATTTCCGCCGGAGTCACCGACTACTTTCAAAAGGGGTTTTCGCCCGACCAATATGGGGTATTGGCGAACCGAATCGAAAACGTCGTCCGGTCGTCCACGACCGAAGACGCCCTACAGGAAAGCGAAGAGCGCTATCGAACGGTGGTCGAGGGAAGCCACGACGCCGTGTACATCTATCAGGACGACTGTTTCACCTTCGTCAACCAACGGGCCTGTGAGATAACCGGCTACACCGAGGAAGAACTCAAGGGAATCAACGTCTGGTCGCTCGTTCACCATGACGACCACGAACGCCTGCGGGCTATCGTGGCGAACCGAATGGACGGAACGCACGACGTGTCGAGCTACGACGCCCGGTTCCTGACGAAGGACGGCGAGACGCGGTACGGTAACTTCTCGGTCCGTGAGACTACTTACGAGGGACGCACGGCGACCATCGGGTCGGTGCGCGACGTGACCGAGCGGAAGCGAACGGAGGCGCGACTGAAAGCACTCATCGAACACTCACACGACCTCGTGACGCTCATCGACGAGCAGGGCATCATCCAGTACGAGAGCCCGTCCGTCGAACCTCTCGGCTACGACCCGGACGAACTGGTCGGTGAGGCGGCTTTCGATTACATTCATCCCGACGACCGGCCGCACGTCGTGGAGACGTTCTATCGTGCGGTCGAAAACCCCGAAATCTCCCCGACCATCACCTACCGCTTCCGGCACGCTGACGGGTCGTGGCGCTACCTCGAAACGACGGGTGAAAACCACATTGCGACCCCCGACGTGGAGGGGTTAGTGCTGAACTCGCGCGACGTGACCGAACTCATCGGGATGAAGGAGGAACACGAGGAAATCCTCGCACGGATGACCGATGCGTTTCTCGCGTTGGACGACGACTGGCAGTTCACGTTCGTCAACGAGCGGGCCGAGGAGATACTCAACCGGACCGCACCCGAAGTCCTCGGCGAAGTCATCTGGGACGTGTTCCCCGAAGCGGGCGACACGGCGTTCGACGAGAGTTACGAGGAGGCCATGCGAACGCAGGAGCCATCGACGTTCGAGGCGTATTTCGAGCCGTACGATAGCTGGTACGAAGCGACCGTCTATCCGTCTTCGAAGGGGGTGTCGGTGTATCTACGCGACGTGACCGAACGAAGGTGCAGGGAGGAGACGCTCGAATCCCTCCACAACGCCACCCGAACCCTCATGCAAGCCGAACCAACCGCTTCCGTGAGCGAAATCGCGGTTCGGGTCGCACGGGACGTCTTGGGGCTGCCGATGGCCGCGATCTGGGAGTACGACGCCTCGCCGCAACTCGTCGCGCGGGCGGAAGAGCATCGGACGGCCTACGGCGAGTCCGTCCCGTCCTTCGAGCGAGAGGCGACCGTGGAGACCTACGAAACCGGCGAGACGGTCGTCAGAACCGATCACGTCGCGGACGATATTTCCGAGGTATCCGTTCCGCTCGGCACCCGCGGCGTCATCACGTTCGGCGCGGAGGAGTTGGACGATTTCGACGTCTACTACGCACAACTCCTCGCCGCGAACACCGCCGCCGCCCTCGACCGAGCGGAACGCGAGGACGAGCGAAAAGCCCACCAACAGGAGTTGGAACGCCAAAACGTTCGCTTGGAGGAGTTCGCCAGCGTCGTCTCCCACGACCTCCGAAACCCGCTCAACGTCGCAAAGGGCTACCTCGACCTGTACCGTTCGACCGACGAGGAAGACCACCTCGACCGAGTCGAGAACGCCCACGAACGGATGGCGAACATCGTCGACGACGTGCTGACGCTCGCACGGCAGGGACGGACGGTGAACAAAACGGAGTCTGTGTCAGGATGGACTATAACGATGAACGCGTGGGGGTCGGTCGAAACCGGGTCGGCCACGCTCGATTCCTCGTGGACGGCGACCATCAACGCCGACGAGGGTCAGCTACAGCGGTTGCTCGAAAACCTGTTCCGCAACGCCGTCGAACACGGCCACCCCGACGTGACGGTTCGTGTCGGCGAACTCGACGGTATCGTTGGGGACGGCGGTCTGCAACACGGAGGACCGACCGAACGCACGACTCCGGGGACGACCGACCACGGCTTTTTCGTCGAAGACGACGGGCCGGGAATCCCCGAGTCGGCGCGGGAGGCGGTGTTCGAGTCCGGGTACTCCACCGGCGAGCGTGGCACCGGTCTCGGATTGACAATCGTCAGGCAGATAGCGGAAGCCCACGGTTGGCGGGTGTCGCTCGACAAAGCGGCGGGCGGCGGCACACGATTTGAGTTTACGGGCGTCGAACTGGATACCGAATGACGCGGGTTTCACAGGCGACCGTCCTCAGGCACTGGGTCGAACTCGAACAGCGCAAGCCGAACGTTCCGAATCGGGACCTCGAACCGCTCTCGGAGCGCGAGTTGCTGGACCGTCTTCTCCGTCTGAAACCGGGCGTGGCGTCCTTCATCTGGCGCGAGAAGCCGATTTCGTGGCGTCGATTGACCCTCTCTCGCGAGTCATTCGAACGGCTACGCGTGGTCGATGGTCCGGACGGCCTGCTGTGGCGCGCGCTCTCCTCCGACGGAACGATTCTCGGCGCAGCGGGGGCGGTTGCGGCGGGCGACCCGGAGTCGCTGACGGCGGAATCCGGTGTCGACGTTTCCCGAATCCTTTCGTTTCGAGAGAACCCGCCGAACGAACCGCTCGTGGCCGTGACCCGGCGAAACTGCCTTCCCCCTCGCGTCGTTGACGGCAACCACCGGGCGACCGCGCGGGCGCTTCGGCTGTTGGAAACCGGGGAGTACGAACCGGTTTCCGTGTATCTCGCTCGCTGCGAGCGTCCGCTGGGGCCGCTGGTTCGTGAACGGGCATGTGCCGCCCTCCGCCGACTCCGCGGTCGCCCGACGTGGTAGCCGCAAAGAATTTCCGGCAATCCGTCGCATGGCAGGTGTGCCATCCGCACAGGCGGTGTACTTCACGGGGGAACGCGAACTCGACGTTCGCACGACGGAGGTTTCGGAGCCGGGTCCGTCCGACGTACTCGTTCGAACGTCGGTATCGGCCATCAGCCCCGGCACCGAACTCCTCGTCTATCGGGGGAACGCGCCGACCGAAATGGACGCGGATGCGACCATCGACGCGCTCTCGGGGTCGCTCGATTTCCCGCTTCAGTACGGCTACGCCGCGGTCGGAACCGTCGTCGCCGTCGGGAGCGACGTCGAGGCGGACCTCCTCGGCGAATCCGTCTTCGCGTTTCAGCCACACGCCAGTCACTTCCTCGCCTCGCCCGACGACCTGCTTCGGATTCCGGAGGGCTACGCGCACGAGGAGGCCGTCTTCCTGCCGAACGTCGAGACGGCGGTCAACCTCGTCCTCGACGGGTCACCCAAAGTCGGTGAGCAAGCCGTTGTTTTCGGGCAGGGAATCGTCGGGTTGCTGACGACGGGACTCCTCACGGAGTGCCCGCTCTCGGACCTCGTGGCCCTCGATTGTCATCCGTCGCGGCGTGACCTCGCGTGCGAGATGGGTGCGGACCGCTGTTTCGACGCCGCAATCGGCGACGGTAACGATGGAACGGATGCCGATGCCGAACCCGTCGAAACCGTTCGTTCTCACCTGTCCCGCCCGGACACGCCCGCCGGTGCGGATTTGAGCTACGAGCTATCGGGCGACCCCTCGGCGCTCGACGACGCCGTCGCGGTGACGGGTTACGACGGCCGCGTCCTCGTCGGGTCGTGGTACGGCGAGAAGCGGGCGGACCTGAACCTCGGCGGGCCATTCCACCGGAGCCGAATCGACATCTCCAGTTCGCAGGTCAGCACCCTCGACCCCGAACTGCGCGGCCGCTGGGACACCGACCGCCGACTGCGCGTCGCGTGGCGACGGCTCGGCGAATTAGACGTGTCCCGGCTCATCACTCACCGCTTTCCGGTCGAATCGGCCGCCGACGGCTACCGTCTGTTGGACGAGCGACCAGACGACGCACTTTCGGTCCTGTTGACCTACGACTGACCGACCCCGACGCCGTTCGCTCGGCACACACGAAACCCACCCATCGAAACCATGTACGAAGTTTGCGTTTCACGGACGTTCGTCGCACAGCACTTCCTGACCGTTCCGAACCCCGGCCCGGAGGGGAAACTCCACTCGCATCGCTACGAGGTCGAACTCCGTCTGCGCGGCGAATCGCTGAACGAGTTCGGCTATCTCGTGGACATCGACGACGTTCGGGCGTCACTGGACGAAACGGTCGCGCGCTACCGCGACGAAAGCCTGAACGACCTGCCGGAGTTCGAGGGGAAAAACCCCAGCGTTGAGCGATTCGCCCGGGAGTTCTGCGCCCGTACGCTCGACACGCTCGACGCGCCCGAAGTGTCGGAACTCACTCTCAGAATGCACGAGGGTGACGACGCGTGGGCCGCATTCGAACGGACGGTGTGATGCGACTCGGATTCGTCGTCTACGGGTCGCTGTCCGAACGCTCGGGGGGCTTTCGCTACGATAGAAAGCTGGTCGAGGGGCTTCGGAACCGCGGCCACGACGTTTCTGTCGTCGGCCTCCCGTGGGACCGCTACGCGAAATCGCTGTTTCACAACCTCTCCGCCGACCTCGAATCGCGGCTTTCGGGATTCGACGCCGTTCTCGAAGACCACCTCTGCCATCCGTCGCTGCTTCGGGCAAACCGCGCGCTCGACGCGCCGGTCGTCGCCGTGGTTCACCACCTCAGGTCGAGCGAGTCGCGGGTGGCGTGGAAGAACGCGTGCTATCGAGCCGTCGAACGACGGTATTTCGACGATGTCGATGCCGCGGTCTGCAACAGCCAGACCACCCGACGGTCAGTGAAACGCCTTCGCGACTGTCCGACGACCGTGGCGTACCCCGCGGGCGACCGGTTCGAAGCCGCGGTGTCGAACTCCTCGAAATCGTCGGAGACTGGTTCAGTGGTCGGCGACGACACCGACGGCCCGTTCCGGCTCCTCTTCCTCGGGAACCTCATCGAGCGAAAAGGGGTTCACGTCCTGCTCTCCGCGCTCGCAACCGTCTCCGGCGACTGGACCCTGACCGTCGTCGGCGCGCCGACCGACGCCGAATACGCGGCGCGGCTTCGTCACCTTCGGAATCTCCTCGGACTCCGCGAATCCGTCCGATTCACGGGTCGGCTTTCGGACGAGGAAGTGGCGGACCACCTCGCTCGAAGTCACGTCCTCGTCGGCCCGTCGCTGTACGAGGGGTTGGGGTTGGTCTACCTCGAAGCCATGGCGTTCGGCCTACCGACGATAGCGACGACGGCGGGCGGCGCGAACGAAATCGTCTCCGACGGGGAGACCGGACTGTTGTGTCCGCCGGACGACGCCGAATCCATCGCCGACGCGATTCGAACCCTGCGCGACGAACCGAACCTCCGTCGCAGAATGGGCGACTCGGCGCGCGAGCGGTACGAAAACCACCCGTCGTGGGAGGGGACCACGACGACGGTAGTCCGATTTCTCACCGATGTAACCGAGCGTGGGGGGAGCACAGTCCCGTGAGTTTCCAGACCTATCTCGACGCGAAGCGTACCGTGGACGACCGCGCGCTGAATCGACGGGTTCTCGGTCGATTCAGCGACGAACTCCCCGAGTCGGCGCGAATCCTCGAAATCGGGGCTGGAATCGGTGCGATGGCGGAGCGATTGCATTCGTGGAACTGTCTTCCCCGGTCCGTTCGGTACACCGCCCTCGACATCGACCCGGAAAACGTTCGGGCCGCTCGGAAGCGGTTGCTGTCCTCCGGATTCGAACCGCACGGCGACGAACTGCGGCTTACGGCGGACGACCGTCAGTTGACCGTCGAATTCGAAGTCGCCGACGCGACGACATTCGCGGCCGAAACCGACGAACGGTGGGACGCCCTCGTGGGGCACGCCGTCGCCGACCTGTTCGACCTCGATTCCGCGCTACCGTCGTTCCGTTCCCTCCTCGAACCGGGCGGCCTCTGTTATTTCCCGATAACGTTCGACGGCGGGACGACCTTCGACCCGCCACATCCGTTAGATGGGCGCGTCGAACGGGTGTATCACCGTGATATGGGAAGCGGGGACGGGACCGCGAACGCCGGGCGACGGCTTCTGTCCGCGATGCGTGGGGGTCGGTTCGACCTCCTCGCCGCGGGCAGTTCCGATTGGTTAGTGTATCCGTCCGACGGATCGTATCCCGCCGCGGAGGCGCGCTTCCTCCGCTTCATCCTCGATACCGTGGATGGCGTGCTCGCCGACAATCCTGACATCGATTCGGACGTGTTCGCGGAGTGGTCAGAAACGCGCCACGAACAAATAGAATCCGGGGAGCTCACATACGTCGCACATCAGTTCGACGTGTTGGGACGCCGGGCGTAGGTTCGTCGCCGAAGTTGTCGTCGCAAGTACGGTTTTCGTCCGATAAAAAATCAGCCAACGACAATGGTAGACGAAACACAAAATACTCAAACAGTTCCTCGACATGACTATGTTATGGACTGGACGGAACGACTGCCGCCGCGGCAATGGCTCACGCGCGGCGTCGTCTTATTGCTGGTCGTCGCCCTGTTGACCCCCTCCGTGGTCTCCGCGATTACGTACGACCGAGAAGCATCGAACCTCAAACCCGGAACCATCGAACAACCGGCCAACGGAACGACGATAATCAGCGTTCAAGGCTATCACTTCCAAGGCCAAGGAAACAAGAAAAAGCCCGCTCGCCTCGTCGCCGTCGGCCCGAAAGGCGGCGTCGAATGGGTGTACAACGGTTCGAAGGAGGGCGCGACGTGGTTCTACGACGTCGACCCGCTCCCGAACGGTAACCTCCTCGTCGTCTCGACGCAGCGCGGCGGTACGGTCGTCTACGAGATGAACCCGGAGACGAAGGAGAAGGTGTGGAAACGCTTCCTCCCCATCCACGACACCCACGATATCGACCTCATCAACAACGGGACGCAACTCCTCGTCGGCAACATGCGGAACTACAACGAGACGTCCGGACGGAACGACGACCGGGTGTACGTCTACGACCTCGAAAAAGACGAAATCGTCTGGCAGTGGCGTCTGCGCAACCACTACGATAAGGGCGCTGGCGGCGATTTCACTGACGACTGGTCGCACCTCAACAACGTCCAGAAGGTCGGCGACGGCAAGTACGCGTTGGACCCGCGAAACATGGACGAAGTCATCGTCGTCGACCGGAACACGGGCGAGGTCACGATGAAACTCGGCGAGGACGACAGCCACGACATCCTCAACGAACAGCACAACCCGGACTACCTCGAAAGCGAATCCGGCACGCCGACCTTCCTCGTCGCCGACTCCGAGAACAACCGCATCGTCGAGTACGAGAGGAACGGCGACGGCTGGGACCGAACGTGGGAACTCGGGTCGTCGGACACCCTGACGTGGCCGCGTGACGCGGACCGCCTACCGAACGGCAACACCCTCGTCGTCGACTCCTCGGACCACCGCGTCATCGAAGTGACCCCCGAAGGGAAAATCGTCTGGGAGTTCTACTCGCCGTGGCTCCCCTACGACGCCGAACGAATCGGAACCGGCGACGAATCGAACGGGCCGACCATCGCCGACCAAAACGCCCAAGGGACGTACCAGATATCCGGCAGCGCGAACCTCGACCCCGGAACCGGAAAGAGCCTCAGGATGTCCGTGTTCCTCTCGAACACCTTCGCTGGAACCTCGATGCAGGACACGATGCGCGACTACGGCGCACGCTGGGACCAAGTGACGCCCTTCATCCGTCCCATCTGGATGAACGAGTACGCCTTCATCGCCCTCATCTTCGCCCTCTTGCTCCTCGTCTGCTGGCTCATCGGCGAACTGGTGTACCAGCGACGGCGGATTTACAACGGCGTCAAGTACCGGGTAGGCTGACGGCGAAACTGTTCTCGCTTTTTTGGTCGACGTGAGTTCGATTTGGCGAACGGAACGTGGCCACACAAGTATAAATGAACGGCTCTGGTGAATCGCCATACAGCGGTTGGTTTGGCTATGTTGCGACACGCTTGATGTTATGAACGACACATTTCACGACGAGTTCGCGAAATTCTCGGTACCAGGTTCGCGCACGCACGGCGTCGCCGTGCGTGCGCTTGATCGCCGAGAAAACGGTCTCACACATCGATCGCTGGCGGTAGCGAGGCCCATCGACCCGCGCGTTATGCGCGTGGTCGATGGGCCGGAAGATTCGATGTTTAATCAGCGGTCTCACGTCCTCTTCTCGAAGTTTTTCGCGTAATTCCATCCAATCGTACCCTTTGTCAGCGGCGAGGCTGCGCAGGTCGCCTGCGTTGCGGCAGGCGACCTGCCAGCCGAGCTGTGTGTCGTGCGGTTTCTCAGTCGTGCAATGAACGTCAAGGACAGCCTGCGTCTCTGTGTCGACGAGAGCTGTCGCTTTCAGTGTTTGAACACGATAATTCGTCCGGCGGCAGTAGTGCTTGCTGGCGTTCTCGCGGTCGAAAAACGTGGCGTCAATGGCGGCGTGACCTGAGAGGTCGTGCAGCTCCGACGAGAGTCGGAGCAGCACTCGCCAGACCTTCATCTCGAATCTATCAAACGCCTTGACTAACGTCGAGTGGTCAGGGAGATCGCCCTCTTCGAGGCCGATCTCCCCGCAAATATGCGGCATCTCGCTCAGCAAATCGAGTGCGTTGCGGTACGATTCATCGAGGTAAACCCGCAGACAGTGCAGCGAAATGAGGGCGTAGTCGGCGAAGCCGCCACCCCCTTCGGGGGCGGCGACTTCGCCTCGTCCACCAATAGCGTTTTTAGCCAACGTAACCGCTTTGCTCGTGAAGCGGGAGATCTTAGACATGAACAATCGGAGGTTTCCCGCTTCATCTCCCTAGTTCTAACGGTCGAAGTCTACGCCGTCTAGTGATTCACCAGAGCCAAATGAACGAAAATCGGTTGCAGATAACCTTTATTCGGACCCGAGGAGTGACGATTCGTACGGTGAACGAACCCGAACACGAGGCGAAAACGTGGTGGGACAGTTGGGCGAGCTATTTTCAGGAGGAGTACGGCGACGGCGATATTCCGATCGGAATCGCGTTCGGGCCGGGCGCGAAACAGGGCGACGATTTGGGTCTCCTGGGCGAATTGGACGGAACGAACGCCATCGAACTCGGGTGCGGCGGCGCGCAGTTCGGAATCGCGGTATCGAAGCGCGGAGCGGACGTGACGGGCGTAGACATCTCCTCGGAGCAGTTGGCGTTCGCGCGAAGTCTCGCGGACGCACACGAACAGGACATCGAGTTCGTCGAAAGCAGCGTGACGGAGATGTCGACTGTTCCCGACGAGACGTACGACGTCGCGTTTTCCGCCTTCGCGTTCCAGTGGGTTCGCGACCTCGACGCCTGCTTTGCGGAGGCGTATCGGGTGCTGAAGGACGGCGGGAAACTCGTCTTCAGCGTCGATCATCCGTACTACAAGACGATCGACCCAGAGACGGGCGAAATCGAGCGGAGTTACTTCGCCGACGAACCACGTCGTGACTACAGCGAGGAGTTCGACGCCGAGATGGTGATTTACAGTCGCGGCGTCGGGGAGACGGTGGCGCTCCTGACCGACGCCGGGTTCACCGTCGAAACGATACGGGAACCGGGCTACGAGGACCCCGAGCGGTACGAGTCCGAGTACGGGAGTTTCGTTCCGGAACGCATGGCGAAGGTTCCGCCCACCGTCGTCTATTCGGCGCGGAAGTGAGCGATCCTCTTCACACTCGGTGGGCCAGTACACCGTCGCTCGCTCGGATGAGCCGAGGAATATGAAACTCGTTCTACAAAAATTCAATTCAGATAGCACTTAAGCCGTCCCTGACCGATTTCGTTCGCATGCTCATCGCAGGAAGCGACGACGGTGTCTATCGGATTTCGGGCCTTCGCGAATCCGGAGGGACGACGGCCGAAAAGCTACTCGACGCCGACCAGGTGTTTCGAGTCAAGCAGTTCGATGAACTGGACGGGTTGTTCGTTGCCGCGAAGTCGGGACTGTACTACTCGCCCGACGGGAACGAGTGGACGGCGCTTCCGGTTCCGGACGAGGAGGTGTACAGCGTCACCGCCGACCCGACGGGCGAGCGGCTATTCGCTGGCACGCGGCCCGCCCGCCTGTTCGTCGCCGACTTCGGTTCGGGCGTTCCGTCCAGCGAGGAAGCATGGGAGGAAGTCATCGGCTTTCGGGAGTTGCGGGACCGAATCGACTGGGGGTTGGTCCGTCACGACGGTCTCGCGCAGGTTCGAAGCCTCCGTGCGCATCCCGACGCGCCGGAACGACTCGTCGCGGGCGTCGAGGTCGGTGGTGTTCACGTGAGCCACGACGGCGGGGATAACTGGGAGTCGCGGTGCATCGACTGCGACGCGCCGCACACGGACGACATCCACCACCTCGCCCTCGATGACGGGGAAACCATCGTCGCTTCGACAGGAAGTGGTCTGTACCGCTCCACAGACGTCGGCAGGACGTGGACGCGATTGGACGGCGACCACGACCAGCGGTATTTCCGCGGCGCGTTCGTCCACGGCGACACGCTCTACGCCGGTGGCGCACCTGCGTCCTCCTCGTCGTGGGAGGAGGGAAACCACGCCCTGTTCACGTCTCACGGTGAGGAATCGCTCGAACGGATTTCCTTCCCGACGTCAGACGAGGTGGCAATCGGATGGTGTGCGGTCGATGGCGACGTTCTGACCGCGACGCACCGCGGAACGCTGTTTCGGCATCGTTCCGGCGACTGGGAGACGGTCGGGTCGGTTCCGACCCCTGGACGTGTGCGGGGACGGTACATGCCGATGACATGGTACGAGCCCTGACGATTGCGATAAAAGGAGCGGTCGTCCGCGGTTCTCCCTTCGAACGAGCGGGGTTATTCGGTCGCCGTCTCGAAGTCGAGTTCGACTTCCTCTTCGTCGTCATCGAGCATCTGCGGTTTACC
Source organism: Haladaptatus sp. HS23 (assembly GCF_056892285.1). NCBI lineage: Archaea > Methanobacteriati > Methanobacteriota > Halobacteria > Halobacteriales > Haladaptataceae > Haladaptatus > Haladaptatus sp. HS23. Next base: position 236,801 of record NZ_JBXGLH010000007.1, on the reverse strand, counting down.
GAGCGGGAGCGAACCGAAGAGGACGTAGTGGACGGCGAAGGCGACGCCGACGAGCGCAACGAGCAGGGTCAAGGTACGTTTGACACTTCCCATATCCGTGGCGACGAGCGCGAAAAGAAAGAGTGCTTCGGTGTCGGGTCGGCGGAGTGACTGTCCATCGCTCTCGATACGCGGGCGAATCCCCCGACATCGCGACGAAATTCGGTGAGGACCGGCGTTACTGATAATCGACGCTTCCCTCTCCCTCTCCTATCCACGCGCCTCGGTCGGGTTCACGCGATTCGAGCGGGTCGATGTCCTTGTACCACGGCACGTTCTTCAACTGCTCCTTGTTGTACACCAAGTCGTCTCTCGTGTCACCCGTGAATTCGAAGTTCTGGGTGAGCAGAATGGCGTCCACCGGACAGACCTCCTCGCAGAGTCGACAGTAGATGCACTGGCCGACGTGGAGGTTGTACTGTTCGCCGTTGCGCTGGTCGTCCATCACTATCTGGATGGTGTCGTTCGGACAGACGTTCTCGCACTGACGACACCAGATGCAGCGTTCCTGACTGAACTTGTGGATGCCGCGGAAGCGCGGACTCACTTCGGGCGGGACGTCGGGATACTCGACCGTGAACGTCGACCCGTCCAGCGCGTGTTTCATCGTCGTCGCCATCGATTTGAGCAGTCCGATCACCGGTCCACCTCTCCCAACACGATGTCGAGGCTTCCGAGGGAGGCGATGAGGTCCGGCACCAACTCGCCCGCCACCATCTCGGGCAGTGCGGAGAGGTTGTGGAAACACGGGCTTCGAATCTTGAATCGTGCGGGGGTGTCCGTGTTATCCGAACGAATGTAGACGCCGAGTTCGCCCTTCGCGGCCTCCACCGCCCGATACGTTTCCGCGTCCATCGGCGGTTTGAGCGTCCGTGGGACGTTCGACTGGAGTTCGCGCTCCTCCTCGGGCCAGTCCTCCAGCAGTTCCACGCACTGCTCGACGATTCTGGCCGACTCCTCGACTTCCCGAAGGCGGACGAGGACGCGAGCGTAGTTGTCACAGCCGTCTTCGGTGACGACGTTCCAGTCGAGTTGGTCGTAGTAGCCGTACGGGTCGTCGCGGCGCAGGTCGTAGTCGATTCCGGAACCGCGAGCGACCGGCCCCGTCACGCCGTACTGCTTTGCGACTTCGGGTTCGAGGATACCGGTACCGACACAGCGCAGTTGGAATATCTCGTTGCCGGTGAGGAGGTCGTGATACTCCTGGAGCGCCGACGGGAGGCCGTCGATGAAGTCCAGCGTCTTGTCGAAGAACTCTCGCCGCGGTTCCGGGACGTCCCAGATGACCCCGCCGAGGCGGAAGTAGTTGAACATCATGCGCTGGCCGGTCAGGTCCTCCAAAACGTTCTGGACGATTTCGCGGTCGCGAAAGGCGTACTGGAAGATGGCGGTGAAGTCGCCGTACACGTCCAGTGCGAAGGTTCCCAAGGCGAGGAAGTGTCCAGCCATGCGCGAGAGTTCGACGCCGAGTGTGCGCAGGATTTGGGCGTATTCGGGCACGTCGATGTCCGCCAAGTCCTCCGCCGCCCGCGCGTAGGCCCACTCGTTGGTCATGTTCGCCGTGTAATCCCAGCGGTCGGGGTACGGCATTATCTCGTGACGATACTTTCCGTTCTGGGCCATCTGCTCCTCACAGCGATGCAAGTAGCCGATGTCGGGGCGCGCGTCCAACACCTGTTCGCCGTCGAGGACGGTTTCGATGTGCAGGACGCCGTGGGTCGCCGGGTGGTGCGGTCCGACGTTGAGAAACATCGTGTCGGCGTTGTCCGCGTACTCGTCCTGTGTTATCGGGTTCTTGTGTTCCTCCAACGTGACGATTTGCGGTCGGTCTTGGTCGTACTCCAACGAGAGCGGATGCCCCTTCCACGCCTCCGGAAGGAGAATTCGCCGCAAGTCGGGGTTGCCCTCGTACTCGATTCCCACGAGGTCGTAGGCCTCCCGTTCGTGCCACTCGGCGGTTCGGTAGACGGGTTCCGCGGTCTGGCTCACGGGAGCATCCGTCGGCGTCGGGACGACGATGCTCACCTCTTGGGTCGGGTCGGCGTACTTCTTCAGATGGTAGATGCTCTCGTAGCGGTCCTCGTACTGCTGGGCCGACAGACACGAGAGGTGGTCGAAACCGGCCTCCTCCTTCAGAATCGTCAGCGCCGCCTGTACTTCGTCCGGACGAATCACGAACCCCGGTGCATTGAAGTGGTCGTCGCGGCCGATGACGTGGTCGCCGAGGAGTTCCGCTATTTCCTCGGCCTCCAGTTCCCGCACCGCCGGGAGGCGTTCTTCGCGTTGGGAACTCATGGCGAATCCACCCAGTTGTAGCGCATGACGAGGGTGTCCTCGTCGATTTCGTCGGCCAGCGACTGGACCAACTCGTCGGGTTCCAGGTCGCCGAACCGCTCCAGTTCGTAGGGCTTGACCGTCACCGGGCTCGTCTCGCCGTGGGCGATTCGTTCTTGCAGATGGGCGATGCCGTAGATGAGCGCCTCGGGGCGGGGCGGACAGCCCGGAACGTGGATGTCAACGGGAATGACCTCCTCGGCACCCTTGATGACGTTGTAGCCCTGCTGGAACGGCCCGCCAGAGCAGGTACACGACCCCATGCTGACGACGAACTTGGGTTCGGGCATCTGGTCGTAGACGCGTTTCATCCGCGGCGCGAACTTCGAGACGATGGTCCCCGGCACGATGATGACGTCGGCTTGTCGCGGCGACGCGCGCGGGACTCCCGCCCCGAAGCGATCCAAGTCGTGCTTCACGGCGTAGGTATGCATCATCTCGATGCTACAGCAGGCGATGCCGAACTGCAGCATGAACATGGACGACGACCGCACCCAGTTCATGAACGCGTCGAACTTCGTGAGGATGAACGGCGACGTGCCGAGCGACTCCCGAAGCTTCGAATCGAACCGCCCCGGTAGCTCCTCTTTCGCCCTCGCTCGTCCGGGCGGGTCGACCAATTTGTCCTCCATCGAACTGTCCCCCTCCTCCGGTGGCTGTGTTTCCTGTGTTTCGCTACTCACGGTTTCCACTCCCCCGATTGCCCACACTGGGCATCGAAGGACGTTCGGGAGGGAGGCGTATCAGTATTCGGTCGTTACCCTCCGCTCACCATCGTGTCGGCCTTTGCAGTCGCTCGTTTCGCCACGGACGGGACGGCGGCGAACTCCACGACGACGTGCTCTCCCGACGGGTAGCGCACCTCCTCAACGCGAGCGTGGTCGTGGAGCCACGAGAGGAACGCCATACCGTCATTGGTGTTGGGAAGTTGTATACGCTCTTTGTCCAACGGCGGGAGTTCGTCGGCGATTCGTTTTTCGAGAGTATCGGGTCCGTTGTCTTCGATGGCGCTGACCACCACGGGATTCGGTGCGAGGTCGGCCACGCCCGCGAGTCGCTCATCGATTTCCGACGAAGAAATCTCATCCGCCTTGTTCAGTACCGTCACGACCCTCTCGACTTCGTCGTCGAGGAGGTCGTGTGAGGTTCGCAATTTTTCGCGCAGTTCCCCAACCGGGTCGCTCACGTCGGCGACGAGACAGACGAGGTCAGCCTCGTACGTCTCGGTCAGCGTCGTTTCGAACGATTCGACCAGCCAGTGGGGCAGGTCTTGAATGAATCCGACTGTGTCGGTGACAAGCGTCCGTCGCCCGCGAATCTCGGCCCGTCTCGTCGTCGTTTCGAGCGTCTTGAACAACCTGTCCTCGACGCCTGTGCTCTCGTGGAGGTCCCCGTGGCGTTCCGGGAAGATCACCATCTCGTCGGCCAGTCTGCGCAGGAGCGTGGACTTTCCGGCGTTCGTGTAGCCCGCAAGGGCGACGAATAAAAACCCCTCCTCGCGGCGCTTTTCGCGCCGCTGTCCGTCGATATTCGAGAGGTTGTAGAGCTTCGACTCCACGCGGTCGATGCGGTCCCTGATGTCCGTAACGCGTCGATCTTCCTTCTCGCCGAGGCCGTTCCGCGACCGCCGCTCGTTCGCGACTTCCTTCTCCAACCTGATTTCGGCCTGTACGCGCGGCAGTTCGTACCGTAACTCCGCGAGTTTGACCTGTAACTGTGCTTCCTTCGTTCCTGCCTGCTCCGCGAAGATTTCGAGGACGAGACGGTATCTGTCGATAATTCGCGTCCCGTCGGGGCACAGTTCCCCGATTTCGAACGTCTGTTGTGGCGAAAGCGGGTTGTCGAAGATGACGGAATCGGCGTCCGAATCCGAGATCCGTTTTGCCAGTTCCTCGGCCTTTCCGCGACCGAACTGATAGTTCGAGTCCTCCGTCCGCGATTGGGTTATCGTCCCGATAACCTCATAGTCCGCCGCGTCGGCGAGCGCGCTGATTTCATCCGTTTTCGGAAGTCCGTCGTCCACTCGTTTCGCGATGATTGCTGAACCTGATTGCATACGTAAATTCCGTTCCGCTGTGCTTCGGCGAAGATGCCGCTCTGTGCTTCCGATTTCGAATTCCGACCGGGAACGGGTCATTGACGGTCGCTACGCTGGCGTAACGAACGGGAAACGGCGAACTGACCCGGATATCCGGTCAGTGGAGGAGAGAGGTGGTCATGGTTCGACCTTGTTCACTGAAACAAGTATCTTCGCAAAAAATCTTGCGAGAGTGTGACAACCAGTGACTCATAAAAGGAAACTGCGATGAGAATGGCCGATTTAGACGAGGAGTTGCACGTCTGACTCGGCCATGTGTTCGAGCGCGGTCGCGGCCCCGACGCCGGAGACGACGCCGTCGTAGAACTCGGCCTCGTCGTAGTCCATCAGGTCCATCGTCATCTGGCAGGCCTGCAGTTCGACGCCCGTATCCAACGACACGTCGATGAGTTCCTCGATGGTGGCCGTCCCGTTCTCCTCGATTTTGCGGTTCATCATCTTCGTCGCCATCGAGTCCATGCCGGGGAGTGCGGCCATCGCGTTTGGCATCGGCATGCTCGGGTTGCCTACGGCGCTGAGTTTGAGGTTCTTCGACTTCTCCTCGTGGAGGATGTCGAGTCCCCAGAACGTGTGGAAGACCACGACGTCCCACCCGAAGGCGGCCGCGGTGCTGGCGAGGATGAGCGGCGGGTACGCCATGTCGAGTGTCCCCTTCGTGGCGATGATGGTCATCTTCTTGGGGCCGTCGACCTCCTCCTTCAGGTCGGCGAGTTCCGCCTCCAACTCCTCGATGCGATCCGCGAGTTCAGGGTCCGAATCGCTATTCGCCGCGTCCGTACCCTCGGTGGCGTTCGGCGTGTCCGTACTCATGGTCACTCCGTCTTCCGAACGTAGTGTTTGTAGACCGACTCGCCGCCATCCTCGTCTTCCGCTTGGTCGAGGAGTTCCACGCCGTCGGTCGTGCTTGCCCAGCCCTTCAGGTCGCTCATGCTCCCCGAGTCGGTGGCGACGATTTCGAGTACGTCGCCCTCGGCGAGCGAATCCGTCGCCTGCTTCGTTTTGACGACCGGCATCGGGCAGTTCAGTCCTTTTACGTCGAGCGTCTCCGTGATATCGAATTTTATACTCATTGTCTGATCTCCTGTATTGGACGTATCGAACAATATCGGTCACATCGTTAAAAGTGTGTTGATTATTGTGGGAAGCACCCACGAGCGACTATGTTATATTCTCCATCGTACGCTTGTACGTACTGTTCTCGGATTGGTTGCCGAAACTGTATTGCATATTTTGTGGATTACTATACGAACCCTTTTGTAGCTGTGGGCGATAACAGTTGGTACAGCATGAGCGAATCAGCGTTTCCATCGCCGGACGCCGAAGTGGAATCGGTGACTCCCGAGGAACTGTACGGGCGAATCGACGCCGGGAACGAGGTCACGATTCTCGACGTTCGAGCGGCGGACGAGTACGAGAAGTGGCACATCGACGGCGAAAACGTCGAGACCGTAAACGTCCCCTACTTCGAATATCTCGCCGACGACCTGGACGACGAACTGTTCGACCCGGTCCCTGATGACGAGGAGGTAACGGTTCTCTGTGCCAAGGGCGGGTCAAGCGAGTACATCGCCGGGCTGTTCGCCGAACGGGACTACGACGTGAACCACCTCGGGGATGGGATGAAAGGATGGGCGCGCGTCCTCGAACGGAAGGAAATCGAAAGCGCGGACCTCGACACGGAGGTCATTCAGTACCAGCGACCCTCCAGCGGGTGTCTCTCCTACCTCGTCGTTTTCGACGACGAAGCGGCAGTCATCGACCCGCTTCGCGCCTTCGCCGACGAGTACGTCGCGGACGCGTCGGAGCGCGACGCCGACCTCCGCTACGCCATCGACACGCACGTCCACGCGGACCACGTGAGCGGCGTTCGAACCGTCGCGGACGGGAGCGATATCGAAGCCGTCGTCCCCGCGCCTGCCAAAGCGCGAGGCATCGACTACGACGATTCCTACCGAACGGTCGAGGACGGCGAAACCCTCGAACTCGACGAAACGGAAATCGAAGTCGTCCACACGCCCGGCCACACGACCGGAATGACCTCCTATCGCGTCGGCGGCGTCCTGTTCACGGGCGACGGCCTGTTCACCGAGAGCGTCGCCCGCCCCGACCTCGAAGAGGGCGACGACGGCGCGCCAGAGGCCGCGGGAACGCTCTACGACACGTTGCAGGACCGCGTCCTCTCGCTCCCGGACGACATCGTGGTCGCACCCGCACACTTCAGCGACTCGGCGACGACGGCGGACGACGGCACCTACACGTCGACCGTCGGAAAACTGCGGAAATCGATGGCTGTGCTGTCGATGGACCGGGTGGAGTTCGTCGAGTTCGTCCTCTCGGACATGCCGCCGCGTCCGTCGAACTACGAGGAGATCATCGCAACGAACTTGGGGCAACGGCACACAGACGACGAAGAAGCGTTCGAACTCGAACTCGGGCCGAACAACTGCGCCGCGAGTCAGGATTCGCTCACGAGTGACTGACGCGGCGGGAGAGAACTCATGGATCCATTGCCAGCATTCGCATTTACGAACCTGTTTCCGAACGGAATCGAGCGGTACGCCATCGGCGGCGTCTTCATCGGTCTCGGGGTCGCCGTCATCTACCTCGGTACCGGAATCATCGCCGGGGCGAGCACGTTCTTGGAGTCCACACTGTCGTACGTCTCCGACGTGCCGCGATTTCAGAAGCCGAAGTACGTCGCCTCGCGGGACTGGCGTGTGCTGTTCACGCTGGGAATGGTCGGTGGAGCCGCCGTCTACCAACTCGCGTTTCACGGCGAAGCCTGGACGACCGACGTCCAGTGGTGGCGACTTCTCGGCGGCGGAATCCTCGTCGGCGTCGGCACACGAATCGGGAAAGGGTGTACGTCCGGCCACGGCGTCTGTGGCGTCGGATCGGCGTCGTTCACCTCCATCGTCAACGTGGCGACGTTCATGACGGTGGCGATCGGCGTCGCACAACTGATGCAGGCCCTACAGGTGACTCCATGAGCGGAAAGCCAAAACGCGGAGGCCTGCTGTTCAACGTCCTCATCGTTGCGGGTGGCCTGCTGTTCGGTTTCGGACTCGGATTCAGCCACATGGCACAACCGGAAGTCGTCCTCCACTTCCTGCAGTTCGAGGACTTCGGCCTGCTGTTCGTCATGGGCGGTGCGGCAGTCGTCACCGGGACGACGTTCGCCGTCGCGACTCGATGGTCGCGACGAGCGCCGCTGACCGGGAAAGCGTACGCCCGTAGGCTGAAATCGTTCGACCGGAACGTCCTCGTCGGCGGTGCTATCTTCGGCGCCGGATGGGGACTGTCCGGCATCTGCCCCGGCGCGGCGTACGCCAGCCTCGGAATCGGGAACGTCCCCATCCTGTTCGCCATCGGCGGCATGTTCGCCGGTGCGTACGCACAGGGTCTCTGGCGGAAATACGGGGCGAACCAACCGACCGTTTCGGCCGACGCAGACTGAGGTCCACGCCACTGCTCCTTCGCGGCCGTTCTTCTCCGCGCGTTTCCTTCGACGTCTGCGCTCCAACCGCGGCAACGACGTCGCCGAACGCGGTAATATTGCATTTCTACTGAACTTTTGAATGTCAACACCGTCGGGAAACTCGACCACGACGGTGGTTGTAACGGGGGATTCTCGCGGTGAAAAGTGACCCCCTTAAAGCCGACCATGTCGTTCCGAAAGTCGAACGGACGACGGATTTCAGTTTCGCTCTCTCCGCGTTATCTTGTACAATATCCACAAAACTATTAAGGTCCGTGGGCGGATAGACTGTACCGAGTAGAAAAGTATGATCCATACACAACCGGTGTCGGTACGGAAACGAGGACGATGAGCATGGTCGGAATAGAAGCGCTGAGCGGCATGCAGGCGGTGACGACCGTCGGTGCAGTTCTCGGGGAGGCGGTCGTTCTCTACGCCGGATACGGCGTCGTCGTCCAGTCGGTCGGTTCGAACGTGCTCGACGTGCTCACGGGTGAGTAGTCGTGGAGTTGTTGCTCATCGCCCTCTTCATCGGGTTCGGACTGATAATCGGAATCCTGTTCGGATTCTTCGGTATGGGCGGGTCCTTCCTCGTCACGCCCGCGTTGTTGGTGTTCGGATACTCGGCGAAAGTCGCGGTCGGAAGCGGACTCGCGTTCGTGTTCGGTACGTCGGTCATCGCCGCACTCCGACACCGCGACCTCGGACAGGTCGATTACAAACTCGCGCTGTTGTTCATCGTCGGCATGACGACCGGTATCAAGGCCGGGGAACAGGTCGTGTTGTGGCTCGAAGCGACCGGAATCGCCGACGTGGTCGTCGGAACCGCCTACGTCCTCCTGTTGGCGACGGTCGGTCTGTTCACGCTCCGCGACGCGCGGGGCGGTGGCGGCGAGTCGTCGCTCCCCGACCGCTTCGACGCGCTCCAGATTCCGCCGATGGTTTCCATCAGCGGGGGCGTCGAGATTTCGATATGGCTCACCCTCGGTATCGCGCTGTTCGTCGGAATCCTGTCCGGGTTCCTCGGGGTCGGCGGCGGTTTCCTCCTGATGCCCGCGATGGTGTACGTCCTCGGCGTTCCCGCCGTCGTCGCGGTCGGAACCGACGTGCTTCAGATAACCATCTCGGGCGGTTTCGGCGCGTTCTCCTACGCGCAGAACGGGGCCGTCGAACTCGCCGTCGTCGCGCCGCTCTTGGCCGGCAGCGCGCTCGGAGCGCGCATCGGCGCGGCGGCGACGAACCTGACCGACGAGGACGACATCAAGGAGTACTTCGCGGCCATGCTTCTCGCGGGCAGCGTCGCCGTCGCAAGCAACCGTGTGGGGGACGCGTTCGGCATCCACCTCCTCGACACGGTCAGTCTGGTGCTCATCTTCGGGTCTGCACTGTTCGTCGCCGCGGCAGTCGTCTACAGCGCGCTGGTCAACCTCCGAGAACGCGAGTCCTCCTCGGTGGCGACGGTCGAGTGACCCGGGAGAGGTATCGATGCCGGAGAGATATCGATAGACGACGGGCGAGATAGTCGGCGATGCGGACGAAACGTCCGACTGACGTGGAAATCCGCCCTCGTCCACCCGTCACAGTAGTTTTGTACGAACTATGCAAAATCCTTATACGTGCCAACTCCCTATTCTCGACTCGATAATGGCGAACTCGATGGCCGAGTACCTGCAGCAGGACATGGAGTGTGAGGGACTGCTGGAGTGTATTCACGGACTCAAGGAACTCGACAAGCGGTGTTATCGAGTCGTAATCGAGAGCGACACCCCTCTGACCATCGACGACATCGCGGAACGCATCGACCGGGAACGCTCGACTGCCTACCGGTCCATCCAGCGACTGCTTCAGTCGGGCTTCATCCAGAAAGAACAGGTCAACTACGAACAGGGTGGCTACTATCACGTCTACAAACCCACCGACCCCAACGAGGTGTCACACGACATGCAGCGCATGCTGAACGAGTGGTACGCGAAGATGGGGCAGTTGATTCAGGAGTTCGAGGACAAATACGACCGAGTGGAACGGCCCGACCAGCCAGAACAGCCAGTCTGATCGACGTCCGTCGGCACCGCAACCGCCCGTTTCGACCCATTCAGACCGTCTCTGTTCTTCGATTCCCCCGAAACAATCACGCTTCGACGACGACTTTCACCCGATTGTACGGAAGCCAGCGTAAGTCGGCATCGAGATACTCCGCGACGTGCGCGACGAACTCGTCCTCTTTCAACAGTCCGTCGCCGTCAGTTCCATCGCTCAGTTGGAGCGTGACTTCGCTCACCTCCTCCAACGCGTCACTCCCGACCATGACGGAGAACAACTCCGCAGGCGTGACGGGTTTTCCGGCGTCGATGGCCGCCGCCACGTCGTCCACGGCGGTTTCGACTTCCGTTTCCACGTCGAACCGTACGTCCACGGACACCGCTTGGCCGAGCGTGTCGGCGGCGTGGACCTCCTCGGCCTTCCGAACCGCGGGTTCGAGCGCGTGTCCGAAATCGGTCCCACTCTCGCGCATGCCGATGTAGGCGAACGAGAGCATCGCCGTCAGACCGTCCATGAACCGCCCGTCGTCGGTGTCGAACACCTGCCGTCTGTCCTTCTTTTTGAGGTGATGGACGAGAACCATGAAATCCAGCACCGTGTTCGTGATTCGCGTCCTGATTCGCGCCTCGGCGTTGCGCTTCGACTGTTCGTGTTCCATCTCGGCCTCGCCGAGGAGATAGGCTCTGTCGGCGGGCGAAAGCATCCCCCGCCCTCTGTCTACATCTGGTTTCATAATCGGAACCGGATTATACAGCGTCCGATTCTATCCGAAGCTATTTGAAGGGTCTGAAACAACCTCCGGCGGATGACGGTTCTCGACGTGACGATACGAATTATACACACGCTGTTCGCGGGCGTGTGGACAGGTTGGACGGTGTTCATGGCCGCGCTCGTGGTCCCGGCGGCGCGAAACGGGAAACTCGGCGCGGACGGACTCCGATGGATGACTCAGCAGTTCTCGCGCTTCACTTCGCTCGCGTCCGTGATACTCCTGCTCACCGGTAGACTCATGGCTGGTACTCTCTACACCACCGAAAGCCTCCCCGGTAGTTCTCGCGGCCACCTCGTCCTGACGATGGTCGTCCTCTGGTTCGTCCTCACCGGACTGAGTCACGTGGGAAGCAGTCGAGTGAAGAAAAACCTCGATAGCGGGGTCCCACAGGCCGCAAAGTCCGCGACGACGCTGTTTTACGCCGTCGCGGTCGTCGCGGGAGGGCTCTGATGGCAGAAGACGGGTCGAACAGGGCGCTAGCGACGGTGTTCGCCATCGTTTTCGTGGACTTGCTCGGGTTCGGGATACTGATTCCGATCATCCCGCTCTACGCGGAACACTTCGGAGCCAACGAGTTCGTCATCGGCCTCCTGCTCGCGTCGTATTCGGTCATGCAGTTCCTCTTCGCGCCCGTCCTCGGTCGTCTCTCGGACGAGCGGGGCCGCCGCCCCATCCTGCTCCTCTCGCTGTTCGGAAGCGTCGTCGCGTGGACTTTGTTCGGCGTCGCTGAAAGCCTCGTCGTCCTCTTCGTCGCCCGAATTCTCGCGGGCGCGATGGGCGGCAACATCGCCACGGCACAGGCGTACATCGCCGATATCACGCCGCCGGAAGAGCGGGCGAAGGGTTTGGGCCTCATCGGCGCGGCGTTCGGACTCGGCTTCGTGTTCGGCCCGGCGCTCGGCGGGGTCGTTTCGAGCGATGCCGTCCTCTCTGTTGCACAGGACTCCTTTCCCGCGTTCGTTCCCGTCACCCAGTTCTCCCTGCCGAGTTTCGCCGCCGCGGCCATTTGCGGCCTGAACCTCGTCGTCGCCGCGTTCGTCCTCCCCGAGACGCGCACCAGAGAGGACGACGGCAAGGAGTCGACGAACGAATCGCAGTCCCGCATCGCCCGTCTCGCGTCGGCGTTCTCGAATCCGGCGCTCGCGGGCCTCATCGCCTCGTTTTTCCTCCTTTCGTTGGCGTTCTCCTCGATGGAGAGCATGTTCGTGCTGTTCACCGAGCAGCAGTACGGTTTCGGCCCGGAGATGAACGGCTACGTCCTCGCCTACGTCGGCGTCATCATCGCCGTCGTTCAAGGCGGCCTCGTCGGCAAACTTACGGACCGTTACGGCGAGCGTACCCTCGCGTTGGTCGGCGTCGTTCTCGAATTCGTGACGCTCGCCTCCCTCCCGTTCTCACCGGCACTCGGAACTCATCTACCGGCCATCGGCCCGTTCTCCGGTGGCTTGCTCGTCCTCCTGTTCATCCTCACACCGCTCGCGGCGGGTAACGGCTTTGCGAACGTCTCGCTCACGACGCTCGTCTCGAAGAGCGCAACGGAGGACACGCAGGGCGGCGCGTTCGGCCTGACCCAAAGCGCCGGGAGCATCGCCCGAGCGGTCGGTCCAATCGTGGCGGGGGCGCTTTATGCTGCCGTCGCCTACTGGCTCCCCTTCGTCCTCGGCGGATTGCTCATGCTCCCCATCGGCTACGTGCTGCTGACGACGTTCCGAACCGACGGCGTCCCGACACCGGCCAACTGAGAGTACGGCCGTCCGGGTTCCCTATTTCACCCACTCGGAAAGCGTGTCGATGCCACCCGCCATCGACCGAAGGGTCCGGTGATGCACGCCGCCGAAGGTGTTTAGTACGTCTCCGAGGGGTCCGCGGGACCACGGAAGACGGAATACACGACGCCGAAGTACACCACTACGATGGGGAGGATGAACGCGGCGGCCACGGTCATTATCGTGAGTGGCAGGTCCGAAACGACGCCCTCCTGCACCGTCAACCCGACGGCGGGGTCGATGGCGGGGTACAGGAGGTTCCCGACGAACGCGACGAGCGCGTACGGGAGACCGGCGGCGGCCACGAACGCCGCGCGATAGCGCTCGGCCCTGCCCGCGAAGACGAGGGCCGCAACCAACCCGACGGAGACGACGACGCTGGCGAGAGAGAGCGGCGACAGCAGCGCACCGTGTAAGTCCGAACGGGTGGCTGCGAGGTAGGCGATGACGATGACGACAAGGACGAGATACGCAAGGGCGGCCAGACGGCCGTAGCGCGTCACCTCGTCGCGGAGCGGTCCGCGCGTTTTGAGGCCGAGGAACGCTCCCCCCTCGACCAGCGTGAGCGCGACGAGCGTCAACCCGAACGCGAGCGAGGCGATGGACACGGTGGTCGATGCACCGAGCACCCAGTTGGCCGCGAACATGCCGAGCAGGAACGGTGCCAGCGCGCTCCCGACGACGAACGACCGGCCCCACCAGCGTTGCCAGCGCTCGTCGGAGCGCTGTTCGTACAACTCCGGCGCGATACCGCGGAGGATGAGCGCCCCGAGGATTGCGAACATGAGGAGGTAGTGGCGGCTGAACAGTCCCGCGTAGGCCGCCGGGAAGACGGCGAACAGCGCCCCGCCGAAGACGACGAGCCACACCTCGTTGCCGTCCCAAACCGGCCCGATGGCGGCGAGCAACGTTTCGCGGTCCTCCTCTTCTTCACGGGTCGCAAAGAGCATCCCGACCCCGAAGTCGAACCCGTCGAGGAAGAGAAACGTGCCGAGCAGGACGAACACGAGCGCGAACCAGAGGGTTGCGAGGTCAATCATTCGCGGTCACCTCGCTTCCCGGCGCTTCCCGGCGCGTTCGTTCGACTTCGGGCGCGCCGCCGCGGACGATTCGTCGAATGACGTAGACGTACACGACTAACAGGGTGGCGTACACGCCGACGAAGCCGAGGAGCGTCAGGGTCGCTTCGGTGCTCGAAAGCCCCGTCGAGACGCCCGCGCTGGTCTTCATCACGCCTTGGACGACCCACGGTTGGCGACCGACCTCCGTGACTATCCACCCGGTTTCGACCGCGAAGAATCCGAGCAGGGACGACCACGTGAACGCCCTGTGAAGGAGGTCGTCCTCGAACAGTTCTCCCTCCCGCCAGCGATACCCCGCCCAGAACGCGAGGAGCATGAACCAGAAGCCCATGGCGACCATCAACCGGAACGACCAGAAGACAACGGCCACCGGTGGTGACCCTTCGAACTCGTTCAGTCCGGCGATTCGGGCCTGTGCATCGCCGCCGCTGGCCAGCCACGACGCGCCGCCCGGAATCCCGATGCCGAAGATGTCCTTCGCGCGCGGATTGAGGACGTCGTTCAACGACGTCGGAAAAGCGACGATGTATTCGGGAACGTACGACGCTGTGTCCCAGACCGCCTCCATCGCGGCGAACTTCTGCGGTTGTGTCACCGAAACGTGACGGGCATATGCGTCGCCGTGGACCACCTGCAACGGCGCGGTGATGAGGAGTGCGACGAGCGCTATTTTGAGCGTCGCCCGCCAGAACCGGTCGTCGTCCTCGGGGCCGCCGCGGCGGATGTAGTAGGCCGCAATACCCGCCATGAGCAGGGCGACGGAGAGGACGGCGGCGTTCTGCATGTGGACGAACATCCACGGGAATCGGGGGTTAGCGTAGGCGGCGACGGGGTCCACGAGGGTGATGACGGGGGTGCCGTTTCGCATCGCGACTTCGAAACCGCGCGGCGTCTGCATCCACGAGTTCGCCACCAAAATCCACACCGCCGACAGCCACGTCCCCAACCCGACCAGGACGGACGAGACGAGATACAGCCTGTCCGAAACCCGCTCGCGACCGAAGACGAAAATCCCGAGAAAGGTCGCTTCGAGGAAGAACGCCATCATCCCCTCGACGGCCAACGGCCCGCCGAACAACTCCCCGGTCGTCGCGGCGAACGAGGCGAAGTTCGTCCCGAACTCGAACTCCAACACGAGTCCGGTGACGGTGCCGACGACGAAACTGACCGCGAATATCCGTATCCAAAATCGGCGTAACTGCTCGTAAATCCCCTTGCCCGTTCGAACCTCTTTCCACGTGAAGTAGACGAGGAAGGGTGCGAGTCCCATACTCACCACCGGAAACACGATGTGAACGATGGTCGTCAGCGCGAACTGAAGACGGCTTGCGGTCGTTGGATCGAGCATGATATCCCTCGTTCCAAACTTCGCGCAGTATCGATTTCAGAATAAGGCTGATTCCCACCCCGTGATAACCACGTTCCGAGAATCGAACTGTCGTCTCCAGTAACACTTCCCACCAGTATAGCTTTGCAGGTCGGTGACGTGTCGTACGTGCATGTACGAACGAATCCTTCTTCCCACGGACGGGAGCGTGTCCACCGACAAAGCCGTCGAACAGGCGCTCTCCCTCGCGGAAATTTCCGATGCGCGCCTTCACGTCCTGTCGGTCGTGGACCGGACCACGATGCCGCCGGACGTTCGGTCCGACATCCTCTCCGACGAACTCGAAAGGGAGTGTACGAACGCGGTCACGAGAGTCGAGCGCGCGGCGACCGAAGCGGGTATCGAGGTGGAAACGTCCGTTCAGCACGGGACGCCGTACAGGCTCATCCTCGACTACGTGGACGAACACGACATCGACTGCGTCGTCATGGGAACCCACGGTCGCCGCGGACTGGACCGTTATCTCCTCGGAAGCGTCACGGAGAAGGTGGTCCGCCTGTCTGACGTTCCGGTGTTGACGGTTCGAATGGGGGAGAACTAACGAAACGATTCGCACGGAAAACCGAACACTTTCGAAACGGTCGAATCCGGTATAATTTGGCATTTCAGGCGATTAAGACGACGTTTCGCGTCATAGACTTTTGTCGGATGAAACCGTAGACGCTTTCGGGTAGACGAGAACATGAACGACACGCGAACCGACACGCAGACTGACACGTGCGGATGAACGTTCTCGAAAGCGTTCGAATCAGTTGGCGAAACATCCGCGAACACAAACTCAGGTCGACGCTGACGACGCTCGGCGTCATCATCGGCGTGGCGGCGGTCATCACGTTCGTCACGCTCGGTGCGAGTTTGCAGGCGGATATCGTCAACACGGTCGCCGGCGGAAACGCGGCGACCATGTACGTCTCGGCACAGTCGCCGAGCCAGAGCGGGGTTCCGAACTTCGGGAGCAGCGGCGGACAGACGATTTTCACCGAACACGACCTCGACGGCATTCGGTCGCTCAGGGGCGTCGAGACCGCCGTCCCGGAGAGCGGCATCGCCGCCTCGACGGTGGCGTACAACAATTCGACGGTGGGTCGACAGTGGATAGTCGTGACGTCGCCGCCGTACTTCGACGTGAAAAATCAACGGTTCGTCGAGGGCGGGTCGTTCCAGAGCGGGAAACGCGAAGTCGTCCTGAACAGGCCGGCGGCGCGGATGTTCGGCGGCGGCAACGTCTCCGTGGGGGACAACATCACCGTTACGCGTGCCGTCAACGGCGAGGAGATAAACGCGACGGTGACGGGCATCGTCGAACCGTCCGACGAAACCTCGTTAGGCATCAGTAGCGGACCGACGCCGCGGGTGTTCGCGCCGACGGACCCCTTCTATCAGCGAACGGTACACAGTCCGTCCACCAACCGGAACCAGCGCGTGTACGGGCGAATACTCGTCCTCGCGCGCGACCCCGCCCAAGTGGACGCGGTACAGGGGCGCGTCTACACGTATCTCGGCGAACGGTCGGACGCGAACCAGTTGAAATCGGAGAACTACAAATTCAAGGTGACGACTCAGGAGGAACTCGTCAATCAGGTCAAGCGGGTCAGCGACACGTTCACGGCGTACATCTCCGGCATCGCGCTCATCTCGCTCATCGTCGGGGCCATCGGCATCGCCAACATCATGCTGGTGAGCGTGACCGAGCGCACCCGTGAAATCGGCATCATGAAAGCCGTCGGCGCACAGAGTACCGACGTCCTCCAGTTGTTCCTCTTCGAGGCGGTGTTGCTCGGCCTGTTCGGGTCCGCGCTGGGCGCGGTCGTCGGCTTCGGCGGGGGCTACATCGCGGCCGAACTCATCGGGCTTCCGGTCGCGTTCCGAGCCGAATGGTTCGGTATCGCCGTCGTGGTCGGCGTCCTCGTCGGTATTCTCGCCGGAATCTATCCGGCGTGGGACGCGTCCCACACGGACCCCATCGACGCGCTCCGCTACGAGTGACCGCGGTGGACGACTCGGGCGGCGAAACTGTTCACGGAACTGTTTCGTCCGTTCCAAAACGAGGGACGACGGAGCGAACGGTTTTCGCCGCGCTGTCTCGAAATCGACGCTCTCACAACCCCGTGTTACTACTGCTGGAATTCGTACCTACCGTTCGCTCGTAGTCAGTATTCGTTGCTAGCTCGGGGATAGCCACTGGATAACAAAGAGTGAATCCTGCGATAGTTTCGTCCGAACGAGAACGCTGCCGCTGCCAATCTCGGAGCGGCCGCTCCCCACACACAACCATGGCTAGTCATCAGACGGATTCGAAGACGGCACAGGAATCGAGAGGCTTGAGTTACGAACTGCCATGGCTCGTCCCCGCGCTCTTCGCCGGAGCGTGCGTCCTCTATCTCTACGTCGGAAGCCATCCCTTCCCGTCCTTCGGTGCGGGGTTGTACTTCCACATCGCCGAGGAGATACAGAAGAACGGATACGTCCTCCCGAAGACGATTCCCGGTTACACGCCCGACGGCGTTCCCTTCGCGTATCCGCCGTTCATGTTCTACATCTTGGCGCTCGTCCTCGATACGACGCGTCTCGGTGCGTTCACCATCGCCCGATTTCTTCCCGGACTCGTCTCCATCGCCTATCTCGTTCCGTTGTATTTCCTCGCACGGGACCTGTTCGGCTCGCGGCCACAGGCGTCGCTCGCCACACTCATCGTCGCGGTCAGTCCGCCGATTCTCCAGTGGCACATCTCCGCGGGCGGCATCGTCCGCGCTCCCGCGATGCTCTTTTCGCTGACCGGGATTTACGCGGGACTCCACCTCTTTCGGGACCACGACCGGCGGTTCCTCGTCCCGTCCCTCATCGCGTTCACGCTCACGGTGCTGACCCACCCGATGTACACGATATTCTTCGTTATCAGTTTCCTCGTCCTCTACGTCCGGTTCGACCGGTCGGTTCGCGGACTCACCTACGGATTGATAGTCGGCCTCGGCGGCGTCGTTCTCACGGCCCCGTGGTGGCTGTCGGTGATGTCGATGCACGGGTCGTCGGTATTCAGCGGAGCGGCGGGCACCCACGGCGGCCTCGGCGGTGCCATTCCGGCGTTGAAGCAGTTGCTGCGGAAACAGATCAACGAACCGCCGTTCCTCTCGGCGTGGCATCTGCTTCCGGCGGTCGGGTGTCTCTGGCTGATACGACGGCGCGAATACTTCCTCCCCGCGTGGTTGGTCGTCATCACGGCGACGATGGACGAGGCGCGTTTCGTGTTTCTCATCGGCGCACTCATCAGCGCACGGTTCGTCTTCGACGGGATCTTTCGATGGATTCGCGAGACTTCCTCGTCCGCCGACCGGAACGAAATCGTCACGTTCTCCGTCGTTCTGTTAGCGACCATCGGGCTCAGCGGAGGGATGCTGTACGCGATGGGGGGTATGAACGCCCACGCCGGAAGCCCATCGCTTCCCCAGTTCGTCGACGGCAACGACGTCGAGGCGATGACGTGGGCGAACGACCACACGGACCCCTCCGCACAGTTTTTGGTCCTCGGTGACGCCGCCGAGTGGTTCCCACAGCAGACGGACAGGACGATTTCCATCGGGCCGTGGGGAGTCGAGTGGAAGGGAGACCAGAAGTATGGCTATCAACTCCATCAGTTCCGAGAGCTGTCGCGGTGCCATAGTGACAACTGTCTGACGGCGGAGCTGATGCGGATGGACGTCCATCCGCAGTACGTCTACGTCCCGAAAGGCGCGTACACGATTCGCGGAATGCGCCACCACCAACCGCCGGAGATGATGTCGACGATGCTCTCGTCGCCGCAGTATCATCTCGTGTTCCAGAACGAGGACGTGGCCATCTTCGAGATGTCCGACGGGTGGTACCCGCCGGGACCGGGAACGAGCGGACCGGTCCCGGTTTGAGAGGGACGGAAACGGTGAACCCGACGGAACCAAGTTTGGCGGAAGCCGCCACGAGAGATAAGACGGGGGCGTGCGTATCGACCGTTCGTAGGAATTACTTCACGAGAGAATAATTTATGGCAGGACAATCCCCAACCCCCGAAAAGTATCGTATCGGCGTCATCGGCGGCGGTTTCATCGGAACGACCGTCGGTCGGTCGTTCGAGGAAGACCCGCGTTCGACGGTCGTCGCCCTCGCGGACGTGAGCGAGGCGGCGCGCGAGGAAGCCGGAAACACGCTTTATATCGGCCAAGGCTCCCGATACGAAGCGTACGAGGAGATGCTGGACGCGGAGGAACTGGACGCGGTACTCATCGGAACGCCACACGCCTTCCACTACGAGCAGATAACGACGGCGCTGGACCACGGCCTTCACGTACTCTGTGACAAGCCGCTCACCATCGACACCGAGGAGGCGCGGGAACTCGTGGAACGCAACGAGCGACTCGACGACCAAGTGCTGATGGTCGGCTATCAGCGCCATCTGAACGAGGCGTTCGTTCGGGCACGGGAGCGATGGACCGACTCGGACCTGACGCCGCGATTCATCACCGCGGAAATCACGCAGAACTGGATTTCCCGGTTCGAGGAGGCGTGGCGGACCGACCCCGACCTCTCCGGCGGCGGGAACCTCTACGACACGGGGAGCCACCTCGTCGATGCGGTGCTGTGGACGACGGGCCTGACGCCGACGTCGGTACAGGCGGATATGAAGTTCGCCGACGAGGAAAATCGGGTGGACGAGCGTGCACAACTCACGGTCGAATTCGAAAACGACGCGTCGGCGAGCATTTCGGTGTTCAGCGACGCTCCCAGCGTCCGCGAACACATCCACATCTGGGACGACGAGGGGGCCATCTATCTCGAAGGACGGCAGTGGGAGCCGCGACAGTTGACCGAGGTCCGGTCCGACGGGACGACGGTCGCTCCGTACATCGACCAGCACCGAAGCGGCGACAAGGCCGCCGTGTTCATCGACTGTATTGAGAGCGGGAAGACGCCGCCCGCTACCGCCCGCGACGCGTACGCCGTGACCGCACTGACCGAGGCGGCCTACGAATCGGCACGGAGCGGCGAACGCGTGGATATCTCGCTCGACTGACCGTCTGGACGGAGACGGAAACGTGGACTTCGCGCCGTCCGTGACACTCTCCGCCCGGATTAGGTCCCTCCGAGTCCCTTCACGACGTGTGTACCGCCGATGAGAATCAATGCGCCACCGGCGAGAAACACGAACTTCAGCGGTTCGTTCGTCGTTCTGTCTTCGAGGAACCCGTTTCCGGGGGAGGAAGGGACGACGTATGCCGTCACCGTGTCTCCCGTCTCGTATCCGTCGATGACCGACCGAGCCTTCGATTTCGTATCGTAGCTCGGAGTGATAGCAGCGGGGTAAATGTCGTGTGCCGTGTAGGACTCGCCGCGATAGCGGTAATCGAACGTGACCGTGGGTTCGTAGTCAGGGCTACTACGACGCCTCGAGATGCGTTCGATACCCGTATCGGTGATAGTGGCGTTTACCGTCACCGCTTCCGCAACGGCGTCGGATTGCTGGGTGTAGTCGTAGACGCCGTAGCCGGCGACGGCGAGGCCGACGACCAGCAGTAACGCCCCGAAGTGGGTACGGTCGATTTTATTCAACACGTCGGAGGGGTTCGAATCCGGGGACACGGCAGTAAATGACAATTATAAAGTTATAACTATTGTGAACGACTCGGGGTCGAACTTCGCCGGTTCCCTCCGTTTTTTCTCGGTACATCGAGGACCAACATTCGAATGAGAACCCGAGTTCGGAGCGATTTCCCGCGGATGTCGAAGTACGACACGCTCCTGCTGACGGCCGCGCTCTGGTTTCTCGCGAAGTTCCTCCGGTACGCGCTTCCGGCGTTGTTTCCCACCTTTCGGACCCAGTTCGGCGTCTCGAACGCCTTCCTCGGAACGATATTCACGGTCACGATGCTCTGTTATTCGCTCATGCAGTTTCCGAGCGGGGTCCTCGCCGACCGGTTCGGCGCGGTACAGGTGATCGCTGCCGGTGCCGTAATCGCGGGCGGGGGTGCACTAATTCTCGGAATCAGCGCGCCGTTGACGGTACTCGTCGGTGGAATGCTCCTCGTCGGCCTCGGGACGGGCATCCACAAGACCGTCTCCATCAGGTTGCTGTCGCGGGTGTACCCCACGAGAACGGGACGAGCGCTCGGCCTGTTCGACACTCTCGGCGCGTTCGGCGGCGTGGCCGCGCCGGCCGCCGTCGTCCTCGTAACCGACGTGGGAAACTGGCACCTCCTCTTTCTCGTCGGAACGGTGATGGGGTTCGCGCTCGCCGGCGGCGTCCTCGCGTTCGTTCCACGACGGACGCCGAACTCCGCGGACGACGGCGACGATTCGACGGAGTTGCTCGCGCTTCGGCAGTATCTCGCGCTCTTTCGAAGCCGCCGACTTTCGGCGTTCGTTGGCGCGACGTTTTGTTTCAGTTTCGCGTACAACGGCGTCGTCGCGTTCCTCCCCCTCTATCTCACTGACCACGGTCTGTCGGAGTCGAACGCGTCGTTCGTCTACAGCGCGCTGTTTGCCGTGAGTTTAGTGCAGGTCGTCACCGGCGACCTGTCGGACCGCATCGGACGACTTCCACTCGCCATCGCCGTCCTCACCGTCGCGGCGGGTGCGCTCGGGGCGCTCTCGATGGTCGGGACGGCGAGTCCGGTCGTGTTCGGCGGTATCGTCGTCGCGTTCGGCGTCGGAAGTCACGGATTCCGCCCCATTCGTGGCACGTACCTCGCGGAGACGATTCCCGACGACGTGACCGGCGGCGGCCTCGGGTTGGTGCGTACCCTCCTGATGGGTGTCGGCGCGCTCGCCCCCGCTGTCGTCGGCGTCCTCTCCGATGCGGCGGGATTCGCCGCCACGTTCGGATTCCTCGCTATCGTAATGGCGGGTGCAGTGCTCTGTGCCGTACTCACCGAACTCATCGAACGGTAAGGCGGGAACGTCGTCTCGCCTACCCGACGTACCGTGCTGCTATCCACGTCAACAGTCCGAGCAGGACGAACGGGATGATGGTCAAGAGGTGCGCCATCGCGGAGATAAGCGGTTCTCCGTGCCACGGCGTCCAGACGAAGGCCAAGACGATGAAGAACAGGAGGATGAGCATCGGGACGATGTTCACCACGATGTCGAGCATGGTCTCGCGGTCGAACGGGGAGTACGACATCAGGTATCGCCTCCCGCTTCCTCCGTACCGCCGTCGGTCAATCCGTCGCCATCGCCACCGTCGGCGAGTGCGGTTTCGCGTCGCTTCTCGAACCACGCCCATTCGGGCGAAAGCATGCCCTCCTCCTCCAACGCCCACGGGTCGCCGCTCTCGACCGCCGGACCTTCGAGCCACGACTGGACGATGTTCCAGACGAAGATGAGTTGGCCCAATCCGAGGATGAGCGCCCCGAGGGTCGCCACCTGATGCCAGGTCGTGAACTGCGGAAGGTAGGTCGCATACCGGCGCGGCATGCCGCCGTAGCCGAGGAACAACATGGCGAAGAACGTCACGTTCGTCCCGATCATCGTGAGCCAAAAGTGCCAGTGAGCGAGGGTTTTCTGGTACATCCGTCCGGTGACGATGGGGAACCAGTAGTACACCGCCGCGAACAGCGCGACGGCGATGGCACCCATCACGAGGAAGTGGAAGTGGCCGACGACGTAGTAGGTGTCGTGGAGCACGAGGTCCACCGGAATCGCGGCCAAGAAGACGCCCGTAATACCGCCGATGATGAAGTTCTGAACGAAGCCGATACAGAACAGCATGGGTGCGGTTAAGCGTATGTTCCCGTTCCACATCGTCGTAATCCAGTTGAAGACCTTGACGGCGCTCGGCACCGCGATGGCTAACGACACCGCCATGAAGCTGAGGCGGATACGCGGGTCGATGCCGGTGGCGAACATGTGGTGGGCCCAGACGCCGAACGAGAGCACACCGATTGCGAGCGTCGAATACACGACGAACTTGAACCCGAACAGTTTCCGTCCCGCGAAGCGCGGGAGGATGAGGCTGACCAGCCCCATCGGCGGGAGGACGATGATGTACACCTCGGGGTGGCCGAAGAACCAGAACAGGTGTTGCCACAGAATCGGGCTTCCACCCCCCTGTGGGGAGAAGAACGTCGTCCCGAAGTTCCGGTCCAACAGGAGCATGATGAGCGCACTGCCGAGCATCGGAAAGGCGAACAGGATGAGCCCCGCCTGCGTGAGGACCGTCCACGAGAACATGTCGAGGTTCTCCCACCCGATGTTCGGGCCGCGTTCGGTGAAGATGGTCGCGATGAAGTTTATCGCCGCCATCGTGGTACTGATGCCCGAAAGGTGGAGTCCGAGAAGCATCAAGTCGGTCGCCGGACTCGGTTGCTGGGCGGAAAGCGGCGTGTACATCGTCCAACTCGTCTGTGCAGGCTGGATTCCCGACCCGATAGCCCCGAGCGGGAAGCCGATCCAGATGAGGATTGCGGCGGGCGGCAACAGCCAGAAGGCGATGGCGTTCACGCGCGGGAACGCCATGTCGTCCGCGCCGATGAGCAGCGGAATGAAGTAGTTCGCGAACGCCGCTATCATCGGCGTGGCGAACAGGAACAGCATGCTGATGCCGTGTGTCGTCAGCAGGGCGTTGTACGCCTGTGCCTGCAGGAATAGCGTGTCCGGAGAGAGCAATTCGATTCGCATCAACAGCACGCCGATACCGGCCCAAACGAACGCGACCATCGAGAATACGCCGTACAGTATCCCGATGTCCTTGTGGTCGACGGTCGTCAGCCACCGAAGAACCCCCGAGGGCTTTTGCTCGTAGACGGACCGCTGCTCTTCACCTCGACCCACCCCCCCACCCGTGGGTGTGTACGACCGCCAGTCCTCGACCTGTAGAATGAAGTACAGGACGACGAGGAGGAACCCACCCATCAGGACGGTGAGCGCCAATGATGTGGTAAGCGCTGCCATCATACAATGGTCGGGAGCGAGGGAGTAATTCGTTTCGGTCGTCTGTCATTATTTGCGGGGCGACTCGGGTCCCATCTATGACCTGATTTGTGTACGACGTGAACTGTTCTGCGAAAAGAGAGGAGTTTCAGGTCACCAGAAGGAGAGATTTTTCTTCACCGCTTCCCGCTTGAGTTCCTGAATGTGCTGTGTCAGCGGGATGTCCTTCGGACAGACGTTCGTACAGGAGAACTGCGTCTGGCAGCGCCAGACGCCGTGTTCTTGGTCCATCTGATTCAGTCGATGGTCCGTCATGGACTCGCCTTCGCGCTCGTCCATGGCGAATCGATAGGCCATGTTGATGGCCGCCGGGCCGAGGTACTGGTTGTCCTCCGCCGCGATGTTACACGAGGACATGCACGCACCACACCAGATACAGCGCGTGGACATCTTGATTTCCTCCCGGTTCTCGCGGCTCTGACGTTGTTCTTCGAGGTCATCGTCCGGTTTCTCGTCCGTCTGGAGGTACGGTTCGACGGCCGCCATCTGGTCGTAGAAGTGTTCCATATCGACCACGAGGTCCTTGACGACGTCCTGATGCGGAAGCGGTTCGACCTGCACCGGACTGTCGAGTTCCGACACCTGCGTTTGGCAGGCGAGTCGCTGTGACCCGTTGATGAACACGGCGTCGCTCCCGCAGATGGCCTGCCGGCAGGAGTGGCGGAACGTGAGCGTCGTATCGAAGTGGTCGCGGGCGTAGATGAGCGCGTCGAGGACCGTCAGCCCTCGCGTGGCGGGGACGTAGAAGTGGTCGAAGCGCGGCTTTCGTTTTTCCGGAACCTCCGGGTCGTAGCGAAACACCTTGAGGTGGATACGCTCGCTCTCCGGTTCCGTCTCGCGTTCGACCTCCGCCGCACGCTCACGCCGCCGCGCTTTACGGTCCAATCGGTCCTGTTGTGGCGACGCAATATCGCTTCCCGCTTGCGTCTCGCCCTCCTGTACACCCTCTGAATCCGACCGCCCTACATCCCCTTCCTGTTGACTCATCGGAAACCCCCGTTCACCCGTATCACGGGCCGAACGAGGATAAATCCCGTCGTCGGTATGGACCTTCGTCGAACCGCGAAAACGATGGGAAAAGGGGACATCTCCACGAAACCGACAAAAATGGTAACATGTCGCACGACCATCTCGGAGCGACTCGCATGGAATCGAAACGACACACACGAACCCGACGAGACGTCCTCAAACGAGGAGCCTTCGCCGCCGCGGGGGTAGCTTTTGGCGTTCCGTCGCTCGCCGGAGCGGCGAGCGCACGGGACGGCGCGCAGGAGTGTTGTAAGACCTGTTGGATGGACGTGAAACCCGGCTGTTGCCCGAACCCGATACACGCGCGGAAGAACCGACTCGTCACCATCTACGTCGGATGGCCGAACGTGAAACCAGAGAGCATCCGGTTGGTGCCGTCGCCGGCCCCGCCGATGTTCGAAACGCGGAACTGCCAGAAGTATCGAAACCCGAGATGGAAGCACGTCTCCTGTGCGGACATCGACGACCTGCTCTCGAAAACGGACGGACGATTCGCACGGCCGTGTCGCGTGAACGTCAGGGACGTGGACGGCGACGGCGACGGGGACACCGTGCTCAAGGTCTGTAGCTGTGACCTCGAACTGTGTTCCACCGACCGAACCCTGCTCCTCGAGGCCGAGACGGGAAGCGGGTGTCGCCTCCTCGCCATGGACAGCGTGAAGCCGGTGGGCTGTGGAACCGCCGACAGGCACTAATCGTTCTTCACCGTATTTCGACCGATGAAAGCATCCGACTTGCTGGTGGACTGTCTGGAACAGGAAGGGGTCGAGTACGTGTTCGGTCTGCCGGGCGAGGAGTTGGGCGACGTGCTGTTCTCCCTCCGCGATTCGGACATCGAGTTCATCCCCGTCCGGCACGAGCAGGGCGCGGCGTTCATGGCGGACGTACACGGACGCGTGACCGGACGTGCGGGTGTCTGTCTCTCGACACTCGGACCGGGCGCGACGAACCTTCTGACGGGGGTTGCGGACGCCCACGTGGACAAGAGTCCCGTCGTCGCCATCACCGGACAAGCGGGTCTGGAACGACAGCACAAGGAGAGCCACCAACTCCTCGACATACTCCACACGTATCGGTCGGTCACGAAGTGGAACACGCAGATGACCGACCCCGAGACCATCAACGAGTCGGTCCGCAAGGCGTTCAAACTCGCGGAGTACGAGAAACCCGGCGCGACGCACCTCGAATTCCCGGAGGACGTCGCAGCAGAAGAGACCAGCGCGAAACCGCTCAGATCCACCCGACGAATCCGGCGACCCGACCCGGACGAACAGTCGGTCGAACACGCAACGGAACTCCTCCAGGCGGCGGACAGACCGCTCGTCATCGCCGGGAACGGCGCGGTTCGGGAGCGGGCGGCGGAGGGTCTCCGTGAATTCGTCTCCGAAACCGCGATTCCGGTCGTGGGAACGTACATGGGCAAGGGTGCGCTCTCGGACGCCAACGAACACTCGTTGTTCACGCTCGATTCGGGCGAAAACGGGGAGGCCGCGGACGCCATCGCACAGGCGGACTGCGTACTGACGCTCGGATACGACATCGCCGAACACGACCCCGAGAACTGGAATCCGGACCGCGACAAGGACATCGTTCACCTCGATTCCGAACCCGCCGAGGTGTACGAACACTACAACCCGAACGTGGAACTCGTCTGTGACCTCTCCGCCGGACTCGACGCGCTCCGGGCGCGATTAGACGTTGCCTGCCCTGCCGGATGGTACTGCGACCAGCGCGAGGCCATCGCGGAGCAGACGGCACGGTACCCCGAGGAGGACGACCCGGTGACGGTGAAGAACGTCCTTCCGTTCCTCCGAGGAGCGATGGCCGACGACGACGTCCTCGTCTCCGACGTGGGCAGTCACAAGATGGCCATCGCGCGGAACTTCCCGACGTACGAACCGAACACGGTCATCATCTCTAATGGACTGGCGAGCATGGGAATCGGCGTACCGGGCGGCCTCGCCGCCGACCTCGCCGTCGATTCCAACGTCGTCGTCGCCACCGGAGACGGCGGGTTCCTGATGAACGCGGCCGAAATCGACACCGCGACCCGACTCGGGTGTGAGTACACCATCATCGTCTTCAACGACGACGAGTACAGGCTCATCACCGAGGAACAGGAGGAGGAGTTCGGCGAACACTTCGGGACCGGCCTGACGAACCCCGACTTCGTGACGTTCGCCGAAAGCTTCGGCATCGACGCCACGCGGGCCGAGACGTGGGACGAAATCGACGCGGCGCTGACCGATGCGGTCGAAAGCGACGGCATGACGTTGGTCGAGATACCGGTGCGGTAAGCGCGAACCCGCGTCGAAATCGTGTCGACGGGTGGTCCGACCGAAATCACCTATACGAACGCCGTCGAACGAGTTCTCGGATGACTGGTACGACGGAGCCGATGGCCCTCGACGTCCTCTTGCTTCCGGCCTTCGCGGCGGACGACTTCGAGGTGGAGAAGGACTTACCGGACGAGTTCGAACTGTGGCGCGAGAGCTACGAGTTCGAGAGTTCGATGTCGATACCGGGCGCGAACATGCCCGTCTATCACACCGACGACGGAATCGGAATCACGTCCACGGGAATGGGGAAGGCGGACGCCGCTGCCACCGTGACGGCCATCCTCGCCACATCGAAAATCGACTGCTCGGGAGCGTACTTCGTCACGGTCGGCGTCGCGGGCGCACCACCGGACGTGGGAACGCTCGGGTCGGTGTTCGTCGCGGACAGCATCGTCGATTGGGACCGGAAACATCGCTGGTCGGAACGCGACGGGGAGCGGGAGGAAGACGGGAACCGGGAGATGCCGCTCGAACTGCTCTCCTATCGCCCCTACGATTACGTCTATCATCTGAACGAGGGGCTCGTGGCGGACGCTCGCCGTGCCGCCGAGTCCGTCGAACTCCTCGATTCCGACGCGACGGACGAGTACCGAAATCGCTATTCGCAGGCCACGGCGCGGGAAAAACCGAGCGTGGACGTCGGAACGACGCTCTGTGGCGACGAGTTCTGGCACGGCGAAACCGTCGCCGAGCAGGCACAATGGCTCGTGGACCGGTACGACGCCGGAACCTACGCGACGACCGAAATGGAGGAGATGGGAACCGCGACCGCACTCGACCGGTTCGGACTGTTGGACAGATATCTGAGCGTCCGCGGCGTCGTCAACTTCGACCGACCCTACGACGGACAGTCGATTCGAAAGAGCCTCGACGACGGCGTGCAAGCCGAAACCTTCGACGTCACGCTGGAGAACGTTCGCCGTGTCGGGTCGGCCATCGTGGAGGAACTGCGCGACGATTGAAGTGAAACGGGAAAGCAGCCGTCTACCGACCCAACCGACCGCGAAGCATCGAGATTCCGGTTTGAAGCCGCGACGGACGGCCCACGAGGGACATCTCCGTTTCCGTCAGTTCGAAGTCGAAGATTTCGAGGTTCTGCGCCAGATGGTCCGCGCTCGTGGACTTCGGAATCGTCACCACGTCGTCCTGCTGTGTCACCCATCGAAGCGCGACCTGTGCCGGGGATTTGTCGTACTTGTTCCCGAGTTCGGTGAGGATGTGGTCGCGCATGGCTCCGCCGTGGGCTAATGGGCTGTAGGCCGTCAACAGCACGTCGTTTCGCTGGCAGTAGTCGAGCAACTCCTCCTGCGGGTTGAACGGGTGGAACTGCACTTGATCGGTGAACACGTCCACCGTCGCCTCCTTCTGTGCCGTTTCCAACTGCTCCGCATCGAAGTTGCTCACGCCGATATGGCGTGTCAACCCGTCAGTCTGCACGTCCGAGAGCGTCCGCATCACCTCGCCCGTCGAGGCGAGCGGGTTCGGCCAGTGGATGAGGAGTAAATCGACGTAGTCGGTGCCCAACTGCGCCAAACTCTCGTGGACGGAGTTCACGATATCGGCGCGTTTGCGGTGCATCGGCCACACCTTCGTCGTCAAGAAAATCTCCTCGCGGTCCACATCGGAGTGTTGGATGGCTTGGCCGACCTGTCGTTCGTTGCCGTAAGCCTGCGCGGTGTCGATGTGTCGATAGCCGAGGTCGAGTGCGGTTTCGACCGCATCGCGGCAGGTCGCACCCTCCATTCGCCACGTCCCGAGGCCGATTTTCGGAATTTCTTCCCCGTGAATCGTCTCGTACTCCATATCGTTCGTGTCGGCGCGCGGCGGTAAATATCGACTGGCGGACTGATGGGGTACCTGACGGGCGGTCTACCCTCCCTCGTTGTACGACACCACGCGGCCCCACGAACTCTTCTTGCCCCACAGACCCGAACGCATGCACTCCAACTCCACGATTTGGGAGTTGTCCACGAACAGGTTCACATCGGGTCCGAAGTTCTTGATGTACCACTCGAACACCTGCGGGTCGGCGGCCTCGAACACGCAGTTCTCGATGCCGACTTCGTTCGCGATTTCGAAGGCCACGTCGGTCCGCCAATCGCGGACGCGCTCCGTGATGCCCTCGGATTCGACCATGATTTTGTACGCCCCGGCGTCGAGGTGACGCTCCGCTTCCCGAATCGCGCTCGCGGGGTCGATGGCCGCCTCGCTCTCCAACTCCTCGACGGAGGAGGCCCCGCCAGCGCCGAACTGGACGTTGATTTCCGGCTTGGCCTTCAGGCCGTGGTCCTGAACGAGTCGGGTCAGTTCCACGAGGTCGTCGGTGTCGATGGCGATGAACCCCGACGAGATTTCGACGATGTCGAAGCCGAGATTCCCGGCCTCCTCGATGTACTGTTCTACCTTGTCGTTGTCGCGGACGAGGACGTTCTCGATGAAGCCACCCGTCGAAACCTGAACGTCGTGGTCGTGGCAGATGTCGATGAGTTCCTCCACCGCGTCCTCTGGCATCAGGGCGAACGACCCGCCCGAAAACTTGTAGATGTCCACGTACTCGCCCATCGTGTCGAGGATGTCCTGTAGTTCGCGCGGTCCCATCGGGTCGTAGTACGGCCCGCGCATCTCGGTAATCCCTTTGTCGCGCGGTTTCGATTCGCGTTCGTTGACGTGCAGAAAGTCGAATGCTCTGTCGGTCATGAAACCCCCGGACAGGGTACGACGAACAGATACAAAAGGAGTTGGGCGACGTAGTGGATGACAGTTTACCAATAGAAGATGCGTTCGCCAAACGTTGAAGGAGAACAGTTGGAAAACGAATATAGATGGGCTCGCCACCATCCCTCGCATCGGAACTGCGGTCGATGAGCTTCGACGACATCTTCTTGCTCACGACGATGGCCGTCCTCGCCGTCTCGTTCATCGGCCCGGAAACGTACTTCGGAATCGACGACGGGACGGTTGCGTGGGGATTAACCCTGCTGGGAATGGCGTGGGCGTTCTCCCGCGGACGGGTCGCCTACTCGCCCACGGCATTCGGGACGAAACACCGCACGGACACGCGTCCCATCGAAACAGACGAGGGGGTTTGCTGTGACTGCTGTCGGAAACCGGCCGAAAACGGACAACGACGACGATACGCGAAACAGCAAGTGGCGTTCGGCGTCCCGCTCAGGACGCTCGACTGGGGTGAGAACGCGTACTGCAGGGGCTGTCTGTCGCCCGAATCGGATACCGAATTCGAACCAAGCGCGAACTCGGGAAAAGACCGCAATCGCACGATAGAACTCGAACACGAAAGCCACTGAATGGGTCGTTCAACCCCGGCTCGCTACAGCGGAACCCACGGTGGCTCGCCGACGTGGTCTATCTGTTCGCCTTCCGGGAATCGAACGTAGTCGTTTCCGTGACAGCCAGCGCCATAGCGTTGAAGATGCCACGAAACGCCGTGTGTTTCAGTGGCATCGGTAGGACACGCGGCGGTCCGGGTGTCCCCAACTCGTGTGTCGGTTGCGCTCGCTGTCCCGCCCGCAAAGACACCGAACACGCTGAACGAGAGGACGAGGAGAACGCCCACGGCCGTTCGAGAATTCGGCGACGAAGGTCGGACACTCATGACTGGTCGGAAACGGTGACGCGCCCCTCGTTCTTTGTTATTCGGCCGCCCGTCGTGGGATAACGACGGTTATGCGGCACGTTCGATGGACGTTCGGAGACGAGTCGCGTCCCCCTGAAACAGGTCAATAACGGCGATTGAACGGGATAGTCTCGGTATCGAAACGAGTTTCAGTTTCGGATCTGGTTCCAGTTCGTTCGGCGTTCCGACGGTGACCGAATCCACGTCGAACGTGGCGTCGTCACTCGTCGTTTGGTACAGAAAAAATCGAATCTGAATGGTTCAAGGGATAACCCTCTAAGCGCGAAGGCCGACGTGCGTCGTCAGTCTTCTTGCTCTTGCTCGTTGTCGTTCTCGGCGTTCGACCAAGCAGCCTGTGCGTTGTTGTTTTCCTGCTCGCTGTACTGGACGGCGTACGCGTCACCGGATTCGGCTTCGCCACCGTTCCAGGCTGCCGAGGCCGAAACCGCGTAATTGTCGTCCTGGTGGTTGGCGTTGCCCTGAGCGACGTACTGGTCCTGGTGCACTCCAGACCACGCGTGCTGTTCGCTGTACTGTACGTTGGTGTCGCCATTCATTTTCTTGTGATGTCGATCTGTTGCGGCTGCGTTTCCGGCGAAGCCCATCACGAAGAGACTGGCGACCAGACTCATTGCGATGAGAACTCTGAATCCTTTTTTCATTGTATCTACCATGGACGACACCGACACGTCGTCGTGTGTTCATCGTCCACTTTCTCGTGTCGCCACAACTGTATTTCAATGGAGGGGACTGTTCTATCGACCCCATCGTCCGTTACTCGGTGAGTATCCACGACGACGAGGTATAATCACGATAAACCGCTCGAAGCGCCCGAATTCAGGCCTTTCGGTCCAAATATGCTGAGCGGGCTTACCGCATAAAGCACGGCCGACCAACCGGAACATGTCGCTGATATATCGGTATGATTGGACTGTCATCCCAGTTATATGCTATCCATTGTCACCATACCCCCCGAGTAGTGGGAGACTGATACATCGCCGTCAGTCGAGTAATCGAACGATGTCGGTAACGTCGCGGTTTTCGAGTCCGCATACCACCTCGATGATGTCCCCCTGTCGCTCCTCGTCGTATCGTCGGTCGGTCATCCGCTCGAACTTCGATTCGACCTGCTCCCACGACATGGAGTTGTTCGGATGACCCGCGAAATCGTCCTTCTCGACGTGGTACGTCGTGCCGTCGTCCATCACCACGTCGATGGTGGCGGGCATCTCGCCCGTCTCGAAACGCTCCGTGAGCTCCTCGTCCTCCTCCACTTCGACGGTTCGGAGGAGTTGCTGCACGTCGTCCTGCCGGATTCGCTCCGGGTCGTACTGTGCGTTCGTCATCTCGCGGTCGATGAGCGAGACGGCGAGCATGTACGGAAGGGAGTGGTCTGCCTGTGCCTTCGTCTCCACCTCGTAGCGCGACCCCTCGCCGCCGCCGATGATGAGTTTCGCGCCCGCGAACGTGTCGAGGTGAATCGAGTCCACGCGGCCGGGGTCGATGTCCTCGCGCTCCGCCAACTCGATGATTCCCTCGACGGCCGACTGGGCGTACGTCTCGGCGACGTACCGTTTCGTCATCACGTCGTGAACGCGCTCTCCGGGCGACAGATCGACGTCGAACTCGCCGGAGACTATCTGTTTCCACCCCTTTTGTCCCTCGAAGAGGTTCTTCGGTCCCTCGACGCCGTTTTTCGCCAGCATCGCCGAGTAGACGGCGTTTCGGGCGGCGTTCGCGGACGCGAGTCCCTTCCACTCCGAAATCCCCTCGGTTCGGGTCACACGGAGGGCGTTGTGCGCGGTTCCCGCGATGCCGATGGCCGAACGCGTCTCCTCGCGGTCCAAACCGAGGAGTTTCGACGCGCCCGCCGTCGCCGAGATGACGGTGTGGGTGACGTGGTCCCACCCCCTGTTCCGAACCGGCGCGTTCCACGCCAGTTCCGCCTGCACCTCGTAGGCGATGGCGATGGCCGTGAGGAAATCCTTCCCCGTACTGTCTTCGTACTCCCCGCAGACGATTGTGGCGGCGATATTGTCGCTCGGATGCGGCGTTTCGCCGGGCGCGAGAAACGAGTCCATGTAGTCGAGGTAGCGGACGTAGGCCGTGTTCAGCATCGTCGCATCCGGCGGGGAGGCGCTGCCGCCACCCCACAGGGTGCAGTCCCCCTTGCCCATCTCCTCGACTGTCTCCCGTACCGCCTCCGCGGGTTCTTCACCCATGGCACCGACGGCGATTCCGACCGAATCGAGTACCCGCTTTTCGAGTTCGTCCACCGTGTCCTCCGAGAGGTCGTCGTAGGTCGTTTCCGCGACGAACTCCGCGAGTTCTGCTGTGGTCGTCATGTGTCATGTGGGCAACGGGCACGGGTAAAAGTACAGCGGCGACGCGGGTCGGTGGTTCGGCGACACTTTCGACGCGCGGGAAAGCGCTTATCTACACCATCACGAACGCACACGGGATGAAGAAAGTCGCAATCGAGAAATCCGACAAGGGCGCTCGCGTATTTCAACCGCTGGCAGGGGACCTCGAGACGGACGGCCTCGCTATCAACTACTTCGAACGTGCTCCCGGCAAACACATCGGCAATTGCTATCACCGCCACCTCGAACAGGAGGAGGTGTTTTACGTCCTCTCGGGGACGGCGACGTTCGAAACCGAGGAGGGGGATGTCGAAGTCGGCACGGGGGAACTGATACGGTTCGCACCGGGCGAATGGCA
This sequence comes from Haladaptatus sp. HS23, assembly GCF_056892285.1. Classification (NCBI taxonomy): domain Archaea; kingdom Methanobacteriati; phylum Methanobacteriota; class Halobacteria; order Halobacteriales; family Haladaptataceae; genus Haladaptatus; species Haladaptatus sp. HS23. The sequence continues at coordinate 203,127 of NZ_JBXGLH010000007.1, read as the reverse complement.
ACAGGGGAGGAACGGCGGGAACGACCGACTCGCCGTCCTCGCGCTCGGTGCGCCGCGGGACGACGAACCGATGGACCTCCGCCGAACGTGCCCGTCGTGTGAGGAGCGGACGCCGGCAGTCCCCGAAGAGAGGGACGGCGAAGTCGTGTTCCACTGTGAGGTTTGTGGCGGAGAAACCGGTCGGTACGCTTGGTGACCCTATTCGTGCGGCAACGACAGAACCGTCGTCCCGCCCGGTCGGACGGGAGATTCGATAGCTACGAAAGAAAATCTGTGAGCGACCAATATTTCCAACACAAATATATCAGTGGAAAATTAATTTTGGTCATGGATATGATCAACCTCGAAAATCCGTGGGTCTACTCGACCATAATAGTCGTGATGTGGGCGGTAATATGGGGCGTACTCGGTGAATTCGTCTTCGGTGAGGGTCCAGTCGTTCCGGCGATTACGGGTGCTTTCGGTGGACTGGCGTTCGCACTCGTCTTTCAGTATCTGCGGCGAAACGAGGAGAACACAACCGGTCCATGAACGCCGGAGTCTCCGCCTTTTTCCTTACCCTCGTCAGAGGAAAATCAGCTAGCAACGAGCGATAAGGAAACTATCTTAAATCGTTTTACGTCTGTTCCTCGGTAACAGAGCGAACGATAATGATAGACCTCACGATGGACACGGAGCAGTACGACTGCCCGTTCATCGACACCTCCGACGACTACTGCCTTTGTAGCGGTGACTTCCGGCCACGTCACCGACGAAAAGTACGTACATCGGGAAGGTAGCCGAATCGAACACATCGGGCAAAAATCGGTATCAGAGCATACTCCGTTCCTCGTTGGAATCGACAGTTATCGAAGGAAAGTAACGAAGGGATGACCGAGTCAGATAGCATCTGATTTCGTGAACCAACAACGGCGGTAAGTAACGACGACGCCTCCGTCCAGAGGGAAGGGCACGAAGCATGGCGCAAACTGACGACGACGGTTTGCGCTATCTCGGCCCCATCCGAACCTGCCTCGTCATGCTCAGAAGTTCGACCGTGACACGGACACGGAAGACGACCTCGAGCTGGCAAAACGATCGGAGGAATACAGATATGGCAACAGAAGAAACCGAACAGAGAACGACTTCCGAAGAACGGGAAGACAACCGGTCGTTGTTCGTCAAATTCGCCGAGGAGTACGCCGAAGAAGAGCTGGCGATAATCCTGATCGCCGCCGGCGTCGTCATGATGGTCGTTCCGCCGTTTCAACCGATTGGAATCGCGTCGATATTCCTCGGCCTCGCGGTGTGGTTCTCGGACTGGCTATGGGGCTAAGCGGGACGAACACCGAAGAACCGTCGCTGGAGAATCGCCCGATAAATCGTCGCGGTATCGGTTTTTTGTGAGTTGCGCGTCGTCGATGGGAGCGTTCAGTCGTAGGTCAGCGTCATGCCGCCGTCGAACAGCAGGTCGCCGCCGTTCAGATGTTTCGCGTGTTTGGAGAAGCCGAAGACGAACAGGTTCGCCACGTCCTGTGGCGTCATCATCTCCTTCGTGCGCGCCTGTCCGAGCATCACGTCTTCGACGACTTCGTCGACCGAAATACCGCGCTGTTCGGCGGTGTCAGGTATCTGGTTCGTCACGAGCGGCGTCTTCACGTAACCGGTGCTGACCGAGAAGGCGCGAACGTCGCCATCACCCTCCGCCGCGATCGACTGCGTGAGGCCGCGAAGGCCGAACTTCGAGACGTTATAGGCGACCTTATCCGAGGTCGTGTAGTGGCCGTGAACGGACGCCATGTTCCCGATGCAACCCGTTCCGTCGTCGCTCTCCCGCATGTGGGGGAGGCAGGCTTTCGCCAGCAGGAACGGTGCGCGAACCATCACGTCGTGGAGCAGATCGAACTGCTCGGCCGGGAACTCGTCGACGGGGTCGATGTGCTGGAGTCCGGCGACGTTGACGAGGAATTTCACCGTGCCTGCGTCTGCCGCGTGCGAGACGATTCGGTCGATTTCCTCCTCGTCCGTGAGGTCTGCCGCGACCGTTTCGATGTCCTCGGCGAGTCCCAACTCCTCGGCGCGGTCGGTCGTCTCGGCTAATCCGCCCTCGTCCACGTCCGTCCCGACCACCGTGAGGTCGTTCGCGGCGAGCGCGAACGTCGTCGCTCGCCCGATTCCCGAGGCCGCACCCGTGACGATAGCCACGTTTTCGGGTCGGAAGTGGTCGTCTTCGACGAGCAGTACCTCTTCTAGGTCGAACGTCGGCGGCGTCACCGCGTCGTCTGCCGCATCGTCTGCCATACATCGAAACGCGGGCGGTAGCGAGGAAAAATCCCCGGTTGATATGTGAACCGCTCGGTTTCGGATTAGTTCACATATCGACCCAGCAGTACTTGCCGCTCGTAACACCCGGATGGGTGGTATGACGAACCGGGATGGCACGGCGAACTACTACCTAGACGAATTCGGTCACGTCCAGAGCGTGGACCGACTCCTCGCGCTGGACGCCGGCATCGAGAACAGACTAGTCGAATCGGGCGACGTCGTCCGCTTCCTCGCCGCCGGAACCGGGTACACGTGAGCGGCGACGGTGTTGGACTGGCACGGCGAGTAGCCGACCCGGCTTACTCCTTCGGGTAGCGCACGTAGGGACCCGGAAGCAGGGCACGGAGCGAATAGGACCGACGCGGGGGTTTCTCGTCGTCCTGTTGTTCGGTCGCGTCCGGCCGTCCCGCTTCGCGGCGTGCCGTTCGTTTCCAATCGATTCTAAAGGTGCTCATATCACCAATAAAATACCTCAGATGACTTTATTATGCGGTCGATAACCGCGAGACAGGACGGGAGTGAATTGAAATACCGAGGTGACTAATCCGATACCATGTCCGTATGGTCGGCCGGTTCACGCCGACGTCTCGTCGCGTTCGTGGTCGCGTTTCTCGTGCTCCTCGTGGTCGTCGGCCAGCGCGTCCGGTCGGTATTCCACCGAACACGAGACGTTCCGTTGAGTCCGCTCGTCGCCCGAACGCAGGTAGGTTCGGACTACCTGCAACGATACGACGTTACGACCGGCGTGAACTTGCCGGGTGAGATGGACGACATGGAGGAGTTCGCCCGCCCCGACTTCGACCCCGACGACGTGCATCCCGAAGTCCGCCGGTTCTACGAACACACCGCCGACTACGACATCGCGTATCGGGTGCGCTGGCATCGCGGCTTTCGAGTCGGTGCGGCGCTCGCCGCCCGACTCACGAGCCGAATCGAACAACTCAATCTGCCCGGCCCGGGGCAGTCGTCCGGCGGAACCCTCACGAGCGAACTCGTCGCCATCGACCCGGAGGACGACCCGCGGGACGGGGCGCGGGCGTGGATTCGAACGGACGATTCCGGGACCGCCGTCTTCGTCGCCATCTACGCCAGTCACGTCAGGGACGCGATTCGCTACGTCAACATCGCCGTCCCGCTGCCGTGGTCGAATTTGAGCACCGTCCTGCACGTTCGGACGCTCGACACGTCGGATAGAAACGAACGTGCGAACGGGCAGAGGAACGAAAACGGAAACGCGGGCATCGAACTGACGACCGAAACGGAAACGGGCGACGAGGGGTTGTATCTTCGCACGCCGTTCGGCGCGGTTTCCCTTCCGATGAACCAGCGCTTCCGGGTGTCTCCCGACGGCGACGGCATTCAGGCGGAACACGAGATGTGGGTGTTCGGTCAGCAGTTCCTGACCATCGAGTACGACACGAACCGCTAGCCTACGTCCAGTCCGTTAGCGTTCGTACTATCGCTACTATCGGAACGGTCGGTCGTATCACCGCCGTCGTTACAATCGGTTCCATCAGTACGTTCACTACCAGTACCACGCTCACAACCGCCGCGACACCCTTCCCCCACCCCAATCACCACCGCCACACATATCTAATTCGAGTGAGAGGTTCCCCGTATGAAGTTCAGCGACGCTAGCTCGTCGGTACGAGCAGTCCTCCTCGGCCGCCCAGCGTCGGTCCTCCCGCTGTTCCTCGCCGGTGCGAGCATCAACCTGATGGCACAGACGTTCCCGATAGTGGGAATCGCGCTGGCATTTCTGCTCCTCGCCGGGACCGGACGACTCGACGCCGTGTTCGCCGCGCTTCGACGGACGGATTTGAACGGAGTCGAGACGAACCCCGCCGCCGTGGAGCGACTGCGGGACGCGATTATGGGCGCATTTACGCCCGAAGTTATCGTCCTCCTCGTCGCGTCCTTCCTGTGCAGTCTCGTCGTCGTGTTCGTCGCTCGTGCCCTCGTCGGCGCGTCCCAAGTACACGCCGTGACGGCGGCCCTGCGGAACGCAAGCACGGGTGCGGACGACGGACACGACGTGGCCACCGTTCCCCTCCCGACGACGCTTCGGACCGAACGAGCGGTTGCGGCCGGAGTCGATGGAACGAGAACGGATGGCGTCACGTTCGTCCTGCTTTCGTTAGCCCGGATAGTCGCGGTGCTCCTCGTCTTCGTCGCGTTCGGCGTCGTGGAGGCCGCGGTGTTGAGCGCCGGCACCATCGTCAGCATTCTCGGTACGTTGGTGGTCGCTGTCGCGCTCTTCGTTGCCTGCCTCCTCGTCTATCTGCTGTTCCTGTTCGTCCCGCAGGCAATCGTCGTCGACGGCGTCGACGTTCGCGGCGGACTGCGGCGAAGCGGCGGGTTCGTCCGACGTCACAAGGCCCGCGTCGCGGGCTACATCGTCGTCGTGGTCGCGTCGTTCGGCGTGTTCGGTGCCGTGGCCGCCGGATTGAGTTTCCTCGGAATCAGTCGGATCGCCGCCATCCTTCTCTTCTTCGGGGTGTTACCCGCGCTTTCCGTGCTCAAGACGGCGCTGTATCTCGACTCGGAAGCAACGGTACCCCACGGTCGGGGGTCGGTCCGCAGCGCGTTCGGCCGGGGCATCAACGAACTGCGGGCGTTCATCGCACGCAAGCCCCTGCTCGTTCTCGCCGCTCTCTCGCTCTTCGCGGTCGGTGGTCTCGGTGGGTGGGCGGCCGTGCGACCGTTCACGCTCGAAAGCGTTCGCCCCGACCTGACGACCAACGTGTTCGGGGCGTTCCCGCTGGACGTGTTCGTCAAACTGGCCGCGAACAACTGGTTCGTCGCCATCTCGGCGGCGTTTGCCGGTCTCGGGTTCGGCGTCCCGACGCTCGTCGCGCTCCTGTTCAACGGCGCGGTGGTCGGTGCCGTCATCGGCCTCCTCCCGGACCCGACGTTCGCCCTCGCGCTCATCCTTCCCCACGGAATCATCGAAATCCCCGGCCTGTCCGTCGCGGGTGCGCTCGGCCTCCACCTCGGCGGCGTGGCGTGGTCCTACGTTCGCGGTCGGTCGTCGGCCGACGGGTTCGCGACCGAACTCGTCCGCGCGTATTACGTCCTCCTCGGATTGCTCCCCGTCTTCATCGTCGCGGCGTTCATCGAGGCGTTCGTGACGTGGTGGGTCGCCTCGGCGGTCGTCTGAGGAGTCTCACTGTGCGATTTCCGCGAACTCGTTCGTGTCGTCGTCGGTTCCCGCGATGATGAGTTGGTCGTCGCGGCGAATCACGAAATCAGGACCCAAGTCGGTGATGACCTCGCCGTCCCGTTCGATTGCGATGACGGTACACCCCGTCCGAGTTCTGACCGCGGCGTCCCGCAAACTCTGACCCCTCAACCGCGGTGCGGTCGTCCTGAGGATTTCTATCTGCTTGTCGGGGGAGATTATCTCCTCGCCTTCGAGGATGGTCGAGGCGAGCATCCGCCCGCTGACGGTTTCGAGCGCGAGGACGTAGTCCGCACCCGCGCTGTACAGCTTTCCGATGTTGTCCGTCTCGTTCGCTCGGGCGACGATTTCGACCCCCGGCGCGAGTTCGCGCGCGATGAGCGTGGCGAAAATCGTCGTCGTGTCGTCCGCGAGCGCGAGGATGAGCGCGTTGGCGTACTTCACCCCGGCCTCCTGCAGGACGTTCTCGTCGGTGACGTCGCCGAGCACGTCCACGCCGTCCTTGTCGGCTTTATCCACCACCGTCGTTCGCATGGACTTCGATTCCATGGCCTCCTCCACCGTCGAACCGACTTCGCCGTATCCTGCGACGATGACCGACCCGCGAATCGGCCCCCGGCCCTCCGAGAGGGTCATCTCCTTGAGCCGTTCGAGTTGGGTTTCCCGACCGGCGACGAGGAGGATCGTGTTTCCGTCCAGTTCAGTCTCCGGGGAGGGCGAACTCTGGAACTCCCCGCGCCGCCACAGGCCGATGATACTCGCGCCGGTTTGCTCCCGTATGCCGCTTTCGTCCAGCCTCGTGCCGTCGATTTCCGACCCGGCCTGAATGGAGAGTTCGACGATTTCGAAGTCCTTGCCGATGGTCACGGTTTCGCCGAGGTCGGCGGTCACGGACGCCGTGACCTTCTCCGCGAGGCTGTGACCGAGGAGGTGGCGCGGCGATATCACTTGGTCCGCACCGGCGTACTGGAGATAGTTGGTCAAATCGGGGTTCTCCACGAGGGTAATGACGCGAACCGAGTCGGACACCTCGCGGACCGCGAGCGCGATACTGGCGTTCTGCTCGTCCGTCGCGTCCGCGACGACGGCATCCGCGTCCTCGACGTGGACGCTCCGGAGCGTATCCGCCGATTCGGGATCGCCGTGGACGACGGTGATGTTCCGCTCGTACAAATCGAGCGCCTCCTCTCGGTCCCGGACGACGACGACGTACTCGCGGTCCCACGAGCGAAACTCGTCGATGAGCGTCTCGGCGCGCGGCGAGTAGCCGCAGATGACGATGTGGTCTTCCACGTCGTCGAGGGCCGTCGGTGGACTGACTCGAAGCGCCTCCTGAACCCACGGCGCGACGAACACGGGGAGGGCCATGAAGATGAGAACGACTCCGGATATCTGCATCGTCACCATCAGCAGGCGCATCTGTGGGGTCGTCCAATTGCCCGCATCGACGCCGTAGCCGGTCGTCGTGAACGTCTCGATGACGACGGAAAACGCCTGTAGAACGGTCCGTGGTGCATCCTCGAACATCGCCATCCCCCACATGTACGCGACGGTGTACAGCACGAGTACCCCCGCAAACGAGGCGAGATAGAGAAACGCCCGACGTCGCTGCCGTGAGACTGACGGAAAGACGGTGAACGGAACGCGCCCGGGTCGGTCGGCCATTATCGTAAGACTGTAAGTCGGATGACTTCATTCTGCCGTCCTCGGATGGAATCCGTCGCGGGAGTCACACGAAGTTCCGGACGGCGGAGTTGCGCTGAACCGCCACGTCCGTCGGCCATCACTCCACCGGACGACTCAACACCTCGGGGTTCGTCTACCCCGGCAATGGCGACTTATCGCGGCGCGGTTGTGGACGTGGATGGAACGCTCGTTCGCGGCGACGACGGCCTGCCCGGTGCGGCGGACGCCGTGAGGGCGCTGCGAGAATCGGGAATCACGCCCCTCTTCTTCTCGAACAATCCGACCCGACCGCCGGAACACTACGTCGACAGACTCGCGGCTAACGGCATCGCCATCGACGCCGAGGAAGTACTCACCTCGGCGCTCGTCACGGCCGAGTTCCTCGAAGCCGAACACGCCGGGCAAGACGTCTTCGTCGTCGGAGAGGCGTATCTCGGCGAGTTGCTCGAAGCGCGCGGGTTCGCGGTTCGCGACGACCCAGACGCCGCCGACGTCGTCGTCGCGTCCATCGACCGCGAGTTCGATTACGAGGCGCTCACCGAGGCGTTCTGGGCGCTCGAAGACGGAGCATGGTTCGTCGGAACGGACCCCGACGTGACGATACCCGCCCGCGAACGACTGGTTCCGGGGTCGGGTGCCATCCTCAAGGCTATCGCGGGCGTGGCGGGGCGGGACCCGGACCACGTCCTCGGAAAGCCGTCGAAGGACGCGGGGCAGGCCGCACTGTCCCACCTCGGCGTGTCGCCCGAGGAGTGTCTCGTCGTGGGCGACAGACTCGACACGGACATCGCACTCGGGGAGCGAATCGGGGCGACGACGGTGCTGGTGCGTTCGGGCGTGACGACGGCGGCGGCCCTCGCCGAATCGGACGTAACGCCGGACTACGTACTCGACTCGGTTAGGGATATAGGCGAAGTGCTCGCGGACTGAACTGACGGCATGGAAACCGCACTCGTGGATTACGACCCCGACCCGGAAGTTATCCCCATTCCGCTCGTTTTATCGTACGATGACACTCTACGAGTCAGTCGCAGATTTACCGCTCGAAATAGACTCCTGTTCGTTCGAACCGCACGAACGCGAGACGTCGAGTGACTTCACGCGCGTCACGACCGAAATCGCGCTCGCTGGCGGCGACGAAGTCGGCAAGGGCGAGGACGTAACGTACGACGCCGAGGACCAGTACGGATTGGAGGAGTTGGAGTTCGGTCTGACCGGTTCCTTCACCCTCGACGAGTTCTCGACGGAGCTATCGAAAGTCGACCTGTTCCCAGTCGGACCGTCTCGGGAGGACTTCCGACACTACCGTCAGTGGGCCTTCGAGAGCGCGGCGCTCGACCTCGCACTTCGGCAGGCGGATACGGACCTCGCATCCCTCCTCGACCGTACGCCCGGACAGGTGCGGTTCGTCGTGAGTACGCGGTTGGGAGACCCGCCGAGCGCCGAGCGGGTACGCGAGTGGCTCGATATCGACCCCGAAACGGGGTTCAAACTCGACGCCACGCCGGAGTGGGACGACGAACTCGTCTCGGAACTGGCCGCGACGGAGCGGGTCCGCATCGTGGACATGAAAGCGGAGTACGGCGAGGCTGAGGTCGGTCAATCTCCGAACGCGGCGCTGTACGAGCGCGTAGCGGACACGTTACCGGACGCCGTCATCGAGGACCCCGCGTACACCGACGAAACGGCGGCCGTGCTCGATTCCGTAAGCGAGCGCGTGTCGTGGGACGCACCGATTACGGGCGTCGAAAGCATCGAATCGCGCCCGTTCGAACCCCGATGGTTGAACATCAAGCCGTCGCGCTTCGGGAGCGTGGAGTCGCTGTTCGACGCGCTCGACTACTGTACCGAACGGGGGGTTCGCCTGTACGGCGGCGGACAGTTTGAACTCGGCGTCGGCCGCGGGCAGATTCAACTGTTGGCGTCGTTGTTCTACCCCGACGGGCCGAACGACGTGGCTCCCCGGGGATACAACGACCCGGAACCGAGCGCCGGGTTACAATCGAGTCCGCTGCCAGCGCCGACCGTGGAAGGGTTCCGGTGGGTGTAGGTCGATAAACGGGAGTTGCGGGACTACTGCGTCTCGCAAATCCGAAACCGAGCCCCGCCGCCCGGTCCGTCGCGCACGGCGATAGACCACCCGTGGGCGTTGGCGATGGTCTTGACTATCGACAGCCCCAATCCCGACCCGCTCTTTGTCGTCGTGTGCCCGTGCTCGAACACGGCCTCGCGGTCTTCGAGCGGAATTCCGGGACCGTCGTCCTCGACGAAAAAGCCGTCCGCGAGTTCGCCGACGCGAACGGTCGTCTCGTCCCCGGCGTGTTCGACGGCGTTCCGAAACAGGTTTTCGAACAGTTCTTGCAGACGACCGGGGTCGGCATCGAGAGAGCCGAGTTTGTCCACCACGAGTACGCTTTCGCAGGTATCGACGTTGGACCACGCCTGTCGTACTATTCTCGGGAGTTCGACCGACTCCGTTTCGTTGACGACCTGGCCCTGTCGTGCTAACGTCAAGAGGTCGGCGATCAGGGTTTCTATGCGGTCGAGGGCGTTTTCGGATTTCTCGAAGTGGACGTCCTCCCCGCGCTCTCTGGCGAGTTCGAGGTGCCCCTGTGCGACGTTCAACGGGTTGCGCAGGTCGTGAGAGATGACGCTGGCGAACTCCTCCAACCGCTCGTTCTGCCGCTTGAGCTCCTGCTTTTGCTGTTTTCGCTCCGTCACGTCGCGGGCGGAACTGAGGAACGCCCGTTCGCCGTCGTACGTGATGACTCGGACGCTGAACTCGACGTGCTGGATGTCGCCTCCTTTGGTCTCGACACGCGCTTCGTAGTGAGGGAAGTGTTCGCCCCGACTCCGAACGCTTGCGATGCGCTGTACCTCCTCGCGGTCGTCCGGGTGTATCAAGTCCCAAACCTCCATCCCCATGAGTTCGTCCCGCGTGTACCCGGACAGCTCGCACACGTGCTGATTTATGAACTCGAACATATCGTTGCGATAGATGTAAATCGCGTCGTGGCTCTGTTCGACCAGCGTGCGATACTTTTCCTCGCTCTCGCGGAGCGCGGTCTGAGAGCTGATTCGCCGAAGCGCCTCTACGGTATGTGAAAGCAGCAGTTCGGCCAGTTCGGCGTCGTCTCGGTCGAACGAAGCGACGTCGCGGGAACCCGCCTGAAAGACGCCAACGTCGCCGATAGGGACGCTGAGGAGGGACCGATATTCTGCCTGTGCCGGAACCGCATCCGACACCGTTCGCACGTCGTCGAGAACGTAGGTTTCGTGGTTCCGGTGCGTCTTCCCGGCGATTCCTTCATCGGTGCGGAGTTTGGTGTATCCATCGTCCGTCATGCCGGTCGAAATCGCGGCCGGGACGAAGTGGTCGTCCTTGACGAGGTCAACGCCGCAGATATCGAATTGGAGAATACTTTCCGCTGCCTCGACGGTCAACTCACAGATGTCGGTCGTCGTCTGGCACGTCTCCATCTCGGATGCGACCTCGTGCAGTTCCTCGATTCGTCGTTTCTCATCGCGGAGTTCCTTCTTGACGTGTTCGTGTTCCTCGATACTGCGGAAGACGCCCACGGTCCCGCGAAACACGTCGTCGTGAACGAGCAACCCGATACGGGCCTCACACGGAATGGTCCGCCCGTCCGCCGTATGGAGTATCGCCTGTAACTGGCCAACGTCGTCGCTGCCATCGAGGAGGTCCTTGATGAGGCGTGTCCCACGTCTCACGTCCTCCGCGGCCAGCAGGACCGAAACGTGTCGGCCGAGAAGTTCGTCACGTTCGTACCCGGAGATGTCGACGAGCGTATCGTTGACGGCGGTCATGTATCCGTTGGTATCCAGCATGTACACCCCATCACCCATCGCTTGCACGATAGACCGATAATGGTTGAATCGTCGGTCCGTTCCGTTCGTATCGGACGGATGTATCAACTGTTCTGCTCTCTCTGCAAGCGTCTCCGCGTCCATCTCTTCGGCACGGAGATAATCGCTCACACCGGCGGAGATAGCTTCGCTGGCGATTCGTTCGCTTCCGGATTCGGTGTAGAGGAGGAACGGAAGATCGGCCCGCGTCTCTCTGACCGCGTGTAGTAACTCGATACCGTCTGATTCTGGAAGCGTGTACGCGCTGAGAACACAGTCGATACGACACTCGTCCAGCATATCGAGTGCCTCATCGGCGGTTTGTGCTTCCAAGACGGAGAAATTCTCGGCGGCGTCAGCGAGATGGACCGAGGAAACACCCGCGTCCGAGAGAGGGTTAACGGATAGTACGCGGATGTCATCGATCATTGTTTCAACTAGCCTGTCAACTATCGTATTCGTTGTCTAATAATTAGTATTATCGAAATCAATGGCGTCGTCCGTCCCGAATTGTTAAATTTCCGACAGGAAAGTCGAGCGTCTATGCGAACGAATCACCGTTGCCCGTAGCTTTTTGCTCGGCGGAAACGAGCGAGCGTACATGGAGTATACGACGCTCGGTGACACCGGAATGGAGGTCAGCCGAATCTGTCTCGGCTGCATGAGCTTCGGGTCGAGTGACTGGCGCGAGTGGGTTCTCGACGAGGAGGAAAGTATGCCCATTATCGACCGTGCCATCGAACTCGGTATCAACTTCTTCGACACGGCGAACATGTACTCGAGGGGCGAAAGCGAGCGAATCCTCGGGAAGGCACTGGAGGGCCGACGCGACGAGATGGTGGTCGCCACGAAAGGCTACTTCCAGATGAACGAGGACGACCCCAACTCCGGAGGGCTGTCGCGGAAGGCCATCGAACAGGAACTCGACAACTCCCGTGAGCGACTCGGGATGGACACCATCGACCTCTACCAGATTCACCGCTGGGACCCCGACACGCCCATCGAAACCACCATGCGGGCACTCGACGATGCGGTTCGGCGTGAGAAGGTGCGCTACCTCGGCGCGAGTTCGATGTGGGCACACCAACTCGCCGAGGCGCTGTACACCAGCGAGCGAATCGGACTGGACCGGTTCGTCACGATGCAGAACCACTACAACCTCACGTATCGGGAGGAAGAGCGCGAAATGCTGCCGCTCTGTGAGAAGGAAGGGATGGGCGTCATCCCGTGGAGTCCGCTGGCCCGTGGCTTCCTCACCCGCCCGCACGAGGCGTTCGAGGACACCACCCGCGGCAAGACGGACGACTACGCACACGAACACCCGTACGCCGAAGGCGGCGGCGACGAAATCAACGAGCGCGTGCAGGAACTCGCCGCCGAGAAGGGCGTCACGATGGCCCAAATCGCGCTCTCGTGGCTCTTCCACAAGGACGCCGTGGACGCCCCCATCGTCGGGACGACCAGCATCGAGCACTTGGAGGAGGCCGTCGAAGCGCTCGACATCGACCTCTCATCCGGCGACATGGCGTATCTCGAAGAGCCCTACGAACCGGTTCGCGTGTCCGGCCACCAATAAAAAGGACGGCAGGAGCCACGAATCGGGTGTGGGGTTGGATTCCGGCGTTTCGACGGCCCGTTTTTCACCTTTATTAGCCAGAATCGTATAAAAGCGCCGTCACATACGTTTGAATCCGACCGCGGGAAAGAGAGGTGTCCATCGAATGCAACTCACACACGCCCTAAAGCAGGTGGAACACGCGTTCGAACCGGCGAGAAAGCTGTTGAAGCCCATACTGTCGAGTCCGACGATACTCGGTGCGTGGGGACTTCTTCTCCTCGTCTGTGTCGGCGTCCTCTGGTGGGACATCCGAAAGCGAAACGAAGCGCTTCCGTCGCTGATGAAGTTCGTCTGGACGCTCGTGGTGCTGTACTCCGGGCCGTTCGGTCTGGCCATCTATTGGTTCGCCGGACGAACCCAGATATCCCACGACTCGCTGTGGCGTCGCGGCTTCCGCTCCACCGCACACTGTTACTCCGGGTGTGGTGCGGGGGAAGTCGTCGGGTTGGTCGCCATCGCGGGCGCGCTTGCCATCGGAAGCACGCTCGTACAGGCGGTCGGCACGTTCGCGCTCGCATACGTGTTCGGCTACGCCCTGACGGTCGGTCCCCTGATGCAGGAGGGTGAAGGGTTCCGGTCCGCGTTCATGGACGCTTTCTACAGCGAGACGCCGTCGATAACCGTCATGGAAATCGCCGCCATCGGTACGGACCTCCTGCTCGCCGGGGGGGCGACGTTCGGCGAACCCCTCTTCTGGGGGTCGCTCGTCTTCTCGCTCTCGGTCGGGTTCCTGTTCGCGTATCCCGTAAACGCCGCGCTCGTCCGGTTCGGAGTCAAGGAGGGAATGATGAACCCGAAGAAGATGCGGGACGAAAGCGGCCACGCCGCCGACTAATCGTCATTCCTCACCGCGAAGTCGCTCCCGGCGTCGTTCGAACTCCTCTTCCGAGATGTCGCCGCGAGCGTACGCCATCCGCAGTTCGGAAAGCGCGGGGTCGGTTCCGAACTCGCCGTCACGAAGTATTCGGTAGACGAGAACGCCGAGGGCGACGAGGAGGCCGAACGGGAGAAACACTATCAACCATCCCCAGACGGACATCGCGCCGTATCCGCCGTACCGACCGCCCATCATCCACCCGCCCATCATCGGGAACGCGAACACCATCACTAACATCGGTACCAACAGCAGGACGAGAACCGCAACGACGAGTAGCCGAAGGAGCGAATCGCCTGTTGTCGTGGTCATGAGCGTTGTACGACGGGGAAGAGAATAATCGTACTGTCGCCCCCTCTCCCACCGCTCCCGCGCCCCAGCGGTTAACTCGCCGCCACCCAAATCGACTCGACACATGACCTTCGACCCCGACCGCGTTTCGGCGGTGACGTTCGACTCGTACAGCACGTTAGTGGACGTGGACGCCGCGGAGAAAGCGCTTGCCGAGCGCGTTTCCGACCCGGAACCGGTCTCGAAACTCTGGCGCGCTCGGTCGCTCGAATACACCTTCGTCGCGAACCACGTGGACGCCTACCAGCCGTTTTACGAGATGAATCGTGACGCGCTCGAATACGCCCTATCAGTACACGACGCCGATGTCTCGGCCGAGGAGCGCGACGAAATCCTCGCCGTCTACCACGAACTCGACGTGTTCGACGACGTTCGGGACGGCGTCCAGCGATTGCGAGACGGCGGGTACGACTGCTACGTCGTCTCCAACGGCAACCCCGAGATGCTCGAATCGATGGTCGAGCACGCGGACATCGGCGACCTGATTTCGGATACCATCAGCGCCGACGAGGTGGCGACGTTCAAACCCGACGCGGAACTGTACCGCCACGCCGCGGACCGAATCGGAGACCCAATCGAGGAACTCGCCCACGTCACCGCGGGGTGGTTCGACGTGATGGGGGCACGTCACGCCGGGATGCAGGGCGTGTGGCTGAATCGGAAGGACATGCCGTGGGAACCGTTCGACGGTGACCCCGACCTGACCGCCGATTCGCTGTACGACGTCGCCGATGAACTCGGCGTTTAAGCGGTCGTGTGAGCGAGAGTCCCTTCGGAACGATGGAGTGGGAATCCCCCTTCCGAGAAGTGGTGAGGTCGGTCAGAGAAGTGGAGGAGTCGAGTGAAGTTGCCCAACGACGACGATGGTGATTGCAGTCGCTAGGGACCACCCACCCCACCGCCTGCTCCCCTCGCGGACGCTTTGCGTCCGCTCGGTCCGCCCGGCGTACCACCCCGGTAGTGAAGCGGACGAGTGTGAGAGACCGAAAATCCGTATGCCGATATCGGACGATTGCTCTCCCGACCGAAGCGAAGCGGGAGACGAGACAGAGTGAGGGACGCGGGGTCCCGAGCAAAGCCGAGAATCGGGGCGGACGGACCTTAGCGGTCGGAGTTGCGGCTGAGAGGAACCGATAGTTTCGAACGGCAGAACGTACGCTGGAGGCGAGAAATGGAAAAATGCGTCACAATCGTCGAACCAACGACGCGAGCGCGTCCGACCCACCGCGGAGAATGGGCGTTCCGTGTCCCATACAGAGGAGGTCGAGGGGAGGAACGCTACCGGCGAACGACCGAATACTGCGCCGGATTTCGCGGGTGTCGTAGGAGTCCCACCATTCGGGGGGTGTCAGTGCTCCGTCGCGCTCCCAGACGAGGTCGCCGAGGAGGCCGAGACCGAACTCCTCGTGGACGTAGGCCGTGTGGCCCGGATTGTGGCCGGGCGTGTGGTAAGACGTGAACCCGCCGACTCGCGTACCGTTCGAGACGGGGCGCATGTCGAAGCGGGCGGGAATGGAAACGACCCGACGGGCGAGACGGTGGAATGCGCCCTTGTGATGGAAGAGCGGCGGGTCGTACGTCCCGGCGAGGAGGTCCGCATCCCGCTCGCCGACGAACACCGGAAGGTCGCGGACGGGGAGGTCACGGAGGCCGCCGATGTGGTCGATATCGTAGTGGGTGACCAGCACGCGGTCGATGTCGCTGGCGTCGTAGCCCGCATCGCGGAGTTCACGGCGCAACCCGAATCGCGGCAAGCCCGCATCCACGAGCGTCACCTCGCCGTCGTCCACGAGGAAGGCGTTCGCACCGACGACGGGGACCGCGAGTTCGAGCAGCCACACGCCGGGCGCGAGTTGCCGGACCATACCGGAACGACGATGCGGGAACACTTAACGTTCGAACCCCATCGAGCGTTCGAATCGGGCCGAGGGAAGCCGAAACGCCTTCCCGCGCGAAACGCCCAGTGTGGGGCATGCGATTCGAAGCGGTCGGTGCGGGGGTGCTGGTCGACCTGCTCGCGGTCGCCGTCGGTGCAACGATACCGCTCCCACGAGGCGTCCGTACGTCGGCAGCGGTTGCTCTCCTCTGCGTCGGTCTCGCAGGTGGGTACATCGCCGGATGGTTCGCGGGAGGAAACTGGCGCGACGGACTTCGCCACGGCCTGGTTTCGGGAGTAATCGGCGGTGCGATGCTCGCGGTCGTCCTCGGCTATACGATGGCGACACCGGGGAGCGAAGTGGGCGCGCTGTGGGGCATGAACTACCTGATAGCGACGGGTGGCATCCCGCTCTGGGTGGCCGCGTACGACGCGCAACTCGGTATCGCTCTCCCCCTCCTCGCGGGGGCAATCGTTGCAGTGGAAGGCGCAATCGCGGGCGGCGCGGCGGGAACCGTGAGCGTCGAACCGCCGTAGGAATCGGGCGGCGAAACCGACACAAGCCTCATCAATCAAAACGCTGTTGTCCCGTTCATGGGCCCGATTCGACTCGACGACGTTGACCGGGGGATACTTCACGCACTTCAACAGGACGCACGAAACAGCACGGCGGCCGGGATGGGGGAAACGGTCGGCATGTCGGCGAGCACCGTCAGAAACCGCATCCAGCGATTGGAGGAGGCCGGGGTGATCAAGGGGTACAACCCGGATATCGACTACGAGCGGGCCAACTATCAGTTGTACGTCATTATCGTCTGCCGCGCGCCCCCGTCCGAGCGGTCGGAACTCGCCAACCGGGTGATGGGAGTGGCCGGAGTCGTCACCGTCCGGGAACTGTTGACCGGAACCGAAAACCTGCACGTCGAAGCTGTCGCCGTCGACTCCGATACGGTCGATTCGATAACCGAACGGATACACGAACTCGGGATGGACATCGTGAGTACGGATATCGTGAAAACGGAACGCGTCCAACCGTTCGACCACTTTGGTGAGGAAGCTACCGAGGAGTAATCCGTAACAGCGGCCGCGAACCTCCGCGGACTCGTTCCGCCCCCTCGAACCGAACGTGATTTCGTCCGAGTCGGTCCGTAACTCGGATTGTGAAAACCGGCATGAAATCGGAGTTGTTCTGTTGAATCCGTACCAATTGAGGTGTGGTTTCCGCAATGACGTTTTCCAGTTCGGGGGCGTTACTAGAGATATGGTTGCGGATTCCAGAATTGACGAGCTGGCCGACCCGCTGCCCGACGAGCTATCGGTCGATACGGTACTGAGCCTGTTCGAGGAGCGACGGCGACGCCTCATCGTAAAACGCCTGAATCAGCACGATGTAGCGCTTCCCCAAACCGACGACGACGAGGTTATATCCGTCTACCTGAATCTCTACCACAACGATATCCCTCGGATGGTGGACCACGGTGTCGTGGAGTAAGAACGGGAGAACGACGTGGTTCGGCTATCAGGGGATTCGGAGCGACTGCTAGAACTACTCGCTCTCCTCGAAGGCGACGAGGAAGAGACATAAACCGACTCCTACAGTCAACTCGATGGGGGAAAGTCCATTCAGGTATCGACAGCCCACCGAAACGTTCTATTTGAGTTCGACGGAGATAGCGGACCGGTGGTCGTTCGTCGCCCGAACGTACCGAGTTTCACCTCCACGAATCACGTCGAAGAGGCAAAAGGAGATGACGAGACGACCCTCCGTGAGCGTAGCGCGGAGGACCGGCCCCCGACTGGTAACGACGACGTACGGCGGCGCAGGGACCGGCCGAGCCGGGAGCGAGAATCCGGCAGCCGCGACTGCCGCCGAGAGCAGGTCCGGGAATCGAGACAGCAACCCTGTTTCCCGAAGTTCCCGCGAGAGTGGTCCGACGACAGCGTTCCGAGACGTGGTCGAGTCGCCGCCCCATCTTTTCGCAACCCGGTCAGCACAGCGCAGCGTAGCGAGAATCGTTTCCCTCCCCTCGGAATGAAGATATTCCCGGACGGCGCGTTCCGGCATGGACATCGCTCGAAAGGGCGGTGTCGAGACACAAAGCCGTGTCGAACGGCACCGACCCACATCGAGAAAGCTTATATCGGAAATGGAGCAAGTGTCCGGTGGAATGAAACGAATCCTTTCCCGCGTTGGCATTGGTTCCGCCCGCGTCGATACAGTCCTCCCGAAAACGACGGTCACGGCCGGTGAGTCGGTCGACGCCGAGGTCCGCATCGAAGGTGGCTCCGCCGAACAGGAAGTCGATGCCATCTATTTCGCGCTACTGACCCGGTACGAAACCGACGACAACGTACGGACCGGCGTCATCGACAAGTTCCACGTTGCCGACCCGTTCACCGTCGGCCCGGACGAGGAGCGGACGTTCCACGTCACCATCGACGTCCCCCTCGATACGCCCATCACGGCCGGTCGGACGGACGTGTGGCTCGAAACCGGCCTCGACATCGACTGGTCGGTGGACCCCGACGACCGGGACCCGATTCAGGTCGAACCCGGCCCGAAACTCGGCGCGTTCATGGACGCGCTCGACTCGCTCGGATTCAGGCTCCGGAAGGCTCAGTGCGAGCAGGCACCGGGTTCGGTATTCTCGGGGAAGTTCGTCCAGGAGTTGGAGTTCGTCCCCCACGCCGGACCCTTCGCCGGAAAACTCGACGAACTCGAAGTCATCGCCACCGAAACCGAAACGGGTCTCGACGTGAAGTTGGAAATCGACCGCCGCGGCAGTCTCCTCTCCGAGATGGCCGACATCGACGAGCGGTGGTCACAGCTCTCGTTCGCAAGCGAAGGTGCGCGGGAGATGGAAACGAAACTCCGTTCGGAAATCGAACGCCACGCGTAAGCGACGACCGAGAACAGGGAGCACGGGATTCCGGAAACGAGCCCTCCAAGTGCGCGGCACACTTAGCTCGACCGTGAACGAGGACGACACGAAGCCGCTGCGGGTCGAAGACGGCGACGAACTCGACCGGGTAATCGACGACCACGACCTCCTTTTGGTCGATTGCTACACGAACGGCTGTGCACTCTGTCAGGCCATCGAACCCGTGGTCGGGAACGTCGCTCGCGTGACCGACGCCACGGTCGCGATGGTCAATCCCGGCAACGACCTCTCGTTGGTCGAGCAGTACGACGTTCGGAGCGTACCAACCCTTCTACTGTTCGAGGAGGGCGAACTCGTCGCTCGGATGGCGGACGGGTTTCAGGGGACGGAAGCGGTGGTCGAGTTCGTCGAAAAAGAGAGCAGTGCGTAACCGCGAGCGGTGAGAGTTCGAGGAAGTTATCGCCGCAGGAACGTGACCGCGAATGCCGCGACGGTCGCCAACACGACGGGATACGCCGCACCGATGACGACCGATTTGAGGAGGTCCGGTTGCGCCGTGATCGAGTCGACGTGAAGGGTGAGCATGAGCGCCACGAGGACGGCAATCACTGCGTAACCGACGGTGACGCTCGCGCCGGAGTAGACGACGGTTTCGACCGTCTCACCCAACTGATTGCGCGAGGAGAACACGGCACTCACCGCGAGTAGCGAAACGACCGGAATCAAAAAGTACACGAACGACGGAACTGCCGGGTTCGTGGCCTCGGTGATGTAGTTGTACGATTGGCTCCCGACGACTATCGGGATGAAGTGAGCGTTGTAGAAGGCGAACCCGAACCACTTGAGTTGGACATCGAGCGTTCCCTCGACGTTCGCGGGACCGACGACGAACAGCGCGGCGACGAGGAGGTAGCCGACGAGATACGAGAGGAGACCGAACGTGACCCCGCGAGTACAAAACGACGCGAGGGTGTTCGACTGTAAGTTCTGCGTACCCGTTTCCGACGAAGTAGGTGACTCCATATCCAGTTTCGCGCCGGAGAAGATATATAAATATTTTTATTTGTCCGTATAGGGATTGGATTGTTGATGGGAAATGGTCCGTACAGACCGTTTGAAAGAGCCATCTATTGCAGTTTCAGAGAAAACGAGAGACGGGGAGGCGAGAAATGAAACCATACAGATACATACTCATCAGCCGTCCACGACACGCCACGAACAGAGTCGTGGTAACAGTTAGCACGAGGCAAAAAGCCTATAAATAACCGTCCGGTATCGTTTAACACAGATGGTAGTCGAAATGATTCCGCTGTTCGGGCCGGTTCCCGGTGGGATGGAACTCGCGGTGATTTTGCTCATCGCGGTCCTCCTGTTCGGTGCAAACAAGATTCCGAAACTCGCGCGTTCCACGGGTGAAGCCATGGGCGAGTTCAAGAAAGGCCGCGAGGAAGTCGAGACGGAACTCGCCGAGATGCAGGAGTCCGGTAGCGAAACCGAGCAGAACCCGACGGTCGAAACCGAAGCGGAAGCACAGTAACGCGTTTTGGGGGGTTCGGGGAACTACCCGGCCCGAACCGGATTTTTTCTGCGCTCGATATCGAGCGACGGCAGTCGAATCTCTATCTCTGACCACAACGGAAAAGTCACTCACCCGCAAACCGGATGGTATGTCCGAGAACACGACAGACGAGGAAGCGGAAGCCGAAGCCGAGAACGCGGGGAGTTCCGGGTCGGGACTCAAAACGCTCGCCCTCATCGGAGTTTCCTTCATCGCGGGCTACATCGTCGGGAAGAGCCAGAGCGAATCGAGCCTCGAAGAAGAGTTAGAGGAACTGGGCGAGTCGGGAACCGGCCCGATGGAAATCGAGATTCACGACACCGACGCGGGCGCGACGACAGACGCCGCCGAGGAGTCGGAGGAAGCGGCGGACGAAGACGGCGATGAGGAAGAGACGGCGAATGCGGAGAGTGACGACGAAGACGAAGAAGAAGAAGAGTAGTTCAGTAGCCGGACGCGTTCCCGTCCTTCCGCGGTTCGGTCGCGCCGGAGAGGACGCCGTTATCGTTTCTCACGATTTGTGCGCCGCCGAAGAGCACCGGCGCGAGAACGCGTACGTCGTGTCCTTTTCGAGTGAGTTTCGTGGCGAGGTTGCCGTCCATCCTCCCCTCGATGGCGAGGGTGCCGTCCTCACGGTAGCGCCAGCGAGGTTCGTCGAGTGCGGCCTGTAGCGGCAGGTCGTAGTCCACGATGTTCGAGACGACTTGGACGTGACCCTGCGGTTGCATGTACCCGCCCATCACGCCGAAGGCGGCCCAGTCGTCGTCGTCGAATTTTGCGAGCGCCGGAATCAGGGTGTGGAACGGACGTTTTCCGGGTTCGAGGTGGTTCGGGTGGTCGGGGTCGAGCGAGAAGGACGCGCCGCGGTTCTGGAGCGCGATACCGGTGTCTCCGGCGACCAGCCCGGAGCCGAACCCGGCGAAGCGGGAGTTGATGAACGAGACGACGTTGCCCTCGTCGTCCGCGACACAGAGGAGGACGGTGTCCGCGTCCTCCGCGTTCGCGTCGGGGACGCCGAACGAAACGTCGTGGTTCGCACTCTCGCCGACGTGTGCCGCCCGCTTCTCCGCCCACGAGTCGGACGCCAGCGGCGGAGCCTCCTCGTACTCGGGGTCGGTGATGTAGCGGTGGCCGTCGTGGAACGCGAGTTTCATCGCCTCCGCGAAGTAGTGGACGCGTTCGGGGGAGTCGATGGGGTGGTCGCTCGCGCCGAGTTCGTCGGCGATGTTGAGCGCCTCTAACGCGATGAGCCCCTGATTGTTCGGCGGCAGTTCGTAGATTTCCGCGCCGTTGTACGTCGTCGAAACCGGGTCCGGGAACTCGGGTTCGAACGACGCGAGGTCGTCCACGGTGAGGAAGCCGCCCTGCGACTGGACTTCCGCCGCGATTTTCTCCGCAATGTCGCCCTCGTACAGCACGTCCGCGCCCTCCTCCGCGATTCGACGGAGGCTTTTGCCGAGGCGGGGAAGCGTCATGGTTTCGCCCGCTTTCGGTGCCTTGCCGTCCTTCAGATACGCCTCGCGGGCGTGGTCCGTTTTGAAGAGCGTCTCCGCGCCGACCCAGTGGGAGGCGATGACTTCGGAGACGGGATAGCCACCGATGGCGTAGTCGATGGCGGGTTGGAGCGTGTCATCGAGGGAGAGGTTTCCGAACCGCTCGATAGTCGCTTCCCATCCGCGAGCAGTTCCGGGGACGGTGACGGCGTGTGGTCCGAGAAACGGCATGCCGAGGTCGTCGGTGTCCTCGGTTCCGTCTACGGCGTAGCCGCGGTTTTCCGGATACCACGCCGTCGAGTCGTCGTGTTCCTTCAACGACGCGCGGACGTTTTCGATGGTCGCCTCCGCTGGCGCACCGCCACAGCTCCGCATCGCACCGACGTCGCCGTCCGCGGTACGATACAGCGCGAACACGTCGCCCCCGAGTCCGGTACTCGTCGGTTCGACGACGTTGAGCGCGGCGGCGGTGGCGACGGCGGCATCGAAGGCGTTCCCCCCCTGCTGCAGAATCGAGACGCCCGCCTGCGAGGCGAGCGGTTGACTGGTGGCGACGACGCCGTTCGGCGCGTAAACGGTCGAACGTCGCGAGGTAAACCTGTCCAAATCGGGTTGCGTCATACCATGTCATACTCAGAAGCGGGCCTAAAATACATACCAAATAGGTCCGGGGTGCGTCTTATGCGTATGTGAACGAATGACATACCAATGACGTTCTCCATCTGTGTCAGAGAGGAACGAGCGGAGGGAACCAGTTTCGGCGTCGCCGTCGCCACGGATGCACCTGCCGTCGGCGCGCTCGCGCCGTGTGTCACTCACGACGGGGTTATCAGCACGCAGAGTTTCGTCAACGTCCGTCTCGGGCGTCGGGGCGTCGCGCTCCTCCCTGACCTCGGCGTGGACGACGCGCTGTCGGGACTGCTCGAACAGGACGACCACAGCCACCTCCGGCAGGTACACGGACTCGACGCGCGTGGAAACGCCTTCGCTCACTCCGGGGACGGCTGTGACGGCTGGTTCGGACATCAGGTCCACGAGGAAAACGACCTCACCGTGGCCGGGAACATGCTCGTCGGCGAGGAAACGCTGGACGCATTGGCCGAAACGTTCGCGGCGGGTGACGACGAGGAGGGCCTCGTGTCCCGGCTCATCGACGCCCTCGCGGCAGGAAAGGACGCGGGCGGTGACAAACGCGGGCACACCTCGGCGGCGGTGATGGTCAAGGCGCCGCGAACGACCGCCTTCCACGACTTGCGCGTCGACGCCCACGAGAAACCCATCGTCGAACTCCGGCGCGTCTACGAGACGGCGAGGGAGGCGAGCGACGGCTTCAGCGAGTCCTCGAAGGAACGGATTTTCGACTGAATCGGCGGCGGCGATTCGGTTCGTCGTTCGAACGAGTATCGCATAGCTCTCGGCTCACCAAGACTTAACCGTCCGATGCACCTCTGTCCGAGTAACGATGGGATTGTTCAAAAATATCGGCCGGAAAGTCGAGGAGTTCAAGCAGACTTCCGAGGCGGTCGCGGCCAAGGAGGCGAGTTACGAGTGTACGGAGTGCGGAACGTCCCTCTACACGAACCACGACGCCTGCCCGGAGTGTGGTGGAACGGTAGTTCCATTGGCTGACGAGTCGGAAACGACCGACGTTAGCAACGAGGACGCGACCACCGACGACGAGTAGGGGCCGCCAGCAGTCGGTTTGGAGAGTCCTGACGCCGCGCTAACGGTTTCACGGGTTTTCGGCGGACGTCCCTGCTATCGCAGTCGAGACGACAGTGCCGTCCCGGTTCAGCGTGAGCGAGAGGGTTTCACCGTCCAGATTCACGTCCACTTTCAGCCGGAACGGGTCCGTGGATAGCACCGTCTCGTGGCCGGGCGTGCAAAACTCCAACGTCCAGAACGGAGCGGTCAGGACATCGACGCCGCGGTCGTAGTAGAAACTCGTCACGGCGGGATGGCTGGCGAGGAACATCCCGACCGGAATCCCGTGGTGGAATCCGCATCGACGACAAAGGCCGTGGTAATGGTAGTGGTCAGGGTCGTCGGGTATGGTCTCGATTTCCCCCTCGACGTACCCCTGGCACTCCGAACAGATTCCACGGCGAGTGAGCGACCCCCATCTGTTTTCGAGAAACGCGATTCGTTCGACGATTTCCTCCTCGTCTCCCTCCGGGTGTGATTCGAGAAGACTCGGCGGTATCGAAAGCGGGACGGAATGCTCGTCGGTTCCGCAGGTGAGCCAGAGGATACCGTCCTCGTAGCGGAGTTGCCATGGGTCATCACAGTGGCGACAGTGACCGGGTGCGTCCACCGGACCCCACGTCCGTTCGGTGTCAAAGACGCCGGAGGAGATGGCCGAGACGACCGACATCCCGATACGCGAGAGTCTGTACCCCGGCGAACTCTTCACGACGAGGCCGCCGAGCTGGTCGAGGTGGTAGTTGAAGTTTCCGTTGTCACGAATACCGACCGCCTCCTGAAGCTCGCTGTACGCGAGCCACGGGTCGGTCAGCGAATCGCCGTATGCGTCCGCCAGCGCTCGCAGGATTTTGACCCGGGTCGAGTTGCTCACCGAGTCGAGAGCCGCGGTCGAGTTCGATTCGCCGTCGGTCATCGTTCGCAGGTTCGGCCCTCGGAATGAAAACGTTAGTGTCAGTTAATCTAGAGGAGTTCGTTGCTCCGAACGAATATTTCTCCGTCAGTCGAACTGACAGATGAGGCCGAACCACCCAAGCCATGAACGAACGACAACGACGACGACTCCTCGACCGGATTCAGCGCCCCTCGGCGACCGTCGGGAAACGGATGGTCGACGAACTCACGATACGAGGCACGACGATAGACGTACAGGAGTTCGTCTTCGAGTGCAAGCGCCTCGAATCGATTCCCAAGAGCGAACGCGACGCCATCGAGGAGATGAAGACGAAACTCAAGCGCGAGCGTCTCGCCAGAAAACAGCGAATCGAACGCGAAGAGATAACGGAGGAAGAGGGAGAGCGACTCGTTCGGAGCATCCACGGCATCGACCGCGCCCTCACCGCACTGGAGGGATTGGACACCCCGAACATCGAGGAGGAGATGCGACTGAAAAAGCTCGAGGACGCGAGGGAACTCCTCTCCCTCATCAGACAGAGTCAGTAGCGGGACACCGCAGAGTACGTTCGCTGAATCGTCGCCGTCCCCGGTCCGGCACGACGACCGTGAGACCGGACGGATGGATGACAGATGAGTCCGGTCGGGGACGACGGTGTGACTCCACGATTTCGTCAGGAATCCCGCGGAATCACGCGATGACACGCCGCGGCGTGGCCGTCACCCGCGTCCGTCGCTTGCGGCGTTTCGCGCTCGCACGGCGACGGAAACGCGTTCTCGACGATTTCGTTCGCGCGTTCGTGGTCGCCGTTTGCGAGCGCGTCCGCCGCCGAACGAACGGCCTCGGTCGCATCCGACGGCAGGGCTTCTGGGTCGCCCGGAAGCAACTGCGCCACGAGATACGACGCCACACTCGAATCGTCCGTCCCGCGTCCTTCCGCTTCGAGGCGCGTCCGTGCGGCGTCGGGGTCGAGTTCGCCCGACAACACGCGGTTTCTGAACGCGAAGGCCGCGCGGAACTCCTCGTCGCTGCCGGACCACCCCTCGGGTGGAATCACCATCGGGCAGCGCGTGTGGAACCGACAGCCGGACGGCGGGTCCAGCGGCGACGGAACCGACCCTTCGAGGATGATTCGCTCGTCGCGGTCCGCCGGGTCGATGCGGGGTACCGCCGACAGGAGCGATTTCGTGTAGGGGTGTTGCGGGTTCTCGTAGAGTGCCGAAACGGGTGCAGTTTCCACGATTCGACCGAGGTACATCACGGCGACCCGATCCGCGACGTGGCGCACGACCGAGAGGTTGTGCGCGATGAAGACGAGCGACAGGCCGAGGTCGTCCTGAAGCTCCTCCAACAGATTGAGGATTTGGGCCTGCACGGACACGTCCAACGCCGAGACGGGTTCGTCCGCGATTATCAACTCGGGTTCGAGCGCGAGCGCGCGAGCGATGCCGACGCGCTGTTGTTGCCCGCCCGAGAACTGGTTCGGATAGCGCTCGATGTGTCCGGCCTTCAGCCCGACGCGCCGGAGGAGGTCCTTCGTCCGCTCCAGCCTGTCCTCGTCGCTATCGCCGATACCGTGGACCTCCATCGGCGTGGTGATGATTTCGCCGACCGTCTGGCGCGGGTTCAGCGACGCCAAGGGGTCCTGAAATATCATCTGTAGGTCGCGCCGGTACGGCCGCATCTCCTGCTGTGAGAGGTCGGCGAGGTCCGTGCCGCGGTACTCAACGGTCCCGTCGGTCGCGTCGTGGAGGTTGAGAATCGTCCGCCCGAGCGTCGATTTGCCACAACCGGACTCGCCCACGATTGCGAGCGTCTCGCCCTTTCGAACCGTCAAATCGACGCCATCGACGGCGCGAACGCTGGCCGTCTCGCCGACGAGTCTGTCGAGGACGCCCCCCGACTGGTCGAAGTGCTTTTTCAGGCCGCGAACGGCGAGCAACGGTTCGGCGGCGGACGTTTCGTCGGTGCTCGTCATCTGCATACTCATAGTCGCTCCTCCATCGGGCCGCGACGCAGACACGCCGCGACGTGGCCGTTCGAGTCGAACTGCTCGTCCGCGCCGACCGGTCTGAAGTCCGGTTCGATTTCGTAACACTCCCGCGTGGCCTCGGGACAACGCGGCGCGAAGTGGCACGCGAAGGGGATGTCGATGAGGTCGGGGACGTTCCCGTCTATCGGTTCGAGGCTATCCGTCGGCGCGTCGAGACGCGGCGTACTGGCGATGAGTCCCTGCGTGTAGGGGTGTTGTGGGTTACGGAACAGTTCGTCCGCGTCTGCCCGCTCGACGATTTCCCCGGCGTACATCACGTTCACGCGGTCGCACACCTCGGACACGACCGCGAGGTCGTGCGTGATGAGCAGAATCGACGTGTCGAAGGCGTCCTTCAACTCCCGGAGTTCGTCGAGAATCTGGGCCTGAATCGTCACGTCAAGCGCCGTCGTCGGTTCGTCCGCGATGAGCAGGTCCGGTTCGGCGGCCAACGCCATGGCTATCATCGCTCGCTGGCGCATGCCGCCGGAGAACTCGTGCGGATAGTCGTTCGCCCGTGTCTCCGGTTCGGGAATCTCGACGCTTTCGAGCATCTCGATGGCCTTTCGCCACGCCGGGCCGTTCTTCGAGGACCCGACGAGTTTGCGCTTGATTTCCGCCGGAAGGCTGACCGATTCGCCGACGGGTTGGTGGAGTCGGACCATCTCGGCGACCTGTTCGCCGACGGTGAGCGTCGGGTTGAGGCTGTTCATGGGGTCCTGAAACACCATGGAAATCGTCCCGCCGCGAATCTTGCGACGTTCCGACTCCGGCAGGTCGAGCAACGACTCGCCGTGGAGTCGGATGTCGCCCGCCGCTATTTCGCCGGGTTCCTCGACGATACCCATGATGCTCGATGCGAGGACGCTCTTTCCCGACCCGCTTTCACCGACGAGGCCGAGGATTTCCCCGGATTCGATGCGAAGGTCCACCTCGTTCACCGCGTCCACCGTCCCTCGCGGGGTCGGGAAGCGGGTGTGAAGCCCGTCGACTTCGAGGACGGTCATCGGCTCTCGACCTCCCCGTCGCTCACGTCGAAGATGTCACGGAGACCGTCGCCGAGCATGTTGAACGCGAGGACGGTCATCATGATGGCGAGGCCGGGCACGACGCTGATCCACCACGCTTCACCGATGAACTGCCGCCCGTCCGAGAGCAACAGTCCCCACGTCGGCGTCGTCGGTTTGACGCCGAGACCGAGGAACGAGAGGCCCGCTTCGGCGAGAATGGCGAGCGGAATCATCAGCGTCGACTGCACGATGAGCGGCGCGACGGCGTTGGGCAGGATTTCCCGTGTCATGATGCGCCTGTCGGTCATGCCGACGGCGCGGGCAGCCATGACGTACTCCTCCTCGCGGAGCGACAGCACCTCGCCCCGAACGAGGCGAGCGAAGTCGTCGATGTACGCGATACCGATGGCGATGACGACGTTCGTGATGCCCAACCCGCCGGAGATGGCGATGATGCCGACTCCGAGGATGAGTTCGGGAAACGCCCATTGGAAGTCGATGTAGCGCATCAGCACGCTATCGACCCAGCCGCCGTAAAATCCGGCGAGAAGGCCGATGGACGTTCCGAGCGTGAACGCGACGGCGACCGTCGAGAGGGCCACGAGCAGCGACACCCGCGCACCGTAGATGATGCGCGAGAGGATGTCGTGGCCGAACGAGTCCGTCCCGAGCGGGTGCCACACGGACTCGGTTCCGGGCGCGTCGTCGTAGTTGCCGACCGAATGGGAGTTCGGCGCTTTCATGAAGCCGAACGTGGCCTCGGGGTCGTGCGGCGCGACGACCGGCGCGAAGACTGCGACGAGAACGAACAGGACGACGACCACGGCACCGAACAGCGCCATCTTGTCGGCCAGTATGCCCTCGACGAGGCGCTGGCGCGTCGATTTGTGTTCCTCGTAGTGTTCCTCCTCTCGATATTCCGGCGGAACGTCGATTGGACCGGAATCCGCGGGAGCGTTGGGTTCGTTGGCCGCGTTGTGGCCGACTCCAGAATCGGAGTGTTCCGTCATTGGTTCCCTCCGTAGCCGATACGCGGGTCGATGACGGTGTATACGAGGTCAACCGCGAGATTCGTGAACACCATCACCGCGGCGACGATGAGGATGACCGCCTGCGTCACCGGATAGTTACGGTCGAGCATCGAATCGACGAGGAGTCTGCCGAGTCCCTGAATGCCGAAGACGAGTTCGACCGTGACGCTGCCGACGAGGACCAACGCGAGTTGAATCCCCGCGACGGTGATGACTGGGATGAGCGCGTTCTGGAGCGCGTGTTTGAACAACATCACGCGTCCGTTGACGCCCTTCGCGCGGGCGGTTCGCATGTACGGTTCGTTCAGCACTTCCAGTAACGACGACCGCATCATCCGCATGACGACGGCGGCGTACGGCAGGCCGACGGCGATGCCGGGGAGGAGAACGCTCTCCAACCACGGACGGATGCCCTTGCTGGGCGGCGTGTAACCGAAGACCGGAAGTAGGTTCAGCCAGACGCCGAACACCAGCGCGAGGAGGATGCCGACGAAGAAGGCGGGCATGGAAACGCCGAGGAACGCCGTCACCGTCGCGAGGTAATCCATCGGTTCACCCTTGCGCGTCGCGCTGAGGATGCCCGTCGGTACGGCGACGCCGAGACCGATGACGATGGCGAGAATCGCGATGGAGAGCGTCTTCGGTGCTGCTTGCGAAACCAACGTCGAAACCGGCTGGCCCGTGCTCAGACTCTGGCCGAAATGCAGGGTGACCATCTCCTTCAACCAGTCGAAGTACTGGACGTACAGCGGCTGATTCAAGCCGAGTTTCGCTCGAAGTGCCGCGACCGCTTTGGGCGTCGCTTCCTGTCCGAGCATGGTCCGAACCGGACCGCCCGGAATCAGCCGCAGGCCGAAGAACACCGTGGTCGCCACCAACCACATGATGAACGCGGCGTGTGCGACCCGTTTGACGACGTACCGGCGCATCTATTCCTCGACCCACGCCGTGTGGAAGTTACGCATGAAGGGGATGTGGACGAACCCCTTCAGGTTCGAGCGTTTCGCCGCGATGTCGTTCTGGTGCATCAGGTAGGCGTGCGGGACCTGCTTGATGAGGTGGTCTTCGAGTTCCTGCAGGAGCTTCTTGCGCTCGTTCCGGTCGAGCGCTTTCCGCTGTTCGGCCAGCAGGTCGTGTGCCTTGTCGTCCTCGAAGTTCACCCAGTTCCACGCACCCCCGTCGTCGGGCTTGCGGTAGAAGTTCCAGAGCGACTGCTCCGGGTCGGGGTCGCCGACGCTCCCGCTGATGGTCGTGTCGTAGTTACCCTTCTCGTAGCGCTCCCAGTAGGACGAACTCGTCACCTGCTCGATGCTCACGTCGAACCCGGCCTTGTTCAGCTGCTGGCGCATCGCCTTCGCGCCGCGGAGGCTGCTTTCGGTCGTCAGGATGGAGAAGGACGCCCCGTCAGCACCCGCCTCCTCGATGAGTTGTTTGCCCGTCTCGGGGTCGTACTGCTGGTCGGTCGGTTTGTCGTCCCGCCAGACCCAGTTCGTCGCCTTGTTGATGGGACCCGTGTCGGGAAGCGCGTTGCCGAAGTAGGCCGCGTCCACGTAGGCCTGATTGTCGATGGATTTCGCGATACCCATGCGGGCTTTCTTCGAATCGAACGGCTTTCGGCGCTCGTTCATCGCGAACCCATACCAGTTTATTCCCGGCGCTTCCAGTTTCGTCACGTCGCTCGCCGACTCGACCTTCTTCACGTTCTGAAGCGGCACGAGGTTCGCGAAGTCGATGTCGCCGCTCCGGAGCGCGTTCACGAGCGTTGCGGGTTCGGGTATCGGCTTGATGTCGATGCCGTCCAAGTACGGGAGCGCGTTTCCGTCGCTGTCGGTTTCGAAGTAGTCCTCGAAGGCGTCGAGCGTGATACCGGAGCCGATTTCGTGTTTCGAGACCTCGAACGGACCCGTCCCGACCGGCGTCACCTTGTACTGGTCCGCGCCCATCTTTTCGATGGCCTCCTCGTTGACGATGGTCGCCGCGCGTCCCGGACCACGCGTGAGGTAGACGAGGGCGGGTGCCATCGGTTCCTCGAAGTTGAGTTCGACCGTGTGGTCGTCCTTGACCACGACGCCGCCGTCGTCAACCGGCTTGAGCGACCCGAGTTTCGAGGCGGCGGGGGCCTCCTCCGAAATCGTCCGGTTGATGGTGTATTTCACGTCGGCGGCGGTGAAGTCCGAACCGTTGTGGAACTTCACGCCCGTACGCAGGTCGAACGTGATCTTTTTGCCGTCGTTGCTGACTTCCCAGTCCTTGGCGAGGTCGCCGCGGATGGTCAGGTCCTTTTTCAGCGTGACGAGGCCGTTGAACACGTTCGCGGCCACTTGGAAGTACTGTCCGACGCTGATGTACGGCGGGTCGAGCACGTCGATGCTGCCGGTGAACCATCCGGCCGTCAACCGACCGCCGCGCTGGTCGTTCGACGGGACTTCCGTCGTTTCGTCGCCGCCATCGTCCCCGCTTCCGCCACTGCCGCCGCTTCCGCCACTGCCACCGTCACCGTTGTCGTCGCCACCGCCGGTACAGCCAGCCAAGCCGGTGATGCCTGCCGCACCGAGGAGTTTCACGGTCGTCCGACGGTCGATAACCGGCCCGCTGAGGGCCTCGTCCGAGATTTTGTCACTGTTTCCCATGTTAGTATGGTACAGAGAAACAAACCACTTCGTTGTATACCCGGATAGATTCGGTTGGGCAAAAATCGACGAAGAAAATGATAGAATCATCCCATGTTTGATTCAGAAGAGTAACTAGATTGGATACAAAGGTTAAACACGTTCGGTTTCCTCGATTACACGTATGCGAGAAGTGACGCTTCGGATACGTCATCACGACGAGCCGGAGAGCGATATCAGCGCCGACTACCCGGCGATAACGATTCGCTCCGTCTCCTCGATGACCGGAAGCGCCGCGGAACGGAAGCGCATCATCGAGATAACCGGCCCGAAAGCGTCGATTGCGGGATTTCTCAGCGAGTTCGAAGCCGCCTCACCGGTACTGGACATAGACGTATTGACGCCGCTCGACGTCTCACGCGTCCTCGTCGCCGTCACTATCGACAGCTACCAATGGGATAGCATCGCCCAGCGGTTGACGGACCTCGGCGTTCACTACCGTACCGGAGCGACCATAAATGCGGGGTGGGAGCGGTGGACGTTGTACCTGTCCGACGACGACGACCTGAACGACATCGTCGTGTCGCTCGAACGCGCAGGGAACGAAACCGACCTCGTTCGAAACGTCGAACTCGGGACGGTCGCCGAACAGGAGCAGTTGGAGTTCTCGCGCGTCGTCCACGAACTCACGGGACGGCAGCGCGAAGTGCTCGGGACGGCCATCGACCTCGGCTACTACCGCCCGAAAAAGGAAACCAGCATCGAGGACATCGCGGATACGGTCGGCATCGCGTCCACGACGGCGTGGGAACACCTCGCTCGCGCGGAGCGGAAGGTGATGGAGGAAGTCGGCAAACACGTGAACTCAAGCACGTTCTGAGGAGGGGCCACGAAGCGTAAGGAGGACGCCGAGGAGCGACGCGCCACCCGCGAATCCTGCGAGGACGAAAAACAGCGTCGTCGGTGAGTAGTACTGGAGGACGTAGCCAGCGATGGCCGCGCCGAGCGCCCCGACTCCGAACACGCCGAGGTAGGTGTAGCCGTAGGAAAGCCCGCGAGCGTCGGGGGGCGTGAACTCGGCAACGGTGGCCTGATACAGCGGTTGCACCGCGAACAGCCAGAACCCGAGGAGGAAGCTGACGACGAGTACGGGAGCGAGTCCGGCGTTCGCGGCGGGAACGAACACGAGAGCGATGGCGGCGAGCGTGGCGAACGCCACGGCGATTGCGGCCGTGTTCTCCACCCGGTCGGTGAGTTTGCCGCCCGCGAACTGGCCGACCATGCCGACGGTGAGGAGTCCGGCGTAGAGGTAGCGGGCCGGTTCGAGCGATTTTCCGGCGACGTCGACGGGTGCAAAGAGCGGAAGTCCGGAGAGCAGGTCGGGGAGGAAGGTCAACACGCCGCGGTAGTACAGTCCGGAGAGCATGACGACGAAGAAGACGGCGACGAACCACCCGGAGAAGAGCGACCGGGAGGCAGCGAGGAGTTTCGTGATAGAGGCGAGGCCCCCGTCGGTGCGAGCGACACGTTCCTCGCCTTCACCCTGTTCCGCGAGTTCCTCCTCTACCGCGGCCGTCTCGTCGATGGAGGTTCGAACGGCGACCACGGCGGCGAGGAGCGCGGGGACCGCGAGGATGGCGACGACGAGACGCCATCCGAAGACGAGCAGAAGGAGCGTCGTCGCCAACGGGCCGAACGCGATGCCGACGTTTCCGGCGATACCGTGGTAGGCGAACGCGCTCCCCTGTTCCTCGGGGTCGATGCCGGTGCTGAGCAGGGAGAGGCCGGAGGGATGGTAGACGCTTGCCGCCGTTCCCCAGAGCAGGAGCGCGAGCGTGATGACGGGAAGAGAAGGAGCAAAGGAGAGGAGGAGAAACGACCCGCCCATCCCGAGCAGACACGCGACGATGAGTCGTCGGGAGCCGTAGCTGTCCGAAAGGACGCCGCCGGGTAACGCACCGACACCGAACAGCGCGTAACCGAGCGAAAGGATGACGCCGAGGGTGGCTTTCGACGCGCCGAACTCCGCGAGCCAAACCGGGATGAGGATGGGGAGGGAGAGTTCGTAGGTGTGGACCATCCCGTGGGCGAGCATGGTGAGTCCGAGGATGGTTCGGTCGTTTCGCTTCACTGGGATATTTTAGCCGCTCTCGTGCATAAACCGTCGCCCGAATCGAACCGGGCGTCGGGTCGCTTTCCGGGCATCGCCCACGAAAATAGAGACTCGACTATCGACCGATTCGAATCAGGTCCTCACTGAAATGCCTCATCTCGGAGTCGTCACACCGAACCGTTCCGCTTCTCGCGTCGTATTCGATGAGGCCGAAATCACCCAGTTTCGGCAGGTCGACGTGGTGAAGACCGACTCTGATAGAAGTTCGACAGGTATCTCCTCTCGCGCCCGCATTCGTCTCGAGTATCGTGAGGTGGTCTACGAGTTCCTCGAACGAGAATACCTCGCCGTCAGCATCGGTGATATAGCGCCACAGGTGCCGTCGCCGGTCGCTGCTGAAGAGGTCGAACATCTCGTCTATCGTTTTCGAATCCGTGTTCACGTTCACCGTTCACTTTTCGGTGTAGTAGGATAACGAATGCGCACAAATATTCATAGTCTTTTTAACCCTGTATTGCGAATTGCTAGCAGCTAGCAAGAGACATCGATTCCGTCATCGGAATCGGGAGTGGTCGACATGATAATCGTGGAATTTCGGCTCGATTACCCGATCCTCCGTGAAGCGTTGCGCGTCGTCCCCGAAATGAAGATCACGTGGGAACGGTCGGATCGGACGGAAGAAGGTCGCCATCAGATACTCTTCTGGGCGGAGAACGGCGATTTCGACGCTTTCGAGGACGGCTTCGAAGCGGACCCGACCGTCGCGGCCTCGGAACTCGCCATCGAAATCAGCGACCAACGGCTGTACCGCGTCGAATTAAAGGACGAGGGACAACGAGCGAGCATCTACCCGGTTCTACTCGACGAGGCGAGCGTCCTTCAACACGTCACCGCGACGCATCGCGGGTGGGAGTTTCGCGTGGCGTTTCCCACCAAGGAGGGATTTAGTCGCTTCTGTGAGCACTGTCGGGACCACGAAATCGGGGTCGTGCTACACCGATTCTACGAAGAACGAGGGAGTCTGGACACTCCGCAGTTCGGACTGACCGACCCCCAGCGGGAGACCCTGATAACGGCCGTCGACTGTGGGTATCTGGAGATTCCGCGGGAGAACTCGCTCGCTGAACTGAGCGACCGGTTCGACATCTCCGAAACCGCGGCGTCGGAACGCTTCCGTCGGGGAGTGAAGACGCTCATCGAGTGTACGATGTATCCGGACGAAGAGCGAACGTAGTCCCATCCGGCGTCCCGGTGCGAAATTTCGAACTCGCACCGGAAACGATGTATTGCATCTTCGACCGTGATAATCGACAGAACCAAGGGACGGGAGCGGGTGGCTTTCAGTGACATGACAGGCGTTGACGGCAGCGAGGGGGAGACGACGAGCGAAGCGTTAGTTTCGGTCCTCGAATCGCTGGGCGTGGAGTACGTGTTCGGCTATCCGGGCGGGCGCGTCATCGAACTGCTCGACGACCTTCCGGAATCGAGCGTGGACGTGGTTCGCCCGCGCGACGAACGCGAGGGAAGCGTGATGGCCGAAATGTACGGCCGTCTCCACGGCAAACCCGCGGTGCTGACCGGGCAAGGACCGTGGATAGGAAGCCTCGGCGTCATCGGCCAGATGGAAGCGCGACTCGCCTCCTCGCCGATGGTCGTCCTGACGGAGGCGAGCGAGCGCGGCGACTACTCGACGCTCGCCCCGTATCAGCAGTCGCGCGGCGACTACGGCGGCCTCTCGCTCCCGAAGATTTTGGACGGCGTGACCAAGGAACACTGGTTCCCGCGCACGCCGACAGAAACCGTACGAAGCGTCCAACTAGCGTTCAAACACTCGACGGCGGGCCGGTCGGGGCCGACCGCCGTCATCCTCGACGGGAGCGCGATAACGGGGACAGTCCCCGAAAATCCGATGCCGCCCGTCTGGGACAGCGAGGAGCAGGTTCGAAATTGGGACTCCAAGCCGACCGACCGGGACGTAACCGCGGCGGTCGATGCGCTCGAATCCGCGGAACGACCCGTCATCGTCGCCGGAAACGGCGTTCACTCGGCAGGGGCCTACGACGAACTTCGGGAGGTCGCGGAGGCGTACGACGCCGTCGTTACGACGTCCTACCTCGGCAAATCGACGATTCCCGAGACGCACGACCTCGCGGCGGGCGTCATCGGATCGTTCGGCCACGAAGGCGCGAATCGGGTCGTCAGCGAGGCCGACACCCTGCTCGTCGTCGGATGCCGGATGAACCCCATGGACACCAACTGGCAGGCTCCCTCGTTCATCCGCCCGGACGAACAGACCATCATCCACGCCGACATCGATACCCGCAACGCGGGGTGGGTGTATCCCGCCGACGTGGGACTCATTGGCGATGCGAAAGAAAGCCTTCGGGCGCTTTCGGACGCCGGAAGCGCCGACAACGACTGGGCACACGAGCGGGCCGAGACTGCCAGAGAATCGTTCTTCACCGAGAAATACGAGAGCGACGCCTCGCCCATCAAACCCCAACGCGCGGTCAAGGAAATCGAGGCGATGGTGGACGAGGAGACCATCGTCACGGCCGACTCGGGCAACAACCGCTTCTGGTTGCTGAACTACCTCCAGACGCCCGCCGTCCGAACCTACTTCGGGTCGGGCGGCGTCGGCGGGATGGGGTGGTCCGCACCCGCCGCCGTCAGCGCCGCCATCACCACCGACAAGGACGTCATCGGCGTCGCGGGGGACGGCGGCTTTACGATGACCATGACCAGCGTCGAAATCGCCGTCGAGAACGGCGTCGCCCCGACGTTTGTCGTGTTGAACGACACCAGCCTCGGCATGGTTCGCCAGATGCAGGAGGAGGACGGTGACATCGCGGGCGTCGAGTTCCACGACACGGATTTCGTCAAAGTCGCCGAGGGCTTCGGCGCGGACGGAACGAGAGTGACGACGCCGGACGAACTCGCCGACGCGCTTCGAGCGGGAAAGGAGAGCGACCTACCGTTCGTCATCGACGCGCGTATCGACCGCGAGGAGGACATGGTCGAACAGCTAGAATCGTCGTTCTACGCCGAGACGGGCGGGCTACACGAATAACCCGGTTCGAACCCGGTCACGAAAAAACAGGAAGAAAGCCTTTTCCTGTCGCCACGAGATGCCGAATCATGGCGCAAAGCGAGACGGTGCTCGTCACCGGCGGGACAGGCTTCATCGGGTCGTACACGGCGAAGGAACTGCTCGACCACGGTCACGACGTGGTCGCATACGACCTTTCGACGGACACGCGTATTTTGGAGAAACTCGGCATCGCGGACGACGTCGAAATTCGACGGGGCGACATCACCGACTCGACGGACGTGTACCGCGCGATTCGCGAGACGGGAACCACGCGAATCGTCCACCTCGCCGCCCTCCTCACGACGACGGCGCGCGAGAACCCGCGCCTCGCCATCGACGTGAACGTTCGCGGCACGAACACCATCTTCGAGGCGGCACGCACGTTCTCCGACCAAGTGGAACGCGTGGCGTGGGCGTCCAGCGCCGCCGTGTTCGCCCCGCCCGCGAACTACGACGACGGTTGGGTGACCGAGGACGACCTCGTGTACCCCGACACGCTCTACGGCGCGAGCAAGGAGTTCAACGAACATCAGGCGAAGGTGTACTTCGAGGACTACGACCTGTCGCACGTCGCACTCCGACCGACCGTGGCCTACGGTCCGTACCGCGAAACCGGTGGCTCCGCGTTCCTCGCGAACATCATCGAAAAGCCCGCGCTTGGCGAACCGTTCAGCGTCGAGTACGGCGACCAGGTCATCGACTGGCAGCACGTCGAGGACATCGCACAGGCGTTCCGTTTGGCGGCGTTCACGCCGGACGAGGAACTCGACCAGCGCGTCTACAACGTGCGGGGCACCGTGGCGACGATTCGGGAGGCCGCCGAGACGGTCAAGAAAATCATGCCCGACGCCGACCTCGAAGTCTCCGACGAGGGCGAACTCCCGTGGACCCAGAAGCTCGACATGACCGCGATCCAGGAGGATTTGGGCTACGAACCGCGCTACGACTTGGAGAGTGGCTTCCGCTCGTACATCAACGTTCTCCGGGAAGAGAACGGGTTGGAGACGGTCTGAGGGGACAACTGAGCGACGGTCTGAAGGGAGGAATTGGACGACGGAACTGCTTTTGGCGACTGCTTCCGATCACTTCCTAATGCTCGGTATCGAGATGGGATGGCGACGACTGCTGTTCGCCAATTGGCCGGTCGAACCGGAAATCGTGGAGAGGGGACTTCCCGAGGGGCTTCAGGTCGATACGTACGACGGGAACGCGTGGCTCAGCGTCGTTCCATTCACGAACGTCGCGGTGCGTCCACGGGGACTCCCCGCCGCTGTCGGCGTGTCCCTCCCCGAACTCAACCTCAGAACCTACGTCACGGTGCCGGGAGAGGACCGACCCGCGGTGTTCTTCTACAGCCTCGAAGCGGACGGCCCGCTGTCCGTTCTCGGCGCGCGTCTCGCCTTCGGCTTACCGTACTACAACGCGAACATCGGCATGGCGGAGCAGGACGGGGGAGTTCGCTTCCGGAGTCGGCGCGTTCATCCGGGCGACCAACCGCTGCGGTTCGACGCGCGCTACGAACCGACCGGCGGGCGACTCGACGCCGACCCGGACTCGCTGGCCGCGTTCCTCACCGAGCGCTATCGGTTCTACGTCGGCGGGAAAAACGGAAAAATCGGCTACGCGAACGTGGACCACGACGTGTGGTCGCTCCGTCCGGCGACGGTCGAGTTCGGCAAGAACGAGATTTTCCGCGCGAACAACTTCGCCCACCCGGACGGGGACCCGGTCTGTTACTACAGCCCCGGCGTGGACATCGTGTCGTCCCGTCGAGGGTGGCTCTGAGACCGATTTCGTCGGGTCACTGCGTCTGGCTGTACTTTTCGACCCACTCCTGCAGCGTGATACCCATCGCCGACTGGGTGATGGCGTTCGAACTCGCCGAGTTCGCGCTCTTGACTAATTCGGCTTCCAGCGTGCGCGTCGGAATCTCGCCGAGGAAGTGCGGAATCGCGCGCTGGACCGAAATCGGGCAGCCCACCTCGTGGGCCAGCGCGTACCCCGACAAGGAGTGTGGAATCTCCTCGGTGGCGTAGGTCGGGTCGGGGTCGAGCAACTGGTCTTCTTCGGCGAAGTCCACGTACTCGTAGCACTTCCCGACGTCGTGCAACAGACACGCTGCGATGATGGCGTCCTCGTCAGGGTCGGCCCCGTGGAACTCGCGCTGTACCTCCGCCGAGCGCATGGCGATGCGCGTCACGCCGCGAACGTGCTCAACGTTCGTCTTCTCGTGGATGTTCCACGCGTATGGGATGTCCTCGACGTCCTTCCACCCGCCGCGTTCGAGGGCCAGCACCCACACCTCGATGACTTTTTCGCGCAACTCGTCGCTCTCGATGGACTGGAGTTCGGGATAGGCGGCCTCGACCTGCTCACGGTAATCCGGCGTGCTCATGCGGGACGTGTTTCGCTCGGGAGACCGTAATGGTTCGTGATGACGAACCGAGGATGGGAGCGGACGGTTCGAGGAGATGGGTCGGTTTCGAACAGCTCGGTTTTCTACCGAATCACACCAAAACTAGGAACGATTCGTCGAATTCGCGTTTCGCATCGAAACCCACCTAAGGGCCACCGACGAGATGTCGGTAATGGCCAACCGTCGCGACGTCGTTCTCTATCTCGCGCTCGCCACCGCCTGGGGGACCGCGTTCCCCGCGACGAAGGCGGCGCTCGCCGGGTTTCCGCCGATATTCCTCGGTGCCGTCCGCTTCGATTTGGCCGCGTTCGTCCTCCTCGCCGTCGCCGCCGCGTCCGGGCGCTCCCTCCGACCCCGCGGATGGGGGGACTGGACGCCCATCCTCGTCGGCGGCACCTTCAACATCGGCCTCCACCACGCGCTCCTCTTCGCCGGGCAGGAGTACGTCACGAGCGCCGTCGCATCGACCCTGCTGGGTCTGGTCCCGGTCCTCACGCCGGTCGTCACCTCGGCGTTCCGCCCGGAGGAGTCCATCTCGGCACGGGGAGCCGTCGGCGTCCTCTTCGGGTTCGTCGGGGTGGTCCTCATAGCGAACCCGAGCGCGGGTAGCTTCTTGAGCGATATCGGCGTCTGGTTCGTCCTCGGTGCCGCCGTCGCGTGGGTCGTCGGGGCCGTCTTCACCGACGAACGGGACGCCGGACTGTCCGGTCTTTCTCTCCAGGCGTGGATGCTCGTGGTCGGCGCGCTCGCCCTCGACGCCGCGGCGCTCGTCGTTCCGGGGCAGGGGTTCGCCGCCGCCGCGCCGACGACGAGTTCGTTCGGGTGGGTGCTCTACCTCGCTGTCGTTCCCGGTGCACTGGGGTTCCTCGTCTACTTCCGCCTCCTCCACCGCCTCGGGCCGATAGAGATGGGACTCATCGAGTACGTCATTCCCCCCTTCGCCGCCGTCTTCGGCTGGCTCGTCCTCGGGGAGGGTCTCACCTCGACGACGGGCGGCGGCTTTCTCGCCATCCTCTGTGGATTCCTCCTCGTGAAATGGCCGCGGGTCGTCAGTGGGATTCGGGGCTATGTGGATGGGCACGCTGCTGGAAGTGTGGAATCTTCGAAGGCCGACTGACCGGGGACAGAATGGAACGATAGGGAGAAAAACGGTCGCTCGACTCGGGTCGTCTCAGTAGTCGATTCGAGTGATTTCCTCGACGGGCCACTGGCTCAGAATCTCGACGCCGTTCTCGCGGACGACGACCATCTCCTCCACGCGGACGCCCTGCCGGTCCGCGGGTTCCATCGTCTCGACTGCCATGGTCATTCCCTCCTCGATTTCGATGGGGTGGTCCGGCGAGATGCCGCGCCAGATGAGCGGCACTTCGTACAGCTGAAGACCCAAGCCGTGCGCCCAGTGGTTGGTCGTCATCTGCCAGTGGTCGGTGGCGTCGTACCAGTCGGCGTGTTCGCCCTCCATGTCGGGGAAGCCCTCACAAATCTCGTCCGTCGTCGCGCCGGGTTCGATGCGCTCCAGCACGTCGTAGAGGTTGTCGCGGGCGGTTTCGTAGGCGTCCTGCTGGGCCTGTGTCGGTTCGCCCATGCTGAAGGTCCGGTAGTAACAGGAGCGATAGCCCATGAAACCGATGTTGTAGAAGTCGGCGTACACGATGTCGCCGGGGCGGATGATGCGGTCCGTGGTGTTGGCTTGGTGTTTCGGCCACGTGTTCGGGCCGGAGGTGACGTAGCCGCCCTGCACCATCGCGCCGAGGCTCCAGAGCTTGCTGCTGGCCTCACCCCAAACCTCGGACTCCCGGATGCCGGGTTTGGCGGTTTCCGTGATGCGCTGGAAGCCGGCCTCACAGAGCGCGGCGACCATTCGTAGGCACTCGATTTCGTCGCGCGTCTTGACCTTGCGGGCGCTCTCCATGACTTCCGCGCATTCCTCCGTGCGAACGTCCACGCCGCGGTCCTCGAACTTCGAGATGAGCGGAGCGTTGCCGATGTCGATGCCCATCGGTTCCTTCGCCACGCCGTACTCCTCCATCGCCTCGTAAACGAGTCCCGCCATCTTGTCCTTCAGCCAGCTGCGGGCCGAGTCGCGCCCGGATGCACGCGGGACGTTTCCGAGTCCGGGGCAGGCATAGCGGATATCCGAAATCCACGGGCAGTTGAACTTCTGGTTGCTCGCGTGGTCCGCCGTGTCCCAGTGGACGATGTCGCCGTCCTCGGTCAACAGGGTGTAGTGGTCAGCGCCGGACCCGCCAGTCATGGCGAGGCCCGTCACGTAGCGGACGTTCGGGTCGTTGATGAGGAGCATGCTCCCCAATCCCGCCTCGCGCATTCGGGTGAGGACGCGCTCCTTGCGCTCCTCGCGCATCCGCTGCATGTCGATTCGTTCCTCCCAATCGACGCTCATCGTTCCGCGCGTCCCTTCCATGAAATCGCGTTGATAGAACCCCATGCGAAACCGTACACGGAGCGACGTTATGTAATTTCCCGAATCGTCCGTGATGGATTGTCGCCTACACGTTCAAGGGGGTCCGTTTCTTCGTCATGGGCAATGGACACACACGACACGCCCATTCGAGTGGACCACGTCGGCATCGCCGTCGAATCCATCGGGAGCGCCGAACCGATTCTGCTCGCCCTCGGTTGCGAGCGACTTTCGCTCGAAACCGTCGAGGAGCGGTTTCGCTGGGCCTACTATCGGTTGGGCGACGCCTCCCGACTCGAACTCATCGAACCGATAGCCGACGACACGTTCCTCACGGATTTCCTGGACCGCCACGGACCAGGATTACACCACGTCACGCTCGAAGTCGCCGACATCGATTCCGTCATCGTATCGCTCCGTGAACACGGGATACGCGTCATCGACCGGGCCGAGTTCGACACGTGGACCGAGGCGTTCGTCTCGCCGCGAAACCCGACCGGCGCGCTCTTTCAGTTGATGGAGTACCACGACGATTACCACGAAAATCGGCGTCCGCCTCGGGAGTTGTTCGTCAACGGACGTCGGGTTGGCGAGGGGGCTCAGGAATAAGGTGGAGTTCAGGAGGAGGATGGGATACGGAATCACCTACGCGCTGATTCCGAGATGTCTGTCCAGCAGTTCCTCGTTCGCTTGCAACTCCTCGGGAGTCCCTTCGAAGACGATTCGTCCCTGGTCGAGGAGATACACCCTGTCGGCAAGCGAGAGCGCGACGGCCACGTTCTGCTCCACGAGGAGTACCGTAATTCCCTCCTCGTTCAGGTCGCGGATGAGCGCCTCCACGCGTTCGACGATGAGAGGTGCGAGACCCTCCGTCGGTTCGTCCAACATGAGCAAATCCGCGCCACAGACCAGCGCCCGGGCGATGGAGAGCATCTGCTGTTCGCCGCCGGAGAGGTCGGTGCCGCGACTGTCCTCGCGTTCCCGTAGGTTCTCGAACGCGTCCGCGGCAAGGACCTCTTCGACTGATTTTCGCCGCGCGCTGTCGTTCCCGCCGAGCGCGCCGACGGAGAGGTTTTCACGGACCGAGAGGCCGGGAAACACCCGTCGCTCTTCGGGTACGAGCGCGATACCGTGCTTGACGGATTCGACGGGAGAGCAGCCGGTGATGTCCTCGCCGTCGAACAGAATCGTGCCCGACGTGGGCGTCAACGCACCCGTAATCGAGCGAAGCGTGGTCGTCTTCCCGACACCGTTTCGGCCGATGAGGGCGACGACTTCGCCCTCCGGAACGTCGAGCGAGATACCCGAGAGTACCTCCGTCTCGCCGTATCCCGCGCGCAGGTTGTCGATGGACAGCATCAGGTCCGAACACCTCCGAGGTACGCCGCCTGCACCTCGTCGTTGGCCGCCACCTGCGCCGGCGTTCCGGTCGCCAGTTCGCGTCCTCGGTTGAGCACCGTGATTCGGTCCGAGACGGTCATCACGAGGTCGATGTCGTGTTCGATGAGCAACACCGTCCGGTCCGCGAGGACGTCGTCGATGAGTTCTATCGTCGCCCGCGTCTCCTCCACGCTCATCCCCGCGGTCGGTTCGTCCAACAGGACGACCCGCGGGTCCGTGGCGAGTACCAGACCGATTTCCAGTCGACGTCGGTCGCCGTAG
Organism: Haladaptatus sp. HS23; assembly: GCF_056892285.1. Taxonomy (NCBI): domain Archaea; kingdom Methanobacteriati; phylum Methanobacteriota; class Halobacteria; order Halobacteriales; family Haladaptataceae; genus Haladaptatus; species Haladaptatus sp. HS23. Next base: position 160,458 of record NZ_JBXGLH010000007.1, on the reverse strand, counting down.
GCCAGCGCGGAGGCGCGTTCGTCCGCTCGCTCGGTCAGTCCGATTTGTGCGAGGACTTCCTCGACGCGCTCCTCGACCGCCGGGAAGTCGTCCGTCGGGTGGAATAGCCGTTGTCGCGGGGAAAACGTCTGCCCGGACTGTGCGGCCAGTCGGACGTTCTTCCGGACGCTGAGGCCAGCGAAAACGGTCGTTATCTGGAACGACCGCCCGATACCGTGGCGGACGCGTTCGTGCGGCGGGAGTCGAGAGACGTCCTCGCCCGCGAACGTGATGGTTCCCGAGGTGGGAAACAGCGCGCCCGAAATCAGGTTGAACAGCGTCGTCTTTCCGGCCCCGTTCGGGCCGATGACGCTCCGGAACTCGCCCGCCTCGACGGCGAGATTCACGTCGTCGGTGGCGACGAGGTTCCCGAACTTCCGGGTCAGGTCCGCGGTTTCGAGGAGCGTCATCAGTTACTCACCTCCGAGTCGGGGTCCGCGACCGGTTCGGAACCGCCGCCGGTCTCGTCGTTAGTGTGGCGAGAAATCATCGCTGGCACTGAGACGAGACCCTCGGGCACGTAGATGACGAAGAGGACGAACACGACGCCGAGGATTCCCTGCCACTGTTCTGTGAACGACTGCAGGAGTTCCTGCAGGCCGAAGAAGACGCCCGCGCCTATCATCGGCCCGTACAGGGTTCCCATTCCGCCGAGGATGGTCATCACGATGACCTCGCCGGAGTTTATCCACGCGAAGACGGACGGCGAGACGCCGCCGGTGTGAATCGCCGATAGACCGCCGGCGAGGCCAGCCAATCCGCCGCTGACGACGAACGCGCGACGCTTGTAGGCCGTCACGTCGTAGCCGATGAACGAGGCGCGCTCCTCGCTCTCGCGGATGCCCTGTAGCACGCTTCCGAACGGCGCGTTCATCATCCGTCTGGCGAGCAGGTACGACCCGATGACCGCGGCGAGGACGAAGTAGTAGTACAGTTCGATGTCGCCGAGGAGGGACACGTCGCCGACTTCCGGCCCGCTCACGAGTCCGTACACCGGGTCGAATCCGAACAGGCCGTCGCTGCCGCCCGTGAAGCCGACCTTCTGGACCAGTTGGAAGAACAGTTCCGCGAAGCCGAGGGTAATCATCGAGAAGTACACCCCGGAGACGCGAATGGAGAGGTGGCCGACGGCCCACGCGACGATGGCCGCGACGACCATCCCGACGCCCAAGGCGACGAAGACGGACGGCATCCCGTGTTCGACGGTGAGAACGGTGCTGTAGGCTCCCAATCCGAAGAAGAGGACGTGGCCCAGCGAGACGAGTCCGGCGTAGCCCATCACGAAGTCGAGGCTCAACGCGAACAGCGCCCAGACCAACGTGGTCAGGAGCAGCGAGTTCACCTCGTAGGAGGTGTAGAGGACGCCGATTCCGAGCGGTGCGAGCGCGAGGAGAGCGACGACGAGCGCGCCGAGACGGAAGCGCGTTTGGCCGTCCAGCACGCCGCCACCGCCGCCGGTCAGCAGTTCGCCGCCTCCGTCCGAGGACTCCCACTCGGGGTTGCCGAACAACCCCTGTGGTCGGACGAGCAGGACGCCGATCATCAGCAGGAAGACGACCAAGCCTTCGAGGTTCGGCAGGAACGCATCGAGTCCGAACGGCGGACTGCGGAGGAACGTCTCGATGAGGCCGACGCCGAACCCGCCGATGACTGCACCGCGGAAACTGCCCAATCCGCCGAGGACGACGATGACGAAGGCAGGGATGATGACCGAGTTGCCCATCCCCGTGTTGACGCTCTGTTTCGCGCCGAGGACGATTCCCGCCAGCGCCGCGAGGAACGCCCCGAAGGCGAAGACGAGCGTGTAGTAGCGGTCGATGTCGATTCCGAGGTGGCGGACCATTTCGCGGTCCTGTGCGCCCGCACGAACGACGAGGCCGAACCGTGTGTGGTTCAACAGGAGCCACGTTCCGACGGCCATCACGACGCCGATGGCGATGACGAAGAAGTTGTACTTCGAGTAGCTGAACCCGAGCAGGTCGACGGGACCGCGGAGGAGCGGTGGCTGTGCGAACTGCTTGGGGTTGTCCCCCCAGACGAACGAGATGACGTCCTCGAAGATGAGAACCAACCCGAACGTGAGAAGGATGTGGTACAGCGGGTTTCGCCCGTAGAGCGGGCGGATGGTCCCCCGCTCGATGACCGCCGCGATGAGTGCGACGAGCAGCGGCGCGACGAGCAACGCGAGCCAGAACACGCCGCCGCCGGTGCCGACGGCGACGATGGCGACCGCGAGGTACGCGCCGAGCGCGAAGAACTCGCCGTGGGCGAAGTTGATGACGTCCATCACGCCGAAAATGATGGAGAGGCCCGCCGCTAACAGGACGTACACCGCGCCGATGGTCAGGCCGTTCAGAAGTTGTTCGAGGAGTACCCCCGCCATATCAGAGCTGGCAGCCGGTTTGGTCACACGACGGTATCGCGTCGTCGCCGCTCACCTTCTCGATGAGTTTCACGTCGGCCATCGGACCGCTCTTGAAGACGTTCTGGCCGACCCAGACGGGGTTTTTCGCTTGATGGTCACAGCTCCGGAACTCGTTTTGCCCGAACAGGGACTGCATCTTCAACCCCCCGAGCGTGTCGACGACGTCGTCGGGGTCGGTGCTTCCTGCCTCTTTGATACCGTTTGCGACCATCCGGATTGAGTCGTATGCGACCCGCGCGAAGTTGCCGGGTTCGCCATCGTTGGCCTTCTTGTACGCCTCGACGAACTCCCGATTGTCGCCCGAGTCGATTTTGGGGACGTACCGGGTCCCGCTGTAGACTCCGTCGGCCTTCTCGCCGAGTGCCCCGCGGATGACTTGGAACGACCCCGTCGTCGTCATCACCTTCTTCTGGTCGGTGAGGCCCTGTGCGTTCGCCTGGTTGAGGAACTCGATGAGGTCGCCGCCCGTCGAACCGACGACGACGACGTCGGCGTCCGAGTTTTTGATCTGGCTGATGAACGAATCGAAGTTCTTCGCCCCCAACTTCGCCTTCGTCACGCCCGCTTCGGAGAAGTTCGCGCTCGAATCCTTCATCCGCGAACGCCACTCGTTCAGCACGGAGTTCCCGTAGGCGTAATCAGCGATGTGGAACCAGACGTTGCTCCCGAGGTTGTTCAGCGTCCACTCGGAACACGCCTCCGCGATTTGGGCCGTGTTCGTTTCACAGCGGAACACGTACTTGTTGCAGTTTTTCCCCGTAATGGGGATGGCCGCCGCACCGGGAGAGTAGAGTACGCTTTCGCTCTTCGCAAACTCGTTGAGGCTCAGTGCGACGGAACTCGAAATCGCACCCATGACGAACGACGCTTCGTGCTGTTCGACCAGTTTTCGCGCCGCCTGCTGACCGGTCTCGGGGTCAGCCTCCGTGTCACCGTACTGCGCGTCGATGGTGAAGTCGTATTCGTCGCTGTCGTTTATCGTCTTCACCGCCAGTTTCGCGCCCTTTCTCTGTTCCTCCGCGAGTCCCGCGTACGGCCCGGTCATCGGGTTGAGAACCCCGTACTTCACCGTATCGCTCCCACCGCCGCCGCCACCGATGTCACCAAGACAGCCCGCGACGCCCGCGAGTCCTCCCGCCCCGACAGCGCCCAAAACGGCACGCCGAGTCGTTCTGAAACCGTCCGTCTGCCCCGGATTACTGTCAGCCATGCCAACAAGGAGCAAAGGATACATAATAAATGATTGTGTATCCATGAGTGAACGTTTTCGCTGTATGTAAGCGAATAAATATATTTACTCGAAGGCGAGAAACACGCCGAAGGCGTCGGGTTCGTCGCTCACTGGGACCCCTCTCGTCAGCGGTCAGCGGTCCGATGGAGAAAATCGCCGGAAGCGAGGGACCGAACACCGGAAACGATGGTGTTGAATTCGGGGACGAAAGTCGCCCGAGGCGACATGCTTCGCGCCTTTTATCACAGCACGGACTGTGCCCTCGAACGAGATGTACAAGCACGTTGCCCTGTTGGTCCGAAAGGACGACATGAGCCACGAGGAGTTCGTGGAGTATTGGCAGAACAACCACACGAAAATCGCCCGTGACATCGAGGGCGTCGTCAAATACGGCACCGTGCTTCCGGTGACGCCCGAAGCCGCCGAGTTCGACGGCCTCGCCGAACTGTACTTCGAGGACTTGGACGCGCTCCACGACGCCCTCGGCAGCGAGGGAAGCCGCGACTACGACCCCGAGAAAGGGAAGGCAAAGGAAGCCCGCGAGGATGTGGACAACTTCCTCGCACTGGAAAAGCGTCCGCGCTTCATCGGCGAAATCGTCACGCAGAAGGACGACGTCGGCGGTGAGACGGATGGCCTGTACAAACACTCCGCTTTCCTCGTTCGCAAGGAGGGAATGACCCACGAGGAGTTCGTGGACCACTGGCAGAACAACCACACGCCCATCGCCCGCGAAATCGAGGGCGTCGTCAAGTACGACACCGTCCTCCCGACGGACCCCGAGAACGCCGAGTTCGACGGCATCGCGGAACTGTACTTCGAAGATTTGGACGCGCTCCACGACGCCCTCGGCAGCGAGGGAAGCCGCGATTACGACCCCGAGAAAGGGAAGGCAAAGGAAGCCCGCGAGGACGTGAACAACTTCCTCGCACTCGAAGAGCGCCCCCGCTTCATCGGCGAGGAGACGGTGCAGAAAGACGAGACGAAGAACTGAGCCGAGGAGCGGAGCGGAACACGGCGGACTACACCACGAACTTTTGTCGGTCGCGCCCGTTTCGAGAGGCATGCGTGTGAGTGCGGTCCTCTCGGTCGTCTGTCTGCTCGTGTTAGCTGGCTGCGTCGGGGGTGGGTTCGGAAGCGACGGTGGAAACCAAGGTACGCATACGACGACGAAGGTCGAGGAAACCGCCAAGGCGGCGTTCGTCACTGGATCGAATCGAACGACCGTGAACCTCGAAGTCGCGAACTCCCCCGAAGAACGCGAACGGGGACTGATGTACCGGGAGTCGCTGGAGAAAAATCACGGGATGGTGTTCGTTTTCAATGACCCGGCGGTCCAGTCCTTCTGGATGAAGAACACGCTCATCCCTCTCGACATGGTGTTCGTTTCGGAGAACGGAACGGTCCTCAACGTCGAACACGCGGACACGCAACCGAACGCGAGCGACAGCGAGTTACGGAGCTATCAAAGCGACGGCGAGGCGAAGTATGTGGTCGAGATGCGACAGGGATTCGCGGACAGGGTCGGGGTCGAACCGGGAACGAAACTCGTGTTCGAAGCGTCGCGACCGAACGTCGAGGAAAGCTGACTTTTCCTTCTGCAACGGAGTTTGTGATTCAACGTCGTTACCACCGGTCACGGTAAACGAACTGCCGGGGGAATACCAATGGAGATTCGACCAGCGAGCGAGGAGGATTTCGAACCGGTCCGGAGCGTCGCACGACGTGCGTGGAAGGAAGCCTACGAAAACATCGTGGACGAGGAGGCCATCGATGGAACGGTATCGTCCTGGTACTCGGACGAGTCCCTATCGGCGGCAGTCGAGAAACCCGGAACCGTGTTCCTCGTGGCGACGGGAGACGACGAACTCCTCGGCTTCTGCCACGCGGTCTGTCACGAGGACGAAGGTGACTTGCTCCGTCTGTACGTCAACCCGGACCGCTGGGGCGACGGCATCGGAACCGCGCTTTACGAGCGGTTACGGAGCGATTTTCGAGACATCAACATGAAGCGAATCAGGGCGATGGTACTCTCGCAAAACGGCATGGGAGCCGAGTTCTATCAAGGGTTCGGGTTCGAGAAAACCGACGAGGCGACCGTCGAAATCGGTCCCGAAGAGTACGACGAGTCGGTATATACCGTCGCGCTCTGACGCGGCCCGAGAACACAAAGCATTTATCGGATGGCCGTCAAGTTCTGCTCACCTCGGGTAGGGGTACACGAGGGATTCCTTTATCACCACGTCGACAGCTACCGCTCTTTCGACCAGTCGTCTTCGAACAGTTGATACGCGCTCGCGAGGTTGAACAACAACTCCCGCGTCGCTGCGCCCGCATCGAGTGCCCGCGCTGTGGCGTGAACGACCTGTGAATACTGTATCGTCGCTTCGTCAACCGTCGAATGGTCGGCACCGAACTCCCCGTGGGAAAACGACGCGCGAACCGCCGCCCGCTGCTGTCGTTCGACGAGTTCGAAGAGTCGCCAGTAGTCCACACCGGCACGCCGCGCGTCCACCATCGCGGCGAGCAATCGACATTCGAACCGCCGTTCCGGTGATTCGGTCGTCTCTTCCGTCAGTCCGAGCGCCGTTACTATCTCCGCTTCCTCCTCGTCGGCCATGTCCAGAGTCTGTGAACTCCACTGCTTTATCATTACGGATGGACTGGTCAGCTTCCGTTACTTTTCGGAGTTCGGTTCCAGCGAGAGTCGACGGAGGAACGTCCGAATTTCAGCGTACGCGGCCCCGTACTCGTCGCGGAGCACGCAGTGGCCAGCGTCGGGGATGTGAACGAGCCGTCCGTCCGACAATCCGTCGGCACGGTCGAGGTCCGTCACCCTCGTCTCCGGGTCGGCGTCGGCCTTCAAAACGAGCGTCGGACAGTCGATGTCCGGGAACGCCGCTTCGAGGGACGGGTAGCCCTCCCGCGGAATGGCCGCGATTTCCGGACGACACTCGGTACACGCGACCGCGTGGCGTCGCGCCAACGAGGGTCCGTACTCGTCGTGTTCGGCGACGAGTTCCCGCATCGAGGAGTTTTCCCACTCGCGGACCGTCTCACGGACCATCCGCTCACGTTCCTCCGGGGTGGTATCGGGCGGACCGTGCATTCCGGCGGGGTCTTCGAGGACGACGGCACGGGGAAGTGTCGGATGCATCGCGGCCGTCCACGCCGCCGTCGAACCGCCCATCGAATGCCCGACGAGGACGGGATTTTCGAGCGACAGTTCCTCGATGAGGGCGACGAGGTCACCGACTCGGTCCTCGATTCCGTAGCCCGTTTCTGTGGCTTCGGAGCCGCCGTGGCCGCGTGCGTCGTAGAGAACCAATTCGAAATCGTCGGCGAGGTCGGCCGCCAACCGTTCCCAGCAGCGACCGTTGCTGTAAAAGCCGTGTGCCAAAACCAGCGTCGGGCCGCCGCCGGTGCGATAATACTGTAATTCGGCCCCGTTTACGCGGGCGGTGTTCGCCGTCCATCCGTCTGGAAGGTCCATACTGAAAGTGCCGTAGCGAGTGTAAAAAACGCCACCGGCGTCAATCGGCGGTTGCTTACTCGAGGTCCCGAAACGCTCCGACGAAATCGTCGTGATGCTGTAAGTTCTCGCGGGAGTCGTCGACGGTCTCACGGAGTTGGTCGGCCTCTTGCCGGAGTCGCTGGTACCTCTCGTTATTCAGCAAGTTATCTTCGTCTTTTTCGATTTCGAGGATGGCCAATTTGGACACGTGAGAGAAATACGTCTGCATTTTTTCATCGTACTCGACCCGCGTCAGCATCCCCTGAACGGTCGTGAAGAGGTCGTCTTTCGAGACGGGTTTGACGAGGTAGTCATCGAACCCCATGTCGATGATGTCGAAATCGGGTTTGACGGCCGTAACCATCACGACGCGCGAGTGGAGTTCCCGGCTCCGAAGTTCCGAAAGCACTTCGTCACCGGAGAGGCCGGGCATCCGACGGTCGAGGAGGACGATATCCACCTCGCCGTCGAGCAGTTCCAGCGCTTCACGGCCCTCGTATGCCCGTCGGACGTCGTAGGAACTCTCTAACCACGTCGCATACAGATCCGTAACGTCTTCCTCGTCGTCGACGACGAGAATTGTTGGTTCGTCAACAACCATGGTTGGTCCCGGTGTCCCCGTTTTCTCACGAGATAGGTTCGTTAATGAACGATTCGCGATAGCATCTTTATATCTTGTGGTTATGGAATCTATGAATAACTCGACGATGGTCTCGTACGGCGATTCTTCTCTACGTTTATCAGAACCGAAATAAATAACACCGACGGCACCCAAGGGGAGATTGGTATGTCGAACACCAGTGGTCGTTTTTGCCGGACGCTCCGGCAGTAACAGTACCCCTTACGAACGATTCGAGCGGCTTATCGAACTACCTCCCAGTGCAAAACTCGTCTACCGGGTCCTCGAAGAGGACGCACCGATGACACAGAAGGGGGTGCGCAACGAGGCGCTCTTACCCGCCCGGACGACGCGAGATGCATTGATGAAACTGAAAGATGGGAACCTCATCGAGGAGCGACTCTATCTTCCCGACGCGCAAAAACGGTTGTACGCGCCACTCGAAATAGAACGGCCGGACGGCGCCATGGAGTGACGAACGCGTCACGGTGCCGCCGAAAGATGGAGTATCGAACATAACCACGGGCGATTTACGCAGTCACGGTCGACGGACGCTGACAGTGCGTCCGTAACTGCTGGTCGTCAACACGCCCCCTCATCATACTCATCATTTAAATGGTATTTTCCGATAGCCCACCTGTTGCGTTATATTGCGAGGTGGTACTGACAACTTCACTCAGCCACCGACCCATTGATACCCGTCAATCGCGTTCGATAGCGTGAGAAAATGATGACGGACAAGTACGACCGGTGGCGTCCCCGACGACCGCGATTCGCTGCGGCGGACATCCGGCGAGAGCACGCACGACGAAGGCTGTATAGCCGACTGTACGCCGAAATAGAGTCGCTCCATCGGCGTCTCGCGGAAGCAGAAGAGAGAATCGAACGCCTCGAAGCCCAGCACGAGCGTCGTGAACGTCGAATCAGGTCGTGTTCGATGTGCGGTCGAGTCGCCACACGGTCCGGTCCCGATGCCCGCTGTCCGTACTGCGAGACGGGGGAGTTGGAGCGGGTGTAGCGAGACGGCGGAACGCGACCCGGTACGAAGACGGACACGCCTATAGTGCGCCGATTCGAACCGTCCGTCGATGGAACCGGAATCCCGCGGAGAACTGCTTTCTGCGGCCGAACGCTACGCCGAGACGGTTCCGATAGCCGTCGATTCCGACGCTATCGACTGGGAGTGTTCGGACCGGGCGGTTCGTCGGGCGGGGGCGTGTCTGTACGACCGGACGACGGGACGGGTGACGGTTCGGTTGACGTGGGACGCCTACCGCTCGTTCGGGTGGGAGGAGTTCACGGGCACGATTCGACACGAGTTGATACACGCGTGGGAGTTCCAGCAGTTCGGCGAGTCCGGACACGGCACGCGGTTCGGCGCGAAAGCGGAGGAACTCGACGCACCGCGTCACTGTCGGTCGTTCGCGGACGCGCGACTCCGACTCGTTTGTTCGTCGTGCGAGTGGGATGCACGCCGATTTCGTGCATCGAAAGCGGTCAAACGACCGGAACACCGACGGTGTGGGAGTTGCGGAGCGCGCTACCGAGTCGAACACGTAGAGAGCGGACGATGCTGGCGAACGCACGCCGGGTATCTCGTCGCGCGACGAAAGCTGGGCGACGACTGGTAGCGAGATGCCAGGTGAAAGGGAGAGGAACGTCGGAGTTACTCCGAAATCGACTCGATGAACGAGAGGAGTTCCGAGAGGGGTTCCGCGTTCTCTTCGGGGACGAGCGTCCCACTGGGTCCGTCGGGTGCCGAGAGAACGTCGGCGTCGTCCAAGATGGCGATGTGTTGCTGATAGAACGTCGTGTAGACTGTGGTCCGTTCGTTCGTGGTCCGGTCGGGGCCGAACTCGCGGGACGCGACCTCGTCCACGAGCGTCCGCATCGGAATGACGTCCTCCACGTCGGCCATGATGACGATCGCGTATCTGCGGCGCTCGACACGGCAGAGGTTGAACAACTCGTCCAAGGACAGCGATATCGCCGACGAGACGGGTTGTTGGCCGAACAATCGTCCGAACATTCATTCGACTGTCAGTGGAGCTCCACCTTACCTGTTGTGATTCCGAGAAGAGAGGAGGACGCCTACTCGGTGACGACCGTAACGGCACCGTCGAAGTCGAGGATAACCGCCTGCGTTCGGTCGCCGAACAGGGCTTTCCCGGTTGGGGAACGCTTCCGCCCCGCGAGGAACACGTGGTCACAGTCCAAATCGTCTGCCGAGTCAAGAATCTGGTCGCGTTCGTCGCCCACGCGCCCGACGGCGTCGTATTCGACGTCGACGCCGTCGAGGACTTCCCGCCCGATGTCCTGTGCGAACTGTCGGGACCCTTCGAGTGCCTGCCCGGCGGTGTAGGAGCTTTCGAGGTTTGGAATTCGCTCCAGCGACGTGCGCGTTTCCTCGTACTCCTCGTTGGTCGTGACGTGGAGCAAGACGAGTTCCGCCCCGACGCCTGCTGCCAATTCCCCTGCCTCTCGAACGAGTTCTTTCGCCGATTCGGATGCCTCGACGACCGCAAGTGCCCGTCTCATACCAAATATTGCCATAGACGATGGATAAATAAATTACCTTTTGATTGCGTTCGATTTGTCGTCCGGTGGTCGAAAAGGAGGTATCATTTCGTTACGTGGTTGGAATACGAACCGATTTATACCCTCGCGGAGTGGAACGGAACGAGAACAACGAATGTCCGAATCCGTCGAGAAAAACGTCTGTCCGGTGGTCGAATCGGTCGAGCAGATCGGGTCCCAGTGGCGCTTGGTCGTCCTCCACGATTTACAGGACGGGGAAAAGCGGTTCAACGAACTCAAGCGCTCGACGGGGGCGAGTTCGCGGACGCTTTCACGCGTGTTGGACGACCTCGGCGAGATGGGGTTCGTCAGTCGCCGCACCGAAGAGGACGCGCCGATAGCGACGTACTACAGTCTCAACGAGAAGGGTCGCTCGCTCTGTCCGATTTTCGAGGAACTCGAACTGTGGGCCGACGAATGGCTGTGAGCCACCTGGGTAGAAACCACTAGCGCGTCGTCGACGAGGAGTCGTCGGAAACGACGGTGTCCGAATCGCAATAAAAAGCGTTCGTCCGCGCACCGCAAACGACAACTATTCGGCGTATCCGTCCCGACTTTCGACCATGACGACTGGCGTCGTGGTACTCAACTTCGGAGAGCCGGACGAACCGACGCGAGAGAGCGTGACCGACTATCTCGAGCGCATTTTCATGAACAACGCCGACCTCGAAGGAGACACAACCGAAGAGGAGGCGCGCCACCGCTCCCGACAGTTGGCCGAACGCCGCGCGCCCGGACTCATCGAGGAGTACGAGGAGATAGGCGGGTCGCCGCTCGACCCGCAAGCGAAAGCACAAGCCGACGCCCTCCAAGCCGAACTCGACGCGCGTGACCTCGACGCGAAAACCTACGCGGGCTTCCAGTTCACCGAACCGTTCATCGCGGACGCCGTGGAGAAGGCACACGAAGATGGCGTGGACGAACTTCTCGGTCTCCCGGTCTACCCGCTCTGCGGTGCCTCGACCACCGTCGCGTCGCTCGAAGAACTCACCGACGCGGTGGAAGCACGCGAGTGGGACGTGCCGGTCCACGAAATCACCGGATGGCACAAACACCCGACGTACAACCGAATTCGTGCCGAGAACATTCGAGCGTTCGTCGACGAGAAGGGCCTCGACCTGACCGACGACGACACCGAACTCCTCTTTTCCGCGCACGGAACGCCGAGTCACTACCTGAACGAAGGCAGTCGGTATGATACCTACGTGGACGAGTTCTGTGACGTGATGGCGAGCGAACTCGGCGTCGAATCGTACTCGCTCGGCTTCCAGAACCACGGCAACCGGGAGATTCCGTGGACCGAACCCGAAGTCGAGGAAGTCGTTGAGGGCCTCGACGCCGAACGCGTCGTCGTCGACCCCGTCAGTTTCATGCACGAACAGAGCGAGACGCTCTCGGAGTTGGACGACGAACTCCGTGAGGAGGCCGAGGAGGCCGGACTCGACTTCTATCGCGTCCCAGTTCCGCATGACGACGAGCGCTTCGGCGGCGTCCTCGCCGACCTCGTGGAACCGTTCGTCGCTGACTTCGACCCCTCCTACTACCAGTTCCGCCAGTGTCAGTGCAAGGACACGCCCGGCACGATGTGCCTCAACGCCCCGTTCGACAAATGACGGTCGGAATCGTCGGCGCGGGCATCACCGGACTCGCACTCGCTCACAACCTCGGACGGACGGGCACCGAATACGTCGTCCTCGAAGCCGACGACGAACCGGGGGGTGTGATTCGGAGCGGGCGCGTCGATGGCTACCTGCTGGAGTGGGGGCCACAGCGACTCCGGCGGACCGGACCGGTCGACGAACTCATCACGGACCTCGGACTGAAGGACGAAGTCATCGAAGCCGGGGACACCGAACTGTTCGTCTACGCGAACGGCGACCTCAGACGCGCACCGTTCACCGTGGAGGAGTTCGGCCACACCGACCTGCTCTCGTGGCGGGGCAAACTCGACGTGTTGGAAGAACCCCAAACCGCCCCGGCGGACCCCGAGGAGACCGCCGCCGAGATGTTCACCCGAAAGTTCGGCGAAGAGGCGTACAAAAATCTCATCGGCCCGCTGTTCGGCGGGACGTACGGTTCCCTTCCGGAGCGAATGCCCGTCAAACACTCCCTGTCCGGCGTGTTGCGGATGGAAGAGACGTACGGCGACCTGCTGACGCCGGTCCTGAAACGCGCCATGGCTAGCGGCAGTTCGGCACCCGCCATGTCCTTCGAGGAAGGCGTCCAACGGCTTCCGGAGGCGCTGTACGACGCTCACCGCGGGAACGTACATCTCGAAACCGCCGTTACCGGAATTCGGGAGAAGGGGGACGGATTCATCCTCGAAACCGACGATGGGTCGTTCAACGTTGACGACGTGGTCGTCACCACGCCCGCCGAGGTGAGTGCCGACCTCCTGTCGGCGCTCACAGAGGGCGCGGAATCGCTCCGGAAGTTGAACTACAACCCGCTCGCACTCGTCCATCTCCGGGCCGATTCCGACCGGGACGGCTTCGGCTATCAGGTCCGCCACGACGAAGGACTCGACACGCTCGGCGTCTCGTGGAACGCGAGCATGTTCGGACGGACTGGAAAGTCCGAAAGCAAAGGAGTTTACACCGTCTTCCTCGGCGGGATGAAGAATCCAGAACTCCTCGAGGGGAGCGACGAGACGCTCGGCGACATCGCGGCGACGGAGTTCGCCAACGTGATGGGAACCGACGCCGAGGTGCTGAGCGTTCACAAACTCCACCGGGGATTCCCGGCATACGACGAATCGTGGGACGCACTGGAGGGATTCGAAACCCCGAACGGAATCCACCTCGCTACCAACTACACCGGACGGATGGGCGTCCCGAGTCGGATTCGGGAGGCAAAGGCGCTGGCGGGGCAGTTGGCGGAGTAACTACTGAATGTCGGCGTTTTCGAACCGCCAGTAACCCAGCACCAGCGGGACGGTTCCCCAAAAGAGCAAGACGCCGAGGGACACCCACGGAGAGAGGTAGACAGGAGGAGAACCGCCCGAAGCGAGTCTGAGAGTCGGGGAAATCGAGGTCCGAAGCAACCCCTCGTAGGCACCGGTCGGACTCAACCGGCGAACGAAGTACGCCCACGCCGGGAGCGGGAACGTCATCATGGAGGTGCCGGTTTTGAAGTAGGCGACGAGATTGACGATGACACCCCAGAACAGTTCGAAGAGGGCGAATGCGCCGACAGCGAGTACCCCAGCGCGGCGACCCGTCGTTGCCGTCCCGGACAGGCCGACGGCGATGGCGACGAATACCACGCCGAGGAGGACCGTCGCGCCCGCGAACAGGACGTACGGTGCGAGCGAGAACTGCCCGGACTGGAGGACGATGAGGACGACGGCGAGCGTGAAACTCGCCACGAGCGGCAGAAACAGGACCGCACAGCGGGCGACGAGTTTGCCATAGAGGACGTCCCAGCGGGAATGTGGCAACCCGAGGAGCAGTTTCAGCGTTCCCGATTCGCGCTCGCCGGCGAGCGCCCGATAGCCCACGAGGAGGGCGACCAGCGGCACCAACGCCCGCGCCGCGGAGAGCAGGTTCAGAACCACGTCCACGGCGGTCCCGGAGTTGTAGGAGTGGGACGTGTAAAAGTACGCATCGCCGACGATGAGGAGGAAGAAGACGGCCGAAACGGACCAGAACGCCTTCGACCGGACGAAATCAGAGAAATCCTTTCGGACGACCAAGCGGAGGGACATACGTGGTCGTGTCGTCAGGAAGGAATAAGATTTCCTATCGTTCGATTTCCTTCGCGGCGTCCACGAACACCTTCGCGTTCTCGACGGGCGTCGTTCGGTCGATGCCGTGGCCGAGGTTGAGGATGTGGCCGGAGTCGCCCGCCTTCTCGATGACCTCGTGGGTCTTCTCGCGGACGAACTCGGGACCCCCGAGGAGATACGACGGGTCGAGGTTGCCCTGAACCGGCGTGTCACCTAGTTGCTCGCGGGCGTCGGCCATGTCCACCGTCCAGTCGAGGCCGACGACGTCCGCGCCCGCCTCCGCGAGCAGGTCGAGTTTGCCGCCGGGGTGACGCGCGAAGACGATTGACGGCACGTCGATGGCGTCGAAGATACGCCGGTGGTGCGGGAGGACGAACTCGCGGTAGTCGTCCGGCGTCAACACGCCCGCCCACGTGTCGAACACCTGAATCACGTCCGCGCCCTGTTTGACTTGGTATCGGACGTACTCCTCCACCACGTCGGTGAAGATTTCGAGCAGGTCGCGGAACGCCTCGGGGTGGTTCGTTCGGAACCGACGAATGGGTTTTCTGGACGTGGGTTCATCACCCACGACGTAGGAGGCAAGGGTGTACGGACCGCCGGAGAAGCCGATGATGCTCGTCTCGTCGCCGATGCTCGCCTGCAATCGGGCCAACAGCTCGCCGACGTAGCCGATTTCGGTGGCCACGTCCGCGAACTCCGTCGGCACGTCGTCCGGGCCGGTGACGGGGTTCGAGACGACGGGGCCGACGCCGCTCTCGATGTGATAGTCGAAGCCGAGCGGTTCGAGGACGGTGAGGATGTCCGAGAACATGACGAGTCCGTCCGGTTCGAACAGGTCCCACGGGAGGAGGGTGATTCGTTCGGCCACCTCCGGCGTCTTGATGGCTTCCTTGAACGTGTACTCCTCGCGGATGTCACGGTACTCCGGGATGTATCGTCCGGCCTGCCGCATCAACCAGACCGGTGGGCGTTCGGTCCGTTCGCCGCGTGCCGCCCGAACCAACAGGTCGCTCATGTGCCGACGTTGGCTGGATAGCGTCTAAGCGTTTCGACTCACCGTTTCGACGGCAGAAAGACGCGTTCGTTTCAGGCCGACGCGTCGTAGCCGGCGTCCTCGACGGCGGCTATCAAGTTGGCGTCGTTCGCGTCGCCCTCGACGGTTGCCGTTCCCGCCTCGTGGTCGGCGCTCGCGTCCGAGACGCCCGAAACGTCTTCGAGTGCTTCGACGACGTTCTGCTCACAGCCACCGCAACTCATTCCGTTCACGTCGATGGTTTGGACCATACACGAACGTACTCGTCGGTTACTTTTTGCGATTTCGAAAAAATATCCAAGCCGCGTACGACGAATCTGACGGGCGATACAGGCGGTAGAACGGGACTGTCGAAGGGACGGGACGTCTGCGGAGATAATTCGTTTTTTAAACAAACGGAATTTTATATTTCTCCAAAGATATACAGGATGTCCGTGGCAGAGACGTGCGATAACGAAAACTGTTTTTATTCCATAACCCGAAGAGAGGTGTAATGCGACAACTCGACGACACTGACCAGGAGATAATCCGGTTGCTCGTAGAGGACGCACGCCGCCCGTACAACGAAATCGCGGAAACGGTCGGTCTCTCTCCGCCGACCGTCTCCGACCGCGTGGAACGCCTGCAAGAGATCGGCATCATCCGTCGGTTCACGGCGGACTTGAACCACGGTCTCCTCATCGACGGCCTCTCCTTGCTCGTCACGGTCAACGCCAAACCGGGGCGCGTGGACGAGATAAAGCGGTCGTTCGGGTCGTTCGACGGCGTCGAACACGTCTTCGTCACCGCCGACGCACACATCGTCTGCAAGGCGAACCTGCACGAACAGGCGGTCGAAGCCCTCCTTTCGGACGCCATCGAGGACGACGCCGTGCGCGATTACGACGTGCAGTTGCTGGTAGACGAGGAGTGGAACCCGCAACCGGGTACCATCGAGTTCGCGCCCGACTGCGTCGAATGCGGTAACACCGTCACGAACGAGGGCGAATCGACGCGCATCGACGACGAACTGTACCACTTCTGTTGTTCGTCGTGCAAGGCGCAGTTCACCGAGCGATACGAGCGCCTGCAAGAGGGCGCGGCCGACTGAAATCGAGATTACATAAATCCGTTTCAGGGAAGGGTTTTGGTGTCATGTAGCAAACGGTCAGACATGGCAACGGAACAATCGTTCGTCCGGGTCGCAGACGCGGACGAGTTGCGGGAGGACAGTCCCCAAATCGTCACCGCGAACGGCCACTCCATCGGACTCTTCTTCCACGAAGGGGAGGTACACGCGATAGATAACAGGTGCCCGCACATGGGTTTCCCTCTCACGAAGGGGTCGGTAGACGAGGGAATCCTCACCTGTCACTGGCATCACGCGCGGTTCGAACTGTCCTGCGGGGACACGTTCGACCCCTTCGCCGACGACGTACGGACCTACCCCGTAGAGGTGCGTGACGGGGACGTGTACGTCCAACCGAACCCGCCGCGTGACGAACCGCTCGAAGAACACTGGCGCAATCGCCTCGAACACGGCCTTCGGGAGGACATCAACCTCGTCGTCGCGAAATCCGTCATCGGACTGGAGACGGAGGACGTCCCGTCCACCGTCCCCGTCGAACTCGGTACGGAGTTCGGGACCCACTACCGTCAGATGGGATGGGGCAGAGGGTTGACGACGCTGGGCGTGATGGCGAATCTCCTCCCCGACCTGCGCCCGGAGGACCGCCGTCGGGCGCTCTACGTCGGTCTGACGGAAGTGGCCGACAACTGCTCGGGGGAACCGCCGTTCTTCGTCCAGGAGGCGCTTTCGACGGACGACGTGTCGGCCGAACGGCTCACCGACTGGTTCCGGGACAACATCGAAGTCCGGGACTCGGACGGCGCGGAGCGCGTCCTTCGGGCGGGAATCACGGCGGACCTCGACGAGTCCGAAATCGCCGGAATGCTCGTCGCCGCCGCGACGGACCACCTGTATCTCGACACCGGACACCGACTCGACTTCATCAACAAGGCGTTCGAGACGCTGGACCTCATCGGGTGGGAACACGCTGACGACGTGCTTCCCAGCCTCGTCCCCGGACTCGCGTCGGCCAATCGTGCCGAGGAGAACTCCTCGTGGCGACAACCTATCGACGTGGCGGCGTTGTGCTTCGACGCCGCCGACGAACTTCCCGAACTCGTCGAAGCGGGTGAGGGAAAGACGTGGGAGGAACCGGACGACTTCGTGGACGTCCTCCTCGGGGAGGACCCGCACGCAATCATGGACGCCGTGACCGACGCCATCGAGAACGGCGCGACGGCGACCGAACTCGCCCGCGTCGTGACGTTCGCCGCGGCGCGGCGCGTCGCGCACTTCGGCACGTCCAACGAGTTCCGCGATTGGAACACGGTTCATCACAGCTACACCTATGCGAATGCGGTAGACGGACTCTCCCAACGGACGGACGCGCCGGAAGTGTACCGCGGCGTCTTCGATGCCGCGATGAACGTCTACCTCGACCGGTTCCTCAACACGCCGCCGACGCCGATTCCCGACCCGGAGGGTGAACGCGACCCGGCGGCCGTCCTCGGCGAACTGATGGAGACGTTCGAGGTGGAGGCCGACGAGGAGGTGGACCTCGCCGGGGAGTTGACCGCGGAGTACCTCGCCGCCGGAGGCGATGTGGCTCAACTGAAGCGAAAACTCGGTGAGGCGCTCCTGCGCGAGGACATCGGCTTCCACACCCGACAGAACGTCGAGGTAGCGTTCAGGCAGTACGACGCGCTCGAAGACGAAGGGAGGGAGCGAATCCACCTCGTTGCGACCGCACGCTACCTCTCGGCTCACACGCCGACGCGCCGAGCGGGCGAACAGACGTTCCGAATCGCGGAACGCCTCAACCGTGGCGAGAACATCCACGAGATGGACTGACCGCGGCACCGCCGCCAGCGGTGGAATCGGAACGGCGAACGGCGACGGACTATTTTGAATAGGACACCGTGTAGCGCCGTCTACGACGGTCATATCGTCCGATTCAGCGGATTTTAGCGAGGTAATACAACTACATTTGTTTTACTGCAATTGAATTGGGCAAGGTTTATGGGTGGGCGGGAGGACACCACATGTAGCGGTTGGAGCAGGGTGAGCCCCACATGTGGGCTTACAAGACTGGAGGTGCAAGGAGTGACAACTATGGACTGCCCGGACTGCGGGAACGAGCGGACGCGAGTTATCGACACCACGAGTGCCGACGGAACCTCGGTACGACGGCGTCGTGAGTGCCAACGCTGCTCGTTTCGATTTACCACGTACGAGCGTCCGGAGTGGGACTCCCTCCAGGTGAAAAAGCGCGACGGGAACATCGAAGCGTTCAGCCGCGAGAAACTCCGCGCGGGTATCGAACGAGCCGTGGAAAAACGCCACGTGAGCGAGGGGGACGTGACGGCCCTCGTCGAGGCGGTGGAGTCCGAACTCGGAAAACGCGAGACTCGAATCGTCTCGTCGAGTCTGGTCGGCGACCTCGTCTCCGAACGACTCCGCGAACTCGACCAGGTGGCGTACATTCGCTTCGTTTCGGTGTACAAGGCCTTTTCCGAACCCGAGGAGTTCCTCCGCGAGCTCGACGCCGTTCTCGACGCGGAACTCGACGACGACCCCGCTCCAACCGACGATTCCGATAATCCATGAGCCAACGATCACCGACGACCCTCGACGTACGATCCATCCTCGACCGCGCACGAACAGGCTACGAAACGGCGCTCCCGGAGGACGAGTGTGAAACCCTCGCCACCGAAATCGAGCGCACTCTCTACGACGGCGCGTCCATCGACGAAGTGTATCGGGCCGTTACGCAAGCGCTTTCCGCGCGAGTCGAGCGCGACCCGACGTTCAAACGAATTGCCGCCGCGGCCTTCCGTCAAGGTTACTACCACGAAGTCATCGGCGAGAACGTACGTGGCTACGAACGGGACCGCGAGTACCGCGCGACGTTTGTCAACAACCTCGAACGTGCGGTCGAAATCGGACGCCTCGACGAGCGTCTACTCGAACGGTTCGACCTCGAAGCTCTCGCCTCGTACCTCGAACCCGAACGCGACGAACTGTTCGAGTACATGGCGATGGAGACGCTCGCCCAGCGCTACTTCCTCAAGACCGAGGAGAACGGGGAGCGACTCGAACTCCCGCAAGCGTTCTGGATGCGGGTCGCCATGGGCCTCGCGCTCGAAGAGGACGACCCCCAGCGGCGGGCGAAGGAGTTCTACGACGTCCTCTCGAAACTGGAGTTCACACCTTCGACGCCGACGCTTTTCCACAGCGGTTCGACCCACCCACAGCTCTCCTCGTGCTATCTGACGACGGTCTCGGACGACCTCGGCCACATCTTCGACTCGTACAACCACCACGCCCACCTCTCGAAGTGGAGCGGCGGCCTCGGGAACGACTGGACCAACCTCCGGGCGAGCGGCGCGCTCATCGAATCCACCGGCGTCGAATCCACCGGCGTGGTACCGTTCCTCCGCATCAGCAACGACGTGACGGCGGCCATCAACCGCTCCGGAAAGCGACGCGGCGCGGCCTGTGGCTACCTCGCCTGCTGGCACCTCGACTTCCCGGCGTTCATCGACCTGAAGCGCAACACCGGCGACGAGCGGCGACGCACGCCGGACATGAACACGGCGGCGTGGATTCCGGACCTGTTCATGAAGCGGGTCGAGAACGGCGAGGAGTGGACGCTGTTCAGTCCCGACGAGGTACCCGACCTCCACGACCTGTCCGGCGAAGCCTTCGAGGTGGCCTACCGAGAGTACGAAAAGCGGGCGGAAGCGGGCGAGTTCCGACAGTACGAACGCGTCGACGCACAGGAACTGTGGCGGAAGACGCTCACGCGACTGTTCGAGACGGGCCACCCGTGGCTGACGTTCAAGGACCCGTGTAACGTCCGCTCGCCGCAGGACCACGCCGGGACGGTACACTCCTCGAACCTCTGTACCGAAATCACGCTGAACACGAGCGAGGACGAACACGCCGTCTGTAACCTCGGCAGCGTGAACTTCGCGACGCACGTTTCGGAGAGCGCGGGACGTGGTTCCGCGAAGTCCGAGCGGTCGGATTCGACCGCGAGGCTCGACCGCGACCACCTCGCCGACACCATCGAAACCGCGATGCGAATGTTGGACAACGTCGTCGACCTGTGTTTCTATCCCACGGACGAGGCCGAACACTCGAACATGCAACACCGTCCGGTGGGACTCGGCACGATGGGATTCCACGACGCGCTGATGGAACTCGGAATCCCGATGGACTCCGAGACGGCGGTGGAGAAGGCGAACCGCTGGCAGGAGTTCGTCTCGTATCACGCCATCCACAACTCCTCGAAACTCGCCGCGGAGCGCGGGACGTATCCGTCCTACGAGGGTTCGAAGTGGGACCGCGGACTGCTCCCACAGGACACCGTGGACGCGCTCGAAGCGGAGCGCGACCGCGAGATTCCGACCGAACGCGAGGAGACGCTCGATTGGTACGTCGTACGCGAACACGTCGAAGAACACGGGATGCGGAACTCGAACACGATGGCCATCGCGCCGACGGCGACCGTTTCGACCATCAACGGGACGACGCCCTCCATCGAACCGCTGTACTCGAACCTCTACGTGAAATCGAACATGTCCGGGGAGTTCACCGTCGTCAACGACCACCTCGTGGCGGATTTGAAGGAAATCGGCCTGTGGGACGAGGAGATGGTGGACCGCATCAAATTCCACGATGGCTCGATTCAGGAGATAGACGCCGTTCCGGACGACCTGAAGGAACTGTACCGTGGGGCGTTCGAAATTGACCCGCGCCACCAGATTCGCCTGACCGCCCACCGACAGACGTGGATAGACCAGTCCGTCTCGCACAACGTCTTCTTCCCGTCGACGGACGGCACGCTGTTGGACGACGTGTACAAGACGGCGTGGGAGTTGGGCCTGAAGACGACCTACTACCTCCGAACGCTCGGCGCGTCGGGAATCGAGAAATCGACGCTCGACATGGCCGAATACGGGAAGAGTCAGCATCGCGGAGAGTTCGGGAGCGAGACGGCCGAAACCGACGGCGGGAGACCGAGCGACGAGAACGAACTCTGTACCGTCGAAGACCCGACGTGCGACGCCTGTCAGTGACACGAACCATCGAAATTCGCTATCGAACTCATGCCCATCATCAACAACGACGCCGAACACGACCCGAACAAGATAATGCCGCTCGACTACGACTGGGCCCGCGACTACTACGAAGCGGGCGTCAACAACAACTGGGTACCGGAGGAAATTCCCATGCAGGACGACATCTCGCAGTGGAACGGCGACGCCCTCTCCGATGCCGAGCGCCAACTCATCGAGTGGAACCTCGGGTTCTTCTCGACGGCCGAATCGCTCACCGCGAACAACATCGTCCTCGCGCTCTACGAGTACGTGACCGCACCGGAGTGTCGTCAGTACCTCCTCCGGCAGGCCTACGAGGAGGCCATCCACACGGACACGTTCATCTACTGCTGTGACTCGCTGGGCTTCGACCCCGACTACCTCTACGGGATGTACGAACGGGTCCCCTCCATCACGGAGAAGGACGAGTTCGTCGTGGACCTGACGCGCGCCATCGACCGTCCGGATTTCACCATCGACACCGACGCCGACGTTCGCGAGTTCCTCCGGGACCTCGTCGGCTTTTACGTCATCATGGAGGGCGTCTTCTTCTACGCCGGATTCGCCATGATGCTCGGCCTGAAACGCCAGAACAAGATGGTCGGCATCGGCCAGCAGTTCGAGTACATCCTGCGCGACGAGTCGCTCCACGTCGGGTTCGGCGTGGACCTCATCAACGAGATTCGACGGGAGAACCCCGGCGTGTGGACGGACGACTTCGGTGACGAGGTGACCGACCTCATCACGGACGCCGTCGAATTAGAGAAACTCTACGCGTACGAGGCCTGCCCGGACGAGATTCTCGGCATGAGCGCCGAGCAGTTCGCCGAGTACGTCGAACACGTCGCCGACCGCAGGCTACAACAACTCGAACTGCCCGAACAGTACGGGACGGAAAACCCCTTCCCGTGGATGTCCGAGCAGGCGGACCTCAACAAGGAGAAGAACTTCTTCGAGACGCAGGTCACCGAGTATCAGAGCGGCGGGTCCCTCGACTGGTGATCACTGCGCGCTGAGCGACGTTCTACGGTTTTCCCGTCGACGAAGGGCGTCGTCGCGCAACGTCTTCTGTTCGTCCGTCGGACAGTCGAGGTCCGGAACCGACGCGGGTCGTTCGTCCTCGTCGAGCGCGACCATGGTGAAAAACGACGTCGCAGTGTCCCGCTTTTCGTTCCGACTGGGCCGTTCCGCACGGACGGTGACGACGACGTCCATGCTCGTTCGACCGGTTTCGAACACGTACCCCTCCACGGTCACGATGTCGCCGAGGTCGATGGGGCCGAGGAAATCCACGTGGTCCATCGACGCGGTGACGACCTGCCGCCGCGAGAACCGACGGGAGGATATCGCGGCGCAGATGTCCATCCAGTGCAGCACCGACCCGCCGAGCGCGCGGCCGAGGTTGTTCGTATCGTTCGGCATCAGGATTTCGCTCACGACCGTCCGCGATTCGGCGAGAGTCTCCGTTTCCTTCATCGAGGGACCATACACGACGACGATAGATAAATCACCCATACTTGTGTTTTTGAAAGTTTGCTTGTTTTAGTGGCCGTCTCACTTATCCCACGACGAATCGTGATAGTGGACGGATATGATGGGACGGATAGAAACAGGGGGGAACGGAACGATTATCGCCGGAATAGCGCTCGGCGTCTGGTTGCTCGTCGCGCCGTTCACCGTCTACGGTGCGATGCTCGCGCCGAACTTCTGGAACGACGTTCTCATGGGGGTCGTCGTGGTGACGCTCGCACTCTACGGCTTCCGCTGTGTCCGGCGTGGACGGACGATGAGCATCGCGGCGGGCGGACTGCTCGGCCTCCTCGGACTCTGGCAGGTGACGCGCCCGTTCGCCGTCGCAACTGCCGGGCCGGTTCCGAAGTGGGGCGACGCGGTCGTCGGCGTCCTGCTTGCGTTCCTCGGGGGACGGATGGTACGGAAAGCGCGGACGGCGGCGCTCGAACAGCACGCCCCGAGCGACGTTGGTGGCGACTGACTCGGCGCGCAGAATCAGGCCGCCTTGTGAGTGCGGTATGCTGCCTTCGTGATATTCCTCCGACGGGAAATGGCGTTCATCGCGGCCGAATGCCACGACGGTCGTCGTATCGCCGTCTCACCGACGTTCGTTACTTCGAACGTTTCGGTTCGCTGAATCGTCTCTCCGCCCTTCGTCCCCGTCGCCACGAGCCGATAGTGATGGACGACGCCCCACGTGTCGATAGTTGCGATGAGGGAAGCGTTTTCGACGGTGTCGAAGTTCGGAAACAGCGAGGGATGCCTGACGTCGTCCATGACGACGCGGTACGTGGGCGTTCCGGGTCGGTCGATTCGCTCTATGTCAGTCACGTTCAGTGCCACGAAGCGGTTGTACAGTCGTTCGCTATTCGTGGTCCGTTGAACATATCCCAACGAATCCGGGTCGTGAGTCAGTTGATAGCTCGTGTGTTCGTTCCTCGTGCGGGCGAAAAGGGTCGTCGTTCCGTTCGCCCACGCTGAAAGCTCGTACGACGACGTTTGTAGCGGACTCAACGATCCGTTTTGCACGATATCGTACGTGAAATGGGTACTGTTCGAACCGACCTCGTGTGAGATTTGGACGTGTCCCAGAACACTTCCGTTGCTGGCCGTTTCGGTGACTCGATACCGAAACGTGTACGATTTTTCCCGAAGGATCTTCCCGTGAGCCTCCGTCAGTTTTACGCGGTCGGTGAATCCGTTCGCCGACAATCCCGGCGCGAGTCGACCCGAGAGGGTCGTGGTCGTTTCGGGGGCAGGTGAGGGGTCGGGAGCGACGAGGGAGTTACACCCGGCGGTCACGAGGACGACGGCGAACACCGCCGCGAGGAGGGCACGACGCATGGGCGAAAATGGATTCGTCGTGATATAAAAATGCGCGTGATAATGAAGGTCAAGACAGTAACAAAGGAAATGTCGGGGGTTCCGGATTTCTCTGAGATGTAAAGAGCGAAAGGAGCAACAGTATCAAAGGTTTCGTCGATAGTCAACCGAGGTTTCTAAGGGACAAGGTGAATGAACACGGGTACCGTATAGAAAGACAAGGAGATACCATGACGGAACGAACGCAACTCGAAATTCGCGGGATGAGTTGCGCGAACTGTTCGGGTACGGTGGGCGAGGCGTTGAACTCGCTCGACGGCGTCGAGGAGGCGAACGTCAACTTCGCCACCGACGAGGGTACCGTCGAGTACGACCCCGAGGTCGTCTCGCTTTCGGACATTTACGCGGCCATCGAGGACGCGGGATACGACCCGGTTCGCGCGACGACGACCATCGGAATCACGGGCATGTCCTGTGCGAACTGCGCGGACGCGAACCGGACAGCCCTCGAATCCGTTCCGGGCGTGGTGAACGCGGACGTCAACTACGCCACCGACGAGGCGAGCGTCGAGTACAATCCGGGACAGGTGAGCCTCGCCGACCTCTACGACGCCGTCGAGGAGGCGGGGTACGAGCCGGTTCGGGAGGAAACAGGCGGAGAAGAGGAGGACGCCCGCAAAACGGCCCGTGACGCCGAGATACGCAAGCAGTTCCGACTGACTCTGTTCGGCGCGGTGCTCGCGGTACCCCTCGTTCTCTTCATGTTCGAACACCTGTTTTTCCCGGGGATGGTGGGCGAAACGCTGTTCGGCGTCGACGTGGCGGTGGTGCAGTTCGTCCTCGCCACGCCCGTCCAGATTTGGCTGGGCAAGGAGTTCTACGGCAACGCATACAACGCGCTCGTCAAGAATCGGACGGCGAACATGGACGTACTCATCGCGCTCGGGTCGACCACGGCGTACGTCTACAGCGTCGCCGTCATGTTGTCGCTCATCCCGGGCGGCACCTACTTCGACAGCGCGGTGCTCATCCTCGTGTTCATCACGCTCGGCAACTGGCTCGAAGCCCGGTCGAAGGGGCAGGCCAGCGACGCGCTCCGCGAACTCCTCGAACTGGAAGCGGACACGGCGACGGTCGTTACGGACGACGGTGAACGCGAGATTCCGCTCGAAGACGTGGAAAAGGGCGACCTGCTTCGCGTGCGGCCCGGCGAGAAGATTCCGACGGACGGCGTCGTGGTGGACGGGGAAGGCGAGGTTCCAGCGGAACCTCGAGCGAACGGCGACAGCGAGGAGAGAAGCTCCTCGGGCCGTGCGAGCGGGCAGCGCCCGCGAGCGGAAGCCGTGAGTACGGTCGACGAGTCGATGGTGACGGGCGAGTCCGTCCCCGTGGAGAAGAGCGAGGGCGACGAGGTTATCGGTGCAACCATCAACAAGAACGGCGTGCTGACGGTTCGCGCGACGAAAGTCGGCGAGGAGACCGCTCTTCAGCAGATAGTCGGCATGGTAAAGGAAGCACAGGCCCGTCAACCCGAGATACAGACCCTCGCCGACCGCATCAGCGCCTACTTCGTCCCGGCGGTCATCACGAACGCGCTGGTGTGGGGGATTCTCTGGTACCTCTTCCCCGAGACGCTGGCCGGGGTCGTTAACGACCTCCCGCTCTGGGGACTGGTCGCGGGCGGTCCGAGCGTAGCGGGTGCGGGCGCTGCCGCGGGCGGCGTCACGGTGTTCGAGTTCGCCGTGGTCGTCTTCGCCAGCGCGGTGCTCATCGCGTGTCCGTGTGCGCTCGGCCTCGCCACCCCGACGGCGACGATGGTCGGGACCGCAATCGGCGCACGGACGGGCGTCCTGTTCAAGGGCGGCGACGTGCTGGAGCGCGTGAAGGACGTGGAGACGGTCGTCTTCGACAAGACCGGAACCCTGACCGAAGGCGAGATGCAGTTGACCGACGTGGTGGCGGTTTCGGACGACACCGACCGGACGATGACGGACGGCGGAGCGGACGTGCTCGGCGTCAAGGAGGGTGGCGAAACGACTACGGAGGACTTCGTCCTCTCCGCCGCCGCGAGCGCGGAGCGGGGAAGCGAACACCCGCTGGCGAAGGCCATCGTGACGGGTGCGGAGGAGCGGGGCGTCGAAATCGAGGAGCCGAGTTCCTTCGAGAACGTGCCCGGCCACGGGATTCGGGCGGAAACGAGTCACGGAAGCGTCCTCGTCGGCAATCGGAAACTCCTGCGCGACGCGGGTATCGACACCGACCCCGCCGAGGAGACGATGGAACGACTCGAACGCGAAGGAAAGACGGCGATGTTGGTCGCCGTCGGTGGTTCGCTGGCGGGCGTCGTCGCCAACGCCGACGAAGTGAAAGAAAGCGCGAAAGAGGCCGTCGCGGACCTCCGGGAACGCGGCTTGAACGTACACATGCTCACGGGAGACAACGAACGGACCGCTCGCGCCGTCGCGGAACGGGTCGGCATCGACCCCGAAAACGTCCGCGCCGAAGTCCTCCCCGACGAGAAAGCCGACGTGGTCGAGGAGATACAGACGGGCGGCGAGAACGCGATGATGGTCGGCGACGGTATCAACGACGCCCCGGCGCTCGCGGCGGCGTTAGTCGGCACCGCCATCGGGAGCGGCACCGACGTCGCCATCGAGGCGGCGGACGTGACGCTAATGCGTGACGACCCGCGCGATGTGGTGAAGGCGATTCGTATCTCGGCGGGGACGCTGTCGAAGATCAAACAGAACCTCTTCTGGGCGCTCGGCTACAACACCGCCATGATTCCGTTGGCGTCGCTCGGTCTGTTACAACCGGCGCTCGCCGCGGGGGCGATGGCGTTCTCCAGCGTGAGCGTCCTGACGAACAGCTTAGCCTTCCGTCGGTACACCCCGGACCACGACTACCGCCTCCTCGGCTTCCTGCGCTGAACAACGGAAATCGTGGTGTGTGGCTCCGTACCGTCCTCCGTTTTTCGATGATTCTCGCTCGACGGGAACGCTCAGAGTAGTCGAACCAATTATGTGCCGAGCAACGAAAGGTGGGGTCGAATGGTGCGGGATTTGGCAGACGATGCGCCCGAATTACAGGACATCCTCGACGCCCTGGACGACCCCGCATGCCGACGAATAATCATGGAATTACGCGCCCCGATGACAGCGCGGGAAATCGCCGACGCGACGGACATCCCGCTCTCGACGCTCTACCGAAAGCTCGACATGCTAAGCGAAGCCTCGCTCGTCGACGAACGAACCGAGATTCGTGAGGACGGCCATCACACATCCCGGTACCGAATCACGGTGGAGTCGGTCAACATCTCGCTGACCGACGATAGCGAGTTCGAGGTGACGATAGACCGACCACCGGAGACGACCGACGAACGCCTCGAACGGCTGTGGACGGAGGTTAGAAAGGAGACATGAACGTCACCGTCATCGTCATCGCGCTCAAAACCCTCACGCTCGTCCTCGGCGGACTGATAACGTACTTCGCCGTCAAAGCGTACCGGCGAACCGGTTCCCCGGCACTCAGGTCGCTCGCCATCGGTTTCGGCGTCGTTACCCTCGGAGCCCTTCTGGCCGGATTAGCGGACCAAGCGTTCAACGTGAACCGGGATTTCGTCCTCGTCATCGAGAGTACGCTAACCGCTCTCGGATTCGCCGCCATCGCCTACTCGCTCTACGCGGAGTAAACTTATCCCGCTGGCGGAAGTTTTGAAAGCAATGAACGGAGACCGTGGAGCGACCGCAGACTCTACGGAATCGTTGGACGAAACCGTCCGGCAGACCCTCGAACTTCTCATCGGCGAACGCCTCGAAACGACCGACCCGACGGCCGACGAGCTGGAATCTGCATTCGATGCGGCCCTCCTCTCTACCTTCGAACGTCTCGTCGCCGAGTTCGCCGCGGCACGCGGCCACGACCGACCGCCGTTCGCGACCGGTCCCGAACTGCGGGACGAACGGACGCAGCGGGACTCGCCCTCGACGGACACGAACGAACGGGTTGACGAACGCCTCGGAACGTTCGAATACGACGCGCTCTCGTTCCAACAGGTGGGCGGCGTGTACGAACGGTCGCTCGATTACGAACCCGAGGTGGGGGACGACGGAGTTCACCTCACGGACGAGGCGACGCGGCGGGCGTCGGTCGGCGCGTACTACACGCCGACCGAGGTGGTCGAGTACGCCGTCTCCCGGGCGCTCGATGGAAACGAATCCGACGGCGAAACCCGCGTTCTCGACCCGGCGATGGGGAGCGGAAACTTCCTGACCTGCGCCATCGACCGAGTGGCCGAATCGCGTGACGGACCGGTCGACGAGGCCCGGCGATACGCCGCGGAGAACCTCGTGTTCGGCGTGGACGTGGACCCGTTAGCGATCGAACTCGCGCGGTCGGCCGTCTGGTTCGAAACCGGTGTCTGGCCCGACGATTCCCTCGTCGTCGGCGACGCGCTCGCGCCAGACCCCGAATGGATGGATGGGATGGGGTTCGACGGGGAGCGATTCGACGCGGTAGTCGGTAACCCCCCTTACGTCCGAAGCCGACACCTTTCGGCGGAGCGAAAAGCCGACCTTCGAGAACGGTTCGAGACCGTACGCGGCGCGTTCGACCTCTACGTTCCGTTCGTCGAGCGCATGGCGTCCTTCGGCGGTCGGGTGTCCTGTATCGTCCCGAACAAGTGGACGACGGCGCGGTACGGCCGCACCCTCCGTGACCACCTCCTCGACCGGCATCGGGTGGTAGAACTGCTCGACGTATCCACCGCCTCTGTGTTCGCCGACGCAAGCGTCTATCCGTTGGTCCTGACCTTCGACTCCGGTGGCGGGCCGACCACGGAGATACCGATTCGGCAGTCGAAATCGAAGGACGAAACGGTGGAAACAGCGGAAACAGTGCTCTCGCGCTCGTTCGTGAACGCGGTGGGGGACCGGGTGATTCCCGTCGGTATCGACCCGGCGTTCGCGTCCCTGGCCGAGCGACTCGTACGGGAATTCGACGAACTCGGGACACACGTCAGCATGACGGAGGGAATCCACACGGGCAACGTTCGCGAGAAGCTCGTCGTGAACGAATCCGGCCCGGACTGCGAGCGGGTCGTCGGCGGCGCTGACGTCTCGCGCTACCGAATCGAATGGAGCGGCGACTGGATTCGGTTCGACCCGTCGCTCATCGGCGACGGCGAGTACGGCGCGCTGCGCGACCGAACGGTGTTCGACGACGAGAAGCTACTCCTTCGGGACATCAGCGAACGCCCCGTCGCGGCGTACGACGACGACGGAATGTACGCGCTCAACACGCTCTACAGCGTCCAGTCCCGCCCGCGCTCCGACTTGCCGCTTCGCTATCTCCTCGGCGTCATCAACGCCACCGCGTCGGCGTGCTGGTTTCAGCAAGTGTACGGCGGTACGCACGTCAGCGGCGGCTATCTCCGGCTCAAACCGATGTTCGCCAGCCAGTTACCGGTTCCCGATGAGGACGACCACGACGAACTGGTCGCGCTGACGAAGCGGTCCGAACGATTGCGCTCGGCGCGTGCCGACCTCGAAATCGAGTTACCGAAGGGAGACGACGGCCCGCGACTCGGGGACATCTCCCGGCGGGTCGATACCGATTCGTTGTTGACCGAGACGGCGGCAACCAGAGACGCGCTTCGTCTCGGCGACGTGAGCGTCGAAAGTCGAGCGGGAGAGCTCGTCTTTTGGGCGACGGCGCGCTACCGGCCCGCGGAAGAGTGTGCGACCGATTCGTGGGGGTTCACGGCGACGGGACCGATTCGAGCGCTCGTGGTCAAGGGTGACGAGTTGGCCACGTGGGACGACGTACTCAGGTGGTACGTGCCGCGTCTGGTGGCGAGCGACGGCTTTACCGAGGAAGCGAGGAAAACCATCTCGCCGCTCGACCGACTCGAATCCGTTCGTCTGCCGTCGTTCGAACCCGCGGCGGCGTTCGTGGAGGCGTGCCGGTCGGCGGCGCAATTAGATGCGAAAATCGCGCGAATGGACGCCGAAATCGACCAACACGTCTATCAGGCATACGGGCTCTCCGCCGACGAAATCGAATTGGTAGAACGACTCGTGGAGTGACCGATGGTCGCGACCCATTATTAACGTGCATCCGAGATATTACTAGAGAATACTATTCTACCCCGGATGACTGACAGGGGAATTAATACCCGAGAAGGCGCTCCGTTCTCACATGAGCGACCACTCGCACGGTCATGGACACGACCATGACCACGATGGTCATAATCACGACCACGGCCACAGCCACGGTCACGGACACGACCACGGCGGGTCCGGGAACCGACGGGCGTTGAAAATCGCGCTCGTCATCAACACCGCGTTCTTCGTCGTGGAAATCGCGGGGGCGTTGTACGCCAACTCGCTCACGCTCTTCGCCGACGCCGCACACATGCTCACGGACTCGGCGAGCATCCTCCTCGCGCTCTTCGCCGCGTGGATTGCGACGCTCGACGCGGACTCGAAGCGCACCTACGGCTACCAGCGCGCCGAGATTCTCGCTGCGCTGGCGAACGGCGTCTTCCTCGTGCTAATCGTCGTCTACGTCGCCTACGAGGCGGTGATGCGGTTCCAGAACCCACAGGACGTGAAGGCGCTCCCGACCATCGTCGTGGGTATCGTGGGCCTCGGCGCGAACCTCGCCGGGGCCTACGTCCTCCACGGTGGCCGGGACAGCCTCAACGTCGAGGGCGTTTACCTCCACCTGCTGACCGACGCCGCCGGAAGCCTCGCCGCCATCGCGTTGGGTGTCGGATTGTACGTCTCCGACCTTTACGTCCTCGACCCGATTTTCAGCCTCGTCATCGCCGCGCTCGTCCTGTACTCCGCGAAGGACCTCCTCATCGAGAGCGTCAACATCCTCCTGCAAGGGACCCCCTCCCGCATCGACGTGGACGACATCACCGGGACGCTTACCGACCTCGACGGGACGGTCGGCGTCCACGACGTACACGTCTGGGCGCTCACCAACCGCAGTTTGGCCTGTAGCGCCCACGTCGTCGTCGCGGACGACGCGGACCGCGACGCGGTTCTCGATGCCGCACGTCACGCGCTCAGCGAACGACACGACATCGGCCACGCCACCATTCAAATCGAGTCCGAGAGCGGCGACTGCGAAACCGCCGACTTCGACTGTTATCCGGCGAACGACGGCGGTCACGTCGCCGATTGAAAAGAACGAGGCGGGAACCGGAACCGAAACGCGATACTCGTGCGTGAAGTTACCTCAGAAATTCCCGGAGACGACCGAGAAGACGACGAACGCGGTGACACCGGCGAACGAGGGTGTGGCGAACCACGCCGAGACGACGCGCTTCGTGACCCCTTTGTCGTACGAAGGTGGCGGTGGCGAGACCGACCGTTGAGAGAAGGGAAAGAGCCATGTAATAATTCACATGGATACGACTAAAAGGCTTTTTGGACGTTTTTCGATGGTTTCTCATAAGTTATCGGCAACCTTTTTTAGGGCAAAATCCGTACACTGGGACATGATGCAGACCGGGTTGGCGGGTGTGACGACGGACATGCTGGTGGTGTTCGCCATCGTCGTCCTCGCGCTGGTGTTCTTCGCGACTGAGTTGCTTCCCGTGGACGTGACCGCGATTTTAGTCATGGTCACGCTGATGGTACTCGAACCGTGGACCGGAATCAGCACGACCGAGGGAATCGCCGGGTTCGCCAACGAAGCTACCATTACCGTGCTGGCGATGCTCATCCTCAGCGCGGGCGTCAGCCAGACCGGGGTCGTCCAGTTGCTCGGCAGTCGCCTCGCCGAGTTCGCCGGAACGGACCTCAGAAAACAGCTGTTCGCCACCATCGGCGTCGCCGGACCCGCGTCCGGGTTCGTGAACAACACGCCCGTCGTGGCGATTCTCGTCCCGGTCATCACGGACCTCGCACACGAGGGAAAAACCTCGCCGTCGAAGCTCCTCATCCCGCTCTCGTACGCCTCGATGCTCGGCGGAATGCTCACGCTCATCGGCACCTCGACCAACATCCTCGCCAGCAACGTCGCGGGGCGACTCGCCGAGCGGACCGGCAACCCGCAACTCCACGCCTTCTCGATGTTCGAGTTCACGGGACTCGGCCTCATCGTTCTCGTGGTCGGCGGCCTCTACCTGCTGTTCGTCGGCCACCGACTCCTCCCCGAACGCGTCCCACCGGAAGAGGATTACATCGAGGAGTACGACATGGAGGACTACCTCACGGAAGTGCAAGTGGCCGAGGGGTCGCCGTTCGTGGGACAAACGGTCGAAGCCGCCATCGACGAGGCGGTGTTCGACGCCGAAATCATCCAGTTGGTCCGGGGCGACGAGACGTTCATCGAACCCATCGGCCAGAAGACGATTCGGGCCGATGACGTGCTCACGCTTCGAATCGACAAGCCGACCCTCAAAACGCTCACGACGACGGAACACCTGACGCTCGTCGGGACGCCGACAGAAGCGGAAATCGACCCCGGGGAGGAACAGACGTTGGTCGAAGTCGTCATTCCCTCCGGGTCCGCGCTCGTGGGCGAGACGCTGTCGAGTTCGACGTTCCGCGAGCGCTACAACGCGGCGGTGCTCGCGTTCCGCAGTCGCGGGGAAGTCATCCACGAGCGACCCGAACAGGTGACGATTCGGGTCGGCGACACCCTCCTCGTCCAAGCGTCGGCGGACAGCATCGACCGACTCGCGGCGAACCGGGACTTCATCGTGGCCCACCAAGTCAGCGACCCGGACTACCGTACGGAGAAGATTCCGGCGGCGCTCGCCGTCATCGTCGGCGTCGTCTCGCTCGCCGCGCTCGGGATTTTCCCGATTCTCGTCACGGCGCTCGGCGGCGTAGTCGCCATGGTCGCGACCGGTGTCCTGAAACCCGGCAAGTTGTACGATTCGGTCGAGTGGAACGTCATCTTCCTGTTAGCGGGCGTCATCCCGCTCGGCGTCGCCCTCGAAAACTCCGGCGGCGCGGAACTCCTCGGCGGCCTCGTCGCGGCCAGCGCGAACTACCTCCCGGTCGTGGCGGTCCTCTGGATATTCTACATCGCCACGGGACTCATCACGGAGGTCATCAGCAACAACGCGAGCGTCGTGCTGATGATTCCCGTCGCCGTCGAAGCCTCGGCCCGAATCGGCGCGAACGCGTTCGCGTTCGTTCTCGCAGTGACGTTCGCCGCTTCGACGTCGTTCCTCGGACCGGTCGGCTACCAGACTAATCTGTTCGTTTACGGACCGGGGGGATACAAGTTCACGGATTACTTCCGTATCGGCGCGCCGCTCCAGTTACTCCTGTCGGTTGTGACTGTGGCAGGAATCGTGGCGTTCTGGGGACTCTGACATGAAATAATTCTCGTAACTTATTAGAATGTAAACGACGTACTATAACTATCGTTCGATGACGTTCGCAATGCGGGGTTCTGTTGCGACGGCGTTTCGTCATCGACCGGGGGGAGATGGATGAAAATAGGATTGGAAGCCGAATATTGGGTTATCGACGAATCGGGAGAGTTAGCGACCGAAACGGACGACCTCGCCACCGTAAGCGACTACGTCGTCCCCGAGTTCGTCGCGCCACTGATAGAGGTGCAAACGCCGCCCGTATCGAGTATGGCGGAGCTACGGCGCGAATTCGGATCGGTTCTCGAAGCCGTCCGTGACGAAGCGGACGAACAAGGGTTGGCACTCGTTCCGCTCGGGACGCCGCTGGCCCGCGAATCGCTCGACATCACGAGCGAGCGCGGACGGCTGTTGGAACGGATGTACGGCGACGACATGGAGTACGCGATGAACTGCGCGGGGACGCACGTTCACTTCGACAAGACGGACGTCGTACGACAGTTGAACCTGTTGACGGCGCTCGACCCCGCGCTCGCGTTGGTCTGCTCCTCGCCGTACTACAACGGAAGCAAGCTGGCCTGTTCGTCGCGTGCGGCGGTGTATCGGTACGAATCGCACTCGACGTTCGCCCGCTACCGCGACCTGTGGGATTACGTCGAAAGCGAGGACCAGTGGGAGGCGCGAATCGACGAGCAGTACACCATCCTGCAGATCATCGCACGGGAGCGCGGTATCGACATCGGGACGTTCACCGACCACTTCCAGCGGGAGGACGCGGTGTTGACGCCGGTGCGACTCCGCCACCGTTCGCCGACGGTCGAATGGCGCGCGCCGGACACCGCGCTGCCGACCGAAATCGTCCGGCTCGTGGGGGAAGTGACGGAACTCATGGAGCAGACGGCGTACAAGGACGTCGTCGTGGGGGAAACCGGGATTCGTTCGACGGAGATAGGCGTCCCGCCGTTCCCGGAACTGCGCGGTCTCAGCACCGCGGCCATCAGCGAGGGTATCGGGTCGCTTCGCGTGCAGGAGTATCTGACGACGATGGGATTCGACGTGACGCGGTACCACCCGGTTTCGGAGCAGATAGAGGCGGGATGGACCCTGCCACACGAGGAAGCCCTCCGTCTCAGGCGCGAGTTCGCCGACGCCCTGTGGGAGGACATCGACGAAATGAACCGCACCGCGTGAGGACCGATTTAGTTCTTGTTCGGGCGGAACCCGGAGAGCACGTCGAGCCACGAGATGAAGATGAACGCCCCGATGACGGCGGCCATCGTGCCGCCGAACAGGGTCGCCATCCGTTCCGTGATGTGTTCGCGTTCGGAGATGGAAAGGGCGTACACCTGCTCGCCGTCGATGACGAACGAATGGTCTTCGAGCGCCTCCGGCGGGTCGTCCGACAGCTGATACGACCCGTGAATTTTCGCGCGACCGAAGGCGACCCGTGCGTCGCTCGATAGTCTTCCGTATTCCACCGACGAGGAGCGGACGCCGGGGTCGTTTTTCTCCGCCTTCTCTAGCGAGAGCGTGTACGTCGTCGTGCTTTGCGGTGGCTGGATGAGCGCGTAGCCGGAAAGACCGAGGCCGACTAACAGCATGAGCGTCGCGAGCGCCTGAATCAGAAAGCTGTCGAACCGCATTCGATATTCGTTGTCGTGCGGCGGGGGATGTAAAGCGTTTCCATCGGACGTAGGAAGAAAGAAAGCGGTCGGTCGAAGTCGGTTACCGGCGCGACGGGAGAACGTCCTGAATCGGATACAGGTCCTCGTGGATTCCCGCACCGTCACAGTCCTCGTTCGGACACCGATAGTGCCATCCGTCATCCGTCGCGGCGTTGGCATCGAAGCGCTCCCCACATTCCTGGCAGAACAGTCGGTCCATCTCACCGGACCGCGTTTTGCTTGCGAGTTCAGGCTGCATACTCGTATATCCACAGCCATCCATGAAAGAACCTACGTTTTTCCGGTGACAGGTGTGTCAGTCCGTACCGTCGGGTGACATGCATGATACCGGGTTACCGCACAGTTAGCGAGCGGTTTAGTGGGTGGATTCCCTTGGACCGTGTATGGAGAAGCAAACCCTGACTTGCCTGTGTGAGCTACCGCCAAGCGCGAAGCTCGTGTTCAAAGTGCTGGAGTACAGCGGTGCCCACACGCAGAAGGAAATCGTGGAGCGGTCACGGCTTTCGGCGCGAACTGTCAGGAGCGCACTGGAGAACCTAACGGACATCGGTGCCGTCACGGAGGAAGTGTACATCCCCGACGCTCGACAGCGGCTCTATCGGTTGGACGACACGGGCGACTGGGAGCAAGTGAACTGTCTGAACGAAGTACCCGTCTGAATCGAGCGACAGTCCGAACGACCGCTATTTCTCCGCGAACCGAGTGACTGGACGCTCCACATCGTCGTTGTCGCCGGCTACCGTCCAGATGCCCGAGCCGAGAAGCGACAGCGGCGCGACGACCAACAGCAACCAACCGCCCGGCCCGGCATCCGCCGTCAACGCCGCGTCGATGAGGACGAACGCGATGAACGGCGTCGCCAGCAACAGGAGGCCGATACCGATTGCGCGCGGAATCGAAAGCCCGCCAGTGGAACCGTCCGGAGACATACCGACGGATTAGTGTCCGAGTAAATAGTTGTTTTTGAGAGGAACACTAACTACGGAGACGCCGAGAAGTCCACGACTTCGATGCCGGACGTTTCGAAGTCGTTCATCGCGGCGAGGCGGTCGGGAACCTCGGCCAGCGGGACGGTGTTCGTCACGAGTTTGCCGGGCGAGAGCGTCCCTCGGTCGAGCATCCGGAGCAGTTCGTCGTATCTGGAGGGCGGCATCCCGCGCGACCCGAGGAACGTGATTTCGCGCATCGTCATCGCGTCCGTCGGGAGAGTGACCTCGCCCCGCTCCTCGTCCGTCGTCAATCCGAGTTGGACGTGCTGGCCGCGCGGGCGGAGACAGTCGATGGAGTTGCGACAGGTCTCGGCGATTCCGAGCGCGTCGACGGAGACGTTCGCTCCGCCGACGCGGGCGTCAATCACGGTCGGAACGTCGGTGTCCGAATCGACGAGAAGCGTCTCGTCAGCGCCGAGGTCCCGCGCCGCGGCGAGTTTGTCGTCGTCCAAATCGACGGCGATGACGTTCGCGCCGAGGGCGTCGGCGACGTGAACCGCCGAGAGTCCGACGCCGCCACAACCGTGGACCGCGACCCAGTCGCCCGGCGTCAGGTCCGCGCGGTGGGCGAGTGCGTGGTACGCCGTAACGAACCGACAGCCCAACCCGGCCATCTCGACGGGAGAGACGGATTCGGGAAGTGCCACCGCGTTGTAGTCGGCGTACGGAACGTGGACCCGTTCCGCGAACGCGCCCGGCGCAGCCTCCTCGAAACCGAGGGCGATGCCGTGTTCACAGACGTTCCCGTGGCCGTTTTGGCAGTATCCACAGTGGCCCCGACCGAGGTTGAACGGGACCGCGATTCGGTCGCCCGCTTCGATGTCCCGTACCTGTTCACCGACCGCGACGGCCCGTCCGGCGGGTTCGTGGCCGAGGATTTGCCCGATTGGCACTCGGTCGTCGGCCCACTCGCCGTGACCCTGCCACGCGTGCCAGTCGCTTCGACAGATACCACAGGCCTCGGTTTCGATGACGACGCCGTGTGGGTCGGGCGTCGGTTCCGGCACCTCCTCGATGGAGAGCGGTTCGCCGTACTCGCGCAACACAGCGGCTTTCATACGCGAACGTCGGCCGTCGTCGGCTTAAAACGGTGGGAGGGGGAAGCGGAGAACGACGCGGAACACGGTTGGAACTTTTAACCTCGCTCACCATACACCGGGTATGAACCCTCGACTCCGGCGCGTCGTCTCGTTAGGGCGGGACATCGTGCGGGAAGTACGCGAGGAGAACATCAAGTTCATGGCGGGAAGCATCGCCTATCACTCCTTCGTCTCCCTGCTTCCCGTCCTCCTGCTGTTGACGGTCATCGTGTCCACGGTGGGGAGCGACACCCTCGCGAGGCAGTTGGTTCGGGATATCGGATCGTATCTCCCGGCGAGCGCCAACATCTTCCTGCAAAACGCGATTTCGGGCGCGCCGTCGCCGGGCGACTCGTTCGTCGTCGTCGCCGTGCTTCTCTGGGGAACGTTTCGAATCTTTCGGGCGCTCGACGCCGCGTTCGCAGACATCTACGACGTGGAGCGCAAGACGTCGTTCGAGGAAGAGGTCAAAGACGGGGTCGTCGTCCTCGTCGCGCTCGTCCTCGTCGTCGTCACCATCGGCGTGACCAGCGCGACGGTTTCGACGCCACAGGGGTTGCCCTTCGACGACTATCTGGTCGAAGGGTTGTCGGTACTCGTCCTCGGAATCGCGTTCCTCCCCATGTACTACGTGTTCCCGAACATCGACGTCGGGTTCGGCGAAGTCCTCCCCGGCGTCGCCATCGCGGCCATCGGTTGGCAGGCCCTGCACTCCGTGTTTCACATGTACGCTCAAATCTCGGCGTACAACACGAGCCTCTACGGGACCATCGGGAACCTGCTCCTCGTCATCGTCTGGCTGTACGTCGGCAGTTTCGTCGTCCTGTTCGGCGCGGCGGTCAACGCCGTCCTCGCCGGGAGGACCGGAGACGCCTCCGAGAGCGACCCCGAGCGCGAGTCGACGGCGGAGGAAACGGATAACAGGATGGAAATCACCGAGGCGGTGGCGAACGGTGGCGTGGAAGACGAAGGGGAGTTCGGCGCGGCCCTCCATCGACTGACGACGCGAGCACGGAAAGAGGGCCTTTCCGCGGCGGAAGTTCGTCGCCAGTTACGGCGCGAAATCGCGGAAATCGAGCGAAGCAGGGAGTAGAAAACGGCACAACTGTTTTCCTCATTCGTCTCGATACGTACTCGGTACGGGGGAATGGGGTATGCCAGACAAACCACACCAGAACTTGGCCATCATCGGCCACGTAGACCACGGAAAATCGACCTTAGTCGGGAGGCTCCTCTTCGAGACGGGGAGCGTTCCGGAACACGTCATCGAACAGCACAAACGAGAAGCCGAGGAGAAGGGGAAAGGCGGGTTCGAGTTCGCCTACGTGATGGACAACCTCGCGGAGGAGCGGGAACGCGGCGTCACCATCGACATCGCCCATCAGGAGTTCGACACCGACGAGTACTACTTCACCATCGTCGATACGCCGGGACACCGCGACTTCGTGAAAAACATGATCACGGGCGCGAGCCAAGCCGACAACGCGGTTCTCGTCGTTGCCGCAGACGACGGTGTCGCGCCGCAGACCCAGGAACACGTCTTCCTCGCGCGCACCTTGGGCATCAACGAACTCATCGTCGCGGTCAACAAGATGGACTCGGTCAATTACGACGAGGACCGCTACCGCGAGGTCGTAGACGAGGTGACGAAACTCCTGAATCAAGTCCGATTCGATACGGAGGACGCCTCGTTCATCCCGATGTCGGCGCTCGCGGGGGACAACGTCGTCGACCACAGCGACGAGATGTCGTGGTACGACGGAAAGACTGTCCTCGAAGCGCTGAACGACCTGCCGATGCCGGAACCGCCGACCGACGCGCCGCTTCGCCTGCCGATTCAGGACGTGTACACGATTTCGGGCATCGGAACCGTCCCGGTCGGACGCGTCGAGACGGGGATGTTGAACATCGGTGAGTCGGTTTCCTTCCAACCGAGCGACGTGACCGGCGAGGTGAAGACCATCGAGATGCACCACGAGGAGGTCCCGGAAGCGGGACCGGGCGACAACGTGGGGTTCAACGTCCGCGGGGTCGGTAAAAACGATATCCGACGAGGGGACGTCGCGGGACCGGCGGACGACCCGCCGAAGGTCGCGGACACCTTCACGGCCCAAATCGTCGTGATGCAACACCCCTCGGTCATCACTGCGGGATACACGCCGGTGTTCCACGCACACACCGCACAGGACGCCTGCACCATCGAGTCCATCGACCAGAAGATAGACCCATCCAGCGGCGAAGTCGTGGAGGAAAACCCCGACTACATCCAGAGCGGCGATGCGGCCATCGTGACCGTCAGACCGCAGAAACCGCTCTCCATCGAACCGTCCTCGGAGATTCCCGAACTCGGCAGTTTCGCGGTTCGGGACATGGGCCAAACCATCGCGGCGGGCCGGGTATTGGAAGTGAACGAGCGGTAGCGGGAGACGGCGCGGGCAGGACGCGGTTCGAACCGCTGTTTTTCGAGGGACGACGATTCGAAGCGGGGCCGCATCTCGGTGGGAACGGAGAGACGAGCGCGTGGGATTCGAGATAGAGTCCGGCCAGCGACGGCGAACTACACTGCCCAGCGGAGAATCCGACGCCGAATAGCGAGTATTTGAAAATTATTCCGCAATAGATTCGACATTCGAACAGTTTTTAGAGAAAGTGGACAGCATATGAGATTCTATGATCCGATTTTTACCACAAGAACTAAATAGTAATCGGGCCGTTGTAGAATATGCTATGACATACCAAAAGGGAGGGGACGAATAAGATTCGACGCCGCATCCGAAGTAATCACGGCTTTGCGCCTGTCAAAATCTACAGCTCTGTGTCTGGTTCGGTGCATCACTCAATGCATCTACCGTTTTCAGTTACCATCCGTCAATTCCTGCGAAGAACTCGTTGAACCGCCAGCGAGGCGTTCGACGTACCGACGCGCTTTTTCATACTGGACTGCTATTGAGGGTGTGAAATGGCTCCACGAGGACGAACGGACGAGCAATCCGTTCGGAATGCGACCGCCCTGTCAGTGTGACGTTTTGCACGACGGGGACTGTGCAGTGTTCGGCTACGGCGACGCCAACGCGGATTTCCACCTTATCGGCGACCATCCGGGAATACACGGCGGTACCAACTCAAACGTCCCGTTTACCGGTGGAGACGCCGGTGAGACGCTCCAACCGGTGTTGAACGAGGTGGGTCTACTTGGCGACGTGTACAGCGACGAACCGACCATCGCCAACCTGTTCATGAGCTATCTCCACATGTGCAGGCTTCCCGACGGTCGACGGCCAACGCAGAAGGAGTACGACGACATGGAGCGGTTCTTCGACGCCGAACTCAGGGCCATCGCGGCACACGTTCTGCTGCCGGTCGGCGAGACGGCGACGGAACACGTCTTCTGGGAGTTCACGGCGCAAGCCGACAAATACGGGATGGGTACCGGCGGAGACGGTCCCGACATGGCGGCGCTCCACGCACAGGAAATCAAAGGACGCGGCTTCCTCGTCGTTCCGATTCGTGACCCCCGCGAGTGGGGACCGGACGACGGCGACCGACTGCGGGAACGGCTGGACGGAATCCTGTCCTCCGACTACCAACAGACGGTCGATTTGGGGCGTTTCATGCCGGACGACGACCCGTACGAGGTTCGGTGACGACGCGAACGATTCCGACCACGATTCCCGCGACGAACTCGACAGCGAGGAGCGCGACGGGAAGCACGACGAACGAGGCGGCGAAAAAGCCGA
Organism: Haladaptatus sp. HS23; assembly: GCF_056892285.1. Lineage (NCBI taxonomy): Archaea > Methanobacteriati > Methanobacteriota > Halobacteria > Halobacteriales > Haladaptataceae > Haladaptatus > Haladaptatus sp. HS23. Next base: position 119,469 of record NZ_JBXGLH010000007.1, on the reverse strand, counting down.
GCGCGATGCCACCGATGATGGCGGCGCGTTTCCAGCGCGATTCCGGACGTTCGAACTCCATGCGGTGACGACGTCGAGCAGGCCGGTAAAACACGCGGAGCGTTCGCCCGGTAAGGTGGGCTTACCGCGAACGTCGGATTACGGGAACGGACCGGTCCACTCGTCCAAACAGTCCTCGCTACAGAAGTGAAGTGTCAGATTCTCCGTTTCGTTGGCGGTGACGCTGTGTCGGACGACTACCGTCGGATGATACTCCGAGAGGTTCACGAGTTTCCCACAGTTGGAACAGGAGGCGAATTCTTCGTCCGGATGGGCACTACTGGGCATGGGACCAACACAGCACGGAGGCGCGTAAACGTGTTGCTTAGTCGCTACATTCGGGGCGGTCGGTTTCGGGATTTAGGACCTCCCGCTCGACGGAAACGGTGTTTTCGACCGCTTCACGCACGTCCTGTTCGAGGACCGAAAACGCCATCGCGCGAATGAACACCTCGTAGTCGGCGTGCGTCTCCGTTGCGTCCTCGGCGACGATATCGGTCACCATCTCGATTTCCGGTTTCCGCTCGGAGAGTTCACAGACGCGCAGTGACACGTCACGGTTCCAGAGGTCCCCTACACATTCACCGACCGACCGGTAGAGGGCAGAGCGCATGCTCATCCCGGAACCGATTCGTTCCCGAACGTTGTCCGCGAGTCGCTGCACGACTCGCCCGTACTCCTGCCCGTCGAAGTTCGCCATCGTCGTGGAAAGTTTCCATTTCGAGATATTAAAACCCCGACGACGTCCCTTTGGCGAAACAAACATGGCGGGAAAGAACGTACCCTTCCGTGACCGAGAGATAAATTAGACCTTTATCATCGACACAGACCCAGTACCTTTATAAAATGGACAGGAGATATTGAACTACATGGCACGCGAGAAACGAAACGACCGATTACCGAGACGACGAGGAATCTCGGTGCGAAGTAACGACGGAACTCCTCGACCGAGCGTTCGAGCACACGTGGAAAGCACCGCATACCAGGGAACGAAACGATGAGCGTCAGCTCCGACTCGACAGCGGTCGAGGAGTTCGACCACGCATCAGACGAATCGCTCGAACCGCTCTCGCGCGACAAGATATTTCATATTCTCCAGACACAACGTCGCCGAGACGCGCTCCGGTTCCTGAAGGACACCGGCGGGACGGTCGAGATGCGCGACCTCGCAGAGCAGGTCGCGGCGTGGGAAAACGACACCACCGTGCAAGCGCTCACCTCCGATGAACGCCAGCGCGTCTACATCGCGCTGTATCAGTCCCACCTGCCGAAACTCGAAAGCGAGGGAATCATCCGATACAACAAGAGCCGCGGCATCGTCGAACGCGGGCCGCTGGCCGACCAGTTCGACCCGTATCTCGACACGAACGGACAACCCGCGGACGACGCGGAGACGGACGAAGCGTTCCAGAGCGAAGACGAAACCCCGTGGCTGCGCTACTATCGAGCAATCACCGCAGTCGGCGTCGTCGTCATGGCGGCGACGTGGCTGGGCGTTCCACCGCTCACCGTCGTTCCGGACCTCGTCTGGAACATCCTCATCGTCGCGTCGTTCGCGGCGCTGTCGCTGGCACAGTTGCTCACGAGCGACGAATAACCCGAAGTGTGACGCCGCGAACGTCACCTCTCATTAGCGATGCGAACATAAAAAATATCATAAGCGTCGGTTCTGAAAAACGCGTGTGAACCGAATTCGACTCGAAAACACGCAGTTCGAGGGAGAGAACAGCGTCTACCTCCTCGGTGACGACACCGATGCTCCCACGACACTCATCGATACGAGCGTCAGAAAGCCCGAAACGCTCGATTCGTTGGAGTCGGGGTTAGCCGACCACGGCTGTTCGGTCAGCGACATAGACGACGTGCTCATCACCCATTGGCACCCCGACCACGCCGGACTCGCGGGGGCCGTCCAGGAGCGAAGCGGGGCCACCGTCTTCGTCCACGAGGAAGATGCCGCGCTCGTCGCCCAATCGAAGTCCGCGTGGGACGACATCGAGACCCGCCAGCAACGCCTCCTTGCCGAGTGGGGGCTTCCCGAGCGAATTCGAGCCCCGGTGTTCCAACACGCGCAGAACGTCGGCCGCCTCGACGGCCCCGAACCGACCGTCGAACCGTTTTCCGCGGGCGATACGTTCGACTGCGGCGGCCTCGAACTCGAAGCCGTCCACCTCCCCGGCCACACCGCCGGTCTCGCCGGATTCGCCTTCGACGGCGACTCGGGGCGCGAACTGTTCTGCGGTGACGCCCTCCTCGAAAACTACACGCCCAACGTCGGCGGCGCGGACGTGCGCCTCGAAAACCCGCTCTCCACTTACCTCGATACGCTTTCCCATTTCGTCGCGGAGGAGTACACTCGCGCGTGGCCCGGCCACGGCGACCCGCTTGAACCGACGGAGCGCGCCCGCGATATTTTCGACCACCACCGCGAACGCGCCGAGGACGTCATCGACGTGCTGGACCAAAACGGTCCCACCGACCCGTGGACCGTGGGATCCCACCTGTTCGGCGAACTGGACGGCGTCCACCTCCTCCACGGTCCCGGCGAGTCCTACGCCCACCTTCGGCACCTCGCGGAAGCGGGCTACGCCGAACGCGTCGGCGACGAGTACGAACTGGTCGGGGACCCCGACTTGGACGCGCTGTTCGAACAGAGGATGGCGGCGAATCCGTAAATACGAACTCACGGGACCGGAATCCGAACGCACTGGGTCGGAAAAATCGCAACTGGGGGTCGAAATTCGCGTTCAGGGAAGGTGGCGCGCGAACACGTCCTCGTGGAGCGTCTCGCAGGCGTAATCGAGAATCGTTTCGAGGTTCTGCGTGTCGTACTGGTTGTACCGGACGAGAACGTCGAGGGCGTCCTCGTCGCCCGCTTCGTACTGGTGCCAGAGTCGAACCGCGTCCTCGCCGCCGATGTCCATGCCGCCGCGACTGATGTCGAGGTCGACTTCCACCGCGCTGAGACCGCCGGTGAGACCGAGGCGCTTGCAGACGTACATCAAATCGACGTGGGGCGTGTCGAGCGACAGGTCGAACTCGTGTTCGAGGAACGGCTGGTCGAAGCGCTTGCCGTTGAACGAGACGATGAGGTCCGACTGGCCGAGTTCGTGCTGGAGGGCCTCGGCGGTCAGATCGTCGCCGCGGACGAGCGTCTTCGTCTCGCCGTCCCGATGCAGGCTGACGGTGGTGACGACGCTCGAATAGTGGCTCAGGCCGGTCGTCTCGATGTCGAAAAAGCAGGTCGAAGAACGGAAGTTCTCATATAGTCGCCAACTCTCGCCGCTGGGAAATGCGGAGGAGAAGAACTCGGAGTTCCCGTCGTCCAAGTGTTCGCTCGCGGTGGCGATGAACGACTCGATTCTGTCGCCGGTCGCATCCCCGACGTGCGACGGGTCGAACTCGTCCCAGTGAGTGACGCCGTTTTGCCAGAGTTTCCGCTCCGTCTTCTCGCCCACCCCGCGGACGGGAATGAAACTGTTCTCGATTCGCATTTGCGAAAGGATACCGCGAGAGCGTTAAAGGCGTTGTCTCTCGCGGACGAGAAGCGTCAGCGCGATGAGTGAAGCGAGTGAAAACACGTCAGTCTCAGTCCGTAGTGAGCATGCCGCGAATCGTCGCCCGCAGGTCGGCCGTATCGACCGGTTTTTCGAGGATAGAGCGAACGCCGCGACTGATGGCTTCGCGTCTGAGGTGCGGCGGCGTCTCGGGAGTGAGAATCACGATGGGAATCTCACGTTCGTGGAGGTACTCACAGCGCTTCCAGAGGTCGGCGGTGTACCCCTCGGTGTCGAGGACGGCGATGGCTATCGACGCCTCGCCGCGTAACACGGCGTCGAACTCCCCGACAGACGTGACCGGTTTCGTTTCACACCCCTCCTCGGAAACGAGGTCCGCGAGGAGCGAGAGGTTGCGCTCGTTTTTGCTCAAAACGAGCACGAATGGTGGCGTACTCATTCATCATCGAGTTCGGGTGCGAATTCGACCCACTGGGGAGCGCCCGAGAGGACGCCGCGAAGGCCGGTCAGTGGTTCGCCGACTTCGAGGCCGTGTTCGGTGATGCGGAACTCGCGGAGCGTGCGCTCGAAGTCGCTCGTCCGTTTTTTTAACACGCCGATGGCTTTCCGCATCTCGCCGGCGATTTCGAGGTGCCGGAGGAAAACGAGGTTGTCGGCGAGATAGCTGATTCCCGCCTCCGTCGCCTTGAAATCGCCGGTCACGGTGCCGATTTCGTCAACGAGGATGACGGTCACGCCCATGCTCTTCAGGTACCGCGACAGGGTGTGGAGTTTCCGAACCAACGTCTGTTTGTCCTCGCTACTGACGGAGAGTTTGTATCCCTGTATTCCGTCTATCATCACGATTCTGCTGTCGTTTTCCTCCACCTCGTGGTGCACCTTTCTCGCGAACTCCATGGCCGAGTGGTCGAGCGGTTCGACCTCTTCCACCGAGAGCGTCCCCTCGGCGACCATCTCCCCAACTGGGATGCCGATGGCTTTGTTGCGCTGCATGAACGTCTCGGTCGACTCCTCGAACATGTAGATTATCGACCGCTCGCCGCGGTTCGCGGCCTCCTTCATGAACTGGGTTCCGGCCGTCGTCTTACCGACGCCGGTCGGGCCGCTGAGAACCGACACCGTGCCGCGCTCCAAGCCACCGTGTAGCAGTTCATCGATTTCCGTGACGCCGGAGGGAATCGGTTCGGCGACGTACTCGCTTCCCTCCTCGTTCGTGATGAGTTCAGGATAGACGGCGAGACCGCCATCCTCGATTCGCATCGAGTGTTTTCCCTCCCGAATGGACGACCCGCGAAACTTTGGGACGTCGATGGTCCGACCACGTTCCGACCGTTCGAGTCGAATGGTCCCGTCGGTCATGTACCGCAAGTCGTCGTCGGGCGAGTTCTCCGTGTTCTCCGACGTGACCAGTACGGTAGCACCTTGCTCTTTCAGGTATCGCATGAACGCGATGACCTGCTTTCGGAACTGATACTCACCCGAGGTCAGATGACGAAGTCGAGTGAGTGGGTCGATGAATACCCGGTCGGGGTTGATGGTCTCTACCCGGTCGGTGATGGCCTGTGTGAGCGGTTCCTGTTCGACTTCGCTCGGCGTGAAGATGTCGTAGGACTGGTCGTCGACGAACACGTCCGAGTCCGGACTCAAGTCGAGAAAGTGGACGTTCGAAAGGTCGATGCCGAGCGTCGCCGCGTTCGCCCGGACTTCGTCCTTCGATTCCTCTAAATTCACGAACAACACCGTCTCGCCCGAATCGATGTTCGCGGTGAGATAGTTGATGCCGAGAATCGTCTTCCCCGTTCCCGGATCGCCCCGAACGAGATAGCTCCGTCCTGGAATAAGTCCGCCGTGCAGTATCTCGTCCAGTCCAGGAACACCGGTCGATATTCGCGTTGGTGGACTGAGAGTCATACCCTAGTACAGAATCGCTCAAACACACATATATCTCTATTGGGCGTGAAAGCAACGAATCGCAAGCAAGCGACGCTGTAATTCGGAATTCCGTCGCGGGAAGAAGCGGGAAATGACCGTTTTTAGATAGCAGAAAGTGAGAGGCGATTCCGTAAGGAGGGACAGGAGATGTGAGAAAACAGATACTTACCCCTCTCTGTCCGACGGTAAGGGCGGGCAACTCACCGATTGGCAACCAATAACAAAGCACGGCGGGCACCTAGCTACGGACGATAGCGTGAACCGCTCGTCCCGTGACCCTGACAGGAGCGAGCGACACGCAGGTGAAAAATGTCTGATTCGGACAAATATCCAGAAGAGTCCTCGCGTCGGCGATTCGTCAAAGGCGTCGTCGGCAGTGCGGCGCTAGCGGGAATCGGCACGGGAACGGCGGCGATAATGAAAACCGCGACGTCCCCATCGGGGGCGGGTGGCGGGACGGTCGAATACTACGGCGTGGAAAACATCGGTGGACCGGCACCACGGGGAATGCCCCAAATTCCCGTCGAACTCGACAGCAATGGCGACCTGAAAGGGGTCTGGCCCAAGGTGAAACAGGTAGAACGAAACAACAACACCGTCACCGTCGCCGAACAGCAGATGGGGGGGATAACCTACTCTTCGCAGTGGTTCCAGTACTGTGGTGTCCAAACGTATCCCGGTATCAAACCGGACGCGGAACAGGACAACTACTTCCGTTACACCGCCTCGCAGTACACGTGGCAGTCCGAGACGGCATCGGAGGGGGACAAGGTCAACATCGACGATTTCGACGACTACAAGACGTGGGGCGACGGTATCGGGAAGTCCGGGCTTGGAAAACCCGCCTCCGCGACGTGGCGGTCACAGGACGTCCCGTCGAGCGGGACGATTCCCATTCAAATAATCAGAAGCGCGGCGATCGAGGAGAAGGCGAAGACCAACGAGTGGTTGAAAGCGAGTACAGAGGAAGGGTTCATCGCCATCCTCGACAAATGCACCCACTTCTGCTGTGTGCCGCTGTTCAAAGCCGACCCGGCGAGCGCGAAGTTCAACGCTCAAAACTACATCTACTGTCCGTGCCACCAGTCCGTCTACGACCCGTTCTCCATCGAACGGCTTTCGTACGTCGCCCTCCCCCGTCCGACGGATTCGACCAGTTCAGAGGTGTAGTCCCGAATCACCGGTCCTCGACCGGTTCCCACGTCCGGTCGCGTTCTCCGACGTACGCCGAACGTGGACGGATGATGCGATTGTCCTCTAACTGTTCTAAACAGTGTGCAGTCCACCCTCCGACGCGAGCGATGGCGAACGTCGTCGTGAACAGTTCCGACGGAATTCCGATGCCGTGGAGGAGGACGGCCGTGTAGAACTCGACGTTCGTCGCCAGACTCAGGTCGGGCCGTCGTTCGGCCAGCAGATCGGTCGTGGTCGTCTCGACCGTTCTCGCCGTCTCGAAAAAGTCGCGTTCGCCGCCGGAGTCGTAGAACGACTCGGCCGCCGAGGAGAGGACGGCGGCACGCGGGTCCCGGACGTTGTAGACGCGGTGGCCGAAGCCCATGATTCGCTCCCCGGCGTCGAGTTTCTCCTCGACGTAGCCCTCGGTGTCCCCCGACTCGTGGACGTCGAGGAGCATGTCCAGTACCGGACCGGGAGCGCCGCCGTGAAGCGGTCCCTTCAGCGCACCTACCGCGCCGGTGACAGCCGACACGAGGTCCGTCTCCGTCGAGACGATGGCCCGGCCGCTGAACGTCGAGGCGTTGAGGCCGTGGTCCACCACGGAGTTGAGGTAGGTTTCGAGGCCGCGCGTCTCGGCGTCGGTCGGTTTCTCGCCGGTGAGCATGTAGAGGTAGTTCGCGGCGTGGGAGAGGTCGTCGTCGGGGGCGACCGGTTCGTCGCCGCTTCGAAGTCGCCAGTACGCCGCCACGATGGTCGGGAGTTGCGCGACGAGGAGACGGGCCTCGTCCTCGGAGCCGTCGGTGTCGTGACCGATGGTCGCCGCCGCGACACCCATTCGAAGCGCGTCCATCGGGTCGGCGTCGTCCGCCGCGGCCGCCCGGAGGAGGTCGAGCGTGGCGGGGGAGAGGTCGCGGTACGCGGCGAGGTCGGAGCGAAAGGACGCCAACTCGCCCACGTTCGGAAGCCGGTCGTTCCAGAGGAGGAACACGGTTTCCTCGAACGTCGCGTGTTCGGCGAGTTCCGCGAGCGGATATCCACCGATTATCAGTTCGCCGGCGTCGCCGTCGATGTAGCTGCGACGCGTTTCCGCGACGATGACGTTCTCCAATCCCTCGTTCGTCGTTTGGTCGGTCATGGTTCGAACGAAGTTCGAACGGCGAGCCATATATACTCCCTATATTTCCTATTACTGAACGTATTTTCGTGAAGATTGTCGGTTTTCTCGTCGAAAAACCATCAGTCGGTTGCCACTGACCGGCCGGACTCGAACGGGTCGGAAACGGAGCGAAAGAGGAGAACCGACCCGACGGCGGCGGCCCCGAACGCCGAGAGCGCTACGAGCGGCGTCGTGGCGTTTGCGACCGCACCACCGGTCGTTCGGGCGAGGAAGAAAAGGAGACCGTGAATCATCGAGACGCCGCTCAGCGTGGTTGCCCGACCGTGCGATTCGACTCGGTCGTTGAGAAACGCACTCTTGAGCGTCGCCGACACGGTGTTCGAACTTCGGGAGAACAGGAACGCGGGAAGGGCGACGACGGGGACGACGCTGGCACCGACGAGGACACACGCGAGCAGAACCGGACCGAGCGTGAACCAGCCGTCGATTCCGAACCGGTCGCCGATTCTCGCGGCGACGGAGGACCCGGTTGCGGCGGCGAGCATCAGCCCCGCGTATAGGCCGCCGAGCGTCGCGGGAGTGAACCCGACCGAGAGCGCGACCGGTTGGACGAACACCTCGACTGTTTCCGGGACGGCGAGGACGACGCCCGAGAGGAACACGAACGACCGGACGCGGCGGTTCGAGACGACGCGGGTGAGCGCGGTGCGAGCGTCGGCGAGCGAAAAGCCCTCGTTCGAACTGCTGACCGTCGGTTCGGGGAGCGTGAGGATGACGAGCGAACCGAGTCCCGTCAGGGTCGCCGCCGCGAGGAACGGCAGCGGTGCCCACCGTTCGTACAGCACGCCCCCGGCGAGCGCGGTCATCGCGGCGGCCGCATAGAAGGTCGCGCTGCTCCGGCCGAGGACTCGGGTGAACGCGCCGGTTTCGCCGTGGTCGGCGAGGGTGTCGTACAGCCACGCGTCCGTGGTCCCCGACCGGAACGTCGCGGAGATACCCCAGAAACACCAGAGCGCGACGAACGCCGTCAGGGAGTCGGCGAACGCGAACCCGAGGTGGGTCAGCGAGATGAGGGCCGAACCGAGGGCGAGGCCGTTCCGGCGACCGATTTTGTCGCCGAGATAGCCCGTCGGAACCTCGCCGAGGAGCGTCCCGACGAAAAACGACCCGGCGGCGAAGCCCACGCCCGCGAGGTCGAGACCCTGTGCGAGGGCGTGGACGGTGAGGATGGGATACACGAATCCCTCCGAGGTGAGCCCCCGGTAGAGGTAGAACCGGCGAACGGACCGGTCAACGGATACCATCGGCGGTGTCGAAGAAACGACTCGTTCGAGGGGCGGTGCGAATCGGGCGGAACGGTTTGGGAGGGAAAATCGGATACATGAATCGTCGAAGTTCGTAGTCCGTGGGACACAGCGCGACGGGAAAAGCGTTCGTTGAAGCGGATTTCAGTTGCTTTCCTGTCGTTTTCGAACGGCAAAGCGACCCGCTGAAATCCCCCGCCGTGGTACGTAACCCGTGAACGCGGGAGACATCGACGCGGAGGTGTGGGACGCCTTCCAGTTGCTGGCGAACGAAACCCGACTGAAAATCCTGTACGCGCTCTGGAACGCACCCGAGTGGACGGCGACGTTCACGGAGTTGAAAGAGGCGGTGGGAATGCGCGACAGCGGGCAGTTTCAGTACCACTTGAACGAACTGGGCGGGACGTTCGTTCGGAAGACCGACAACGGCTACACGCACCTCGCGGGGGGCATCGCCCTCTATCGGGCGATGCTCGGGAGCGTTACGGGACCGGAATCGGTAGCCCCGATTTCGCTCGATACGGCGTGTCCGACCTGCGGCGCGGCGCTCCGCCTGCGATACGACCATCAAGTGTTCGACGCGCGCTGTCCCGACTGCGACGAGACGGTATCGAACGCACCGTTTCTCCGAGCGGGTCTGGAAAACAGGACGGATGGGGATAGGGTGAAGGCGTTCGACGCGTGGACGCGACGGCTTGTGGCTCTCCTTCGGGACGGCGTCTGTCCGTGGTGTGCGAGTACCGTGACGCACGAGTTTTCGGGGGTGGTGAGCGACGGAGCGGAGGAAGGAGCCGAGATTCACGTCACGCACACCTGCGACCGCTGCGGTGGCTTCCTCCGGACGACGCCCGCAGAGAACGTCATCGACCATCCCGCCGTGGTCGCGTTCTGCTACGACCACGAAATCGACCTCACCGAGACACCGCACTGGGAGATGGAGAAGTACGTCGCCGAGAGCACACGACTCGGCTCGGACGACCCGGCGGAGATTCGGCTGACGATTCGACTGGCTGATGACGAACTGACGCTCTCGCTGGACGAGGAGATGCGGGTTCGAGACATCGAGTGAAAGCGTCCGGAGGGGCAAAAGCGGGGCTTGGGGCGTGATTAGGAGGATTTCTGGAAAGCTTTCTGGAGAGATTGCTGAAAGGATTTCTGGAAAGACCGGTAGCAGGCGGGCCGGTGAGGATGCTGAACCGTTCCATCGGCGGCCGAAGAAACCGTCGGACGCTGTCGGGTAGTCTCGGTGGACCCGACGACAGAAACCGGAAGCGGCGTGGGGAAACCGCACCGATAAGGCCGCGAAAGACATATCGAACGACATGAACATGCTCGTGGACGGCGAGTGGCGGACCGACGCGTACGAGAGTACGAACGAGGAGGGCGAGTTCGAACGACAAACGACCTCGTTCCGCGAGTGGGTCGAGGACGACCCGGAAAGCGAGTTCCCGGCGGAGTCGGGGCGCTATCACCTCTACGTCTCCTACGCCTGCCCGTGGGCACACCGGACGCTCCTCGTGCGGGCGCTGAAGGGACTCGAAAACCACATCTCGGTGTCGGTCGTGGACCCCCATCGTCGAAACGATGGGTGGGAGTTCTCACCCGACCGGTTAGGCTGTACCGCGGACAGCGTGAACGGGGCGGAGTACCTCCGCGATGTGTACACGAAAGCCGACCCCGCGTTCACCGGGCGCGTGACCGTCCCCGTCCTGTGGGACAAGGAGCGGGATACCATCGTCAACAACGAGTCGAAGGAGATACTGCGGATGGTGGACACCGAATTCGACGCGGTTGCGGACCGGGACGTAACTCTCTACCCTGAGGGATACCGCGAGGAGGTGGACGACACCATCGAGGCCATTTACGAACCCATCAACAACGGCGTGTATCGGGCGGGGTTCGCTGAAACGCAGACGGCCTACGAGGAGGCCGTGGCCGACCTGTTCGACGCGCTCGATCACTGGGAGGAGGTGCTCGCCGACCGGCGGTATCTCTGTGGTCCGGACCTGACGGAGGCGGACCTCTGCATGTTCACGACGTTGGTGCGCTTCGACGCGGTGTACGCGACGCATTTCAAATGCAACGTCCGCCGAATCGTGGACTATCCGAACCTCTGGAACTACCTGAAGGAACTGATGCAACTGCCCGACGTCGCCGAGACGGTCCGCATGGACCACATCAAGGAACACTACTATCGGAGCCATACGGACATCAACCCGTCCGGAATCGTCCCCGTCGGCCCGGAACTCGACTTCGAGTCGGACCACGACCGGGGGCGGTTGGCGGGCGGCCCTCCGGAGGAAGTTCGGCACTGAACCGCTCGCTGTCGGACTGGCGACCGTGCTGTACGTCGCCACCGAGATAGTCGGGAACGGCGACAGCAGGGGCCGTGAAGGAACATCGATTTTTTATTCCGGTATGAATTCTCGAATGGAGACGAGTTATGCCTGCCGACGATTCGATTCCCTTCGAAAGTACGGAACGCCATTACGCCGAACACCGACCCGGATACGACGGGTCGGCGTTGGCGCATTTAGTGAACCGATTCGAGTTGGACGACTCGTCGCGCAGTCTCGACTTGGGATGCGGAGCGGGCCAAATCGCCGTTCCGCTCGCGGAACACGCGGGAGAAGTCGTGGCGATGGACCCGAACGAAACCATGCTCCGGCACGCGCGGCAACGGGCGGAGCGGGCTGGACGTGAAAACGTCGAATTCGTCGTCGGGTCCGACGCGGACCTCGTCGAGGAACTCGGCACGCTCAGACTGACGACGATGGGTCGCTCGTTTCACTGGATGGACGGAAAATCGACGCTCGAAACGGTGTACCGCCTGACCGAATCGGGCGGCGGCGTCGCGCTCCTCACCGACCGAGAGTGGCTAACGAAGGGGACCGAAGAATGGCAGGAGGAGGTTTACGAGGTCGCCAGCGAGTACGTTTCCCTCCCCGAACGGACCGGGCCGGTCGAGGAGTACGACGACCCGTGGGACGAGTTACTGGCCGAGGCGGGATTCGAAGACGTGACGGTCGAGCGATTCGCGTTCGAGCGCGAATGGGACGCGGAGGGAATCGTCGGCTATCTCCGCTCGCTGTCGTTCTGCTCGCCGGACGTTTTGGGCGAGCGGGAAGCGGCGTTCACGTCGGATATCACCGAACGGCTGAATGCGATGGATGGGGAGACGTTCACCCAAACGGGGACGACAGACGTGACATCGGGACGGAAGTAGGTCGGCCCCATCAGGTCGGCGAACGTGTTTTGAGGCTCGACGGGAATGGTGGGATATGGTGATGAAAGAGTCCGAGGAGAAGATCGGACGCGACGACGTCGCACCGAACTTCGAACTCCGCGGGACCGACGAGGAGACGTACACGCTTTCGGATTTCGACGACTACGACGCCGTGTTGTTGGTGTTCACGTGCAACCATTGTCCGTACGCGAAGGCGAAATTCGACCTGCTGAACGACATCGCGGACGAGTACGACGACGTGGCCGTCGTCGGCGTCAACTCGAACGACGCCGAGGAGTACCCCGACGATTCCTTCGAGGCCATGCAAGAACGGGTCGAGGACAGAACGATCGGGTACGACGCCTACCTGCACGACGAATCACAGGAGGTCGCACGGGCCTACGGTGCGGTCTGTACGCCCGACCCGTTCCTGCTCCGCAACGAGGGCGACGCCTTCACGCTGGCATACCACGGCCGATTGGACGACGCGCTGAATCCCGACGCGGAAGCTACCGAGTTCTACATCCGCGATGCCATCGATAGCGTCCTCTCGGGCGAGGACGTGGACTTGGATTTCATGCCGTCCCGCGGCTGTTCCATCAAGTGGAAGTGATACCGAAATTTGATAGGGGGCGGTAACACTCGTGCCACGCGTAGACGTGAACGTTACCGAATATTTTGGGAACCAGCTATAAGTGAGAATTCGTCGTGGAGTTACCCATGGCAGAACGTAACGACACGGTGACGAAATCGGCGGGGTTCAGGTTAGCCAGATTGATTTATGGCGGTCTTCTCACGTATATGGGAATTTCGGGGCTCCGGAACATCGAAGCACAGGCGGGGTACGCGGAAGCGAAAGGCGTCCCGATGCCCGAGGCGTCCGTCGTGGCGTCTCACTGGCTCCTCGTGGTGGGCGGCGTCGGAATCAGCCTGTGGAAACTCCCGGGTCTCGCCGCCAGCGCCGCCATCAGTTTCCTCGTCGGCGTCACCCCGTTCACGCACGACTTCTGGAATCAGGAGGGACAGGAGCGACAGAACGAGGAGAACCACTTCCTCAAGAACGCGGCCATGCTCGGCGCGGCGTTCGCCTTCCTCGGCGTCGCGGGAAGCGAGAAAGCGAAGGCAAAGGAGGAGAAAGCAGAGAGGGAAAAGGGAAAGAAATCGAAGGGGACGAAGAGAGCGAAGGCGAACTAACGGACGGGACGACGCTTTTTTCGACCGAGTCCGCTGACCTCACGAAGCTTTACGGGTGGATCCGACGAACCAGTGACCACAGTGGCCAACCTCGAAGACCCGCTCGAAATCGGGGGCGTCGAACTGCCGAATCGCCTCTACCGCGCTCCGTTGCTCGAATGTGCCGGCAACGACGAGGAGACGGTGAACGTCCTGATTCGGGAACTCGAACCGGCCGCCGAATCGGGCGTGGGGCTGATTTGTCAAGGTGCGACCATCGTCCGCGGTGAAGGTGGCTGTGCCGCGCCGGGGATGACGCGAGTACACGACCCGACGTTCGTCTCGCGTCTGTCCCGACTCACGGACGCGGTGCACGACCACGGAAGCCGGATTTTCGTCCAACTCGAACACGGGGGGCTGCGAAGCATGGAGACGTGGCACGCGGGCTATCGCGCCGAGCATTCCGACCTGCGACAACTAGCCGTTTCCCGACCGCCAACCGTGCTCCGCCTGCTGGACAGAGTCGGGTTTCTCGACTACGACCCGCACGTCCTTTCGACGGCGGAGGTGTACGACCTCGCTGCCGATTTCGGCCGCTCGGCGGAGTACGCAATCGAGGCGGACTACGACGGGATTCACATCGCCGGGGCGAACATGGGCATCGTCCAGCAGTTCCTCTCGCCGTTCTACAACCGCCGCGACGACGAGTTCGGCGGGTCGCTCGCCGCGAGAACGCGATTCCTCGAAGTCGTGTACGAGGAGATTCGGGAGCGCGTCGGTCCCGACGTCCCCATCGCGACCAAAGTGCCGGCCGAGACGACTGCCCCGGCGTTCGTCCGGCGACACCTCTCGCTCGCCGACGGCGTTCGCATCTGCGAGCGATTGGCCGACGTGGGATTCGACGCCCTCGTCCCGGTGCAGGCGTCCGTGTTCTGGGACGCGAGCATCATCCGCGGCGCGTTCCCGGCCCGCGCGTGGCGTGACGAGCGGTTCCGAGACGGGTATTCGGAAGCGTTCGGGAGCAAACCGCGGGCCGGGCTCGTTGCTCTCCTCAACTGGCTCCAGTCGCTGAAATACGAGTTCGACCCGGCGTGGAACCGCCCGTTCACCCGCCGGGTCGAGTCGCGCGTGTCGGTTCCAGTGTTGGCGGAAGGCGGGATTCGAACGCGCCCCCAAATCGACCGATTGTTGGCCGACGGGTCGTGTGACGCCGTGGGGATGGGACGACCGTTTTACGCGGAACCGCGGCTTCCGGCGCGGCTTCTCGAAGGTTCGAAAACCGCCGTCATCTGCGAGAACTGCAACAACTGTACCGTGCCGCAAGCGGCGGGCGCACGCGGCGTCTGTCGCACCCCTACGGTCCTCGAAAAACGCGGGAAGCTGCGCGAGTCGGGGGCCTACGACGGACCGGGAAACCAATCGAACCGCGAGGAGTCGTAACGGGTATTCGACCCGGGACCCAACAACGGAGCAGTGACCGACGACTACGAGATTTCCGACTTCTACGACGCCATCGAGGCCGTCGGGCGGCCGGTGCTGACCGCAGACGAGGTGGCCCGCGCCCTCGACTGCTCCCACGAGGAGGCGAACCGCGTGCTGGAGCGCCTGACCGAGGAGCGCGACGTGACGCGTCTCGACGTGGAGAACGACCCGGTGGTCTGGTTCCCGACGGAGTGGGAGCGGTTGGCCGACCGCGAGCGAATCGTCGTGTTTCCGAAGCGTCGCGAAATCGTCGCGGACCAACCGGAGCAGTTCACGCGGGCACAACTCTCCCAGTTCGCCCACCTCACCGACACGACGCGGGCGGGAAGCTACAGCTATCGGGTTCGTCAGGAGGACATCTGGTCCGCACCATACGAGTCCTTGGACGACCTGATGCGAACCGTCCGGCAGGTGCTCCCGGAACCGTCGCCGGATTTGGAGTCGTTCATCGAGGCACAGTGGAAGCGCGCGAAGCAGTTCCGCCTCTACACCCACGAGGACGGCTACGTCGTCCTCCAAGCCGCTAGCGACGACCTGATGGGAAACGTCGCCCGCCAGAAGTTGGACGAGAGCCACCTCCGCGCCCCGATCGCCGACGACGAAAGCTGGGTCGCCGAGGACAAGGTGGCCGAAGTAAAACGAATCCTCTACGAGGCGGGATATCCAGTGCAGGACGACCGGGAGTTGGAAACCGGCGACGAACTGCCCGTCGAGTGTCGTCTCGATTTGCGCGACTACCAGCGCGAATGGGTCGAGGAGTTCGTGGACCTGAAATCCGGCGTCCTCGTCGGGCCGCCGGGAAGCGGGAAGACGGTGGCCGCGATGGGAGTCCTCGAAGCCGTCGCCGGCGAAACGCTGATTTTAGTTCCGGGACGCGAACTCGCCGCACAGTGGCGCGACGAACTGCTCACCCACACTACCCTCACGCCGGACCAAATCGGCGAGTACCACGGCGGCGAGAAGAACGTCCGCCCGGTGACGATTGCGACCTACCAAACCGCCGGAATGGACCGCCACCGACAACTGTTCGACCAACGTCGGTGGGGCCTCATCGTCTACGATGAATGCCAGCACATTCCGAGTCGAGTCTTCCGCCGAAGCGCGAACCTCCAATCGAAGCACCGGTTGGGGCTTTCCGCGACACCGGTCCGTGAGGACGACAAGGAAAAGGACATCTTCACGCTCATCGGCCCGCCCATCGGCACCGATTGGGACGCGCTGTTCGAGGCCGGATTCGTCGCGGAACCCGAGGTCGAAATCCGGTACGTCGGGTGGGACGACGAGACGTATCACGGCGAGTACGCCAGCGCCGACGGACGGGGGAAGCGCCAAATCGCCGCGACGAATCCCGCGAAGTTGGACGAGATTCGGTTCCTCCTCGCGGAACACCCCACCGCCAAGGCGTTAGTGTTCGTGGAGTATCTCGAACAGGGGAACGAAATCGCGTCCGCCCTCGACGTTCCCTTCCTGAGCGGCGAGATGCGCCACCCCGAACGCGAACGCCACCTGCAAGCGTTCCGCGACGGACGGGAGGATACGTTGGTCATCTCCCGCGTCGGCGACGAGGGAATCGACCTCCCGGACGCCGAAATCGCCATCGTCGCGTCCGGCTTAGGCGGGTCGCGGCGGCAGGGCGCACAGCGTGCAGGGCGGACAATGCGCCCCGCCGGACGCGCCCGGATGTACGTGCTGGCAACGCGCGGCACCCGCGAGGAGGAATTCGCCCGCCAACAGTTGCGTCACTTGGCGTCGAAGGGTATCCGGATTCAGGAGACCGTGCTGGACGAGTAGGTGGACCATCCCCGGGCCGTCGGCAACGGGACTGAAGTGAGCGCGGACCCGAGTTCCGGTATGGTCCGCGAAGTTCGACACGACGCGACCGGTCCGCTCAAAGTGGACGAGGGCGACTTTGACGACGAGAAGGGAAACATAGCCATCTGCTTGTGCGGTCTGTCCGACGAATACCCCTTCTGTGACGGGTCACATCGCACGACGCGGGACGAAGAGGGCGACACCGTCTATCGGTACGAAAGCGGCGAGCGACGGGTAATCGAGGAGATAGTGTACCGCGACAGCGACGGCGGTAGTGGCGACGGCGACGACGAATAACGGCGACCGACACGACAGGTCGGCAACAACGCCTAACTGAATCCCCGGCGTGCCGATGGTATGCGCTTCGGGGGAACCGCGGGATTACTGGGAACGATGGGAACGCTGGCGGTCGTCATCGCCGTCATCGTCGCAGTTCCCGGAGTGGTTACAGGTGGAAACAGTCAGCAATTCGCGGGGGCGGCGGGATATCAGGCGGTCGGCGTGAACGCCGACATCGACTACACGTGTCGGAACGTGACCGTCTCGGTCGAACCGAAGTGGGTCCAGTACGACCTCGTGGTGTTCTACGAGGATACCGTCACGGGAAAGCAGGGGAAGGCGCTCCTCGGCCCGATGCAGGGTCGGACGGTCGAACCGTACGGAAACGGCATCGTGTTCACGAGCGTCGAGGTGGTCGTCAACGGCGCGACGGTCGAAACCGAAACGATTCTCGCGAGGTGCTATCCGGACACCAGCGACGCGATGCGCCCCGGAAGGTCGGCAATCGGTACGGCGTCGGGAGTCTCCACACTCGAAGAACGTTCGCGGAATCCAGTTCCGGTCGCGACGGCGACGACTGACTCCTCGGGGTCGATTTCGCCCGCTTTCGAGAGCAGACGAATGCCCGCCAACGTCGTCGCGGAGGCGGGTTCGACGCAAAGACCGGCGCGGCGCGCGAACTGACGTTTCGCGTCGATGATGGCCTCGTCCGGGACGGAGAGGACGGCACCGCCGGTGTCTCGAACCGCCGCAAGGGCCCGGTTTCCGCTCGGCGGAGCGGCGTTCGCGATGGAGTACGCGACCGTTTCGTCACCCTCGACGGGCGACACGTCGTCGGCACCGTCCCGATAGGCCGCCGCGATGGGGTCGCAAGCCGCCGCCTGCACGAAGTACAGTCGAGGATGCGACGTCGAATCGAGGAGACTCGCGTCGCGGAGTTCGCACACCGCCTTCCAGATGCCGCTCGCGTGTCCACCGCTGCTGACGGGGGCGACGATGGCGTCGGGTGCGTTCGGTGTGGATTCCGACCCGGCGAACGCCTCACAGATTTCGAGCGCCGTCGTCTTCTGGCCCGCGACCCGAAGCGGCGTGTCGGAGTTGACGAACCGGACACCGGGAAGGGCCAGACTCGTGTCGTACAGTCGTCCGTAGTCGCCCTCGACTCGCAACAGCGTCGGGTCGTACTGGGCGATGTGTGCCAGTCGCTCCGACGGGATGTCGTCGGGGACGAGGACGAGACAGTTCACCCCCGCGCTCGCCGCCGTCGCGGCCATGCTCATCGCCATGTTGCCGTGCGAAACGGTGCCCACCCAGTCGTCGCCGAAACCGAGCGCTCGGGCGACGCCGACGGCACTGCCGCGGTCCTTGAAACTGCCCGTCGGATTCGCGCTCTCGTCCTTTACCCGGAGTACGCATCCGGCGTACTCGTCCAACCCGGACGTTCGAAGCAGGGGCGTTCCGCCGACGACGGAACCGATACCCGGCGGTCGGGTGCCGGGGAGCAACTCCCTGTAGCGCCAGATGGACGATTTCGAGGTTTCCGTCCACGCGAATTCCGTCGCGTCGGTTTTCAACCAGAGCGGTTCGCCGCACGAACAGCGCGCACCGGCCGTCGCTTCGGTGCCACACCGATAGCAGACGCGCGCGAGCGACTTTCCCGCCGTCATCGAATCGCCTCCTCGTAGGTTCGTTTGGCACGACTCGCGCCGTCGAGGAGGTAGTCGGCGTCGATGCCGACGACCTGGAAATCGAACCCGGTGTCGACCCATCGTTCCACGTCCTTGGGAGTGAGCGCGATGCTACCGACCGGAACGTTCGCGTCGTGCCCCGCGTCCAAAACAGCGGAGATCTCGGTGTCGAGCGAGTCGGTGTCGCCGAACCGACCGAGCGACGCCGAGAGGTCCGCCGGGCCGAGAAAGAGCGCGTCGATACCGTCAACGGCCGCGATTTCGGCGGCGTTTACGACGCCGGTTCCGGATTCTATCTGCGTGACGACGAGGCGCTCGTCGTTCGCCCGTTCGAAGTAGTCGGCCAGTTCGCGTCCGTAGCGCGACGCCCGTGACCCGGCGACACCGCGGACTCCCTCAGGCGGATAGCGCGTCGCGTCGGCGATTCCGCGGGCCTGTGCTTCCGTCTCGACCATCGGGACGATGACACCGGAAACGCCGGTGTCGAGGACGCGTTTGAGGCGGGCGGGGTCGTCGTCGGCCACTCGAACGAGCGGTTCCGTCTCCCCGCCCGCGGCGTCCACCGCACGGGCGAGGGTTTCGACCGTTTCAAGCGACATCGACGTGTGTTCGGCGTCGATGACCACGAAGTCGAAGCCGAGTTCGGCGCTCATCTCCGCGACGGCGGGGTGGCCGATGGAAATCCACGACCCGACTACGGCCTCACCCGTGCGAACGGCGGTTGCGAGTGTACGCATGAAGAGGGTGATGGGAGGAAGGGAAAAATAGCACCGGGTCGGGGAAATACGCGTTCTCAGTCCGCGCCGGTGACGCTGTAGATGACGAACAGGTACCCGACCGTCGAGACACCGTAGTTCACCGTGAGGAGCATCCGACTGTTTTCGAAGTCGGTGAGAAACGCGCTGAACGTGGTTGCAATCGCGGCCGCGACGAGAACCGAGAACCCGACCGACAGGGCGAGCATCGACCGACGGGACGTTTGGAGATACGCCCGCATCGCCAAGCCGACCATGGTGAGACCGGTCGCGGCGAGAACGACGCTGAGTATGATATACGTGATTTCGATAGCTTGCATGGAGTGAATCGCCTACGAATTTCGTGAACTACAAATCAAGCTACTGACTTAAAATTATTCAATTCTGTAATTCGGCAAACAGATATGGAAAACCGCATCCGATTTTTCGGTCGAAGTCGGCATTCATGACAACAGAATCGATTGATAGGAAGAGTCGCGCTTAGAATACCGTCGCCGCGAGAAAGCCGACGAGGAGCGCGCCCGTCACGAGCAACTGGAACACCGCCGAAGCCAGCAGGCCGACGATGGCGAAGGCGGCGGTTCGTGCGCCGTGTTCGAAATCCCTCGTCCGGACCAGTTCGACGGCGAACGTGGCGAGCGCGACGGCGAGGACCATTCCCAACGGTCCGGTCGTCAGGAGGGCGACGAGACCGACGATACCCGCGGCGACGGCCGACCAGACGGACCCGCCGCCCGCCCGCGCGGAAATCGCTCCACCGGCGTACTCGGCGAGGAGAGCGGCGACGCCGAGGAGCGTCGCAATCACGACGAAGGGGAGGCCGGGAGTCTCGAATCCGGTCCACCACCAGTAGGCGTAGATGCCCGCGAGCGAGAGCGGAACGCCTGGAAGGAGCGGGACGACGCTCCCGAGGACGCCGCAAAGAAGGAGAACGAGGGCGACGAGGAAGGGCCAGTCCATGTAGGAAGGGTGGCGTTTGCGAGGCATAACCCTTCAGGTTGCCCCGATAGTTTTTGAACGATAGCGACCGCAGATACGGACGATGACGGTACTCGTGGCCGGAGCGAGCGGGTTCGTCGGCCGACACCTCGTCCCCGAACTCGTCGCGAACGGCGAGGAAGTCGTGGCGATGACCCGGAACGCTTCGACGTACGACCCGCCGGACGGCGTCTCGGTCGTAGAGGGCGACTTGAACGACCGTGAGAGCATTCGCGGCGTCTTCGACGGCGTGGACGCCGCGTACTACCTCGTCCACTCGATGGGCGAGAGCGAGGATTTCATGGCCCACGACAGGGTCGCCGCTCGGAACTTCGTCTCCGCTGCTCGCGAGGGGGACCCTTCCCGAGTCGTCTATCTGTCCGGACTCGGCGGAGAGCGCATCACCCTCTCGGACCACCTCAAGTCGCGCCGCGAGGTGGAATACATCCTCGGCACCGGGCCGTACGACCTCACCGTCCTCCGGGCGGCCATCGTGGTCGGCGGAGACAGCGCGAGTTTCCGCATGGTTCGACAACTGGCGGAACGACTGCCGCTGATGATAACGCCGCAATGGGTCGGGACCGACTGTCAACCCATCGCCGTCGAGGACGTGGTGGCCTACCTCGTCGGCGTCCTCGACGTTCCCGAGACGGCGGGAAAGACGCTCGAAATCGGCGGCCCGGACGTACTCACCTACGGCGAGATGGTGCTTCGGACGGGCGACCTGCTGGGCACGCATTCCACCATGGTTCCCGTGCCCGTCCTCACGCCCAAGCTTTCCGCCTACTGGGTCGATTTAGTGACGGACGTTCCGAAGGACGTCGCCCATCCGCTCATTCTCGGCCTGAAAACGCGCACCGTCGTCGAAGACGACCGAATACGCTCGCTCGTCCCCGTCGAGTTGACGTCGTTCGACGACGCCGTTCGGCGCTCCATTGCATGAACCGTCCCGTTTACCGGTGGACGTACGAGAGCATCGTCGATGCGATTCCGGGCGTCACGTTTCCCGATTGGCTCGCGCTCACGGTTCAGTTCGTCCTCTTCGAGGGATTGATGGTGCTCCTCGCGTGGCGATACGACCTCTGGCACGCCGTTCCGGCCGGGACTGCGGCCATCGTCGTCGCCACCGCCGGAAGCGCGCTGATGCTCCTCATCGGGCGACGGGTTCGGGACCTGTCGATACCGATGGCGTACCGAAAGCTGTTGTTCGGGTCGAGCATCGAGGTAGTGCTCGGCGTCATCGCCTACGTCGCCCTCGTCACGTACCTGCTGGTGTACACCCCGCGGACCGGCGCGCCGCTTCTCGAATCGCTTTTAGGGACCTCGCCGCCGATTCCGTCGGTGTTTCTCACGCTCCTCGTCCTCTGGGACGTGTGCTATCGCATCGGCACCGCGTGGTGGGCGAGCGTCACCGGGTTCTGGGTCGCAGTGCGGTATCCGACCGAGGAGGCCACGCGACGAAAACTCCGGCGCGTGGACGCCTTCGTCATCGGGTTCGCGCTGTTGCAACTCGTCCTCGTACCGTTCGTATGGGGGTACGACCTGCTGGTGTTCGCGTTAGTCGGACACGTCGTCGCCGTGTTCTGCGTGTCGGGGAGCGCGATTTTCATCCGCATCCGCGGCTGAACTATTTAACGGATGACGGTGTTATTCGGTGGTACAGGTACCACAATCATGTCCGACAGCGACCCGTCGTTCTCGATTCCACACCGGCCGCGCCGGACGTATCCGCAACAGGGCGGCGTCCGCTACGAGGGAGAGACGTTCTTCCGCCTGTCGCCGAGTTCCGAACCAACCGAGAACGACCTCCTGGTCCTCGTTAAGGACGTGTTAGACGGGGACGCATACACCTACGGCGATTGGTTCGACCTTCCCGTCCCGATGTACCTCGTCCGCGACCGCGACCGCGACACCACGTTCCGCGTCGTCGTCAGATACGGGTCCATCGAGCTCCACGTCCTGCCGGATACGCGTTCGGCGGGTCTTCAGGCCATTTATCGGCGGCTGACCGCACGTTCCGACGCCTCGTGGCGCGTTTCGTGTGAATCGAATCCAGCCTGAGATATCGAAATGGAGTACAACCATTATATACCATCGGCGGGTGAATGGAAACTAATGGTGCTCCAGGTAGACACACGCGATTGGACCCTCCGTACGACTAATAATCGAGACGAGATGTGGACGCTTGCAGACGAAGAAGGAATTCGGGCCGCACGAGCGGCGTACCCGTCCGGGTGGCTCTTTCTGACCCGCGACACGGCGACTCGCGAATTAGTTCGACTCGCCGCAGCGACCGGCGGCGAGTGGAAGGTAGAGGAACTCGCGCGCGAACTCGACTGCGACGTCGATGCAGTCGAACGGAGCTTGGAGGACCTCGTTTCGCTTCGCGTGTTCCGTGAAGAGGAAGAGACGTATCGACCCAACGCCGAAAGCGTCGTCGCCAACGCCGTCGGACAGTTGCGAAGCGCGGCGGACGAACGCGGTGCGTCCGACGGCTTTCGTGACCTCACACATCCCGAAGAAGTGCGCCTGCTGTTGGACGCCCTCCTCGCCATGGACGAGACGGAGGAGTTCACGCAGGACGACCTGCACGACCACGTCGGTCTCTCCCGGAAAGCGGTGTGGATGCACGTCGAACAGTTGGAGGAACTCGACGTTCTCACACCGTCCGGTGACGGCTACAAAATAAACGAATCGAGTTCAGTCTTCGCTCACGTCAGAGCGCTTAACGCCGCCGTCCTCGGCACCGCTCTCTCCCCTTAAGCGGTCTGTGTCTGGCCGAGATCGGGACCGACGTAACGTTCTTCCCACTCACGGCGCGCTTCGATTTCGCGCGCACCTCTGCGGGTGAGCGTGTAGTAATTCGTCCGACGGTCTCGCTGGCCCTTCTCCACCAACCCTTTGTCCACGAGGGAATCGAGATTCGGATACAGCCGCCCGTGATGAATCTCCTTCTCGTAGTACGCTTCGAGTTCTTCTTTGATTGCGAGGCCGTGCGGTTCGTCCAAACCAGCGATGACGTACAGCAAGTCCCGCTGGAAACCAGTCAGGTCGTGCATGGTTCTCCCTATCCCTACAGAATCATGCAACAGACAAAAGAGTGATGGCCGCTCCGAAATAGACCCGACGCTTGCTTGCGATTTTCTCGAAAAGCGACGTCACCGCTGCCTCACGAAGAGTATTGATAAAGCGATACGAATCGTTTCTCTCCAAACTCTATAGATACTCCTGTGACCGTCACGTCTCGCTGTAGGACACGTCGAAAAAAGGACCGCTCGAACCGCGTGTGACGACCGAAAACGTACGTTTTGAGACCGGTTGTCTGTGTCTTTCCGATATATCATGGAGCCAACCAGTATTTTTATCATATTCTGTGTTGACGGATTCAACCGCGGATTTATGTCCGTGTGACTGTTTGGATTTTTCATGGCAATACGGGACGACCACCCCGACTTCGAGACGTATTGCGCCGCTCTCGGACACGAGCCCCCGGACGCCCACCCCTCTCTCGCGGACGACTTGCACAGCGCCATCGACGGAGAGGTCCGGTTCGACCAGTATACGCGCATCCTGTACGCGACCGACGGGAGCATCTATCAGGCCCAACCCGCCGGGGTCGTCCTTCCGACGGACGTGGAAGACGTACAGGCCGCCGTCAGCGTCGCGGCCGACCACGACATGCCCGTCCTCCCGCGCGGTGCCGGGTCCTCGCTCGCCGGGCAAACCGTCGGGCCGGGTTGTATCGTTCTCGACTGCTCGCGACACATGGACTCGATTCTCGACGTGGACCCAGACGCTCAGCAGGCGGTCGTCGAACCCGGCGTCGTGCAGGACGACTTGGACGACCACCTCGAACAGTGGGGGCTGAAGTTCGCCCCCGACCCGGCCTCCTCCAACCGGGCCACAGTCGGCGGCGGCATTGGCAACAACTCCACGGGCGCACACTCGGTGCGCTACGGCATCACCGACGCCTACACCGCCGAACTGGACGTCGTCCTCGCGGACGGGTCGCTGATGCACACCCGCGACGTCGAACTCGACGGCGACGAGTGGGACGAAATCGTCGGGAAGGACGACCGGGAAGCGGAGTTGTACCGCACCGTCCGGGAACTCGTGGAGCAAAACGAGGAGGAAATCGAAGCACGCTATCCGACGCTCAAGCGCTCCGTCAGCGGCTACAACCTCCACAAAGTCATCTTCGAGCGGGACGGGAACCGCTACATCAACCTCTCGAAACTGTTCGTCGGGGCGGAGGGAACCTTGGGCGTCGTCGTCCGCGCGACGTTGGATTTGGTGTCGCGTCCCGACGAAACCGCACTCGCGCTCTACTGCTTCGACGACCTCGTGTCGGCGATGGAAGCGGTTCCAGAGGCGTTAGAGTTCGACGTGAGCGCCGTCGAGTTGATGGACGACGAGGTGTTCCGTCTGGCGCGCAACTCGTCGGAGTTCGCCGCGTACGCCGAACCGATTCCCGAGCAGGCCGCCGCAGCCCTCATGTTGGAGTTCGACGGTGAGATTTGCGACGATTTCGAGGACGCCATCGCGGAGACGAACGCCCACTTCGTCCACGCCGGGGGGGCGTTCGACGTACTCGAAGCCTACACTCCCGACGAGCAGGCGAACCTCTGGAAGCTCAGGAAGGCGGCGATTCCCCTGTTGATGAGCATGGAGGGCGACCCGAAACCGTATCCGTTCATCGAGGACGCGTCCGTCCCGCCGGAAGAACTCGCCGAGTACGTGCGCGAATTCATGGACGTTCTCGAAGCCCACGATACGTCGGCGGCCTACTTCGCCCACGCCGGGAGCGGAACGCTCCACATCCGCCCGATTCTGAACCTGAAGGACGCGGAGGGAATCGAGACGATGCACTCCATCGCCGACGACGTGACCTCGCTCGTCCTCGACCACCACGGGTCCTTCTCGGGCGAGCACGGCGACGGATTAGCTCGGACCGAGTTCAATCCAAAGATGTACGGCCCGCAACTGTGGGCGGCGTTTCAGGACCTCAAAACGGCGTTCGACCCGGACTGGCGGCTGAACCCCGGAACAGTCGTCTTCCGCGACGAGGAGGGAGCCGACATGCGCGAACATCTCCGATACGGACCCGAGTACTCCTCGCTCGAACCGACGACGGTGCAGGACTTCTCCGACGAGGGCGGTTTCTCGCACCTCGTGGAACTCTGTAACGGCTGTGGGACCTGCCGTCAGACCGGCAGCGAGACGATGTGTCCGTCGTATCGCGGCATGAAGGACGAGATGGCGACCACGCGGGGCCGAGCGAACATGCTCCGTGCCGCCATCAGCGGCGAGATTCCGACCGAGGAGCTGTACACCGACCGGTTTCAGGAAGAGGTCCTCGACCTCTGTCTGGGCTGTAAGGGCTGTGCCCGCGACTGCCCGACGGGTGTCGATTTGGCGAAGCTGAAAGCCGAGGTGAAACACGCCCACCACGAGGAGCGCGGCCCGAGTCGGCGGGACCGCTTCTTCGCAAACGCGGACACGATTTCGGCGCTCGGAAGCGCGCTCGCCCCGGTTTCGAATTGGGCGACGAAACTTCCGGGGTCGGACGTCATCGCCGAGAGACTCCTCGGTATCGCGTCAGAACGGGACCTCCCGTCGTTCAGCAGGGAGTCGTTCGAGGAGTGGTTCGAGGCGCGCGGCCCCCGCGTTCCGAGGGACATCGCCACGGAGCACGTCGTCCTCGTTCCGGACACCTTCACGAACTACAGCTATCCGGCACCCGGCAAGGCCGCCGTCCGCGTCCTCGAAGCGGCGGGCGTCCACGTGCAAGTCCCCTCGAACCTCGCGCCGAGCGGTCGGGCGGCCTACTCTGAGGGTTTCCTCGACACGGCGAAAGAGAACGCGGAGAAGAACGTTTCGGCGCTCGAACCGGCCGTTTCGGAGGGTTGGTCGGTCGTCTTCGTGGAACCTTCCGACGCGGTGATGGTGCAGGACGAGTATCAGGACCTCGTCTCGGATTCCGCCGTCGAGTTGGTCGGCGCGAATACGTTCGGCGTCTGTGAATTCGTGGACAGAAAGCGACTGGACGACGACATCGAGTTCCGCGAGGTGACGGAGTCGCTCTCCTATCACGGCCACTGCAACCAGAAGGCGCTCGGGCGGGACCACCACGCCGTCGGCGTCCTCCGGCGGGCGGGCTACGCGGTGGACCCGCTGGAGAGCGGGTGCTGTGGCATGGCTGGTAGTTTCGGCTACCGCGCCGAGCAGTACGACCTCTCGCAGGCCATCGGTCGAATCCTGTTCGAACAGGTCGACGAGAGCGACGCGGAAACCGTCGTCGCCCCCGGCGCGTCCTGCCGGACGCAACTCGAAGGCCACGACTCGCGCCCGCCTCATCCCATCGAAAAGGTCGCGGAAGCACTCCCGCGCGGGAGCACGTCGTACTGACGCGGTTCTCCGCTTCCACTATCGAGTTCAACCGAGGAAGTACATCGCGGCGAAGAACAGGACGAGCAACGCGAGCAACACCATCACCGGCTTGAACGCGTTCAGTATCGAGCTATCCGGTTTCTTCGGGCCGGAACTGGTGAGTGGACCATCCATAGTATCGATTTTCCAACTCGTGGGGTAAGTTTTGTGGTGAGAAACGTCGAGCATTTGGGAGCGTTCGAATCCGTTCTTATAAACCATTAAGGTGTCACCGTTCGACTTCCCGGGCATGAAACTCGGGACGGGGCTGTTCACCTGCCAGCGACGACCGGACGACGACCGCTCGATGACCGAGATTTACGACGAGATGCTCGAACTCGGCGAGGTCATCGACAACTCCGGTCTCGACAGTATGTGGGTGTCGGAACACCACTTCGCGGAGGACGGCTACCTTCCGGCCACCATGCCCTCGCTCGCGGCGCTGGCCGCCCGCACCGAAACCGTCGAACTCGGGACCTGTATCGCGCTCGCGCCGCTCTACGACGGGGTCCGTCTCGCCGAGGACGCCGCGACGGTGGACTTGCTCGCCGACGGCCGACTGACGGTGGGACTCGCCATCGGGTCGAACCCCCGCGAGTTCGAATCGTTCGGCGTCCCCCGAGAAGAGCGCGTGGAGCGGATGACCGACCTGACGGACCTCCTCCGCGCGTCGTGGTCTTCGGGACCGCTCGATTACGACGCCGAGTTCCACGACGTGTCCGCCGACGTGAACGTGACGCCGAAACCCGAATCGAAGATACCGATCATGTACGGCGGGTCGGTCAGACCCGCCGTCCGCCGCGCCGCCCGCGTCGCGGACGCGTGGTGTGCTCCCTCCTCGCTCTCCATCGAGGGCGTCAGAAAGCGAAAGGAGGACATCGAACGTGTCCGCGAGACGGAGGACATCGGTGGCGATTTCGAGGTGTACATCCTCCAGCACGGCTTCGTCGCCGACTCGAAAGAGGAGGCGTGGGAGGCCATGAAACCCGGTTACTTCTACATCCAGCGCCGCTACGCCGAAATCTTTTCCGGCGAATCGGTGGACGAACTCGACCGCGAACGAAAAGAGGAACTGAAAGAGCAGGCCATCTTCGGCACGCCCGAGCAGGTGGCCGCGGAGTTGAACGAGTACCGCGACGCGCTGGGCGACGACGTCCACTTCATCTTCCGCACCTACCACCCCGGCATCGGCACCGACACGATGGTCGAATGCGTGGAGCGGTTGGGGAACGGAGTTGCACCGTTAGTTCGTGAGTAAAGTACCATACGAGAGGGCCACACACCCCCACGGTTTCCGCTGTTTTACGGCCGGTCGGCGACGAACGTGTCGAGGGAGTCCAACAGTTCCGTGCTTTCATCGACGAGTACCTCCTCCATCACCGCCGCGTGTTCGTCGTCGATGTCGAAATCCGAGTCTTCGACGGCGGCTTTCGATTCGGCGATGTCCGCCGCCTCCATGAACGTGAACAGGAAATCGCCGTCGGCCGTGGAGCGGAGGAACCGACATTCCGTATAGACACCCTCGTTGTCGAGGGTTTCGAACACTTCCTCTTCCCGCGACTCCAGTTCGGCACACCACTCGCGGAGACGCCCCGTTTTTCCGGGACGGATTTCCTGCCTGATGAGGACGACGTCGGTCATGGCCGACCCGACGTGTGAAGGGAACAATAAGTTTCTGCAGGCGGACGGAAAGGGATCGGCAGACGATACGCGTCAGGGCCAGAGGCCACGAACGCGATGAGCTTCCCCGATACGCGAGAGGGCGACGACGTACGCGGCTTCGCGCCACGTCACCTCTCGCTTCTCGACTTCCTCGCGCACGTCGTTCCACGCGGCGAGCATCTCGGATTCGAGTTCGTCGTTCACGCGCTCCAGCGACCACTGGCGGCGGTTGATGTCCTGTAGCCACTCGAAGTACGAGACCGTCACGCCACCCGCGTTGGCTAGGATGTCCGGTATCACCGGGATATCCCGCTCGGCGAGGACGGCGTCCGCGGACGCCGTCGTCGGGCCGTTCGAACCCTCGACGACGAGCGACGCCCGCACGTCGTCCGCGTTGTCTTCCGTGAGGACGTTGCCGACGGCAGCGGGAACCAATACGTCCACGTCGAGCGTGAGGAGGTCCTCGTTGCTGATGCGCTCCGCGGCGTACCGAGTGACGGCCTCCGGTTCCTCTTCGTGGGACGGAACGTCACCCGTGTCGATACCGTCGGGGTCGTACGCCGCGCCGTTCACGTCGGAAATCGCGACGACTGTCGCCCCCCACTCGTCGAGGAGACGGGCGGCGTTCGCGCCGACGCTTCCGAATCCCTGTACCGCAACGATCGTTCCGTCGAGGCCGAAATCGTAGTACTCACACGCCTCGCGGGTTATGAGCGCTACGGAACGGCCGGGTGCCTCTCCGCGGCCGAACGAGCCGCCGATAACCGGCGGTTTGCCGGTGACGACGCCGGGTTGAGTTTCGCCCTCCTGCATCGAGTAGGCGTCCATGAACCACGCCATCGTCTGCGCGTCGGTTCCCATGTCGGGGGCCGGGATGTCGCGGTTCGGCCCGACGGTGTCGCGGAGTTCCTGTGCGAATCGTCGGGTCAGGCGCTCCCGTTCCGTCTCCGAGAGCCGTTTCGGGTTCACGACGAGTCCGCCCTTCGCACCCCCGAAGGGGATGTCCATGACGGCGCACTTCCACGTCATCCACATCGAGAGGCCGATACACTCCTCCTCGGTGACGCCGGGATGGTAGCGCATGCCGCCCTTGTAGGGACCCCGCACGCTGTCGTGTTGCGCACGATAGCCGGTGAACACCTCCACGGACCCGTCGTCGCGCTTCAGCGGGACGGTAACGCGATGGACGTGTCTGGGGTACCGCAGGCGTTCGACGATGTTCGGGTCGATGTCCACACCCTCGGCCGCTCGATTAAGTTGCCGTCTGGCGGTATCGAGCGCCGATTCCGTGGCGTCGTCGCTCGATTCGTTCGCGTCCGATTTCGACCCCGAATGTACGGTGTTGGATGCCATAGGGAAGCTATTCGAGGGGCGTCCCTCTGTTACGGAGATGAACGTCACAGTCGGTGCACGTTCCGGGATGGTGCGTTGCCGTCACGATGGTACCGCAGCGCGGACATTCGTACTTCGATTCTGTCGTTGGGTCGTGTTCTATATCTCGCATCGGGAAGTCCTCCGGTGGACGACGACCCGCTATCGAAAACGACACCGACAGGTCGTCGCCATGCACCGCAATTTTTGCGACGAGGGGAAGTAGAGGGAGGTTGAATAGAGAGGTGGTCGTAGACGGTAGAGGCTAGATAGTCAATCTATTCCGGGATGGACGGAATTCCGTCGAACACCGAACCGAGGAGTTTCCGCTGGACCTTCCGCACGTGTTCGTAGAACGCGGCGGACGAGATGTCGAGCATGGCGGCGACGGCGGCCCCGTCGTTCGTCCTCGGAGAATCGAAGTAACCGCTGTAGTAGGCCGTCTGGACGACTTCGAGTTGTCTGTGGGTGACCTCGTCCAAGAACCGTTCGCGGAACCGGCCTCCGGTTTCGGGTGGTCGCTCGCGTTCGCGCTGTGCGACGAGTTCGGACGACGGATAGACGTCCGAGAGAACGTCGTCGATGGTTCGGACCGTGACGGGCGAGGGGACGAAAACCGTCGCCGTCGTGTCGCCGTTATCGGAGCGGAGGCGTTCAAGCGTCGCACCCGACTCCGCCAGTCTAGTCGCGACGAACGGCGAGGCGAGCGTCAACTGTACCAATCCGCCGTCGGCGTGGGTCGAAACGACGCGGGCGGATTCGACAGCGACGACGGTATTTGCGGCCGTAACGACGGCGTCCGGCGAAGTGTTCGATACGGAGACGAGAATTCGGGCACCCGGGTCGAGTTCGCGGACGCCACCCTTCAGTTCGAGGGTGGCGTTCGTCCGCTGCGCCAGCGCGTGCAGGACGCAGTTGTCGTCCGTGATGCGGTAGTCGAGTTCGACGACGGTATCGCTCACGAGCGCCCGCTTTCGCTCGGTCGACTGAATGGCGGACGCGATGGTTTCCCCGAGTTCGGAGA
Source organism: Haladaptatus sp. HS23 (assembly GCF_056892285.1). Classification (NCBI taxonomy): domain Archaea; kingdom Methanobacteriati; phylum Methanobacteriota; class Halobacteria; order Halobacteriales; family Haladaptataceae; genus Haladaptatus; species Haladaptatus sp. HS23. Next base: position 88,504 of record NZ_JBXGLH010000007.1, on the reverse strand, counting down.
TGACCGTCCGCGCCCTGTCGTCGAACGCGTCCGGGCGACCGGCGTACACTGAAAGGGCTCCGTAGGCGGCATCGCCGTGCGTCAGCGGAACGGCGATTATCGACTGGAATCCGCGCGATATCGCTTCCTTCCGCCACGACGTCCCCCGCAAATCGTCCGCAACGTTCGAAACGACCGAGACGGACCCCGTCGCCGCCGTTCTCCCCGCCGGGTCGCCGGATTCGGACAGGTCGACGGCGTCGAGATATCCTCGGTCGTCGCCCGACCACGCACGGGGTTCGATGACGCCCGTACTCGGGTCGATGTCGCCGACCCACGCGAAATCGAATCGGTCGCTCGCGGTCAAGAGTTCACACACTTCGGACTCTATCTGCTCGCGCGAATCCGCCCGAACGAGGGCGTGGTCGATTTCGCGGATTATCTCGTTCGTCCGGTTCAACCGGGAGAGTTGGCGGTTCCGTCGCTGGAGTTCCCGGTCGCGGTCACGCAGTTCGTCTTCCCGTTCGATGCGGTCCAGCGCCGCCTCGACGGTCGCCGCGAGGAGGTCGATTATCTCCCTCGTTACCGCGTCGAGGGACCCGCGTTCGTCCGCCGCGACGAAGACGCCGTGGTCTCGGAGCGGGATGAACAGTCCGCTCCGTCGTTCCATAACCGTCGGGGAGAAGATGACGGGGTCGTCCACGTCGTCGAACTCGACCGTCGTCTGTTCGACGAACGACCGTCCGAGCGCGCTCGGTTCGTCGAGCCGAACCGTCGGCAGCGCACCCGAGAGGGATTCGATGGCGTCCGTGGCCGCGGCGGGCCACAGTTCGTTCGCGTCCGTGTCGAAGAAGTAGACAGCACAGTCGTCCACGTCGAAGATGTCGGTCGCGTCGTCGGTGACGAGCGTGGCGATTTCCCGCGTCGTCTCCGCGTAGAGGAGGTCGCGGCTCGTCCGATGAAGCGCGGTCAACGCCCGCTCGCGTTCCTTTCGTTTGGTGATGTCGCGGCAACTGTAGAGCGTCGTCCCTCCCTGAATCGAGACCCGCTTCACGTTGACGAGGAGCGTGTGTTCGCGCCCCGCTTTATCCGTCGCGGTACACTCGACGTTCGTGAGCAACCCGTGGGAGTCGAGCGCTTCCCGGTCGAAGAGGTCGTCACCGAGGAGGGCGTCGATGCTTCCGAGGTCCCGAATCTCCTCGACCGAGTAACCGAAGATGTAGTGGACGTTCGGACAGATGTAGGTGAACTCACCCGCGTCGTCCGTGACGAGGACGGTGTCCGTCATGTTGTTGAGCGTGACCCGGTGGAGTTCCTCCGACTCGCGGAGTTCCCGTTCGAGGTGGGCACGTTCGCTAACGTCGAGCGCTTCGACCACGACGCTGACGACGGCCCCCCCTCGGTCCGTCACCGGACGGAACGAGACGTCGAGTTCGACGGACCCGTCCGGAGCGTCGAAGGACGTTTCGAACCGCGCGACTGAACCGCCCCTCGCGGTTCGAAGGGCGTCCCGAACCTCCTCGGGAGACGCGTCCGACCGGGCCCACCACGGCGATTCTGCGAACGGCGTCCCGGCCACCGATTCCGGGGAAACATCGAGAAAGTCGAGGGCGGTGTGGTTCGTCCGCCGAAGCGTTCCGTCAGGGTCGACGACCCACATGAACGACCGAGGGTCGTCGAAGAGCGCGTCGAACTGACGCGCTCGACGGCGGCGGGTCAGCGCCGTTCGATATTCGACCGCGGCCCGTCGAATGCGTCGGAGGAGGTCGTCGGTGAGTGAGGGTCGGGCCTCGACGGGAACGTACTCCGTCACGTCGGCGGCGACGGCCCTGCTGGCGACCGTCGCGTCCGCGTCGGCGTCGAGGAGGACCACCGGAAGGTCGGGATAGAGGGTTCGAACGACTTCGAGAAAGCTCACGCCGGACATATCCGCCAAGTCGGGCGCACAGACGATACAATCGACGTCGCCCGGTTGTGACGTGAGCCACTCGTACCCGTCGTGGCCACGAACCGCGGTCGTGACGAGGACTTCCTCGGCGGTCGAAAGCCCGGAGACGAGCGATTCCCGCCAGTTCGGGTCGCCGACCACGAGGACCGAAATCGGTCCCGTGGGAGAGTCCGCGGAGCGTCGCGTCGGTTCCATGGTGGGGAGATGACGCAAGGAGTTGTTAAATCACGTCGGTCTCCGAATCGGGTGCGAACCTCGGTCAGCGAAATAAGAGAAGAGTCGATAGGTCGATTCGGAAAGGCCAACCTCACCGACACTGTACGATTCCGACCTGTCCGGAAAGAAGAATTCGTATTTTCTGGGATGAAAAGAAACTCCCGAGAGGAGGACGAACGTCCGAGCATGGGAACGAACGGAACGGTCCGAACCGCGAACGAACCGCTCGACCTCCGCTTTACCGACGACGAACTCGACGCGGAGCGCGAGCGAATCTGCTCGTTCATCGAGGAACACGTGGACAGAACGGAAGAGCGAATGGGTATGACGCGGGAATTCGACACCGCCGTCGTCGGACTGTCGGGCGGTATCGACAGCACGCTCGTCGCCTACCTCGCCGTCGAAGCGCTGGAGGCCGAGAACGTCTACGGAATCGTCATGCCGAGCGAGGCGAGCGGCGACGAAACCATGAGCGACGCGGAACGCATCGCGGCGGACCTCGAAATCGACTACGACGTCGTGGCGATGGAACCGCTCGTGGACGCGATAACCGGCGCGCTACCCGACCACGGGGAGACTGACGACCGCGTGTCTGGATTCCAGCGAGACCTGACCGCACTTCGGACCCGGACCCTCCTCGAATACTTGAACGCGATGGAGGTACACGGGGTCGTCGTCGGGACGAGCAACCGAAGCGAGTGGCTGACCGGTCATTTCGACAAGTACGGTGACGCGGCGGTCGATTGTCAACCGATTCTCCACCTGTACAAGGGACAGGTCCGACAACTGTCCGAACACGTCGGCGTTCCGGACAGCGTCGTCGAGCGCAAAGCCAGCCCGGAGATCGGAGCGGCGGGGACGGACGAGGAGAACCTCGGTGCCGACTACGACACCATCGACTCGATACTCGCGCTGACCGTCGACGGACCGGTGTCCTCGGGTCGAACAGCAGACCTCCTCGGCGTCGAGGAGGAGACGGTCGAACGAATCGTCACGCTGTACGAGCAGTCGGAGAGAGAACGGACGTTTCCGCCGTCGCTCGAACCGCGCACCGGCAGTCGCTGAAACCCGCCGGAAACCTCCGAATCGTCACTCCGCGAACAGCGTCCTATCGACCGACGGTTCGGCGTCGTCCGTCCCGGAACGGGTCGGCAGTCGCGCCAAGAGACTCATCATCGCGGCACCGCCCCGCAGCAGATGCGGTTCGATGGCGTTCGGGACCCGGTCGCGGGACGAGAGCAACGAGGAGAGGCCCCGACCCCTCAACCGTTGTCCCGCTATCGCCTCTTCGACGGCGGGACGACGGCTTCCCTCGACGCGCCCGAGGACGACGTTCGAAATAGGACCATCGCCACGGGTGAGTACCGGCGTCAACAGACGGTGTGCGACGACGGCGTCTTGAATGGCGAGGTTGTTTCCCTCGGCACCGATGGGCGACGCGACGTGTGCAGCGTCCCCAATGAGCAGGAATCCGTCGTCGGTCCACCGGTCCGCGAGGCCGGAGCGTATCGAAAGCAGCGAGCATTGGCTGAAGGACGTCAGGTGTGATTCCACGCTGTCCGCGATTGCGGGTTCGATTCCCGCGACGGTGCGTCGAAACCGTGCGATGCCACGGTCCCGTATCGCGGGGTACCGTCCGACAGGAATCAGCAACCCGTACTGCGATTCGTGCTCGCTGAGCGGGGAGTAAACCAGTACTCCCTCCTCCTCGATGCGAATGTGCGTCGTAAAGTCCGCCGCCGCTCGGGGAAGCCTGAACCAGACGACTTCAGCGCCGGTTTCCTCCATCTCCACGTCGATTCCGGCGGCCTGCTGGGTCGTCGAAAATCGACCGTCGGCCCCGACGACGAGTCGGCTACGGATTTCGTGTTCTTCGCCGCTGGGACGGGACGTCGCGGTGATTCCGACAACTGCACCGTTCTCGCGGCGAAAGCCGTCGAACGTCGTCCCGTCGTGAAACGTGAACGTATCGAACTCCCGAGCGCGTTCGATGAGGAGTCGGAGCAACGGCGGTTGTTTCAGCAACAGCACCTGCTCGTCGTCGAAATCGAACACCGGGTACGATTTTCCGTAGGCGACGACCGTTCCGCTGGAGATGGTCTCGTGGGGAAGGTCCTCGACGTCCGCGAGGAGGTCCATCTCCTCGAAAAGCCGCGGAATCGGCGGACGGAAGCCGTAGCCCCGAAACTCGCGTTCCAGCGTGCGCTGCCGTTCGATGAGGACCGTCTCGACGCCGCTTCGGGCGAGGAGGTAGCTCACTACGCATCCGGCCGGGCCGGCACCGACGACGACCACGTCGACGGACTCAGTGGTCATCCCCGTCCTCCGTAGCGAATCGGTGTGTGAAAATGCGTCGGAGAAACGGCAAGCAACTACGAGTTCGCATGGACGAGTGGAAATCGAGGCGAGGGGGTAGAAAAGCTTTCGTGCCCGTATAATCCATTCCGGATTATATCGTCGATTGAAGCCGAACCTCGACCGGTGGGTCGTCAGGAGCGAACACTCCCGTCATCCGTCGCTTCGGACTCGTGAAGGGGGGAAGCGGCATGATTTGCGGGCCGTGTTCCGTGGGCGTGACCGTCGCCTCGATTTCGAAGACGTCCGCGAGGAGGTCGCGGTGAGGACTTCACCGGGCGTTCCACGAGCGTAAATCGAACCGTCCGAGCGCGTCGTGTCCCTACTGGCCATCAGATTTCACCCATGTTGTCCTGTTTGCGCATCAGGTAGAGGAAGTACGGTCCACCGATGAGACCGGTGACGATGCCGACCGGAACCTGCACCGGATTCAGCGCGAGGCGTGCGCCGACGTCGGCAGCGACCATCAACGCCGGTCCGACGAACAGACAGCCGACGACGAGTTTCTTGTAGTCGCTGCCGACGATGTTGCGGACCATGTGTGGAACGATGAGTCCCACGAACCCGACGATACCCGCGACGGCGATGCTTGCCGCGGCCGCCAACACGGCGATTCCGGACAACAGGAATCGGACCTTCTCAACGTTCATTCCGAGTGATTTCGCCGTTTTCTCGCCGAGCAGGAGGAGGTTGAGTTGTCGGGAACTGACGAGGGCCAGTAGCATGGTGACGACCGTCCACGGGAGGGCCATTCGAACCTGCTCCCAGTCGGTTCCGGTCAAGGACCCGGTCGTCCACGCGATGGCGGACTGAACGACGCCGAGGTCGTCAGCGAAGAAAAAGAGCGCAGTCTGGAGCGACCCGAACACCGTTCCGACGATGACGCCGGCCAGCACGAGTCGGACCGGAGACGTGCCGTTCTTCCACGCGATGGCGTAAACGATGAGGAACGCGACGGCACCGCCGATGGAGGCGATGAGCGGGAGAAACGTCGACAGCCCGGAGAACACGACTAACGTGAGCAGAATCATCAATCCCGCGCCCGAGGAGACGCCGAGAATGAACGGGCTCGCCAGTTCGTTTCTCGTCACGGCTTGGAAGATGGCACCCGAGATGGCGAGGTTCATCCCGACCAGAATCGCGACGAACACGCGCGGGAGGCGGATGTTCCAGACGATGAGGCTTTGCTTTCCCATCTCCGGGACCTCGGCACCGAGAAGGAAGGCTTTCCACGCTTGCCAGTTGAAAATCACGTCGGGGTTGAACACGGCATGCCACGCCTCCGCGATGGTCATGCTGAACGCGCCGAAACTCACTTGCACGAGCGCACCAGCGACGACGACGATAACGCTTCCAACACAGAGAGTGAACAACGACCCGTCGAACCAGCTGAACCATTGCTCCCGGAGGCTCGTCGATTCGGAATTGGAGACTGATTTACTCGCCATCGTCTCAGTCCTCGCTCGTCTCGGACGATTGCCGCTCGGCCTCGATATCGCGGGCAGCGGCGAGGATCAGTTCGTCGTCGATGTGTTCGAGAAGCCGTTTCTGACCCCGCTCGACTCGTCGTTCGATATCCTCGTCGGAGAGATACGTCGCGAACTTCCGGTCGATCTCCCGCTCACGGAGTTCGACGAGTCGTTCCTCGTTGAGGTCGTGGTCGTCCGGAGTGTGTTCGTCGAACCACTCCCGCCATCTTTCGGGGTCGGCCCACTCCCCGGTCAGGTTGGCGTCTCGGCGTATCCAGTCCCAGTGTTCGGCAATATCGTCGGGGAACCCGCGTTCACGTCGAACCCCTGCAAGTATCGTCCGGGCGACCCGCGCACCCTGACCGGCGGACAGTATTGCCTGTGCTTCCGCGTCGCCAGCCGGCGCGGCCACGTACAACCCGTCGACCGGTGTCGTTCCGTCCTCGTCCGGGTAGTCTCGGTCGAAGTGTTCGTGTTCCTCGCCGTCGTGGCTGTGTGTTATGAACATCTCCTCCTCGTCACCGAGGGGGCGAAGGAAATCGGCGTCGTATCTGGCGGCCGCCACGACGCGTTCGGCCGTGACAGTGTTTCCGTCCTGCGTTTCGACGAGAAAGCCGCCGTCTCCGTTCCGGTCGACCGACTCGACCATGTTCGAGACGAGTTCACAACCGGCTTCATTGGCGTGGTCGTGCATCAAAGCGTACAGCGTCTGAATGTCGATACCCGCGGGGAAACCGAGGTAGTTCTCCAAATACGCACACCGCTGAATCGAGGAGTTGCCACGGTCGAAGATGACCGTATCGAGACCGTATCGCGCGGTGAACACGCCCGCCGAACAGCCCGTGGGACCGCCGCCGACGATAACGATGTCGTAGTCGAATCCGGCGTTCCCGTCGGTGGCGTCGGCAGTACTCAAGGGTAAAACCTCTCGTTGATGATGCCCGCGATGCGCTGACGAGAAGCCTTCACGGACGAGGATTGCGTTCCAGCGGAGTGCTTGTCGGGGCCTTCACTCGGTGTCCCTTCGGTTCGGTCCGTCGCCGCCCTTCGAACGTTCACGGAGTCGCGTCGTGTGAGTATCTCGTCTGTCAGGTCGTTCACCATGGATTTAGGTCCGCCTAAATCATACAAAAACGTTCCGACTTTTAGGCCAGCCAAAAATCGGCAATCTGTGGGGCACAAGTCAGTGCAACACATCCGAGGATTCTCCGATGTGTCAGTGGAGCTCTCTCGTCTTCCCCCGCATCGCCACCTTCCGGGGGAAAAGCGGTTAGTATCGACCGTCCGAACGACCGCCAATGCAAGCTACTGAAATCGATCCAGAGGCGCGGGCGGCGGTCAAACGTCAAGACCGGCTTCCGCTCCCGCACAGCCGCCGCGGACTAAAACTCCTCCGCCTCATCAGTCGGGTTGCGATGCGGATACAGAACCGAAACCCGCCCGATGTCGGCGCGACCGTCGACAGAAGCATTCCCGGTCCCGCGGGCGAACTCGACGCCCGTCTCTACCTTCCGGACGCGGACGGGCCGTTCCCCACGGTCGTCTTCTTCCACGGCGGGGGGTTCGTCCTCGGGAGCATCGAGACGCACGATTGGCTCTGCCGTCACCTCACTCGGGAGAGCGGCTGTGCCGTCCTCTCGGTCGACTACCGGCTCGCTCCGGAACACCCCTTCCCCGCGGCGGTCGAGGACGCCTACGCCGCCGTCGAGTGGGCGGCCGCGAACCCGGATGCCCTCAATGGAACTGGGGACATCGCGGTCGCGGGCGACTCCGCGGGCGGGAACCTCGCTGCCGTCGCCGCCCTCATGGCCGCCGAACGCGATGGCTCCAGTCCCCGTGGAAACGAGACGGAAACCAGTGAGTCGAAAAAGAACACCTCCCCCGAAATCGCCTATCAGGCGCTCATCTACCCTGCTGTCGGCGTCGAGGAGGGCCAGCAGTCCGTCCAAGAACACACGGGTATCGTCCTCAGTAAAGCCGATATAGAGTGGTACGACCGTTGTTATTACGTGAACGAGATCCACAAGCGCAACCCATACGCCGACCCGACGAACGCCGCCAACCTCTCCGGTATCGCACCGGCAACCGTCGTCACCGCCGGATACGACCCGCTCCGAGACGGTGGGAAGAGATACGCCGAACAGCTCGTCCACGACGGCGTTCCGACCCACTACGAGAACTATGACGACATGGTCCACGGTTTCATGACGTTCCGAGACGTCGACCGAGCTCGCGAAGCCATCGCCGATGTCGGTGACGACCTCGCGGATGCACTTGGCGTGGATTGACTAACAATATCACGTGGTCGCTCTCGGTCCGCCACGGTCAGGTTTTGTTTCGAGTACATCGAAAATTTTCGCTGCCGTCGTCTGGATTCGTCCAAGTCGATTGTGAATCGCGTCCGAATCATCGTCCTGCCATGCTGCGAGGTAGAACGCTGAGCCACTCGTATCCAACCCGACGTATCGACCAACGATGTACGCGACGGCTTCCGCCTCAACTTCACGTTTCGATCGCTCACACTCCTCGTCGACATCGAAGTGCAGCAGTGCGTGCGCGTATTCGTGGATCAGTGTCACCGTGAGATCCGCCTGACTTACCCGATCTTTCACCTCCACGATTGGCTGAAGATTGTACAGACTCCGCTGTTTACAGATCCCCCTTGCCTTGCCGTGTTCCCAGTCGTCAACGTCAACGATACGAACTGTCACATCGAGCTCATCGGCTGCCTTCTGAAGGGCAGGAACGAGATTTTCGGCATCTCCAGTCGCCGCAGTCTCCAAGTCAGGAAGTGGGTCACCCTCTGTCTGAGAAATATTGAAGACAGCAGTGGGTTTGAATCCGACGAGTCTGTTCGACCACGCATCAGGTGGTGTTTCGTCGTATAGACACTCGCTTTGCTCGTGGTAACTGGGCGAGTTCTCACATTCAGGACACTGCTTTGTAATGATCGGCGCCCAGATCCAGATTCCGTTCTCGCCTTCCTGGACGTGGCGGTCGAACTCGGTTCGCCAGGTGTTGTACCCCGCGACCTTCGTCGCGTTCGGACACTGAAGAGTAATCAAGAGTGTGTTCCGATGGGAGTAGTTGTGGAATTTCGACTGGACGTCCAACCACTCTTGGAACTGTTGACTCGCTCTGGCCTCATCAGTCAAGGCAGTGAGATCGTCGATCCACTGTTCAATCGTGCTGTGCATTTCGTCACGTCGGGTGTCGAAGTCGTCGAATGACACCGCAAAGTTGGTACTCAAAGCCATTATTTTCGAACACGGACGCTTTTCTCGAGCGCTCCGCACCCCTCTCGGGGGATAAAAATCGCGTCTGTGCTCCACAACTAACGAACAATTGGCGATCTGCTGTTGAACTACAGACAGAGCAGGCCGAGTATCTCGGAGTGTGACCGCACGGCGCTTCACGGTCGAATCATGCAGTAGCCACTGCAATCCACGGAAGTATGAATGAGAACACGTTGATTCTCCCAACAATGGGTTTAAATATAAACCGTTGAATGATGTAGAGTAGTGTGACAAAGACGGTCAGCTCCGACGAATCCTCATCCACCGCGACGACCGAGAGTGACGCTCCTGACCAGGACGAGAAAGAACTCTCCGATGTCGAAGCGTTACGGATCGCTCGTGAGGAATCGCGTGCAGTGCTTGATCATCGGGTAACGGATATCAACGCCATGGATGATGCAGCGCTGCGGATTGGCCGCGTTGCCGTGGTTGTACTCGGGATCATTCTCTCTGGTGCTGGACTCATTGGAACTTCCCGGATTACATCGATGCCGACTAGTGTGCTCATACTGTTTGGATCGGGTATTTTTATTCTTCTTCTCACGCTCCTCGTCTCAATTTTGACCTATACTGACTCTGAGCTTGATGTCGGTATTGATTCGACGTGGCGCGAAGAAGTTCGAGAGGAAGGCTATAGTGAGAAAGAGTGGCTTGCTACGTTACTCGAAGGATACGACGAGTGGATTGGAGTCCTTCAGCAGGAACAATCGGCAAATCGGTACCAACTTCTTGTCACGCAGTTGTTACTCGTCACGGCACTCCTGCTCCTTTTTCACGGCCTTGCCTTCCTTACGTGGGGGACGAATGGATTTCTTGGACTACTGATCCTCGTCTCGGGAGCCCTAGCTTTATCTGGCTTGAAGCGGAATATTTGAGTAGAACAATAGAACCATGGTTCAATCCCCGAAAACTGGCCGGAAATTGGGCTCGGAACGCATCGATAAAGCACCGAGCTTCCTCCGAAAATTGCTCGGTAGTCACACCAATTCCGCGACTGATGGTTCGGACCAAGAGTAACGTATCTTCTCCGTCGTTTACCTGAATTACGGAGACTGGAGTCTCTTTCCTCATGAAGTGAATCCCGTCGAATAGTCACAACCATGCAGGAGCGATGCAGGGGACGTTCATTCGGATGCTCTGCTACACCTTCCAAGGAGCGACAAACCACTCTAATGCTTCTCAACCAAGCAAAAAGGATAGCTCTGTTAGACACTCATGGGATGAAAATTCGCTGCAATTGTTTGCTCAGTAGTGGACGTCCGCCGGGATGATCCACAACTGCTCGTCAGCAGTGAGCACATGCTCGAGGTGTTCACGATTGCGAATCGCATCGCCGAATTCAGTGTATAGGTAGAGCGACGGGCCACGATACGCGCCGAGATTGTAACAAGCGTGGCGGGCGAGATCTTTGTCGTGCATGAGTTCATCGTCACTGAACTCGGTGACCGCCGTTCTCACTCGTTCGAGATTCCGTTCGAACTCCTGTCTGGTTGCCTCCCAGTCACGTTCTAAGAGTTTTTCGCCGTCGTCTGAGTCGACTGGTGCGACGACCGGAAGGTCGTCCCACCGAGCCTTGCCTGCGACGGATGACCGCTCATCATCGAATGTCACGTAGTAGTCAAAGATTGCAGCATTGTCAGGACCAGCGCCGATCAATCGGTCGAACGCCGCTTTTCCGGATGCAAGTGCAGTATCTTTAGTCGATGCTTCTACGAGTGCGTAAATTACTTGGTGCATATGGTCACCTCGCCGACACAGTGGTTCGACACAACTCTATCACACAACACCTCGTTTGTGCGCCGGCACCCATCGCCGGCGCTAATAAAATCACTCTGCGAGAGGAGCAGATTCACACGTGATTCGCCCTACTTTTCCGGGAGATCGTGACGCCCGGATCGCACACAGGGCCAACATGGAAAGCCACCAAGCCCATCGCAGTCACAGTCTGCTGGCTGATCCGTGTCACTGTCTTCTACATGGATTTCAGATTCCTTCTCGATTTGTGTCCCGCCGTCTGCAACGAGGGAGTTGTCTGTCGCCGCTTGCAGGAGTGGGGTTCGAATTGCGATGCCAATCCGATGTTTGCATGCTCCTTCGTACCGAGTATCTGCAGGACACTCACAGGCAATCGGTATCCCGTCGCGAACGGTGACGAGATATTCATGATCGGCCGGATTCGCGTGACTCGTATTGCGAACGAGAACACCCCTCGTTTTGAGTGAAAATTCGAAGGCTTCGTACTGGGCGCGCTTTGCAACTCGCTTCGTGAACGTCAATTGGGATAGGACGTTGTTACTGGACATACTCGCTCCACGAGGCACGCAGTGTGCCCCGCACCCCTCGGGGGCAACAAAAACACGCTCTCGACGCTGTAGCACGGGATCTCTCGTAGCGAGGGTCGAAAGGAAATTAGGTCGATCAATTGAATCGGTAAATCGCGATTCCGTCATGGTTGCATTCCGGACACTCGCTCGTTTCGACCTCGACCGTGGTTCCACATTGGCGGCACTCAGCAATGACAGTGCTGTGTGATCGGCCAGTGAGTTGCATCAGGAGGTCTTTCATGCGAACTCTGGTTTGTGATTGGCTCGTTGGTCGATGACAATGCCACAATCCTCACAGACTGTTTCAATCACGTTGGTGGTGACCAGGCCGTCACATTCGGGACATCCGGTAGTTGGTTCGCTCGGTACGTCTTCGTCGAAGCCGGTTGCGTAGCTGTCGCTGCGTATCATCGAAATCATTCCTCATCGAGACGCTCCTTCTAGAACGCCTCGCACCCCTCAGGGGGCGAAAAAACTCCCTGTAGTACTCTCATCCATACGTATTGGAAGAATCGGAAACCACCCACTTCCGTTTATCATCGTAAGCATAGAATCATGCTGTCAAACGATGATTCAAGATGCTCGGGTCCTCCAACCACAGTTCATTCCCAATGAGATCGAGCATCGCAACCAAGAGATCAACGCACTCTCGAACACACTCAAGCCGATTATGGACGGCCAGCCCGGTGAAACGTCGCTTTTGCTCGGGCCGTCTGGTGCAGGAAAGACGTGTCTCGCCAACTATACGGTCGAACGCTTGCGTGAGAATATCCTCGATATCAACATGCAGTACGTCAATTGCTGGCAAGAGTATACGCGATTCCAGGTGCTCTATCGAATTCTGGAGGGCATCGGCAACACGGTCGACATTCATCGTCGATCAACGCCGAAAGACGAACTCCTCGACAGGCTCCAAGGATATGACGGCCCGCAGTTTGTTGCCATTCTTGACGAGGTTGATCAACTCGAAGACAAGAGCATCCTGTATGATCTGTATCGGATGCCGAACATCACGATGATTCTCATTTCGAACCGAGAAGAAGACGTATTCAGCCAGCTCGATGATCGCCTGACCAGTCGGTTGCAGACCTGCGTTCGCATCCCCTTCGAAAAGTACCACCTTGAGGAACTCGTCGCGATCCTTTCCGCTCGCGTTCACTGTGGTCTTTCGGAAGGGACAATTGGAAACGAGCAATTATCCCTGATTGCTGATGCCGCTGCCGGGGATGCACGAGTTGCGATTGGCATTCTCAGAAACGCCGCCCGGCGTGCAGATCAGTCAGGAACAGACCACATCACAACCGACATCGTACACGAGGCAGTACCCGATGGTCGTCACGAAGTTCGCCAGAAAACTATTGACCAACTCAACCCCCATCAGCGCGTCCTCTATGAGATTTTGGACGAACAGGGGAAACTTGACCCAGGCGAATTGTACGAGGCGTACCAAGAGCGTGTCGACGAGCCGAAAACGAATCGGACGGTTCGGAATCATTTGAAGAAAATGGAGCACTATCGGCTCGTGATTGCCGAGGGAAAGAACCGCGCTCGTACCTACCGCCCCCGTTGATTGGTTTCTCTTGAGTCCCGAGGCGATTAATGCGTTCGCGAGGGAGATTCTCTTGGAGACGAAGGCAGTGCTTGAGGAGCATGGCTGGCGCATTGTGCATGGCATCGTCGATAGCGTGTGGGTGACACCGATCGAAGGCGGGGAACAGACGTCGTTTTCGGAGCTTGTCTCGGAGATTTCTGAAGAGGTAGAGATTCGGCTTGAGCACGAAGCGCACTACGACTGGATAGCGTTTGTGCCATTACGTGATTCGGATGCTGGTGCTTTGACGAAGTACTTCGGGAAGGTTGCAGGTAAGAACGTGTATAAATATCGGGGCATCGAGTGTCGCCAGCGAAGTTCGCCGTCGTATATCGACGATGCGCAGAAAGCGTTGATTCGAGCAGTCGATGAGTATCGTGACCCGGAGGGGTTTGTGAGGAATTGCAGTCGTGGATTGATTGGCTTGAGCGTGGAATGGTTGATCCGAATGAGTTGGTGACTCCGGTTGGCAGCTCACAATGTTGTCAACGATTTCGGCAAGCTTTCCCTTAATACATCCACATAATATCCCAGATCTCTTTTGGGAATGCATGAGCGACGATTCTACTGATAGTTCATTCGCTACTGACTCACTGCACGCCGGTCAAGACCCTGATCCTGTGACTGGGGCACGAGCACCACCACTCTACCAAACCACTTCCTACGTTTTCGAAGATGCCGAAGATGCAGCAACCCAGTTTGCGCTCGAAAAGCCCGGCTATATTTATTCTCGATTGATGAATCCGACCCTTGAGACACTACAAGACCGACTTGCCGCTCTTGAAGGCGGTGTCGGGGGTGTTGTCACTGCATCTGGGATGGCTGCGCTGAACCTCGCAACGTTCCTACTGGCAGAAGCTGGCGACAATATCGTCACAGCCTCCTCATTATACGGAGGTACATACACGTACTTCACCCATTCAATCGAACGCCGAGGTGTCACAGCCAAATTCGTGGACACACTCGACTATCAGGCATACGATGAGGCCATCGACGACGATACTGCCTATGTCCATCTTGAGACGATCGGGAATCCAGCCCTCGATACACCTGATATCCAGCAAATCGCCGATATCGCTCACGACCACGGCGTTCCCTTACTCGTCGATAATACCTTTGCGACACCCTACCTCTGTCGTCCACTCGAACATGGCGCGGATCTTGTCTGGAACTCGACCACAAAATGGCTTCACGGCTCCGGTACTACCATTGGTGGCGTGATTGTTGATGGTGGCTCATTCCCTTGGAGCGATTACCCAGAGAAATATAGTGAGATTGCTCAAGATAACCCTGCATATCATGGTGTCAACTTCGCGGAAAAATTTGGAGATGAGGCGTTCACATACGCTGCGATTGCCCGCGGACTCCGCGATCTTGGGAACCAACAAGCGCCCTTCGATGCTTGGCAAACCCTACAGGGACTTGAAACGCTTTCCCTTCGGATGGATCGTCACTGCGAGAATGCAATGGCAGTAGCCGAATATCTCCAAGACCATGAGGATGTTGCGTGGGTGAACTACCCCGGGCTAACCTCCCACGAAACGCATGAAACGGCCAGCAAATACCTCGAGGATGGCTATGGTGGCATGATCACTTTCGGTCTCGCGGATGGATACGACGCTGCGCGAAAAACCGTTGAATCGACAGAGCTGGCAAGCTTGCTCGCTAATGTCGGTGATGCAAAGACACTCATCATTCATCCAGCTAGTACAACCCATCAACAGCTTACAGACACTGAACAGGCTGCTTCCGGCGTCACTGATGATCTTGTTCGCCTTTCTGTGGGTATTGAAGATCCTGGACAGATCATTGCTGATCTTGAGAACGCTATTGACGCCGCCACATAGACGGCTCTTGTCGTTTCGATACCGAGTCGATAATCAGAAGGGATCGACAAGTGGTTTAATATCGATGATACACAGAAAGCGCTGATTCAAGCGGTGGATGCGTATCGAGATCCAGCGGCGGTTTGTAAGGAAGTGCAGCCGTGGGGCGGTCGATCCGAATGAGTTGATAATCACGAATCGGGTTTCGAAGAAGAAGGAAGACTACACACAATCGACACGAAGTGTGGCGGCACTAGAGCGGGCAGCGGATTTGGGGTTAGCGCGTGCGCCAGGGCAGAGCGTGTCGTATGTGGTGGTGGATGACGGGAAGGGCTCGCGAGAGCGGGTGATGTTGGCGAGTGAGGAGTTAGACGAGTATGATGTCAGGTTCTATCGGGAGTTGTTGGTTCGTGCTGCGGCGAGTGTGGTATCGCCGCTTGGGTGGCGTGAGTCGGACATTGAGGAGGAGTTAGGGCAATATACCGAGTCCAGTTTGGCATCATTTGGTTGAGAAACACTGAGCAACGACCTTGTTGAAATCCTCTATCGGTGACAAGTTTCAGTAACGCTGCTGAATAGAGAGCGCATCTCTTTCAACCCACATCCACTGGTTGTTGAGTTCGTGGTGCGAATTGATCGAAGAGTTTCCTCTCAAATACAGAAGGTATTATCGAGAGCGTGCGAACTACAGGGTATTGGGCGTTACCACAGTATCCATCAATGGTAACACATTAATTACTAAGTAAAGGGTAGTCATCCTGAATCAGTAGACAGATGGGGGACTCAAACGAAATTCCACGACGAGAAGTACTGATGAAAGACCGGCGCGCTTGTTGGCGGATTGGCCCTGGGTAGCATAAGTATCAGTGAATCTGTAGAAGCAGAGGTTATCTCTTGTGACCTAACGGTTTCACCACAGACAGTCGCTCCCGGTGAAGAACTTACAGCAACACTGTCTAGTCAAACTCCTCTTGCACCCCTGTTAAAAATTGATTTCGGGGATGGTGCATCTGTTGTCACTGCAGATACAGACCCAGGTAATAATACTTTTTCATTACCACATTCTTACTCCTCTTCGGGAAGTTATACCGTTCAGGGTACCGTTGTCCCTCAGGAAGACGGCGTTTGTACCAAGTCTGTTACTGTTACTGTTGGTGAACCGGCACCGGGCAAGAGCGGTGACGCTCCCGGCCATAATACAGTCGAAGTTTGTCACAAGGGAACAACGATAGAAGTACCGCCAACGGCAGTGGATCGACATCTTGCGCACGGGGACACAGAAGGCTCGTGTCCAGAGGAGTAAGTCTCGTTTTAGAATTGCTTCATTCACGCTCTCTATTCAGCACAGTATCTCTGACAGCGGCTGGGGAAGTCATTACACCTATGCTACATACAGGGCGCGTATCGGTCATGCTACTTGTTCGACCTTGGCGCCACATACAGACGGTGTCCCACACCAGAGATAGACTTATTTTTCCGGCGTCGTGACACGTGACCGATGTCGAACGATGATGCAGGAGTGGAACCACGAACCACCGTCTATAACGGTGTTGGAGTTCCGTCAGTGACACCTGAGAAAGAGCGGGATTATTGGCCAGAATTTGAGGATGGCACAAGCGCAGCATTACGCCGTCACGTCCAACATGGCGATGATGTCGTCGTCGTCGGTGGAGGACGGGGAATTACGACCGTTATTGCCGCACGGATGACGCACTTTGAGGGGACGGTCACTACGTACGAAGCGAACTCCGAGATGGTGACAACCCTTCGACGTACTGTCGAAGTCAATCGTGTAGCGGATCTCGTGTCGATCGAGCACGCCGCTATCGGTCCCGTTTCTGATCGTTCTGTGAAGATGTTCGGACCGAATAACGGCGACCCCCGTGATCTGGCGTGCCTCCCGTCCTGCGACGTTCTGGAACTTGACTGCGAAGTCGCTCACGGGTTGTGAGAGTAGTATCCTTGGACATGCTTGCATGGGGTCACGTCGTTCTGTACCCTCCGCCCCTCCGGGGGCACAAAAACTCATCTCCCCTGACAAGATTTCTTCCCCTGCCCTGAGTCCTCTTGAGCATGGCATCCACAAGAGTGAGCATTGTTGGGAGATGCTCAAATGTCGTGAAACATCTAGGTGTAGGGTTGTGGCTGCGCGCACAGCGTAGCGAACACGGAGCGGAGGGTGGGGCGGCGGGGCTTGGGTCGGTCCGGTACACAATAAAAAAAGAAGCCCATGCTACCCGACTATTCCCACCAACGATCGCGCTCAAGACTGTGAATACCGCTCCAGCCAGTCACTGCCACCGAGACACGCCCCTCGTACCAGTTCTTTGCGACTGACCGCAACTGCACGGTTTCACCCTCTCGAACCATCGTCTTCTGCGATGCTCGCCACACGGTGAATTTGATACGACCACTCTCGTCTTCGATCAGTCCAACTTGCTGGATCTTTGGACTGCCAGGAGTCCACAGCTGGGTAACTTGCCCCTCAATGCTTACCTCCTTCCGATTCACGTCTTGCACATCCGCAATCGGAATCATCTGACCGGGGGCCGTCCGCAATTCCTCGTACACACCCACAACTGCACTCATCACACCTGTTCCATCCACGATGCGTTCAGCTAATCGCCGACTGATCGCTGCTCGCGACCACCCATCGAGTTTTGTCGCTAACCGCATCGCCTGTTTGTTCACTGCCGCCAACTCCTCCTGAGCCAACTCTTCACGAGGATCTCCTCTCTCCGGGTCGCACCACGGATCCACGCTTGCCGCCCGCTCCTGGAACGCACAGCGCCGCTCTTGACTCACTGCTTTCGATGCTCGCCGACACTGCGCTTCTCGCTTCGAATCTTGTGATCGATCCCATCGCTCACGTGTTCGTGTGATTTCTGTCTCTCGTGCCACCATCCGCTCTTCTGCCGCCAACGTCAGTCCGCGTCCAACTCCATCCGGGTGATTTGTATCCACTTTCCCTTGGATCGTCTGCTCAACCGATGGCCGCAGCTCGGGTGTTTCCGTAACACCCTCGAATTGTTCCGCTTCGTCACATTCAATCGCCTGTTCGTCAACCGAAACTATTTGACCGATCGTGTGTTTGCTACTCATTGGAATCACTCACACTGTGATTTCGTCCGAAGGCGCGTCTCCTATCGCGTCTTTTCCGACACTCGCTCCTATATGAGTCACAACTCTACACTGCACAACTCAATCCGACTCCTGCGCGCTCGCTTGCGCCTTCGCGAGCGTCCCCCTGGGCGCGAAGCGAGCGCGCGTTTTCGAAGGGACCTAACCAGCACCGCGCGGCGACCCGCCCGGCGCGAGCAGCCAGCACACAAGCCGGTTTCGTGTCCGTCGACCAGCGGGAGACGCAACCGACAGCGTGCTTGGTGCTGGCGTCGAAACCAGATGCCCGGAACGGCCGGAGGCCGCATGCCCGGACTGGTCGGTCGCGAGCGACGCGGAGGGCGGAACGCGGCGAGCGGGGCGGGCTGTTCACGAATCACCAGTTAAACAGTGAGCACCAAATCTCGACTACCCGAATAGGGCGGGATTGAAAGGGGCCGTGCGCTCGTCGAGCGAGCCGACGTAAGCACCGCAACAGAGTGAGGAGCGCAGCGAGACGCAGCCGGCGAGCGTGCGGGGGCTTTCGAGGCTATTGGCCGCGGAAAATCGCTCACTGCATTCGTCTCTATACTTAGCCGAGTATCGTCTGTTGTTCATTCGATGACTGTCGACTCCAAACCCCTCCCTGTCGCCTGGTGTGCAGACATAATGTTCCCCCACCCTGATTCTACTCTCCAGCTGCAATCACATCGAGAACAGTATCTCAATGCTAGCATCCCCCCAATAACAGTCACTCAAATCAGCCGCAGTGAATCGCCGGGATCATCGCCGATGATATCTGCTATCCCGTACACGGAGATCGCATCTGTGTACCCTTGTGCGCCAACAGCCCGTTCAACACCTTTCCTGGCTGGCTTATCATCGGTAAGCACAATAACGCCGGCCGTCGACCGATCTCGAAGGTATTGAATGGCCAACCCTGCAAGAATCGTATCCGCCTTCTCAACCTCATGCTCCGGTCGGCCAGTCTCATTCGCAATCGTTCGTCTGGCGATATCGCTCGCTGCGACGGCATCTCCGTCCGTTGGTGCTGGGGCGTCGATGACCTCAGCCCAGCCCTCATCAAGAGCACGTCGGACACGATCTGTCTCTGGCCCACCAATCTCACCAATAACACGATGAGGTAGCTTGAGCACGACGCCAGCGGTCTGCACCGCTCGTCGGAATCGTTTGTACCGCGGGTTTGTTGGATGTCCGATCGCGATAAAGATGTTCGCATCGACGAGGACATCCGTCTCTAGGGACAGCAGCGTATCTTGATTCATCTATCGTGCTTACTCGTCGTCCAGCGACGGTTCGACCGGCGACGTCTCCATCTCCTCAAGATCAGGGAGGTCTATCTCATCATGAACATCTGGGAACAGATAGTCGAAGTAGGGATCGTGGTCACGGCCGACAGCAAGGGCTGGCACGAGAGCGTACACGATGAGCATTGCTTCCGTCTCACGGACATCGATATCACTCCCAATCATCCGCTGTGTTGTTTTCCCTGCGAAGTGTAGACCAGCCCCGCGCAGCGCCGCGACGAGCTTGCCGATCCCATATCGATCGACGAAATATTCGACATCTTCGTCGACTTCCTGCAGTGCAAAGGCATGCAGCACAGTCGGCGTAATGATGATCGGGAGGTGCTTCTCGATGAGCACAATCGGATCGGCAGTCAACTGCTGAGGACGGGTTGATTCATCACGCTTTACGAGACCGAGTGCCACGAGCCGGTCGACATATTCGTACGTCGTCGATTTGGATAGCTCGAGTCCGTCCATCACCTCCGGTGGCGATACGGCCCCCCAATAACAGATGTATACATAAACACGGGTGAGAGCTGGGTGGTTGAGGAGTTCAACGACAGTTTCTAAGCCGGGTGCGTTTTGTGCGAGTGCTTCCGGGGCAAGCGTTTCCTCGTTCAGTGCGTCAGTTGGTGGGTCAAGCGTGTCAATGCCTCCATCTGGGAGGATCCGACCGGAATCGGGTGTCTGAGTCATAGTTACTAGTCCGAAGTCCATGTACTTCAGACTACCGCTGATTCCAAGGGAGTATACTTGGCTTCCTACACTTCTTTCTGGACAGTCAGTCGATAGCAATGGAGGGGGTTCGTGAGCGAAGTTCCCGCGAATGAAACGAGCGGGAGCACGGAAGACGAACGAAGTGAGTCTTCCGTAGTGAACGAGGGCCAGCGAGACGCAGTCTCACGTGGCCGCGGGATGCCGAACGGTCAAGGGCTTTCTGTGAATCTCACTCATCAGCTTCATTTGCGGTGTCGTCGAATGCGTCTGAATGTGCGGTGAAAATTCACGCTTTGGGGTCTGTTCTCAGGTGCATCCATATCTGGTAATTATTCTGATAGAAGACGAGAAGAGGTCGCGATTTCGTACTGGTTTCCCAGTCGAGTACCACTCGATCTATTCTCTCATAGCATCCTCTATTGACCGCCAGTGAATACACGCACTCTTCACAAATCATCTAAACTCTGAAAACTCGATTGAGGGAATCCAGTGGTCACTATCACATCAGTACCATCCGCTGTTTGACTACTCATTGTTCTTCCGTGCTGTCGAATTGCTATTCCGTTTTCAGCGTCTAGATTTCTCGGCTCACCTCTTCTAGATTGCTGATAATTCGGCAATTTACTGTGATTTCTTGTTCCGCTTGCTTTCCCCCGGTCGCGCTAGTCCCGTTTGTTCTTCGTACCCCCCTCTTTCTTTGGACGATTTTGGAGGTACGCAAAGCCTTGATACTAGCGGAGAAGTCATACAAACTGGATTAAGCTGTTCTAAGGGCGTAAAATCGTGTTTGCAAATCAAAATCGAACCGCAAAATGATGAATATAGTGTTTGAGAGGCTCTATGTGCCAAAATCAGCATATCAGGTCTGAAGTCCATTCATGTTCGACATGCTATATGAAAAGCATCACAAATCCTATATGAAAAATTCAGGGTTAAAACCGCTGAAACTGCCATTCTTTCGGGTTAGAGCCGTTAAATCGTGTTTGCAAAATCTGGGTTTCGATGGAGTAAAAAGCGAGGTTGAATAACACTATGAAATCTGGTAGAATGGGTGATTCAATCGAATGAAATGGACTTAGTTGAGGGAAGTTTCAGACCGATTCTCAAACTGATCATACATCTCATCAGGAAATGGAAGACTGCCATAGATCGAGTACGAACATTGGTCGCACCCGATGCAATAGCGCTGCATATCATCATTCGAGCAATTCATTGGGAGGGGGATCTCACCGCCAATATCATTGTTGAGTTCGTACCGAATCTGGTACTCCGTAGTCTCCTCATCATACCACGACCACCGGGCGAACACCTCTTTCATATCATTGACGAATTCTGCTGTACTCGCGTCTCGATACTGGGGCAGCCACCACGCCATTCGCACAAGATTGTAGAGATCTTTCCGAACGGGTTTCTTCTCGTGAAGCCGCTCATCCATCGCCGCTAGACAGGGGAGTTCGAAGAGATCCTCGAGACCATCAACGTGGATCGGTTGTGCGCCGTCGCTATACTGACGGAGCGTATATTGGTTCAAGCGATCGCTTTCGACAGTGACGCTTGGATGATCTCGGTTCGTAGAGAGAATCGTTCCGAGACTGCGCGGCGTCGATATAGAGTCACACACATGTTGCTCCCACGATCGCTCCGGGTCGTACGCCTCGAGGGCGGCATAGAGTTCGCGTGCGGTATGTGTCTGGCCGAGTTGGGCAACATCATCGTCCACCGCGTGGACAGCGTTAATGATCGTCCGGAGTTGCTGTTTCTGGCGGCTCCAGTTCCGCCAGATCCGGTGCGTTTGCCCAGCGGCGAAGAATCGGTCGATCCGGTCGGTAATCGCCGACTCGTTCGCGGTGAGCCAGCTACGTTGCTCTGGCGTGAGCGCCTCTTCCTGCGCCGCAAGTAACCGTGAGAACGCGTCCTCGGCATACGACCGATACTTCTGCATGAAATCCGAGACAGGGACGTACAGATGGTTGTCTGCGACGTGTGCTTGGATCTCGCCTTGTTGATCGCCATCACGATCCGTCCGTGCCAAGCATTTCCGTGAGGCAGCAACAAGTGGAATCTCAAGATAGTAGCCTCCGCTGAACTCTGGACGTGTCGTAATGTCTGTACAGACACGTCCCGAGTGGGGGCCGTCTTCACTCGGTTCTTTCGCATAGAGAATTTCGGTGATCTCCTGGTGAAGGGTGAAATCATCATACTCACGAATGAGCGAGGCGATATTGTTCACATAGAGTTCCCGCAAATCATCGAGGAGTGCGAGGTGACGCGGGGGTGTCTCCTCGAGTTTCGGGTGGTCCATGATACAGACCGCGCCAAGGGTTGCAAGAACGGCGAGCATTCCCGAATCACTAACATAGGGCCGCTCTGCGGCCTCCCGGCGTTTACTTGGCGCAAATGCATCGCACGTGAACCGCTCGATATCTGCAAGCAGTTTCTCAGTTTCTTGCGTATCATCGACCGTCCACCGCTGATATCCACGTTCGAACAGTTGTGTGAGTTGGACCTGGCCTTCATCGCGGGGCAGTGCTGCCACTCGATACGCCATGTATTCGTCGTTCAGTGGAGTCTTCCGGCTCATGGTTCGAGAAAACTGGGGGCGGCCTCGGTTCGAAAGTCAAAATCCGGACTGTCAATAGGTTGGACGACACGCGAGATATCAGCGTGGAGTGAGTATGGCAGGCGCATCACCCTGCGGCGGTCGGCCGTGACAACGGGATCGATTGGAATCTCGTACTCTTCGAGCAGCAGGTCGTTGATCACCTCGCGACTTTGCTCGTCGTAGCGGTGCTTATGGTCGGTATCGAGCAGGTAGATATGACTGCCTTGCCCCGAGTAGACCACCAACGTCTCCGTGGCCGCGAAGTCGTCCTCGAAGATTTCCTGAACGATGAATCCGTATTCCAGGGCGTCCTCAATGTCCGTGAACGCGTACGGGTAGCCTTCGGGTGCACTCTCGAGAATACCCGCTGCTCGAAGCTTTTCAGTCTCGACATCGTCGTCGTCGGTCTCACCAGCGGTGCTTTCACGGGAAGTGCGCTGTGCTGCGATGTCTTTTGCGTCGATATCAACAGCGAGCACCCACGGCCGCTCCCAGTGATCGAGCGCATAGTAGACGGCCTCGGGACGTGGCTCTGGGCGTTCGAGGAGATCCGGATCGGCGAGTGCATAGTCACTCCCTTGAGCGGGGTCGTATCGTGCGGGATACTGGACGAACTCGACGAGATGATCCTGTGAATTGAACTGCTGGTTCGTGCGGTCGCTGGATCTCTTGGTCTGCCACGTATCGCGGCGGATGAACGACCGCTCGGGGGCGTGCTGCTTCCGGATCGGGTATGGCTCGCGGAATGCGATGGCGTACTGCTTCGGTCCATCGACGGTCACGAATGACGGTAGCGTGTCGACGTACTCGGGAAACGTCGCTGTGTAGTAGGTGTGAAGGTCCTCACGTATCGCGGGTCGCCATGGTGGGGGCATTGTTAGTCGAAGACCTCCGCTTCGAGACTTCGGAACGTGTGGAGTGCCGTCATCCCCGGATCGTCGTATCCGCTGATCGCTGCACGAAGCGAGCTAATCGTCCGTCGTTGAGTCGAACTCAGCGAAAAATCGACCTTCCCGGTGTCGGTAAGTGTCTCGATTGCATCCAGGATGAATGCTTTATCTTCACCGGCCCATACGGCAGCGGCGTCGACGCTCGCTAGCTTCTCGTAGTCCGCAACCAACGCATCGGAATTATTGCTCGGGGTTTCGACCTCACCGACCCAGATGAGGTCGTCTGCGGTGTCGAAGCCAGCGACGTCGAAGACTGTATCCTCCCAGTGTTGATAGTAGACTTCCGTGCGGGCGACATCTTCTTGTTGGGTGAGCCAGGCGTCGAGAAAGACAACTCCAGCCTTGTGCGGCGTTTTCTCACCAAGATCGCCGACACCTGGACCGGCCTCTAGCGAGCGATCCAGAAACTGCCGCCCAGCTGGCAATACGGTGTAGTATTGCTGGCGGAAGGAGCGGTGTTCCTCGAGAAATCCTTTCTCTATGAGTGCCTCGACGTCGAGATCAGCAAATGGTTCTTCGAGCACAGTCATGCTCTCTTGGAGCGAATACTCGTCGAGCTGGTGGTTCATTGCATCCAGTACGAGCTCGAGAAACGCTGCCTCATCACGCATTACTCCTTCTGCCCGAAGCGTTGCGTCTGGAACATGTGTCGTTGCGTCACTGAAGCGCGTCGCTGTGCCGTCATCGGACGATTGGGGTTGTTCCGTTTCGAGGATGGCTTCTGATTCGTCTTCGTTACCATCCGTGGGCGGTGCAGCGGCAGATACCTCAAGCGATGTAAAGTCTTGGAGCGAGATTTCAATGCCGTAGTCTTCGGCATGGGCAGCGATTTTTCGGAGTCGATCAAGAAAGTCACTCGTGGAGTCAGTCGTCTTGTGCGCTCGACGAGCGGCAACGAAGACCTCGTCTTTCGACGCAAACTGACAACAAGCGCTCGCTCGTCGTTTTTCAGCGTCTGTATACTCAGTGCCACAGAGAGCACAGACGTAGCAATCGGTCTCCGTATCGTAGTGGACGTGTTCGGAGAGTGCAGCATCATCCGGTCCGTCTCCCGTGTTCTTCGTGTCTCTCGGCTCTTCGTCTGCGTCTGTGGTTCCCGCCTCTCCTTCGCTACTAGGTCCATTCTGGGTACCCGTTTCTGTCTGCTCGGACGATGTGGAGTTCGGTGGGTCGTCGGGTGGTGACTGCTCCGTCGTCGGAGCGCCGAACATGGAAGCGCGTCCGAAATCCTGTTCGTCACTCGGTCGGTCGCTGGCTGGTGTATCTTCTATGTCCGATTCGACCTCGCCGTCTGCAGCTGTGCCTGTGGCGTCACTCACATCGCTTCCACCGAAGAAGGGTGTCTCGGCTGGAGTGCCACCGTCGGCGGCTTCAGTGACGGCAGTGTGCTCTTGAGACCCGTCTGTCTCTGCAGTGTCCTCCTCACCCATCTCTGCAAGCGTGTCCCGTGCATCCCCGTGCCCGATTCTGCTCGGACGATCGGGGATGCTGCATTTGGTCTGGGTTCGTCGTCTGACCTGCGGACGGGCCATCTCCTCGAAGAGGTGGCGTGCGTCACCGGCGAGTGGCTCATCACTTTCCGGATGCCCTTCTGGAATGGGTAAGGGTGCGAGTGAGAATGTCGTCGGATCGGTTTCGCCAAAGCCGGGACTTGGGAGTTGCACGATCCACTCGCCTGACGGCAACCGTTGTATCCGCTTGCTGAGATCTTGTTTGGATAAATTCTCGTGTGCCATCGATTTCGCGAGCTCATCGTCAACCTCGATGTTCCCGATGATTTTCGTCTTCACGTTGTTCAAAATCTCTTTGTACGGTCGATTCGACCGACTGTGATCGTTCACTTGATCGGGATACTGCATAATCAGGCCAAGGCTCACGCCGAATCCTCGTCCTTGAGGCAAAAACTCCTCATAGACGAGTTCGGAGGTCGCAACCGCTGCCGCTTCTTCAATGATGACGTTCGCAATCTTCTCGTCACTCGCCATTGGTTCTTCCTCGTCTGTCCTGCTCTCATCGGACCATCCCTGCGCCGCATCCCAGAGGTTGCTCAACAGAACCATCGTCAGCGCGTTGCGCGAGTCAGTACGCAACTCACCGATATCGAACAGAATCACTGCATCGTCATCGAGAAAGTGCCGAAAGTCGAAGACGTTCTCAGTGTATTCGTTGGCTTCGTCGTCCCACTCGGAAACGTGATTGAAGATCTGGTAGAGGTGCTCAAGTTCGACCAGTTTGTTCAGTCGATTCGCAGCCCCGCCCATTGACTGCTGGAATTGCGCCTCGTCCAGCTGACACTGTTGGAGTAATGCCCGCTCGATGTGAGCATTCTCTGCACAAATTTCCGGGATGATGCGTTCATGGTGCATCTGATAGACAGCCTCAATGAGCGTATCGAGACTAAACGCATCTTGTCCGTACTCCTTGTCAAACAGTGCTTTGATCAAGAACGTCAGGATCTCGTTCGCGACAAATGCTCGACCGTGCGTTTCTGTCCCGAGAATCAGCCGCATGACTTCATGGAAGTGCTCGACGGTATCCTGTATTGCATCTTCACGGCGGCGGCCCATCGCAAGCTTAGGACGGATATCGAAAAACGAGAAGGCTGGGAGCATCTCCGGCGCATCAAAGTGATAGACGTTGTCCAACGTGCCGAATTTCGCGTAACGGGCTTTCAGATAGTTTTCAACCATCCCATCGCCTTTCGACTCGAGCAGCACCGTTGGCCCGCCGACGTGCTCACTCAGTGTCAACATATCATTCAAGACGCTTTTCGACTTCCCCGAGCCAGTCGAGGCAGCGCGAAGATAGTGGGTGACGAGCGTCGATATGTGGACGTACACCGCGTCATCAAGGGGTTGGTTTCGATCTTTGAGCGGCAGACCAATCGCCATTCCAGGTGCTGATAACCGGTCTAACATCTCCGGTGCTGGCAGTGACAACGGCTGGCGGAGTCGCTCTTTGCCGCGAGTCCCACGAGCGCCCTCAGTGGTCAATCCATGGGCACTCGGTACAGCCACGAAATTGGCGAGTTCGTCTGCATTCAAAATAATCTCTGGGCGCGTCCGTCCGTTGCGTGAAATCTTGAGTGACCGATCGAGCAGCCGTTTGAGCTCCTTCTTCGCCGGATCGCGAATATTGGTCAATCCTTTCGTGAGACGCTTCCCGCCGAGTTCATAGTGTGCTCCTTCGAGATGATTGAACGCGTTTACAAGCGCGTCGACCTCACTCTCCACCGTTCCGATCGTCGTCTCGGTGGCGTCCGCGGGTGGTATCCCCGCTGCACGCATGTTTACCAGAAACGTCTGGGACGGGTTTTTCTGGTCGATGAGTGTTAGGCGAGAGGCCGTCCCACTACTCGGCGTGTGTAGTGACTGGCCGATATTCTCCCCGACCTGCGGTGCATCTTGACCACGCCGTCGATCACGAATCTCTTCTTCATCATAGCCCCGAAGCGCATCTCGAACCTTGGTCCTCGTGGACTCGACGATCCCATCACGTTTCTTCTGAATGTTCTCCTTGCGAGTGTTGGCCGCTTCCTCCCAGTCTGCATACCGCGTGAAGAGTACTTGCAACACGGTGGGGGCACTCGCGTTCGCAAGCCGCTCGACCGCCGTTGCAAGTGGGGCTTTCGCCGATGCATTGTCACCTTTATGTGTCGCGTGGAGCTGTGAATACTGTTTTAATGGTGTCATCCAGTCGCCAGTGCGCGTTGCAATCCCCCGCCATCGGACAGCAATTGGTGGTCTGGTCAACAGTTCCGATCGCGCATCATCGATGGACTGAGACTCGGCTGAGTCTTCATCTTCGTCCGTATCGGTGTTCTCTGTGGACGGCCCGAGAAGTTCCTCGGGAAGCGTGAGTTCTTCCTCTGACAGGTTGTAACTCGCTGGATATGCAGTAGTTAACTCCGAGCGGATTGTCGACAAGAGCGATTCATCAGTGGCACCGAGATAGAAGCGTACCGGCGTTTGATTCCCCTGTGTGAGTGCAAGGAATTCGAACATCGGGGCATTTTTCCGCGGATCATATTTGACCTTCCAGCCAGATTTGAGCTTACGCAGGGCGGCGAGGCGAGAGATGATATCGGAGGGGGTGACACGCTCACGGGCTGGTTCGATTCGAATGTAGCGACGAGTAGTGGTCATGGGTGGTGAATTGATTCTTGTGAGTTGGCGTGTTAGCTGGTGAGGTGAGCGCGGTTGATTCAAGTGATTGTTATATCTTGGACAGTGGAACATCGTACTCCTCGGCATGTCTGGCCGTTGGTAACTACGAAACATCACTTGTGTCGAACATATTTTGCTCGATGAAGTAATCCCACGGATCCAGATATTCGTCAGAGCACATGGAGGAGAAAGTTTCCCCTATGATAAAAATATTGACTTTTATTATTAATAATTTGACTTTCAGATTACGTTAAAAGTCGATTTTAACCTCATTTCTAAGATGTTCTCAAGATATTAAACACTGGATAATGATGCTCTCTCGACAAAATTTGTACTGACTTCGGAGTATTCCATTTGATTAACGATATCTCTATCATAGATCATGTGTGCTGACCCTGTGATTATCATCTACTGTGTCGATAGATGAGTATAGCAGCATGCGATATATCTCTCTGAAAACGCACGGCGACAAAAAAATGACGACACCGGCCGCCAAGCCGATACCCGCTACGTCCCGCATATCCACCGATTCGCCGAGGAATACCGCACCGAGAGTGGCGGCGACGACGAAATAGAGCGCGGTAACGGTCGTCGCGACCGCGGTATTGCCGCGGTGAAGCGCCACTTAGTAGCTGATGGAACCGATACCGGAGAACAGGCCGCCAGCGACGGCGAACGCGACCCCCGAACCCGATAGGGAGAGGGGGGCGGATTGGGCGGTGATGTATACGATTGCGACGCCGACGCCCACGGTGTAGGAGATGGCCATCGCCACTTCGGGTGCGAGCGTTCGGGTGGCGAAATCGGCAAACACCGCCCAGACGCCCCACGCGAGCATGCCGACGAGGGCGAAATATATCGCGGTTCGAACCATGCCGTTCCGGAAACCGGCCACCGACGAAGACCTTCGGGTTCCGGCCGGACAGGCAGTGCCAACCGAGGGACAGTTACCGCCTGATTCGAGTGCAGGAGAGGTATAACAAACTGGGCGTCTCCCGACGGAGGTCACATGAGACGCCCGACGACTCTCGTATTCGCCCTGCTCGTCGCCTCCGCAGTCGGGGCGATGGCGGTGGTGGCGGCCGAACCGCAGTCGAACTCGGAACCGAAAGAACGCTGGAACAAGACGTATGGCGGGTCCGGCGACGACATCTTCAACGATATCGCACGAACGGACGACGGCGGCTACGTGCTCGTGGGCGAAAAGGAGAGCGATAGCTCCGGAATCGACGGGTGGGTGATGAAGATCGACGGCGATGGAAACAAGGAGTGGGAACGGACGTTCTCCACACCGGGAACGGACCGATTGTACTCCGTCGTCGTTACGGGAGACAAAACCGTCGTCGCCGGGCGAACCGACCGCGGCGGAAGCCCGATGGGATGGGTGCTGGAACTCGACGCGGACGGACGAACGCAGAACGAGCGAACGCCGGGAACGGGCGCGTTTTACGGCGTCGAGCAGGACGGAAACGGGTACGTACTCGCTGGCTGGACCCAAGGGGACAGCGGCGTTGGCGGGTGGCTGCTGAAACAGGACGCGTCGGGGTCGAAGGCGTGGGAACGAACGTACGCGGCTCCAAACGGGAGTACGGGACGTTTCAAAGCGGTCGTCTCGACGGCTGACGGATACCTCGTCGCAGGGGAAGTCGAAAGCGGAAGCCAAGACGCGTGGATACTCCGAGCCGACAACAGCGGGAAACGACAGTGGCAACGTACCCTCGGCGGGTCGGACCGGGAAGCCGTCTGGGCGGCGACGGGTGACGAAAGCGGGATCGTCGTGGCCGGCGAGTCGGAAAGCGGCGAATCGCGTGACGGCTGGGTGTTCCGGTATGATTCGAGCGGGAAATTGGACTGGGAGAAGCGATTCGGTGGTGGGGAAGTCGATTGGCTCGACTCGGCGATGCCGACGAAGGACGGCGGCTACCTGTTCACGGGAGGAACGCTGACCGGTGGAATCGGGAGTGCGGACGGCTATGTGGTGAAAACGGGCGCTGACGGGAGCCTTCAGTGGGAAAAGGCGTACGGAAGCACGGAATGGGATAAACCGTGGCCCGCTGTACAGGCACACGATGGAGGCTACCTCCTCGCGGGACAAACCGGTGGGTTCGGCGCTCAAGGCATGGACGGATGGGTGCTGGAACTCGGGCCGGGTTCGATGACGGGAACGACGAACGATAGCGCGACGGAAGAGACTACTACGGGGGAGAAATCCACGACGACGAACGCGGACTCCGGCGGGACGGGTTCACCGTCGGGGAACACTAGCTTGCCCGGGTTCACGGTGCCAGTGGCGTTGGTCGCGCTCCTGCTGTTGGGCTGGTGGAGGGGGGGACAGTCGTAGAACGGAGAAAGCGAGAATCGGAGTCGAGATGAGAACGGGCTGGTGGGAATAGTCACCTGCGGCGGTACATATCCGATTTATATTTAATCAGAGTACTGAGATACTACGGAGTCATATTAGTTTCAGATACAACCGAGGTTCTTTTATTGCTGTAATTAGTTTAACACCCTAACTGAACGCGTGGAGCGGTATATCATGAAAGAGAATCGACTTACCGAACGGGCGGCAGAACTCGACAGAGACGGACGAAAGGCATATCGAGTCGCGGGAGGGAACGACGACCCAAGTACACGAGTTATCAGAGGAGTGGAGGAGATAGTCGGAGAGGGGGAGGAAAAGCAAACGTGGCTCTACGATAGCGTCGACCCCGACGCGTTAGATGCGATTTTCGGACAGAAGCACGACGGGACGCTGCGGACGAACGGAAATGTTACGTTTAACGCACGAGGATGCGAGATACTCATCGAGGCGGACGGCGAGATAGTCGTGTACGGGCCGATAGACGAGGACGAAAACGAGTAGGAAACGATTTCGAAACGGTATTGATGCCCGGGCCACGAATGGCGTCAAGAACCGATTGATGACCGACGAAGCACCCGTTACGTTCCGTGAACTGTTCTCCGAGCTGCCAGTACAGACCGGGCTGTTCAGTTTCGGCCCAGTGTTGTTAGGCCTCGCCCAGTTGTGGAACGGCTACTCACACCAGACTGCACTCTCGTTCCACGCGATGTTTGCCATCGTGATGGTCGGATTCGCCGTCCTCGTCACCCGATACCATCTCGCGTCGTTCCGGTTGGACAAACTGGAACGGCTTTAAGCCGTCCCGGCGGGTGCGCCCGCTCTCTCCTCACGGCCCGCGTAGGCGTTGTACCCGGCAATGATGGCCACGACGATGCCGGAGATGATGTCGCTCCAGAACGCCGTCGAAGCCGTCATGATGAACGGCACGAGTATCATCCAGAGGCCCAACAGTGCGACGAACGACGAACTACCCACGCTCGTCGACATCCCTCGAGACATGCGGTAGTAGTTGTACCCCGCGACGAGGAATATCGCCGCCCCGATGATGAGGTTGTTCCAGTAACTCGTCATTGACATCGATGGGTAGACGAACGCGGAGATGAATATCCACGCCCCCACGAGCGATACGAAACCGCTCAGCCATTTCAGTCCCGATTCGTCGGTGTCGGTACTTCGAGACGTTCCTTCTCTCGCTTCTGTTTCACTCATCAGTGTTTCCCCGGAGAGGGGTAAGTCGAGCGAGTGAATAAAGCGAGCGACCGTTTAATCGGAAATGGGAATCGTTCAACCGCTAACGTCCCATTACGGCCGTTCGGGGTCGTGAGTTGTGAACCATTCCGTCAGCTGTTCGATGCGGTGTACGGCCCTGTCCGGGTCGCCGATGTTGTGATGTTCGTCGGGGTAAACCACCAGTTTCGCGGGAACGCCTTGCTTTTTGACGCTGATATAGAGCTGTTCGGACTGCGAGGGCGGACAGCGCCAGTCCTCGCCACCGGCCGTGACCAACAGGGGCGTCTCGACGTTGCCGACGTCCGTGATGCTGGAGGAGGAATCGTAGGTTTCCGGGTTCTCCCACGGCAGGCCGAAGTCGTTTTCCCACCAGATGTGAGCGTCGTCGGTTCCGTACGCAGACCGGAGGTCGTAGATGCCGTGTTCGGCGGCGGCCGCGGCGAAGCGGTTCGTCCGCGTCACGAGATAGCCCGTCGTAATGCCGCCGTAGGAGAGGCCGGTGACGAAGGTTCGATCGGAGTCGGCCCACCCCTGTTCGACGAGATACTCGACACCCGCGAGCACGTCCTCGGATTCTCGGGGGCCCCAATCGCCACGGATGGCTTCACTGAACGCCCGACCGTAGGAACTGCTTCCCCGGTAGTTGGGGCGGAAGACGACGTATCCCCGGTCGGCCCAAAAGGCGTACTCGAACGAGAACTCGGGCGCGTCGTAGGCGACGGGACCGCCGTGAATACTGACGATTAGCGGCCTCGGGTCGGGGTCTTCCGGGTCGAAGTCCGAGGGATAGTAGACGATGCCCTCGATGTCGTCGCCGGACTCGTTCGGATACACGACGCGTCGACAGTCGGGCATGGCGTGCGTTTCCTCGAACGCCGCGTTACAGGCCGTCACGCGAGCAGGTTCCCCGGCGTCAAGTTCGTCCGCGTCCATCGCGTACAGGTCGCCGACTGTTCCGGGGTCGGTCAGGAGGAACGCGACCGTCTCGCCCGCGAAGTCGAAGGTCTGGACGGTTCGGTAGTCGCCCTGCGAGTCGAAGGTGAACGCGGGCGAATCCTCGTCGACCGAACAGCGAACGAGGCGCGTGCTCCCCTCGTCCCCGACGGCGACGAGGAGCGTCTCGTCGTCTTCCCAGCGAAACCGCCCGGACCGTGCGACGGTCCGGTCGAGCGATTCCGTGACCGACCGATAGTCACCGTCGTCGGCGACGTACAACTGGGTCGGAATGTGCGTGTTCGTCGGGTCGTCCACGGTGAACGCGAGACGCGACCCGTCGGGCGACCAGCGCGGCCCCGCGGCGGCGAGGTTCGAATCGGTGACCCTCCGCAGGTCGCTCCCGTCGGGTGCGATGGTGTACACGTCCATGACGCCGGAATCGTCCGGGCGGTCGGTGCGGTTCGAAAGGAACGCGATTCGGTCGGCACCCCACGCCGGTTGCAGACCGAACATCGGTTCGTACGCCCCACCGCCGTAGGCGTCGTCGAGGCGGCGCGTTTCGCGCGTTTCGACGTCGACGACGAACAGGTAGGTCGTTACGTCGTCTAACAGTCCCTTCCCGTCGAACCGATGTTGCAGTCGCTCGGTTTCGACGGGACCGCCGTCCCGGAGGTCCGCGAGGTAATCGCGTTCCTCCTCGGTCGGGTCGCGCGATGAGATGGCGAGTCGTTCGCCGTCGGGAGACCAATCGAACTCGCGGACGCCTTCCTCCTGGTCGGTGACTTGCCGGGCGTCGCCGCCGCGAGCCATGTCGAACAGCCAGAGTTGGGGGTTGGGTTCGTCGTCCGCGCCGCTCGTTTCGTCCTCATCGTCCTCTTCATCGTTCCCGTCGGTCGCCGTCACAGAAAGGGTGACGTCTTCCTCGCGGGCGGCGAGGAACCCGAGTTTCTCCCCGTCAGGAGACCACTTCGGCGACCCGGCGTCGGACGCCCGCGAGAGCCGATACGGGTCGTCGCTCCCGTCCGTCGGGACGACGAACAGGGACGTTCGTCGGTCGTCCTCCGTCCGGTCGAACTCGTCGGCGACGAAGGCGATTCGGTTGCCGTCCGGCGAGAGCGCGAGGTCGGTCACTAACGTCAGGTCGTAGAAATCGTCGGGGTGAAACGTATCAGTCACGAATACTTCCTGCCGCGGGACGCTAATAGTTGTATGTGCGCCAGCAAATCAGACGGATGCCGGGACGCGGCGGGACGGTCGGTTTTCACGCGACGGCGAGCGTTCCGTTTTACGCGACGTTCCGTTCGTCGACGGTTCGCCCCTCCGCGAATCGATGGGAATCGAGCGCGGAGATGTCCACGAGTGATGCCTCGCCGTCGAAGACGATTTCCGTGACCAGTTGGCCGGTCGCCGGTGCGTGCTGAAAGCCGTGCCCCGAAAAGCCGACGGCGTTCACGAATCCCGGAATCGTTTCCTCGATGATGGGATGATGGTCCGGTGTGACGGCGTACAGACCCGCCCATCCCCGGCGAATCTCGGAGTCGGGACCGAAGTAAGTCGTCCACTCCGCCGCCTTCTCCACGGCCTCGATGGTCCAGTCGAGGTCCGTCGTCCGGTCGTAGGCGTTCGGGTCGGCCGTCGTATCGCCGCCGAAATGGCCGCCGACGAGCGCAGCACCCTCGCGTTCCGGGCGGAAGTACGACCCCGTATCGAGGTCGATGGTCAGCGGAACCGACTCGGCAACGGAGGTTTCCGGGTCGACGACCGCCATCTGGCGACGCTCGGGCGAAATCGGAAGGTCGAGACCTGCCATCGCGGCGACCCTGCTCGCCCACGGTCCGGCGGCATTGACGACGAAATCGGCATGGATGGGTCCGTCGGTCGTCTCGACGCCCTCGATTCCGGTAGAATCGCCGAGGACGCCCGTCACCTCGACACCGGTTCGGATGTCGGCACCGACCTCGCGGGCGCGGGTGGCGAACGCCTGTAGCGCCAAATGCGGGTCCGCGAACCCGTCGTCCGGGGAGTACGTCGCGGCGCGGAACAGGTCGGCGCAGAGGCCGGGACAAACCTCGCGCGCTTCCTCGGGGGTGAGCAACTCGCTTTGGACGCCGCACTCGTTCTGCATCGCGACCGTCTCCGCGAGTTCGTCCGCAGAATCCTCCTCTCTGGCGAGAAAGAGATACCCCGAGCGTCTGTGGGAGATGTCGGCGTCGAACTCCTCCTCGAACCGGTCCCACACGCGCATGCTGGCCCGCGAGAGTGCGACGTTGACGGGCGTCGAAAACTGTGCTCGGATGCCTCCAGCGGAACGTTCGGTACTTCCGGCGCCGATGTTCGAGCGTTCACAGAGGACCACGTCGGCCCCGCGTTTCGAGAGATAGTACGCGCTCGAACAGCCGACGATTCCGCCACCGACCACGATGACTCGCATGGCTACGGAAACGGACTCCGGGATAATGGTTCCATCGTCGGGAAATAAGAACGTTCGCCGTCAATGCCCCCTATGGTTCGAATCCTCTCCGACGACGACGTGGCGTCGCTCCTCGAAATCGACGCCCTGCTTCCCGTCGTCCGTGATGCGTTCGTCAAACAGGAACGCGGTGACGTCGAACGACCCGACCGCCCCCACTTTCCGGTCGGTGCGGGGCTCGAAGGCGACGCCCCGCTCGGAACCGGCC
This sequence comes from Haladaptatus sp. HS23, assembly GCF_056892285.1. Lineage (NCBI taxonomy): Archaea > Methanobacteriati > Methanobacteriota > Halobacteria > Halobacteriales > Haladaptataceae > Haladaptatus > Haladaptatus sp. HS23. Next base: position 53,450 of record NZ_JBXGLH010000007.1, on the reverse strand, counting down.
TCGTCATGCCCGCCTACATCCACGGTGCACCCCACTACGCCACGAAATTAGTCGGGGTCCACGGAGGGAACGTCGACCGCGGGCTTCCGACGGTCAATGCCCAGATCGCGCTGACCGACGCCGAAACGGGACTCCCCGTCGCCGTCATCGCCGGAACGAGAATCACGAACGCGCGAACGGGCTGTATCGGCGGCCTCGCAGCCGCCGAACTCGCCTCGTCGTCTCCGGTGAAATTAGCCGTCATCGGAGCGGGGACGCAAGCCCGTTGGCAAGCGCGCTGTATCGCAACCGCGACGGACGTCGAATCGATTCGGGTCTATTCGCCGAGCGATTCCAAGCACGAGTGTGCAGAAGAGCTCGAATCGGAACTCGGCGTGCCGACCACGCCGGCCGAATCGGCGGACGACGCCGTGGTGGATTCGACGGTCGTCGTCACCGCGACGACCGCGACTACTCCCGTCTTTTCCGGCGAGGCACTCCGCCCCGGAACGCTAGTTATCGCGATCGGTGCCTACAACGAGGAGATGCGCGAACTCGACCGGGAGACGTTTTCCCGCGCGGATAAAACGGTCGCCGACGTGCCGGAGGAGGTCGCCGAAATCGGGGACGTACGGGCGACCGACCTCGAAGCCGAGGACTTCGTTCCGCTCGGCGACGTGTTCGACGGAGCGGCCGTCCGGGACTCCGATTCGGAAATCGTCGTCGTCGAAAGCGTCGGGTCGGCCGTACTCGACGCCGCCGCGAGCGAGTTCGTGTTCGAGCGAGCGGCGGCGTCGAACGTCGGTGAGGAAGCCGGGCTGTAACGACCATCGAGGGAGTCTCGCCCGAGATATATTCAGATATCTTGCCAGAGAGCTACCCAGATATCCGAATAGATTTCCAACGTGAGCACCGGAAAGCGGTACAGCCATACAGGCAGATTTTTGGGGATATTTCGGGATATATGTCCAGCTAGATATCTATACGGAAATATAAACAGAAATCCAGACGAAGCGGGAGCGAATCACATGTTTCACGAAGAGACGGAGCGTGAAGTCAGTCGAATCCACCGCAGTCATGCAAGTATCTTCGTAGAAACCCAATCAGATATCCAGAAAGATATCCGGGTAGATAGCCATCTGTATAGCTATCCGTATAGTTTCGCCCAGTTGTCTGACGAGAATTTATGAGGAGCTAGCGTATATCGACCGACTGTATGAAACGGGCCATCACACTGTGGAGCGAGTCCGGCGGGGTCGGCAAGACGACCATGGCGACGAACGTCTCCGCCGCGCTGAGCCGACAGGACGAACGGGTTCTCGTTATCGACTTGGATCCCCAATTGGGAAGTCTGACCGACCACGTCGGCTACCAAGAGTTGAAAACCGGCGACCGCGACCACCTCGGGGACGTCCTGTTAGACGACGAGAAGGACATCCGGTCGCTCATCGTCGAAACGGAGGATTTCGACCTCGTGCCGTCCCACGAGGGACTCGCAAATATCGAGAGCGAGATGGCCGCACGGAACACCTCGCTTCGGGAGTTCCAACTCAGGTCGGCGCTCAAATCCGTCGCGTCGGAGTACGATTACTTCATCATCGACCCGCCGGCGACGTTGAACGTTCTCGTAGATAACGCGCTCGTCGCGGCGCGAAACGTCCTCATCCCCATCGAGCTCACTCGAAAGGGAAGCATCTCCATCGAAGGGTTGGAAGACACCCTCGACAGCATGGAGCGCGGATTCAAGAAGTTCGACGACAGCTTCAAATTAGGAATCCTCGCCGTCGTTCCGAACGAAGTCGGCGACTCGAACATCTACCGTGACACGCGCGAGGAACTCGAAATGGACGGGAAACCGGTGACGCCTTTCGGCGTTCGAAAACGCGACGTGTTGAAGGAAGCGTGGAAGAACCAGATGAACCTGTTCGAGTTCGCGGAAAGCGAGGAAACGCGTGACCTCCGCGAGTACGAGGAAGATCTGCTCGCGAACTTCGAACAGCTAGCGCGAATCGTCCAACAGGGAACGGTCGACGCGGTGGAGGTCGAGGCATGACCAAGGACGACAGGTACGGCGCGACGGACGACGATTACAGCGACGACATCGGGGGTTACGCCGAATCGACCGCGGATACGGCTTCGACCGACGAAGCCGCCGCGACCGAGTCAGATGCAGGCGAATCGACGCCGAGCGAACCGGAGCCAAAGACGACGAGTACGAGTTCCGACCCGCTCCCGTTCATCTTCGCACGTCGAACCGTGAAAGCCGACCGGGACGCCGTTCCGGTGTACGTACAAGACCAAACGGCGACTGAAATCGACGAATTAGAACGTGAATTAGGCCAGACCTTCGACGGTGACAAGGTGATGGCACTCGACGTGCGCGAAGCACTCATCCGAGCAGGGTTGGAGAACGCGGACGACGTCCGCCGCGTGATGGAAGAGTGGGGCTACGGTCGGCGGTAAAAGTCGCTTCTTGCTTGCGGATATCTCGATAGATATTTGAATAGAATTATTCACATATATCCACATATATTTCTGGAAAGATATACAGATAGATATTTCGAGAGAGCCCGATGCAGTAATTCCGGATGGTTTTTCGGGGGAGTGGTGGGAACGAAACGGGCATCTACGGCACACTAATTGTGCAAGTAGTGCAAAACCGTTAAATCGGACCGGTCCCTACGGTGTAGTGAATGACGGACGAACTCAGCGAAATACGGGAACGAAAGCGCGAAGCGTTGGTGAACGAAGAATCGGAGACGAACGAAGAAACCGCCAAACAGCCGGTTCACGTCGGGAGCGAAACGCGTTTCGAGGAGTTGACTGAGACGGGCGGAGTCGTGTTGGTCGATTTCTACGCGGATTGGTGTGGCCCGTGCAAGATGCTCGAACCGGTACTCGAAACCGTGGCGGCGCAAACCGACGCCGTCGTCGCCAAGGTGAACATCGACCAGCACCAACCGCTCGCACAGCGACACGGGGTTCGCGGCGTGCCGACGCTGCAGATGTACGCCGACGGGGAACCCGTAAAGCGGTTGGTCGGAATGCAGGACGAGGCGACGCTGACGAACCTCGTCGAGCGGTTCGCTTAAACGGGGTTCTTTATTCGGAGGGTGACGATAGGAGTACGAGATGGGTTTTCACACGTTCGACCCCGATAAGGCGGCAAAGCTCGAAGATCCGGGACGGTATCGGTACGTCTCCCGCGACGAATTGGTAGCGGAACTGGACCTCGCCGGCGATGAAACCGTCGCCGACCTCGGAAGCGGGACGGGATTCTACACCGACGACGTGGCCTCGTTCGGCGACGAAATGGGCGTCTCCGTGTACGCCGTAGACGTGCAAGCGGAGATGCACGACCACTATCGGAAGAAGGGCGTCCCGGAGAACGTCGCGCTCGTTACGGCGGCAGTAGACGATCTCCCGTTCGAAGACGACGAGCTCGATGCGGCGTTTTCCACGATGACGTTCCACGAGTTCGCGGGAGCGGACGCGCTCGGGGAGGTGGCACGCGTGCTTCGGCCGGGAGGCCGGTTGGTCGTCGCCGATTGGAGCGCGAACGGTCGTGGCGAAGATGGCCCGTCGGTCGACGAACGATACGACGAAGAGAAGGCGAGCGAACTCCTCACTACCGCAGGATTCGAAGTGAAGTTCGGGAAGGAGCGCCCGGAAACGTTCGTGTCGGTGGCGACGAACTGAGGAACCAATTTTCGACCTTTTTGCGTTTATAAATCGGATACAGCGATATCGTTCCGTTGAGAGTGCAGTCTCGGGCGTCGGACTTAGGATGTGCGGCTACCCTCGGACTCGGGTCGCTCGAATCGGGAGTCGATTCCCTCAAACCCACCAATCCAACGAGGACACCAGCGGTAAGGGCGACGGTCACCGGAGCAGATACCGCATCGGCGATGGGGCGAAGAGCGAGACGGTCCACACCCCCGCACCGAGCGTGAATCCGGCAATCCACGGACGACATAGTTCCCGAAGGTCGGCCGTCACGAGCCACGTTTGTGCGTACAGCCCCACGACCAACATCGGAGGAACAGATACGCCGCGGCGAAGGCCACGGTTCCGCCCGCGAAAACATCGTGGACCGTCGTTGCGAACGCATGACCCCGAACATTGCGACGACGATGACGCTCCGGAAAACCGGGTCGTTCGTGCCGAACTGGTCGGCGTAGTACGTAAATCCGACCCATGCCCACCAAACCGGGAAGGACAACGGGACCAAAACGAGAACTCCACCGAGGGAGAGGTTCGCGTGAAGCAACCGCCCGAGTTGGGCCACCGCGAGTACGAACACCAAGTCGAAAAAGAGTTCGAGCCAAGTGGCGTGGCGCTCCTCGTCCGTCTCGGTGTGTAGCCTAAGAGAACGATCCGACGCATGGAGGATACAGACTTCGAACGTGATCATCGTTGATTCATGGATCATTTTTTAGATATAGTGCAGCTAGTGCGGGGCTCGAACGGCCTACGCGGACAACTCGATGGAGCGGCGAACGGTCGAGTCGATCTCTACGAGGTGGCACAGCGGGTTTCCGGGATAGACGACGGGATTTTCGAGGACGCCGACGAGGAGGCCGGTGAACGGCGCGACCACTTCGACGCCTTCGCGTTCGAACGGGTCGCTGATGGCACAGATGGTGTCGCCTTCGTACACGAGTTCGCCGCGGGAGCGATGCATGTCGACTACTCCCCCCTCGTCCGCACGAATCCACGTCCGTTCGTCGTCCGTTTCCACGACGGTCCGCCATCCGGGCCAGCGGACGAGCTCCTGTTCGTAGATACCGTATTCGGCGAAGACGCTCTTCACGCCCTTCAATGCGTGTTGGATGAGGCCGCGTTCGAAGCGGTGAGCTTCGCCCATCTCGATGGTGATGGTCGGAATTCCCCGATCCGTGGCTTCGCGACGGAGCATTCCGGGCGCACCGCGTCCGGCGATGACGAGGTTCGTTCCGAAGGCGTTGGCGAGGCGGGAGACGGTAGGGTCTACCATGTCGGCCCGAACGTGGAGCATGTTGGTCCGGCCGCGCGTCGACGTGTGGAAGTCGATGCCGAAGTCACACGGTTCGACGAAGTTACGAAAGATGCGGTCGGCGATACGGCGGTCGTTCGTCCCTGCCGGGTCACCCGGAAAGGCACGATTCAGGTCCTGTTCGTACCCCGGAAGATAACGCTCTTGGGCGAGGAAGCCGGGCACGTTGAGTACGGGCAGACAGACGATGGTCCCGTGAACGTCCGTGTGTTCCCACTCCCCCGCGACTTCCCGGACCACTTCGATGCCGTTGAGTTCGTCGCCGTGAAGCGCCGCTCCGAGAAACACTGTCGGGCCGGATTTTTCGCCGTTGATGACGGTGACGGGTATTCGAACCGGGTCTCCGAGGTAGGTTTCGCTGGTCGGAAAGTGGAACTGTTGCGTGGTGCCGGGTTCGACGCGACCCCCGTCGAATTCGAACGTCGATGAGTCCCCCATAGGTGGAGAGAGGACGGACGCCGACTTGGAGATTGACCCGACCCGGAGGACGAATTTGGGTAGAGCGGGGAGACAGTCCCGAAACATCCTCGGCGCATTCATGTCATAGTTCGGAAAATCGTTTTTGACCCCTACGGGCTCGATGGGAGTGAAGCCATGAAACAGACCAACGACGCCACCGACGATTCGACTCACGCGGGACGGCGACGAACGTGGCTAGTGTTCCTCGGAACGACTGCGACGGTCGGCTGTGGTCACGCTCGCGGGTTGTTCGGGGAATACCGACCACGGGGCAGGGTCCACGACGGACACCACGACTGGCATGGGGACGACCACCGCGGACATGAAGACGACTGAAGAAGAAGGGGAGATGGCGAACCGGGCGTTCCGATACTCAACTACGCGTTGACGCTCGAACACCTAGAGAACGCCTTCTACCGCGACGGCCTGAAGGAGTTCAGCGACGACGAACTGATTGGCGCGAAGGTGCTTTCGAAGTACGGCGAGGGAGTCCGTATGGACGTTCCGAGCTACATGAACACCGTCGGCGACCACGAGGCCGCCCACGTCGATGCCCTTACGAAAACGGTGAAGAAACTCGGCGGCACGCCGGTCGAAGAAGCGAAATACGACTTCGGCTACGGCAACGTCTCCGAGTTCCTCGGCGTGGCGAAGGCACTGGAGAACACGGGCGTCGCGGCGTACAAAGGTGCCGCGCCGAGGGGTCGTGAGAGATATCGAGTCGAAGTCGTGCACTCCGAGTGACAACTGGTGACACGCTTAACCGTGTTCGGCACTAACCTAACGTGAATCGGCCATCGGGCCGCCGCCCTCCACGATTCACGGTTCGTGTCGCTCGGGACAGGGATTCGTTTCCCGGCCGTGAGTTCACTGGTCGGTACGAAGTTCGATGATCGAAGTAACGCATGAACGAATACGAAACGAACGAACAGTCAACGGGAGAGCAGTTGACATACGAGCAGTTGTACAGCGAGACGATTCCGTCGGTCGTGTCGGTGTACGTCACCCCACGCGACGCGAACGGGCCGACGAGGGTCGGCGCGGGGTCGGGGTTCATCTACGGCCACGACGGAAACGAAGCGGAAAATGAAGACGGGGCGACGAGTGGAGACGGGATGATAAGTGGAGAGGAGACGACAAACGGAGACGGATGGGTGAGCGGCGGTGTAGAGACGAACGGATACGCCGTGACGAACAGACACGTCGTCGGCGGTGCCGAGGAGGTGGAACTCCGGTTCAGCGAGGGCGATTGGCGAACCGGACGCGTCGTCGGGCGGGACGACGGCACCGACCTCGCCGTCGTGGAAGTGGCCGACCTTCCGGCGTACGCCACGCCGCTTCCCGTCGCGGAGGACGCGCCCAAACCGGGCCAACGGGTCGTCGCGCTCGGGAACCCGATGGGACTCGACGGGACGATAACGAGGGGAATCGTCAGCGGAACGAACCGCTCGCTTCCCACCGGAAACGGGTTCGCCATCCCCGATACGGTCCAGACGGACGCCGCCATCAACCCCGGCAACAGCGGCGGTCCCCTCGTGACGTTGGACGGAGAAGTCGTCGGTGTCAATCGGGCCCGACAAGGCGACGGTATCGGGTTCGCCATCTCGGGAGCCATCGTCTCGCGGGTCGTGCCACACCTGATAGAAACCGGCTACTACCGTCATCCGTTCCTCAAAATATCGACGGTGGACGTCTCGCCGCTCGTCGCAGAGGCGAACGAGTTGGCCGAAACCCGCGGCGTCCTCGTCGTGGACGTGCGCCTCGGTCCGGCGAGCGGTGCCCTCGTGGGGTGTGAATCGGTTCGAACGGTCCGCGGGCGCGACGTCCCCGTCGGCGGAGACGTCATCGTCGGTCTGGACGGAACGGCCGTGCGCTCACACGAGGAGTTGATGCGCCACCTCCTCATCGAGACGCGACCGGAAGAACGGGTCGATGTCGAACTCATCAGAGGCGGGCAGCGGTTGACGGAAACCGTCGTGTTGGGAGAACGACCGAAAGCACCTGGACGCGGAGGAATTAGTATCGGTGTCGAGTGAATCGAGGGAGTCGGAGTAAAGTTGATCGAGGGAGTCGGAGTAAAGTTGATCGAGGGAGTCAGAGTGGAGTTAATCGAAGAAACCGGGATGGAGTGAATCGGAAGAGTCGGCGTGAAGTAAATCGCAGGAGTCAGAGCGGACGTAGAAGCCCGACGGGAATAGAAAAACAGCGGAAATGGGGGGGTTCGAAGGGGAACACGTGGACGAATCCGTCCATCGGGAAAACAACGGAAATTGTGGCGTTAATTCGAATGTCGAAATAGGAGTGTAACAACGGAAATAATGGGGTTAGACGTGTCGAAACGGGAGAGTCACCCCCATTCAGTCGTGCGTTTTTCCGGTGTGTTTACCCTGAACGTTTTCCCCCTGCATTTACCCTAAACGTTTTTCCCGTGTATTTACCGCGTGCGCTTTTCTCAGCGTCCTTTTCTCTACCGTCCGTTACCCGTCCGTTCGTTCGTCGAGGAGCGACTGGTAGTACGGGCGGATGCTTTCGTGGACGCCGGCGAGTTCGATGGTCTCTTCGAGGGCACTCACCACGAGGTGGAGGTCCTGTTTGAGCGCGTGTTCGCGGTACTTCCCGCCGGACATTCCCTCGTTTTTCTCGGTCGAGGAGATGACGCCGAGCATCGCGAGGTCGGCGAGATGGTCGCGCATTCGTCTGCTCGTGAGCGCCTCGGTACCGATGTGGTTGCACAGCTGTTCGTACCGTGGGCGGATGTCCCGTGAGCGGGCGGGAGAGTTATCCTCCGCTTCGAGAGAAGTGAGCGCGTAGAGGATGAGACGTGCGTGCTGGGTGAGGTCCGCGACACCCTCCATGATTCGGTCGCGTTCGAGTTTCCGGCGCGCCTCCTGGACGTGATGGTCGACGACCTGCCCTTCCGCGTCCTTTCGCGCGAGGTCCCCGGCTTCGAGGAGCAGGTCCAACGCTTGCCGTGCGTCACCGGCGTCCTGTGCCCCATACGCCGCACAGAGCGGAATGACGTCCTCCGCGAGGGCGTTCTCGTGAAACGCGACCTGTTCACGCTGGGAAAGCACCTTCTGGAGCTCCGTCGCATCGTACGGCGGGAACGAGACTTCCTTTTCACAGAGCGAGGAACGGACTTTCGCCGAGAGGGAATCACGAAACGAGAGGTCGTTGCTGATACCGATGAGGCCGATTTTGGCGTGTTCGAGATAGCCGTTGCTCCGCGCGCGGGGGATTTGGTAGAGGATGGAGTTGTCGTTGATGTGGTCAACCTCGTCCAGCACGATGATGATGGTACCGTTGAGGAGGTCGAGTTCGTCCCAGAGAAAGCTGTACACTTGTGCCTGCGGGTAGCCCGTGTTGCTGATCTGATCCGCGGGGTCACGGAGCGTGTTGACGAGGCGAACCGCGACCTGATAACTCGAGTTCAGGCCGTCGCAGTTGATCTCGACGACGGAGAGGGAGATATCGTCGTACCGGGCGGCGTCTTCTTGAAGTTGGTTCAGGAGAAATCGGGTTGCAGCGGTTTTTCCGACCCCGCTTTTCCCGTACAGAAAGATGTTCGACGGCGCTTCTCCGTTGATTATCGGTTGGAGTGCAGCGTGGTACTCCTCGAGTTCGTCGTCCCGACCGACCAGATTGTTCGGCGTGTACTCCTCCAGGAGAGCGTCACGGTTCTTGTAAAGGGAATTATCCCGGTCGAAACTGAACGAAGTCATTATACAACGTATTCACAGTCGAGTATATAAAACTGGACCGTCCGCTGTTTCTTTTGTTCCGAACGATTTAATAATCACCGAGATTTGAGGCGGTGCATCGTTTCCGATGTTCGGGCGAAAGGGGAACGACGGGAAGTCATGGAGTGACGATGTAAAACGGAAGCTGAGAATGTAAAACGGAAACTAAGAATGCAACAATGGAGACGATCGTTCGAAGAACAGCGGAAACGGTGGGGGAGAGAAAGTAGTGTCGAGGGGTTAATTGCAGAGTAAAGTCAGCAAAAAGACGCTGAGAGCCCCAAATACAGTGGGTTGTCGAATCGCGGACGACGGAAAACGATGTCAACTGTTTATAAACACACACCCACCCCACTGTTTCCGGAGTCTTTAGGAATGGACGGTAGGGGGGTGTGGGAAACAGCTCTATAAAAGCGATAGATTTATATCCTAATTTGTCGAACAGTATCCGTATTGGGAACTAATACGTAGTTAACAACGTAATTAAACTAGAATCTAGTTGCTTCGATTCTCGTTCACTCGTCCGTTCGTTTATCCAATCACTTGTCTTCTTCATCAGTACTCTCGTCACTTCAGCAACGATATTCGTGTGCGTTACATTGCTTCTCTCAGAGAGTCTCGCCTTCCAGTTAGAACGGCTATAACACCCTTTTAGGGCGTTCCAGTGCGTTTTCTCCCATATTGATACCCCTCCATTTCCGCTGTTTTCCTCGGCTGGAAACTCGCTTTCTGAACACGAGCCTCGTACTTTCCGCGCCATAATCTGTCCTCGTTCACACCCGCCTCCTCACATCCACTTCTTCACCCCACCCACCCTTCCCCACCAAAACAGCGGAAATCATGGGGTGGGTGTCCACCCTTACCCATATATCTCCAAGGCCTCCGTCTCGGGATTCGTTCGCCAAACTTCGTCTATCCAACAGCGGAAACTGTGGGGTATGTAGAACCGTGTACGTCTACTCGATCTCGTTCTCTATCGACGTTTCTCGTTTTCGTTCGGACAGTTGTACCCCCTGAGGGTAACTCAATACTCGTGATCTGCCGATACTCATGACCCGTCAATACTCACGATCCATCGATACTCATGACCCAAAACGAGCACCGTATCAACGATGACAGCATTGAGAGCGACTGTATCGAGAGTGGACGAATACCAACACTACTCGTTCCAGCAGCGAGCACGCATCTCATCGTCGTCAACACCGACAACCACGCTCACGAGAACAGCGGAAACGGTGGGGTTGTGAAGAAATTTGCTCAAACGACGGAAACAACGGAAATCACGGGGTCACTTATACGTTGCTCGAAATTCGCTCGTCGTCGTTCGGAGTCGAAGACAGCGGAAATAGAGGAGTCAACAAAACATTCAATGAAAACGAACAGTGGTTGGTTAGTCTCTCTCGCGCACTCTATACCGTTATTTCTCGACACTACCCCGTGAAACTGAATGATCAGAATCGTCGTTTCGCTGCACAATAACAGCGGAAATAGTGGTGTGGTGTCCGTTACGGGTTCGGTAGAAATAGGTCTCGTAGAAATCAGATGCCGATACTCACAAACTCGCTGAGCAGTCGACTCGTCTTACTCCATTTGCTCGACTTCGAGGATACGCGCATTACACCCTTCACAGGTGGCCGCGACGACCTCTATCGACCGGCAGCAGGACTCTACCGTCTCCTGTTCTATCGTGATATCCTCGCCACATTCCGGACACGTATCGAGGAAGATGCGGAGGCCGCTAAGGATGCGACTCTGGTTGTCGATGGATAGTCGGTCCCACTGGTGGTATCTGTCGCTCAACTCTCGGGCAGCGGCGAGGTCAGCGATGAGCGAGGGACGCGACTCCCACTGTCCAAGCCGACGTCCATCGATTTTGGCGATGAAGGCGGAGTCGTGTTCTTCGAACTCCAACTCCGACTCGTCTGCGCCGAGAATCCGACTCAAGTCGCGCTTTTCCGCTCCTTCTTCCATGACACGCTCCATGTTCTCGTGCCACAGCGTTCGGAACTCCTCGTCGAGACAGAGGTCGTCCATCTCTTCGCAGGGTTCGACGACGTTTGCCTCGGCGAGAACCGCTTCCGGGTTGCGATCCGTCGCTTTCGGCTCTGCGGTCTGCAGTTCGTGTTTGTCGAAGCTGCGAAGCAACCTGTCGGGGAAGTACGTTTTGGTGAACCACGGTGTTCCGGGAACGAGATATCCGCGGAGGTAAATCGCGACTAAACTGAACACGAAGAACGCGACTCCGAGCGGTATCGCCAAGAAGGTCAGTACCGTACTGGCAACGACGGCGATGGCGACGTTCACCACCGTACATGGAATACAGCGATTCTCACCCGTGTACTCCGGTCGTCGGAATCGTTCCACAGTATCCGATAGTTCCGTACTCATTTCGTTCCTACCACTCAATTTCTCATTTATATATTTATGGATGGAATTTTAGCACTGAACAGAGACGACTGATCGACTTGAAACACCGACGATCGGCTTGAAATACCGATGACTGATTCGAAACGTCGGTCGTCGGGTCGATGGCCCACCGAAAACCGGACCGTCACTGGAAAACTGTCTTTCTCGCGAGCTAATCGACGGAGGAATTCGCTTCCTTGAGCCGAATCGTTACGACGCTGCCTCGTGGCTGGTTGGTTCCGAAACGAAGTTCTCCGCCGAACTTGCCGACGATCCAGTTCGTCAACCACAGCCCGAGTCCACTTCCGTGCTGAAGAGCGGTTTCCCGTCCTTCGATCAGCACCTCTCGTTCCCCCTCCGGAATTCCCGGCCCGTCGTCCGCGACGACGATTTTGACCCACTGATCCTCGTTCGTCTCGATGGTCGATACCGAAAGTGTCACCCTCGGTGTCCCGCGGTCGTTGTGTTTGATTGCGTTTTCGACGACTTCGTTGACTACCGTATCGAGGGTCCCGTCCCCATACACCCATACGCTCTCGGGGAGGTCTGCCGAGAGGTCAGCCATGGGATACGTTTCCCGAAGGTCCGAACACGTCCGCTGTATTAGTTCCGTAATTTCGATGGCTGCGCGCGCTCTACCCGGTTTGTCGAGCGTCCGCCCGACCTGGCGTGCTTTCTCGCTGACGTCTATCAGGTCGGTCGCTTTTCGTTTGATTATCCGTGCGCTTTTGGCTGCTTCCGGAACCGCCTCTATCAGATTGTCCGCGTGACCGAGAACCACGTTGAGGTCGTTTCGAAGGTTGTGACGGAGGATTCGATTGAACACTTGGAGGCGTTGTTCACGACGGAGTAACTCCTGTCGCGTCCGAACGGAGTTGATGGCGTACGCGATACTGTTTCCGAACTTCGAGAGAACGTGGCGTTCGGTCTCGTCGAACGCATATGGATGTCCGGAATAGAGGTTCAACACACCATACATGGTGTTTTCGTACTGAAGCGGAATCGTTGCGCTGGCGCGGTATCCTCGTTCGAGCGCCTTTCGTTGCCATTCTTCGCCCGTCGAATCGTTCCCCATATTCCGGATTATCTGAATCCGTCCGGTTTCGAGCGCGCGAGAGAGCGGTGCGTACTGCTGTCTCTCCACATCGTCGTGAAACACGTCGTCAAGGTAGCCCTCCTCGACTCCCGCGGAAACACGAGGAATGACCGTTCCGTCGTCGTTCGTCTTTCCTATCCAGACGAACCGATACGATTCGGACGCGGCGAGACGGTTACACACGGATTCGACTATCCTCTCGCGCGTCGAGGCTTCGTGGAGCGATTGGCTGATTCCCCAGATGAGTTCGTTGATGGCTATCTGTCGCCGGACCGTTTCCTCCGCGCGGCGGTGGGAGACGGTGTTTTCGATCCGATTTGCGAGGGAGACGAACTGCTGCTTCCCGGTTCCTTTCTTGAGGTAGTCGGTGACGCCGGCGGAGATCGCGTTACTCGCGGTCTTCTCGCTTCCACCCCCCGTCATGAGGATATAGGGCATCTTCGGCGCCGTCTCCCGCACCGCATCGAGGAGTTCGAGTCCGTCCATCCCCGGCATCTCGTAATCACTAACGACGCAGTCGAACCGTTCCTGTTCGAGACGGGTAAGCGCGTCCGTTGGGACGGTCTCCGTGTGGACGGTCGCATCGGGGAGTTCTTGTCGGATGATTTCCGATGCCACCGTTCCGAAGAACTTGTTGTCTTCGACATGGAGAACCCGTATCTGGCGACCTTCCATTTTACACTACAGGTCTCGTTTGTGACCAATATATAACTTTGTTCTCGTCTCGTAGGGTAAATTATATTGATCGTGGTTTCTGTTTTATCGACGGCTCCGTACTCGAAGCGCTCAATTCCGTGTTACCCGCCTTGTTGGCGGTGCTACTGCCGCTCGGGCGATTCCGGAACATTTCCGAAATCGGGCCGTGATTCGTTTCCGGACGAGGCCCACTCGACGGCGTTGCCCAGAATCCGTCGAATTTCCGGCTGGCAGTAAATCGGGTACGTCTCGTGGCCGGGACGGAAGTAGAAGATTCGTCCCGACCCTCGGCGGTAACAACATCCGCTTCGGAACACTTCGCCACCTTCGAACCAGCTGACGAAGACGAGTTCGTCGGGTGCTGGTACGTCGAATCGTTCGCCGTACATCTCGGCTTCCGGAACGACGACCTGTTCGTCGATACCTTCCGCGATGGGGTGACTCGGTTCGACGACCCACAACCGCTCCCGCTCGCCGTCTTCTCGCCACTTCAGGTCACAACTCGTCCCCATCAACCGCTTGAAAATCTTCGAGAAGTGACCCGAGTGGAGAACGAGGAGGCCCATCCCGTCGAGGACGTGCTGGTGTACCCGCTCGACCACCTCGTCCGCCACCTCGTCGTGGGCCATATGGCCCCACCACGTGAGGACGTCCGTCTCCGCGAGCACATCCTCCGTCAGACCGTGTTCGGGTTCGTCGAGCGTCGCCGTCTCGACCTCGAAACCCTGTTCCTCGAACGTCTCGGCGAGCACCGCGTGAATGCCGTCGGGATAACAATCCTTGTTCGCTTCGTCCTCGCGTTCGTGCCGGAATTCGTTCCACACCGTGATGCGCAGAGTGTCCATGTCTCGTGTCTCTCTCCCCATTCGATTGGCTGTTTCGGAACGTCATGCGATACCGTATCTGACTTCCCTCCTGAAATCTGACTCCCCCCTCCTGAAATCATTCCTCTGAAATCTCGTCTTCCTCCCACCCTTCGCTGTATATCTGCTCTTCGGGGACGCCGATGTCGCCGAGTCTCTCCTCGGTTTCGACGACCATACCGGGAACGCCACAGCAGTAGAAATCCGTCCTCTCGGGGTCGGAAACGACGTCCTCGATGTGTTCTTGGACGTGCCCCGTTCGGCCGCTCCAGTCCTCGTCGGAAAGCGAGTAGACCACCGTCAGGTCGTCGTGTTCGGCTTCGAGTTGGTCCAACGTCTCGCGATACATCACGTCTTCCTGTGATTTCTCGCCGTAGAGGAAGGTTGCGTGACCGTTTCCGTCCCGAAGGTACTGTTTCACCATCGCCATCATGGGGGTGATACCGGTCCCGGTGGAGACGAAAGCCACGTCGGTATCGAGGTCACGGAGGTAGAGGTTTCCGTCCAACTCCTCGATTTCGATGGTGTCTCCGGGGTCGCGGTCGTGCATGTACTCCGACGCCGTTCCGTCGTCGTAGCGCTTTATCGCCAACGTGATGCTGTCCGTTCCCGGCAACCCGGTCGCCGTGTATGGGCGAACGACCTCCTCGTCTTCGCTCTCTCCATCTTCACCTTCGCCCGCTCCCTCGTCGCTCCCGTCACCCTCGCGTTCGAAGTGAAGCCGGGTGTGTTGGCCGGGTTCATATTCGAACCGCTCGTCCGCGGCGAGTTCGAACTGCTTTACCCGTGGCGTCATCCGATGTATCGACGTGATTTCGACCTCGCGCATGGTTCCCCTGACGTGGGTGATTTCCCTAAATGAACTGGCTAGGTAAACCGGACTGCCGGAACACATAACCGGGTAAAGCCCCTGGATATATCCCGATGAACCCCGCCGACTTCCCTGAAGAGCTCCCCCGTGATAAGCGAAAATCCATGCAGCGGGTCCAGAAAGTGAGTCACCTCCTCGACGAGGCGTTTCGCGTTCCGGGAACCCAGTTCCGCGTCGGTCTTGACCCGATTCTCGGTCTGCTTCCGGTCGGTGGAGACCTCGCGTCCGCGCTCATCTCGCTGTACATCGCGTTCGAAGGCTACCGAATGGAGGTCCCGCGCCACGTCCTCGCTCGAATGCTCGCGAACGTCGCAATCGACACCTTCGGCGGGTCGGTGCCCGTCCTCGGTTCGATTTTCGACGCGACGTGGAAGGCGAACCGAAAGAATCGGAGCCTCCTCGAACGACATATCGACCGTTACTGAGCGAGTTCGAGCGTCACGTTCTCGGCTTCGAAATCCTCGACGAACGACCCGCTTCCGCCGACCGTCACCTCGCCGTCCTCTGTTTCGAGGACGAAGGCCGCTTCGACCGGGAACGCGTTGGACGCCGGTTCGAGCAGCGACTGACGAACGTCGACGATACTTCCTTCGACCGTCGTGGGGTCCGACTCCCCGCCGACGGGTCGGCCTCGCACGCGCGCGAGAATCTCGTTTCCTTCCCTGAGGTGGAGCGTCGCCTGTAACACCGCGGAGCGAAAGTCGTCGAACGTCTTCGGCAGCGCCACCGGTTCGGCCGCGTACACCTCGTTCGCCATCGGCCAGTAGTTGCCGAAGAACGACCCGACGAGGACCGGCACGAGCTGTTCCTGTGCGAACGTGATGGCCTGCTTGTCGCTGTTCGACCGGACTATCATTTCCGTCGGAGAGACGAGACCGAACTGCTTGTCCACCGTGAGCGTCGTCGGCATCGGTTCGCGCCACACCCGGACCGTGCTTGCGAGTCCCTCGAACTCCGACCCGTCCACGTCGTCCCTGTGGACGCCGCTCAGGACGAGCAAGACCAACACTCCCCGTTCGACCGCTTGTTCGAGTTCGCTCGCGACTTCGGGGAGGTGTTCGTACGGTATCGACAGCGTCACTTCTTCGTTCGCCGCGGCGAGCCTGTTCTGAATCCGTTTGATGACGGTGACGCGCGATTTGATGACCTCGAACTGGTCGGGTTCGCTGGTCGTCGACGAGTAGCGTTCGTCCAGCGCCGGTCGCATCGTCTCCACCCGGTCCGCGAGCGTACCGATGACCCCCTCCGGCGGGTTCGCCCGAATCATCGTCGGAACGACGTGGTCGTTCACCTCCACGAACCCGCGCTCCGCCAACTTCTCGCTGGTGCTGTAGACGTACCGCTTCGACACCCCAGCGTCGTCGGCGATTGTGCTTGCTTTGGCCTCGCCCTGTTCGAGAATCGCGAGATACGTATCGACTTCTTTCTCCGAGAGTCCGAACTGACGGAGGAGTTCTGAGAGCGTGCGGTCGTCCATTTCCTGACTCATGATTTATCGGGTATCTATTTACTTTCCTCGGTGATTCGAACCACCACGACGTCCGAAACGAGGAGTTCGGTCCCGACGGCCGTCCCGTCCTCGTTCCGCGTCACGGTCGGAACTGCCTCACCCGTCACGAGGTCCACCGTTTCGGTTCGCTCGCCGATTCGTACCGGCCGGTCCTGTTCCGAGAAGTTCAGCGCCACGACGACGCGTTCGGAGTTCGTTTCGCGGGCGAACGCCACGACGTCCGACGAACCGCTCTCCCATTCGACACGTTCGACCGTCCCTTCGCGGAGGACGGGAAGTTCCTCGCGTGCGGCGCTGAGCGAGCGATGGAACGCCGTCAATCCGTCGTCACCGTCCTCCCAGCACATCGTTCCCCGATACTCGGTCATACCGCGCTCCTGTCCGTAGTATATCATCGGCGCGCCGGGGAGTGTGAACGTCGCCGCCGCCGCGGCTTTGAGCGCCGCTCGACCGCACTCATCGCGGTAGCGCGATTCGTCGTGGTTCTCCACGTATCTGAGGTGGACCGCGCTGTCGGGGAACCCGACGTGCGCCGCATCCTCTATCGCGTCCAAGACGGCGGACGCGGGTTTCTCCCCGTTCCCGATTTCGCGCAAAGTGCCGTACAGCGTCGTGTCGTAGTGCATCGTGAACTCGCCCTCGTGGTAGTCCGGGTCGCGCGGAATCGTCTCGTCGAGGAGCAGGAAATCGTCGGGGACGCGGTCCGCGACTTCCTTCCAGAACTCGTGCGGGACGCCCCACGCCACGTCGCATCGGAATCCGTCCACGAGGCCCGCCCACTCGTCCACCACGTCGAGGAGGAACCGACGGACTGCGAGCGAATCGAAGTTGAAGTTCGGTATCCGTTCCCAGTTGAAGTAGCGCTGAGCTTTCGCTTCTCCCGTTTCCTCGTCATCCTCCCAGACGTACCAATCGCGGTACTCGGGCACTCCCGCCGCGCTCATCTGAAACGCCGGGTGGTCGCGCGAGGAGTGGTTGATGACGAGGTCGAAGATGACGCGAATCCCGGCGTCGTGGCAGGCCTCGACGAAGGATTCGAACTCGGAACGCGTGCCGAGGTCCTCGGCCGTCTCGAAGTAGTTCGTCGTGTGATAACCGTGGTCGGTCGGACTCCCTAAAATCGGCGTCAACCACACGCAGTCGGTCCCGAGCCATTCGAGATACGGTATCCGGCGCTCCAGTTCCGAAAACGTGGTATCGACCGTCTCCCCCGCGAACGACCGGACGAAAATCTCGTACACCGTCGACGACTCGGCCCACTCCGGCGGGTCGTTCGGGTGGTGGATTCGCGTTCGCGTCCCCTCGCTTCGCTCGGAATCACTCACGTTCCCACTTTGTGTCTCATTTGCGCGCTCGCCTTTCCCGCGAATCTCCGCGCAATCGGCGACGCTGTGGCGCTCACCGACTGCGACGGCGTGTAGCCGAATCCCGTCTCCGATTTCGTCGCGTGGGATTCGAACCGCCCGTTCGTGGTCGTCGACGTGACCGAGCAGTTCGTTGTCGGCATAGAACTCCACGGCGAGTTCGTCGTCCGCGAACTCGCTGTCGGGTGTCGACTTCGCGTCGGCAGTGACGACGACGGCTTCTGGCCCTCGCTCCGCGGTGAGTCGGACTGTAGGTCGCCCCGGTCCCGAAACCGTGAGCGTCCCCTGAACTTGCTCGGTGAGGTCGTCGTTCAGCAGGAACCCGTAGGGGTGTTCCCCCGGCGGAAGCTTCGTTTCGTACACGTACGCCCCGTCCTCGTAGGTCGGCCGGTCGCGGCCTACGAGTTGTTCGTTGAACGGACCCATGACGCAAACCGTCTCCAACTCCTCGTGCGGAATCGGGAGGTCTGACAACGGCAACTCGAACCGCGCGCTGCGGCGCTCGTCGGAAAACGCGCGAACGAGTCGTTCGTGCTCACCGTCGGGTGCGGTGAGGCGAAGTCGATAGACGCCCGGAACGTCGGGCGCGAAGTGGATAACCGAGGTGTCTCCCGCGACTGCGGAACTTCCCTCCGGTCGTTCTTCCACGTTCCAATCGTACTCCGGATTCGCATCAGGAACGGGGTCGCGTGGTGCGAGTTCCACCGACTTCCCGACCGTCGTGAACCGTGGGGGGCCTGCATCGTGCATGTTTCCCACGCCGCAGGGGAGATGTATCTATCTTGCGCTCTTCTGATAATCTGTGAAGGATTATTTCACCAAGCCTTTTATCATCCCTTCGCGTGGTCCTACCTGATGACGCTCCGCGACGCACTCTCCGACTTCAAACGCTACCGCGGGAACGCGACCCGTTTCCCCGGTGAACGCCGGACGACGACGGGCCGATTCTCCGGTCTCGACGCTCGTCTCGTCCACGTCGGCCCGCACGGGTCGCTCCGCGATTACTCCCTCCCGCTCTGCGGTCACTACGGCATCGACCGCTCCCGGTTCGGCATTCGGCGGGACGGGGACATCGTGTGGTTCGACGCCGTCGATTCGACACAACGGTATCACGGCGGAACCGGCCTCGTCGTCACCGAACACGAGGGGGAGGACTGGGCTGTGTCCCAGTACGACCTGACGCGTTCGGATTCCCACATCACGCATTTCGTGACGGACGGCGGGGGCCTCCCCGACGACGCCGAACTCGTCGCCTACTTCGGGTTCGCACCGGACGGTCGGGACGACAGAATCGGACAACTCCGCCACGGCGATGCGGTCGAAGTGTTCCACGCAGAGGAACACGACTACCTCGCCACAGCACCCGGTCCAACCCGAATCGACGGCCTCGTTCCCGCGAACTTCGAAACCCTCCTCTCGGACCGAGCGCAGGACGTTCCACCCGTGGGCGAGACCGGGCGATACGAGGAGAGCAGGTTGAGCGGCGAACTCGTCGTCTCGCTTGTGCTTGACGACGGGGCGACGCTCGTCTCCCTGCTCGCCAACCATGGCGAAACATCGCGCGAGGACGCGCTTTCCCGCGTTCGGGAACTCGCATCGAAGTACGACTCGCCCGAAGCGCTCCGCGCCGTCGCCGAGAAAGGGTCCCCCGAACGGGACCTCGATGCGACGCTCGATGCGCAAACGACGACCGCCGTTACGGACGATTTACGCGTCCTTTCGTTCCTCTCCGCGGACACCGGGGCGCGAATCGCTGGCCCTGATTTCGACCCGTTCTACCGCTACTCCGGTGGCTACGGCTACACGTGGTTCCGTGACGACGCCGAAATCTCGGGATTCCTGCTCGCGGCGGACGACCGTTTCGACCTCTCCCTGTCGGACTGGCACGACCGTAGCGCGCGCTTTTACTGTGAAACTCAACACGACGACGGTACGTGGCCACACCGGGTTTGGCCCCGAAACGGGACCATCGCGCCCGGATGGGCGAACGCCCGCGTCGAGGCCGGCGACGGTGCGGACTATCAGGCCGACCAAACGGGAAGCGTCATCGCGTTTCTCGCGAGGTACCTCCGGAAGCGGGACCTCGACTCGGACCTCGAACCGGCGGTTCGGGAGACGCTTCGCGAGGCACTCGACGGCCTCGACGACACGCTCGAACCCGACGGGTTGCCGATTCACTGCCAGAACGCGTGGGAGAACATGACCGGACGGTTCGCCCACACCGCGGCGACGTACCTCGAAGCGTACGCCGAACTCGCGCGCGCGCCGGTCGCGGACGACCTGCAAGAACGAGCGTTAGAGGGCGCGAACGCGGTTCTCGACGGCCTCGACGAGCTGTGGACGGGCGAGTTCTACGCCCTTCGACTCGTCGACGGCGAACGGGACGACCGCTTGGATTCCAGCGCGCTCGCGCTCGCCGCCGCACACCGCGCCGCCGCGTCGGTCGTCGACCTCGACGGGGAACAGGTCGACCGTCTCGTCTCCCACACGGAGGCCGTGCTGGACGGTCTCTGGCGCGACCCGGACGAAAGCCACATTCGCGGTCTGGCCCGATTCGACCGCGACAACTGGCGGGTTCGCGAACAGGAGGCTTCCAAAATCTGGACGGTTTCGACGGCGTGGGGTGCCAACGCCGCGAGCGAACTCTCTGCCCTGCTCTCGGCGCGCGAGGACAGCCGCGCCGAGGAGTTCTCGCGACGCTCTCATGACCTTCTTTCGCTCCTCCTGCCGGACGGACCGCTCTGTGAGGAGAGCGGCTATCTGCCGGAGCAGTTCTTCGACGCCGGCGTGCCCGATAGCGCGACGCCGCTCGGATGGCCGCACGCCATTCGGTTGGCGACGGTCGCATCGCTTCACGAACAGGACGCGCTGCAATCGTCCGAACGAGTCGCCGACCACTGAATCGAAAATCGAACCTCGAACCGGTTTCAGACCGACGCTCTGCCCGCCACTTTTCCCTTCTCGCCGACGACGGTGCCGCTCTCCCCGTCGAAGACGTGGATGTCGTCCTCCGAGAACGTGACTCGAATCGTCTCGCCGGGGGCCGGTTCCACGTCGGAATCGACCCGCGCGATGAAGTCCTCGGCCGCGTCGAGGTAGAGGTAGTTGTCGCTCCCGATGGGTTCGACGACTTCCACGGTGGTCGCGAGGACGTTCCCGTCCCCCTCGCTCGCCGGGAATATGTCCTCCGGGCGGACGCCGACTGTGAACTCGCCGTCGACGTCCCCGATTCGGTCGCCGAACGAGGCGGAGAGCCGACAGGAGAACGCGCCGTCGCTGTCGGTGAGAACGATGTCCTCGCCCTCACGGGTCGCGCGAACGTCGATGAAGTTCATGCTCGGCGAGCCGATGAAGCCGCCGACGAAGCGGTTCGTCGGCCGGTCGTACACGTCGGTCGGCGCGCCCATCTGCTGGAGTTCACCGTCGCGCAGGATGACGATGCGGTCGCCCATCGTCATCGCCTCCTCCTGGTCGTGGGTGACGTACACGGACGTGATTTCGAGTTCCTGTTGAATCCGCTGGATTTCGGTGCGCATCGTGGTCCGGAGTTTGGCGTCGAGGTTCGATAGCGGTTCGTCGAAGAGGAAGATGTCGGGTTCACGAACGATGGCGCGCCCGAGAGCGACGCGCTGTTTCTGCCCGCCGGATAACTCGTCCGGTTTGTCCGAGAGCAGGTCCTCGATACCCATCATCTCGGCGGCCTCGTACACCCGTTCGTGGCGCTCCTGCTTCGAGAGGTCGGTACTCATCCGGAGGCCGAATCCCATGTTCTCCTCGACCGTCTTGTGGGGATAGAGCGCGTAGTTCTGGAACACCATCGCCACGTCGCGGTTTTTCGCGTGTACGTCGGTCACGTCCTCGTCGCCGATGTAGATGCGGCCGCTGGTGGCGCTTTCCAGACCGGCTATCATGCGGAGGGTCGTCGTCTTCCCGCACCCGGACGGGCCGACGAGGGTGACGAACTCGCCGTCCTCGATGTCGAGGTCGAGGCCGTCGACCGCGACTATCTGCCCGCGGTCGAACTCCTTTCTGAGGGACTCCAGTCGAAGCTTTGCCATTACTCGTGTGGTGTCGTACCACGGTAAAGTTCTTTCCCATCGAGCCAAATCTGTGACGGAATTTTTCATACTACTTTCTCAACCGGTGAATTCTCCCCTTTCATCCGTTTTCTCGAATATGTCGATAGGAAAACGACACGAAAATCCCTAAGGATTAAATACGTGAAGTCATATTTCATAACGGATAACAAATGTCGTACCCACGACGGAAATTCCTACAGACAGGCGGCGCACTGGCCGGAATCACCCTTGCAGGTTGCATCAGCGTCAACGACGATGGAAAGGACGCGGGCGGCGAGGAGACGTCCAACGGTGGCGGCGGTGACGGAAACGACGGTGGCAATGGTGACAACGGCGGTAACGACGGGACGAACGGCGGGACCGCACAACTCTGGCACGCTCGCTCCGAGGGGCCGAAAAAGAGCCTCGAAGCGAACGTGAAGGCGTTTCAGGACGAGACGGGCAACTCGATAAAACTCTCCGAAATCTCGGACCTCCAGAAGACCATCGAGAACAAACTCCCCGCCGGGAAAGGTCCACACCTCTTCCAGTGGGCCCACGACTGGATCGGCGAGTACCAGATGGCGGGTCTGCTTTCCGACCAGAGCGACAACCTCTCCGTCGACCCCGAATCGACGTACACCAGCGCGGCGGCACAGGCGGTTCAGTTCAACGGCGAAACGCTCGGCCTGCCCTACGCCGCGGAAACGGTCGCGCTCCTGTACAACAAGGATATGGTGGACGAACCGCCGGAGACGGTGAGCGAGATGCAGTCGGTCATGGAGGACCACCACGACCCGTCCAACGGGAAGTACGGCCTCTCCTTCCCCATCGACCCCTACTTCATCAGCGGTTACGTCCAGTCGTTCGGCGGGTTCTACTACGACGAGAAGAAGGACGAACTCGGCCTCACGAAACCGGAGACGCTCAAAGGCTTCCGCTTCGTGCGCGACGAACTGGCGAAATACTCGCCGCGGGACCAGAAGTACGACCCACAGGCAGCGGTGTTCAACGAGGGTAACGCACCGTTCGCCATCAACGGTCCGTGGTACCTCGGAACCGTTCGTGACGCCGGACTCGATGTCGGCGTCGCGCCGCTGCCGAAGCCGAAAGGCGGTAAGCCGAACCCGTACACCGGCGTCAAGATGTGGTACTTCGCCAAGAAGATGAACGGAGGCGGAAAGAGCGCAAAAGCCGGGCGGAAGTTCACGGAGTGGCACACGACGAACACCGACCTCCTCCTCGACCTCGCCAAGGAACACGGGTTCATCCCGGTTCACAAGGACCTCGCGGGAAGCGACGACCTCCCGGCGGCGGTGAAAGGCTTCTCCGAGTCCGTCGCCATGGGCGAACCCATGCCGACCGCCCCGCACATGAACAAGGTGTGGGACCCGGTGAAAAACGCCTTCCTCAAGGTGCTTAAGGGCAAACAGGACGCCAAGCCCGCGTTCGAATCCGCGGAAAAGACCATCAAACAGAACTGGGAATAAGGTCGAAATGAGTATACGCTCGACGTTCACACGCGGCGCGCAAGCGCTGGGGAACCCCGTGTTCGACCGGGACGACCTGCCCTTGTTACTGATACTGCCGGGGCTGTTCCTGTTCTTGGCGTTCATGTTCTACCCCATCCTCTACTCGGTGTTCCTGTCCATGACGGACGCGACGAACCTGACGCTGTTCACGAACAGTTTCTCGTTCGTCGGCTTCGAGAACTACGAGAACGTGCTGTTCGGCGCGCCGCACTTCAAATTGATCCTCTTCGGGACCAGCACCACCCTCCCGCTCAACGAGGGATTTTGGAACTCGATGGGCGTCTCGTGGCTGTTCGTCGTCACGAGCGTGTCGCTCAAAATCGTGCTGAGCATCGGTATCGCGCTCGTGCTGACCAACCCCTACGTCATCGGTCGGCGCTACATGCGCTCGGTCATCATCGTTCCGATGGGGCTTCCCACCATCTTCACCATCACCGTCTGGCGCGGTATCTTCAGCAATGCCCGGTACGGATTGGCGAATCAGGTGTTGAAGGGTATGCACATCCAGCCGATTCTGTGGCTCGACCAGCGGTGGACCGCGTTTCTGGCCTACAACGTCACCGAGACGTGGTTGGCCTACCCGTTCATGGTCATCATCATCGTGAGCGCGTTACAGGACGTTCCCGAGGAACTTCACGACGCGGCGATGGTGGACGGTGCTGGCTTCCTGAACCGATTCTTGCACGTTACGCTTCCGTCAATCAAGCGCCCCGTCCTCTTCGCGTCGATTCTGACGGCGGCGGCGTCGTTCCAGCAGTTCCTCATCCCGTACGTGATGAACAAGGGCGGGCCGCTTCGACAGAACGAACTCCTCATCGTGTACGGTTACCGTGAGGCGTTCCGCTTCGACAAGTACGGCAAGGGGGCCGCCATCATGACCGCGACGCTCATCGTCATCAGCGGCTTCATGGTCCTGAACGTCAAACGCGGCCGTCTCGCGGAGGGGGTGAACGAATGAGCGGCGGTGTCCTCGGCGGATTCGCGGACGACGTTCGGAACGCGCTCGGCGCGCCCGGACGCGCCGTCGAATCGGTCCGGTACACCGTGGTCGGCCTCCGAACCGGCGAGGTGTCGGGGCGCATCGTGGCGGCGAAACTCGTCGCCACTGCGCTCGCGTTGGTGATGGTCGGGGTGCTGTTGTTCCCCATCTACTGGATTTTCCTCGCCTCGCTCTCCGGGACCGGCGGGTCGCTCTACAGTACGAGCGGCATCCGACTTCTCCCGAAGAAACCCTCGTTGGACGCGTATCTGTGGGTTCTCGGCGGCATGGAAGTTCCGAGCTACGACATCGCCGTCCACCTGTTCGGAACGGAAATCGCGCTGCACACGCCCGGCATCTCAACCACGGTGAACTGCGCTCGCTTCGGCGGGTGTTCGGACTTCCCGCTGTTCCTCTGGAACAGTTTCACCGTCGCGGTCCCGACCGTCATCCTGACGATGGCGATAGTGATTCCGGCGGCGTACGCGCTCTCGCGCCGGAAATTCCTCTTCCGGTCGAAGGTGCTCTATCTGTACGTCCTGTTCACGCAGGTCGGCGGCGGACTCGGCGTCGCGGCGCTCATCGCGCTGTACGCCACGTTCGTCCAGTTCGGACTCGACAACAGCAAACTCGCGCTTGCGGCCTACTATGCCGCGACGGCCGTCCCGTTCAACACGTGGCTGTTGAAGACCTACATGGACAACATCCCGACGTCCTACGAGGAGGCGGCGATGATGGACGGCGCGCCCTCGTGGCGCATCGTCTGGGAAATCATAATCCCGCTGTCGAAGGCGGGGTTAGCGACGGTCTTCGTCTTCAGTTTCCTCGCCGGATGGACGGAGTTCATCGTCGCCCAACTGCTGCTCGATACGAGCAAGTACACGCTTCCCGTCGGCCTGTACAGTCTCGTCGGGAAGTACTCGACGCCGTGGGCACGCTTCTCGGCCTTCGCCCTGACCTTCGCGACGCCCATCGTCCTCGTGTATCTGTTCGCCCAGCGCTACATCGAGAGCGGGCTTTCGTTCGGCGGTATGGAAGGCTGACGGCGGGAGCGGTCGCGAGCGGTTCGCGAAGGAATTCGAAGGGACGGATTCCTTCCGATTACTCGATTTCCGCGTCCTCGGTATTCGTGTCGTCTTCGTCGCGGATTTCCCTCCATTGCACGAGAAAGAAGGAGAACACGGTCCACACACCGAAAAAGAACATCGACGTGCCGAGCGCTTTCGCTCCCGTCACTCCGACCGCAATGGTCCCGAGAAACGCGGCACAGACGAACAACAGGAAGACGAGAAGGTCCAGTCGGATTCGGAGAGCGTCGTCCATGAATTCCGATATTTTCGGCCAGAAATCAACCTGTCGATTCGCCAGTTCGTCGCGGTTCCGCTCCGTTCTTTCTATTCTTCGAACTCCGCAACCGCCCGAACGGGCGCTCCGTCCGCGTTTTCCACGGATTGCGGAAACGCCGAAAGCCGGAACCGCCGGGGAAGGTCGTCGAGGTTCGTCAGGTTCTCCACGATGAGGTGGTCGGTGCCGAGGAGTTCGTGGTGGGCGGGTACGCCCGCCGGTTCGTCGTCCCGTGCGTTCTCGGTCGGCGTGGGGTCCACGTTGAGGGCGTCGATGGCGACGTGATAGTCGTGGTCGGCACACCACGCCGCCGCGTCGGCCGTGAGATACGGGTGGTCGAAGTAGGCGTCGGTACCCCAGTGAGCGTCCCATCCGGTGTGGAAGACGAGCAGGTCGTCGTCCGTGGAGTCCGGTAGGTCACTCCCGTCTATCGGCTCGCGCGGCGTTTTTCCGCGCACATCGACGCGAAGGGCATGAACGCGAACGTCTCGACGGGAAACGAATCGAGGGTCCGGCCACCGGGTTCGGTGTGACAGGGCGCATCGACGTGGGTCCCGCTGTGGGTTCCCAATTCGAGTCGGGTGACGCGATAGCCATCCTCCTCGTGTGTCGCGTGTTGAACGCGCTCGACTTGTGGGTCGCCGGGGTACACCGTGGTCGTTGTTATCACCGGTTGGGTACAATCGCGGAGCATCCTCGTTCGATCGAGAGGTGGCTAAACCAAAGTCCCGTCGTTCGGGAAGTCCTCTTAAACCCTTGTATAGCTACCACCTACCGTTCGATTTTGGATCAATCGATTCGATAGAAATATACTCTTCGGATAGCTATATGACAACGCGCGCATTAGTGGTTCTAATCTGACAAAAATTTCGACCGGAACATCGGGTCTCGACGGGATTCTTCGTGGGGGATTCATCGCGGAACGCAGCTATCTCCTCGCGGACTGATGGAATACATTCGCATGAACCGTTAGCTCGGATTTCCCTATTATGGCGATAGAACGCCTCTATCACGCCACTAGTTTCGACGTGAGTGTACACGGACTCTTCAGCGTCGTCTGATTGCCGAACGTTGTGGAGGAAGAATGGAGGGGATGACGATCGTTCGCGTCCCACCAGTGCTGAGAGCGGCAGGGGGGCGGGTAGTGAGGGCCGAAGCGTGGTCGTCGGGGAAACGACCATCGGGGTGGTGGGTCGCTACGTCGTCATCGTTTAGTCGTACTCCGAGTGGGTAATTCAGTACTACCATAGTACTATCGATAGTTTCAAAACTCTCTATACTATCAATACTCATCATCCAGTTTCTACTCTCATTCCTGTTTTAACGTTTAGCACTATCTCCCCGTCGGTTGATTTCCGTCCTTACAGTTTGTGCCGAAACGCGTGGAGTACGTCGTGTCCCGTCTCGGTCAGCGTCACCTGCTTCTGTCGTCCGACCTTTCGTACCTCGATGTAACCGTCCCGTTCGAGTGGGTCCACGATGTTCGCGTTCAGCAGGGCGAACTTCGCCTTGTCGTTCGCCGGGTTGCTGTCGGCGATGTACGACAAACCCTCGTCCTCGGAGTAGCCGATGAGGTCCTTTTTCTTCGGCGTGTACACGTCCGTATCCGCTTCTTCGAGGTAGTTCATCACCGACACTTGGTCGTGGGTCGGCGATTCGATGGGATACGTCGGAACTACCTCCTCGCCGACGTACCCGTAGCTCTGACGCTCGTCCCTGTCCGCGTGCGCATATCCCTCGGGATGGACGTAGTACGCCGTCGCGTCGGTCGCCATACAAGCGATTGCCGCACCGACCGCGGAGAGTTTCGACCCGCTCGCGACGTTCACCCGAACGATGTCGTCTTCGTGTTCGGAGACGAGCGTGGTGACGATTCCCAACACGTCGTAGATGTCCATCAAATCCGCCGTCCGTGACCGGACCTCGATACCCTCCGCTTCGAGTTCCTCTTTGAGCGCCTCGTGATAGTCGGGACGCTCCGACGCCGGTCCATCGTGTTCGAGGAGATAGAGGATATCGACCCCGTGTTGCTTGACGGGACCCAAAATTCGGTCGTACTCGAAGCCGAGCGGAGCGATGTGTACCTCGTCGATGGATTGCATAGCGAACCCGTTCGCGTGCGACCCGTTAAAACCGCTAGATTTTCACCGTAGACTCCGTCGTTGGGGGAAGAACAGCGTTACGAACTCCATTTGGGCTCCGGCGCGTTACAGCCGTACCCAGATAGTCGTCTTACCGAACGCGGGGACGTGCCACCGCTGTTCGGGTGGCTGACCGGGTTCTTTCCGGAGTTCGATTCGCGCATCGAACAGCGGCGAAAGCGTCTCGACGAGCGGGTCATCGTCCGGTTTCGGAAGGTGATAGTGGGCCATTCCCTTGTGTTCGACGACGATTTCGGCCGTCCCGTCGAGAAATCGCTCGATAGAATCGGGGTCCTCCTCGGCACCCAAATCGACTCCGACTCGGAGTTCCGAGGGCCCGAGTTCGCCGAACGTGTCGTCGTAGAACTCCGCCGCGGTGGCGATTTCACGCCGGACCGAATCCAAATCGCCGGGATTCTCCATCGACTCTGTGTCCGGAGTGCTCGCTGGAACCGAGCGCTCCTCATCGGCCCGTTTGACGACCCACAAACGGTCCCCGTCGGGCGAAAGCGACTCCGGAATCCGACTGGTCGCATCGAGGAGTGCGAGAACTCGATACCGCCGACTGCCCTGCCCGAACAGCGTTTGCGTCGCCCGTGCCGTAACGTCATGGGGGACGTTTCCCGTGATGAGCAGGTTGCTCCCCCGTTCCTTGAGTTCGTGCAGATAGCGTGCGAACTCGTGTGGGGAGTCGGCGAATCGAGGCCGGCCGGAACTCATGTTATATCAAACTAACGCTGTTTACGAAATAAATGTTTCGTCATTCCGAATCGGTCGCGAGGAGTACCGTGAACGACACGACTGCGACTAACAGTAGAGTGAGTGCGAGGTAGGCACGCCACGAACTCGCTGGAAGCGACACCGGACCGACGAACGAAAGCGTCCCCACGGCGAGGCCGACTCCGAGACCTGCGACGAGGATTCCACCCGTCGCGTGGGCGATTTCTCCCCGTCGTGTTTTCGCGGTTCGGCCGATCTGTAGTCCGACTTCCGCCGCGTGGTCGCCGACGTCGCGGACGACGAGCGCGGCACCGACCGCGCAGAAGACGACGACTGGCGGCGCACCCAACCCCGCAGCGACGAGCGCTCCGAGGAAGAGGGTCGCACCCCCGAACGCGAACCCGCTCGCCGAATCGAGGGCGACCCACGGGCGGACGGCCAAGACGGCCGCGACTTGTACCAACACGAGGAGCAACAGCACGCCGGTCACGCCGCCCGTGATGACCGTCGCCGGTCCCA
Organism: Haladaptatus sp. HS23; assembly: GCF_056892285.1. NCBI lineage: Archaea > Methanobacteriati > Methanobacteriota > Halobacteria > Halobacteriales > Haladaptataceae > Haladaptatus > Haladaptatus sp. HS23. The sequence goes on along the minus strand of NZ_JBXGLH010000007.1, from coordinate 24,138 downwards.
GTTGTTCGACTAACCCCCACGGTTCGACACTCGCAAACCTCGTCCCGACGGTCGGGACGAGTGCCGATGCTACCGCGACGACGGCGGCTAACGCGACGGCGGCGATTCCCCCCGTCGCGAACGCGAGCGTCTGTGACGGTTCGTCACCCATCCACGCGATGACGACGTGTTGTGCCCCGCGTGCGGCGAGGACGACTAATTCGAACAGGATGACAGCCCCGACCACCGCTTGGAGCACGCCGGAACCGATCACTACTCGGACGACGTCGCCCAACACCGACAACATCGTGAGCAGGCCGTCGAACCAGCGCGGACCCCAACCTGAGAACGTGACGATGACCTGCATCGCGAGGAACACCCAGTACGCCGTCGGCACCGTTTCGAGTCGGAACCCGAACGGTTCGAGAATCCGATGACGGAGGTTCGCCGTCGCCGGAAGCCAGTCGTCCAGTATCGGAACGACCCAGTAGAGGAGTTCGACGGCCACGAGACAGCCGATTTGCAGGCTGACGAGCATGGCGAGCGTACTCGACGTGACGGTTTTGACGAGTATTATGCTCCCCACCCACCCGACCGTTCTGAACACCGTCGCGTGGATGCTCGCGGCGAGAAGCGTCCCGACGCCCAGCACCGCGAGCGACCGACGGAGCATGAGGTAGACCGGATAGCTGACCTCCGAAGAGAGGGCGACGGTCGCGTTGAGCGCGACTGCCGCCACCCCGAGTCCGAGTAGGAGCGAGAACAACGGCGGCGTCCCGAGTCCGAGGGCGACGGTGAGCGCTATCGCTCCGGCGATGACGCCGAGGCTCCCTGCCGCTCGTCGTTCGTTCGCCGCCGACTGCATCCCCATCGCGCCGAGCGCGATACAGACCGCGCCGACGACGCCCGCGCCGACGCTGGCGAGGTTTCCGGTCCCCCAACCGAGAAGGAGCGCCGTACAGGCCGCGATAACGGCGGCTAATGCGCCGCCGAAGCGCGTCGAACCGTGGTTCACTTCACCGTTCATGCGGACCACCTCGCGCTCTTTTCGACCGCCGTCGCGAGCGGTTCGTCCGGCGACCAGTCGATGGTTCGGACGCTCCCCCGTCGAATCTCGTTCAGCCGTTTCGTCCGTGCGATGTCCGACACCGCTCCGCCGGGCGTCTCCGTCCCCGTCACGTCCGGCGCGACGACCGTCACCGCGTGGCCGTAGGCGTCGAAGCGCTTTGCCACGTCCACGGCGGTATCGTCGGTGAGCGGCGTGAGGAATATCACCTGCGTGTCCGAGGAGAGGCGATTTCGGAGGCGTTTGAATCGCCGCTCCATCGTTCGCTCCTCCCGCCTCGCACCGAACAGTCCGCTTACGCCCGACAGCTCTTTCGGCGTCTCGACTTCCTCCAACGCTCCACGAACGCGGGCGACCTGCTCCCGTCCGCCGCCGGGCGGGAGGTACAACTCCTGTGGTCCGTACAGGGCGAGACCGACGCGGTCGTTCTGCCGGACGAGCGCGTTGGCGATTCGCTCCGCGGCGTACACCGAGAGGTCGATGGCGTCGGGTTCACCGGACCGGCGAGCGATGCAGGCGGCGGGGCGGGCGTCCACGAGGAGTAGCACGTTCGCTGCCCGACTCTCGCGGAAGTTCACCGTCGTCAGTTCCCGCGTCCGGGCGAACCGCTTCCAGTCGATTCGGCTCATGGGGTCCGATGGCCGATACTCACGCGTCGAATGGAACTCGATGCCTTCGCCGCTCGCGTCCGTCTCGATGTGCCCCGGCGTCGGGGTCGTCAACTTCGACAGCGGCACGTCCTCGACGAACGTATCGCACGTCATCGTCGCGGGGAGGGTCCGTTCCTCGCGGACTTCCTTCGTCCCGCTCATGGATTTGGCGACGAGCGTCGTCGGCGTGAACTCGTGCGTTCCTCGCTGGCTTCGAACCGTGTAGGAGAACGAGACGGTTTCCCCGGGTCCGAGACTCGTCCCGTGGCGCGGTGACCCATCGACCACGGCCAGTCGTTCCGGCACGCCGTCGACGATTCGAAGGTCCGCAACCGCGTCCTCACCGCGATTTTCCGCGGTAAGCGTGACCGTTACGTCCTCGCTCGGCCGCGGCGACCGCTCTTCCACATCGCGGTCGAGTTCGACGTTCAGGTCCGGCGTCCCCGACGTGAACTGGTAGGCCGCGTAGACGAACCCGACGACGGCGGAGAGGAACATCACGGTGTTTCCGGTGACGACACCCGCCGCACCGGCGAGGAGGGCCACCGTCATTCCCGCGTTCAACTCGGGACCCTTGTTCATCGCGACTCACCCCCGTTTCGGGATTGCAGTTCGGACACCGCCCGTTCGGCACGGCGGTCGAACGTCTCCCCCCGCGCCCAATCGACGATTCGCGTCCGAAGCGGGATGTTCGCGTTCGGTGCGCCGAAGAACGCCGTCGCCCGCGGGTCGTCGCTCCACGACCCGTCTTCGATTCGCTCTCTGGCTTCGGCTCTCGTGTAACCCTCCGAACGGAGCGTCTCGATGGCGGCGCGTCTGACGTGGCGGCGCGTCGTCGCCCGCCGACTGCGGCGCTCTCTGGGTTTCAGCCCGAAGTTTCCGGACAACCCGAGTCCCTCGTCCACTTCGGACCCGCTCGTCCGATGCTCGTAGTAGTGTGCCCGTTCGGGGTCGCGTTGCGGTCGCCAGACCTCCTCGGGTTCGCCCGTCACGTCGCCGCCGAGCGACCAGATGGCCAACGATCCGCCCAATCCGGCGAGAACGAAAATCGTCGTCGGGTCAGCTATCCATCCGACGAGGGGCTTCACTGCCGCTTCGGGTACTGCCCACGGCGCGAAGACCGTGGCGAACGAGAGTACCAGCGAACAGATACCGAGACCGAGGAGGAGTCGTTCACGGCTCCGTCCGTCCCTGAACACCGCTCCGACACGGCCAACGATGCGTCCGACGACGCGCCCGACGTACCGCATCATTCGTCTCCCTCCCCGAACCGCTCGATTTTGTCGAGCGCCGCGCGAGCGAGTTTCGTCCGCCTCGCCGTCGGCGGAAAACTCCCGTACCGAACCTCACGGAATGCGTCGGTCAACTCCCGTACCGCGTCGGCGGGATAGCCGCGTTCCATCGCTTTGCGTGCGTACTCCGCGGGCGTCGTGGTGCGCCGACGCCTGACCGACAGATGTTCGGTCATGGATTCCCACGCCTCCTCGACGCTCGGCGGTCCGCGCTCCTCGGGTTCCGGTGTCGCGGTTTCCTCGTTCACCGTGGTTCGATTCCCCGATTTTCGACGCGAACGTCCCGACAGGGTCGGACGAGAGAGGGACCCCGGAATCGAAAACAGGCCGCTGCCGACGCTCCCGATGGCAAGGAGCGTCCCGCTGAAACCGCGTCCGATGACGCCGACCGTCCGCGCGAGCGCCGACCCGAGTCCGACGGTACTCGCGGAGAGGCCGCGTCCGGCCTCGACGAGGAGGTCGATTGCGTCGTCTGCTAGCCGCGGAATCGACGCCGAGAATCCCACGACGAGTCCCATCGTCCGGGCGGGAACCTTCCCGACGAGTTCGCCGATGGGTACCCCGTGAACGGTGAGGGGTATCGTGCCGGTGCCGTCGAGCGCGACGCTCCCGGTTCGAAAGCCGATGCCGAGGACGACGAATCCGCCGAGAACCACGAGTCCACCGAGTTTCACCAGCGTTCGAAGGAGCGGAGTACCGCCGGACGAGTCCGGTGATGCAGCCGCTACGGTCGTCGTGGTCGTGGTTGTCGTCCCGGAATTCGCCGACCCGCCGCTCGACTCGCTGTCGGTCGTCTCTACCGTCGTCGCTTGCACCGTTCCCGCATCTGACGGATTTCCGTCACCGGTAGCCGAGCTACTGCCGGAGTCGGGTGCGCCCGGATTCACGGCACGACCGCCGCCTCCCGGCCCGGCGGGGTACGACCCGAATCCGGTGGCGGGAAACAGCGACGCGCCGAAAATGACCGCGAGGACACAGAGGGCGATGAGGGCGGCGCGGAGGCGATTGCGTTCCACTGATGGTGGGGTTCATCCCCATCCGGCAAATATCTTCTCCTCACTGAACACATCCTTGAACCAACATTCATGTGGTGTGGGCTCGACAGGTTACGTACGACATGTCACGAGACCCCGCCCTGACCCGGCGAATCGTCGCCACCCTCGCGTGCGTGCTGGTTGCGGACTTCCTGCTCGTGGGCTGTGTCGCGTTCCTCCTCCGTCCCTGGCTCGCCCCGGTCGCAACTACCCTCCCGTCCGGTTTGGGATGGCTGGCGCTGGTCGTCCCCGCGACCGCGGTCGTCGCGTGGGCACAACTGCGATACACCCGCCGCGAAGCCCTTTCGGAGGTCGATGCGACCGTCGTCACCGACGAGGAGTATCCGGAGTTGCTCGCCCGCGTCCGACGGCTATCGACCGGCGCGGACGTCGCCGTCCCGACCGTCGCCGTCACCGAGACGGACGTTCCGAACGCCTTCACCGTCGGAACGCCCCGGAACGCGACGGTCGTCGTTTCGACCGGACTCCTCTCCACGCTCTCCGCGGACGAACTCGACGCGGTCCTCGCTCACGAACTCGCCCACGTCAAGAATCGCGACGCGATGGTGCTGACCCTCGCGACCTTCCTCCCGGCGCTGGCGGGCGATTACTCCCTGCTCGAAGACCTCGGGTTGGGCCGGTCGGCCCGCCGAACCGTGTGGCTCGCCGCAATCGTCCTCCTCTACGTTCCCAGCGCGGTGGTCATCGATGCCCCGCTATTCGGCGTCCGATACACCGTTACGTACGTCCTCCTCGTCGCCTTCGTCCTGCTGTTCGGCGGGGTCGCGCTGGGATTGTTGGCGATGCCCATCATCTCGCTCGCGGGGCGTCTCTCCCACGACCGGGAGTTCACCGCCGACCGCGCAGGGGCGACGCTTTCGGGCAGTCCGGCGTCGATGGCGTCCGCGCTCAGGACGCTCGGCGTGGACTGCCCATCCGCACCGGACCGCGACGCACGCGCCGTCGACGGCGTCAAACAGCTCTGTTTCCTTCCCGGCGGGTTCGGCGAGGAGGGTGGCGCGTTCGAGTCGCTCCCGATTTCGGTCCAAACCCATCCGGAAATCGAAGATCGCCTCGACGGTCTTCGTTCGCTCGTCGCCGAATCAGACCACTGAACGCTCTCGTCGTCCCCTTTCTACCGAAAAATGAGCGGTCAGTACCGCGATTCCTGCGTTTCGCCTGGTGATTCGATTCGCGTGCCGACCCGAGTTACCGCGTTTCGTTCAGCGATTCGATCCGTTGCCGAACCGACGTGAAGACGCCTCGCCACTTCAGTTCGAACAGTCCCCACGTCACGAGCGAGAGGACGCCGACGAGGACGGCGAACAGTTCGGGAACGCCGATCCAGACCGGCGTGATGTACATCAGGCCGTTGAGGTACTTGCCGGGAATGGCGTCCTTCACGCCGATCCAGAACTTGTTGACGACGCCGTTCGACCTCGATTTGAGACCGGCCTTCTCGGCGCTCGGGCCGCCAGCGCTCTCGTCGCCCGTTCCGAGCCGTTCGGCTTCGTACGGGAACGCAATCTGCACGTCCCACACGATTTTGCCCTGCTCGTTCACCTCGAAGACGCGGTTGCCGTTCGAGTCGGTGATGAGCGTGTGGCCGTTCGGGAGGCGGTCCGCGTCGCGGGGCCACTGCATCTTCGAATCCTGCCACGTCCACGTCCGTTCCCACGAGCCGTTTTCGCGCTGGTATTCGACCACGCGGTTGTTCTCGGAGTCGGCGACGAGTTCGGCCGGACCGCCTTGGTCCTCCTCGATGAAGTCGGGATTGTGCTGCTCGTAGATGATGTCGTAGTTGTCCTCTTCACCGAGCGTCCAGTTCTTCACCAAGCCCTGCCCGCGCTTCAGGAACAACACCCGGTCGTTGTTGCGGGCGCTGACGGCGATCCTCCCGTCGTCGAGGACTTCGACGTTGTTGATGTGCGTCCAGTCGTCCGGGTACGGGCCGCCGGTGTTGCTGGTCGAGAACGCGTCGCTCGCGTTCCACGTCCACTCGACCTGTCCGTCCCTCGTATCCACGATGAACACGCGGTCGAGGAAGATGTCCGCCACGACGAAATGCGTCTCGTTCAGACGGTCCACGTCGTGATAGCGTGTCGCTTCCTTCCCCGGCGTGGCCTCCGACCAGATGTCGGTAACTTCACCGGTGGTCAGGTTGACGCGCTCGATTCCGTTTCGCGTGCACGCGCCCACCTCGCCGTGAACGTTCATGTACTCGTTCCACGTTTCCTTGTCGACGTTTCGACGCGAGAGATTCCAGTCGGTCGGACACTCCGCCTTCTTCAGGTGGTCCGCGTACGAGTACTCGACTGTGGCCGTCGTTCCCTTCACGGGGTCCACGTCCCAGTAGCGCGTGTGGGAGTCGTTGTAGTACAGAATCGACCCGTTCGGATTGAACGCGACGAGTTCCGCCCGTGCGCGGGGACCGCTTGCTTCCCGGCCGAGCCACGAGTTGGAGTCCGTTGCGATGACGGTGATGTTCTGACGGGGGGAGACCGTTTGACCCGTTTCGGCCCTGATTTCGGACTGTGATTTGCCGCGGAAATCCGCGGAACTGCCGGGGGTGGAGGCGTACGAGTTCACGACCGCGACCCCGGATAGTATCACTAGTCCGGCGAAGAAGAGCCGACACATCCGCTTTGATACCATTACCTCCCTCTATTAGTTCCGAAAATATACCGGTTTTGACCGAACGCGTGATATAACTATCATCTTTCGCGGAAAGATGAACCGTCGGTGACAGAAATGAGACAACTGGTGGCACACTTTTTCGGGTGAATCCACTCCGCAGTCGTCTACCGTTCCGCAACCGAAAGAGGAAGAAAGGGTGCGTCCGTATTCTGCACGGATGAATAATTCAGGAACGCAGCTCCGAACGTTCGGCGTCGGATTCCTCCTCTCGTTCGGGGCCTTCGGTGTCGGGCAGGTCGTCGTCCTATTGGCCGCGCTCGCCTTCGCGGCCGTCGGTATCGACGTTTTGAACCGACCCGCGCTTCTCATTGCGATCAGCACCGTCATGCTCCAAGGCGTTACCTTCGGCGGTATCGCGCTCGGCTACTTGACCTATCGAAATCTCGGACTCGATTTCATTCACGCCCGCGTTCCCTCGCTTCGGGACATCGGGATGGCCGTCGCCGGATTCGTCGTCCTCTTCGGGGCGCTTCAGATAATCTCGCAACTGATTCAGGCTCTCGGTCTCCAGTCGGCACAGAACTCCGTCATCGATATGGCGAGCGGGAACCCCGACATCTACCTGCTGTTGATTCCGCTCTCGTTCCTCCTCATCGGTCCCGGCGAGGAGTTGCTGTATCGGGGACTCATTCAGGGACTCCTGCGCAAAACGTTCCGGCCGGCGCGAGCCATCGTTCTGGCGAGCGCGCTCTTCGCGGTCGTCCACGTTTTTTCGCTCTCGGGCGCGGGCAAACTCGTCTCCATCGGCACCGTATTCACGCTGTCGCTCATCCTCGGAATCCTGTACGAGTACACCGACAACCTCGTGGTTCCCATCCTCGTCCACGGCGCGTACGACGCGGTACTGTTCAGCCTCCAGTACCTCATTGCGACAGGTCAAATCTCTTCGTGACCTAGATAACAATCTAAAGCTACCGTTTTAATAATCTCTCCCTAACGAACTGCCGATTCGTAGCAGCTGGATTAATAAGATGGTGGCGGCTACGTTCGATTATGAACGACGCGGGTTCTGATTCGCCCTGCTCTCCCCGCTCAGATTCGTGTGGCTGTAGTGGTGACCACGGCCAGCACGTGGGCGAGAGCCACGACGGCGGCCAGTGCGGCGGCGAGTCGGACAACAGCGAAATCGTCACCGACGGCGCTGGCGACCGCGAGGTCGTCCGGTTATCCGTCCCCGACATGGACTGTCCCTCCTGTGCCGGGAAGGTCGAAACCAGCGTCCGAAAACTGGACGGCATCGACGCCATCGACCCGCAGGTCACGACCGGAACCCTCACCGTTGAGTACGACGTGACGGAAACGGACGCCGCGGCCGTCGAAAACCGGGTCGAAAAGGCGGGCTACACGGTCGAAAACGATTCCTCGGAGGTGACGCTCTCCGTCCCCGACATGGATTGTGCGTCCTGCGCCGGAAAAATCGAGAACGCCCTCGACGGCGTTACCGGCGTCAGAACGTACGACACGCGACCGACGACGGGGAAGGTCGTCGTCACCACCGACCCGTCCGCGTCCCTGAGCGACGTGACGGGGGCCATCGAAACCGCCGGTTACGACGTCGTCGGGACGAGCGCGGACGAAACCGACGACGGGTCGCTCGACTCGGAGAGCGTCTGGCGAAGTCCGCGCGCGCTCAAGACGTGGACCAGCGGCGTCTTCGTCGCGCTCGGACTGCTCTTCGAGTTCCTTCTCACTGGACAGAACGCCACCGTCGTCGGCGCTGGCGGTCTCTTCGCCGCCGGGACCATCGAAATCACGGTTGCAGATGTGGCGTTCCTGCTGGCCGTCCTCGTCGGTGGACAGGCAATCGTCACGAACGGGTACTACTCGTTTCGCAACCGGAACCTCGACATCGACCTGCTGATGAGCGTCGCCATCCTCGGCGCGCTCGCGGTCAGCGTCGGTTTCGGACAGTCGCTCTACTTGGAAGCCGCTACGCTCGCGTTCCTGTTCAGCGTCGCGGAACTCCTCGAACGCTACTCGATGGACAAGGCGCGAAACTCCCTCCAAGAACTGATGGACCTCTCGCCCGACGAGGCGACGGTCAAACGCGACGGCGAGGAGGGGACGATTCCCGTCGATGCCGTGACCGTCGGCGACGTGGTCGTGGTCCGTCCCGGCGAGAAAATCCCGATGGACGGGACGGTTGCCGACGGCGAGAGCGCGGTCAATCAGGCCTCGATTACGGGCGAGAGCGTCCCGGTGGACAAATCGCCCGGCGACGAGGTGTTTGCGGGAACCATCAACGAGGGAGGCTACCTCGAAATCGACGTCACCGCCGAGGCGAGCGACAACACCCTCTCGCGCATCATCGGGATGGTCGAGGAGGCACAAGGCAACAAGACCGAACGCGAGCAGTTCGTGGAACGGTTCGCGGGCTACTACACCCCCGTCGTCCTCGCCTTCGCGGTACTCGTCGCGGTCGTTCCGCCGCTCCTCTTCGCGGAACCGTGGGTGGGGTGGTTCGTTTACGGACTGACGCTCGTCGTCCTCTCGTGTCCCTGTGCGTTCGTCATCAGCACGCCCGTCACGGTCGTCTCGGGCATCACCAGCGCCGCAAAGAACGGCGTCCTCATCAAGGGCGGTACCCACCTCGAAGCGATGGGTGAGGTCGACGCCGTCGCCTTCGACAAGACGGGAACGCTGACGAAGGGCGAACTGACCGTCACCGACGTGATTCCGCTCAACGGCAACACCGAGGAGGACGTCCTCCGCTGCGCCCACGGCCTCGAAGCGCGGAGCGAACACCCCATCGGCGAGGCCATCGTCGCCGAAGCGGACGGCGCGAACGTCACGAAACACGAAATCGACGACTTCGAGAGCCTCACGGGCAAGGGCGTCCGCGCGGACCTCGGCGGCACGACCCACTATGCGGGCAAACCCGGCCTGTTCGAAACCCTCGGATTCGACCTGAATCACGTTCACGCGACGGACGGAGGCGTCGCCCCAGCGACTCGCGACCTCTGTGAGCGAAACGACTGCCTCGACCTGCTGGAAGACGCGGTTCCCTCGCTCCAGAGCGAAGGGAAGACAGTCGTGCTGGTTGGCACGGAGGACGAACTCGAAGGCGCAATCGCCGTCGCGGACGAGGTACGCGACGACGCGAAAGCAGCCGTCCAACGCCTCCGTGACCTCGGTATCGACCACCTCGTGATGCTCACGGGCGACAACGAGCGGACGGCGAAGGCCATCGCAGAACAGGTCGGCGTGGACGAGTTCCGTGCCGGACTCCTTCCCGAAGAGAAGGTCGAAGCCATCGAGGAACTCCGGGAACGATACGACGGGGAACACGAACGACGGTCGTGGGATCGCCGGACCTCGTCCGGCGTTGCGATGGTCGGCGACGGTATCAACGACGCCCCGGCGCTCGCCACCGCGACGGTCGGGGTTGCCATGGGCGCCGCCGGTACCGACACCGCGCTCGAAACCGCCGATATCGCGCTGATGGCCGACGACCTCTCGAAACTGCCGTACCTCTACACTCTCGCGCACGACGCGAACGGCGTCATCCGCCAGAACGTTTGGACGAGTCTCGCCGTGAAAGCCGCACTCGCAGTCGCGGTGCCGTTCGGCCTCGTTCCCATTTGGGCCGCCGTCCTCGTCGGCGACGCGGGGATGACGACGGCAATAACCGGGAACGCGATGCGACTGTCGCGGATTACGCCCGAGAGCCTTCGAGAGTAGTCACCGTCTCCCTGTTCTCTCCGCTGTCCGCTCTCTTCGTCGTCAGTCGTCCTCCCCGTCTGTTTTTCCAGTGCATTCGATGGCTGTACCATAGCCACTATTTCCGTCCCCGGTCTATGGGAAATCGAGGGTCGGACGGATTCGCCCGACGACCGTTCCCGTTTCAGAACCACCCAATCATGGATACTTCCACACAACGCGCAGAGACGACGGCCGCCGACTCGAATCGCCAGTCGAGACGACACCTGTTCGCGGTTGCGGGTGCCGGACTCATCCTCCTCACGGGGGTCATCCACCTCGCCTTGGTGCCCGAACATCTGGAGGAAACGACCTATCTCGGCGTGCTCTTCGCCGCAAACTTCGTCGCCGCGGCGGTCGCAGCGGTCGGAATCTATCGGAACCGCCAATGGGGATGGTGGCTCGGCGTCGCCATCGCGGTCATCGCCCTCGTGCTATACGTCGCTCACGTTACGGTCGGGCTTCCAGTCGTCGGGGTCGAGGAACCGGAGACGCTTGGATTAGTGACGAAAGCCGTCGAACTCCTCTTCTTGGGCGTCGCGGCGGCGTGGCTAAGGAACGAGTGACTATCCCTGTTTCCGACGTCGAATACGGCTCGTTTCAGGAGACCACCGGTTGCGAGATTATCCACAGCGAGAGGACCGTGTACCCGACCATCAGCACGACTAACGGGAGATGTCCCCGTCGGGCAGCGGCCGGGGTTTCGAACCGCTCCACCGCAACGTAGTGGGCGGCGACCACCGCGATGACGTGCCCTAACACGATGAGGAGGACCTGTGACCCCCAGAACGCCGGGAGCGACAGCCATCCGACCGGATTCACCGCTTGGATGCCGGGGGCGACTGGTTGGAGCGCGACGGCGACGAGTTGCCCGACGTAGCGGAAGACGTAGGTGTAGTTGTGTGCCACCTCGTAGGCCGCCGCGATTGGGAGGACCGTCGGTGCGAACGCCTGCGCCGCTCCGCGCCATCCGGGTGCGAGCGGCCGTCCGTCCCCGTCAGCTACCTGCCCGCCGTCGGTGTTCGCGTCGGCGGCGCGTCTCGCACGCGTCCCCTCGCTCCCGCCCAGTCGCTCGACGAGCCAACTGGCGAGCGTGAACGAGACGACGAAGCCGACCAGTCCGGCAGCGTACAGCAGAACGCTCGTTTCGGGTCCCGTTCCCAGCACGTCCCGCGTGCCGAACAGCACGTCCTGATACGTCCGCGTGTTGGTGAAGCCGTCGAAGCTCACGGTGTAGACGGCGGTGACGACGAACGCGACCAGCGAAAAGCTCCGAACAGGTTCGACGCTCCCGCGCCACGGCGCTCGAAGAGAAACGTCCGTGCTTCCGTCCTCCGTCCGGTCGATGGTGACGGAGGTACCCCGCCCGAAGAGGCGGTAGAGGACCGAGAGCGGGTCGGCACAGCGGAACCACTCCGTTCCGTACAGCACGCTCCCGATGACCATCAGGGCCGCGTACACCGCGAGAACGGCAGTCGTCCATTGCGGACTGGTCGGGATGTAGGTCAAGTTCTCGAAAATGCCCATGAGGAGGACGAATCCGACGAACGCGGGCCAACTGGCGAGCCGTTTCGGGTAGGACCCGAGGATGGCCAATCGCCCGCCTTCGAGCCACGTGAACCCGCGATAGAGGGTCCGCCACGGCGAGAGGACGGCCCACGGCGTTCCGAGGAGAATCGAGAGGAGGGCGACCCCGCGGAACCAGACCGGCCACGCGAACACGGTGGCGAAATTCTCCGCCTGCACCTGTTTCCCGACCACGCCGAGGACTAACGCGGCGACGAATCCGGCGAAGAAAACCAACCGAAGGGTGAGCCGAATCGCCGCCGAAACCGACGGCGGAACGGTGAGAACGTGGGTCCGACGAGCCCTCTCCACGGGCGTCCGTTCGGTGAACGCGAGCCATCCCGCGGTCAGCGCGACGGTAGCGCCCGCACCGAGAAACAGCAGCGGAAGCGGGAGCGGCGAGGCGAACTTCGAGGACGGGACTTGGTGTGCGCTCGCCAGTCCCGGCACCGCTCCGAGCGCGAGCAGGACGACGAGTAGAACTCGTGGCCATCGCCCGGTTCCACGACGCCTCCCGTTTCCACGGTTCATCGTGCGCCCGTAGTGACCGAACGGGAAAAGCAACTGCGGTTCTGCGTCGGAACGGCACCGTCCGATTCCGCTCGTCGGGAGCTACCCGGAATCTCCGACCCAGAACGTATTTGCGGCCGTGACGGCAATCCACCGCCATGCCTTCGTCATCGTTCGACGCGGCGGCGCTGTCCTCGCTTCCGTCGTTCGTCGCGCTCGAAACCGCGCCCGTTCTCATGGGACGAAAGGACGGTGCGAGCATCCAGATGAGCGACCTCTACTTCGAAAATCAGCTCTCGGTGCTTCGAAGCCTCGACGGCGCGTCGTTCGCCGACCGCATCGACTCGCTTTCGGACTCCTCCGAAACCGTTCGGAACGCCTCGATACACCTCGATTCGCTGTCCGTCGGAACGCTGGAACACGCGGCGAACAACGTCCACGAGACGTATCGCTCGATGCCGGAGACGAAACTGCTCCGCTCGTCGTTTCCCGGCGACTGTCTCACCCTCCCCGAGTTCGTTCGAACCGGCGGTAACGGTATCGACTTCGGCCTTCGGGCGTACTTCTTCCGCGAGGGCGACGCGCCGGACCCGGAGGACGTCATCCATCGGAACGTCGTCGGCGTCGTGGAGGAGACGGAACGCGAGTTCGAACGCTATCAGGGCGGCCTCCACGGATATCCCGACTGCTGCATCGACGCCTTCATGGACCGCTCGCCGGGGGCGTCAGCGCCCGAAGTCCGTTCCGTCGAAGCGCTTTCGTGCGTCCGCGAGGACCGAATCGGCGCGTCCGGCGTCTCGATTGCGGATATCCTCCTCGACTTCTTCGAGAACCCACACGCCTACTCTTTCTTCTCGCGCAAGTTCTTCCCCGAATCCGACTGCGAGACGGCCCAAGAGCGCGGCCGCGATATCTTCGAGGGGCTGACGGCGGCGTTTCCGGAGCGGATGGCTCGGGATACCTTTCGGCTGAACTACGCGCTCTGTTACACGCTCGCCCACAGCCTCACCCCGGAAGGCGGAAAACTCCCCCGTGTCGGGTCGTTAGGAACCGAACACGTCTACGCCTATCTCCCGTTGAAAAACGCGCTCTCGGTGCCGCGATATCGGTCGTCGTAAAACCGAATCGAATTCCCCGTCCGTTGACTCCTCCACTACCGTCCAGCTACTCCTCGATGTAGTCTAATGCCACGACCCGTCCGTCGCCGTAGACGGCCAATATCTCGGAGTTTCCGTCGTCGTCGATGTCGGCCAGTTTGACGTGAGTCCAGATCGGAACGCTGCGCTCGTAGCTCGCGAGGACGGACCCTGTGTCCGGGTTTATGACCGACACGCTGCCGGTTTCGGTGACTGCGACCAGCTCTTTCTTTCCGTCCCCGTTCAGGTCCCCGAGTATCGGCGGCGGCATCGTCTGGACGTCCTCGGTGGTCAGCGTCGTCGTCCACTCGACGCTCCCGTCGCTCGCGTCGAGCGCCCTGAGTTTCCCGACTTCCGTATCTCCCTGCTCGTGGAGCCCGGACGCGTACACCTCCACCTTCCCGTCGCCGTCACCGTCGCCGATGGACTTCACGGCGGCCATTCCGTCGAACGATTTCGACCACTGGGCCTTTCCCGTCTTCCCGTCGATGACGGTGACGGCTCCGCTGAACGTTCCCGCGACGATTTCGACGGCGGGGTCGTCGTCGGTCTGTTCGGTCGTCATCCAGTTGACGCTCCCGTCGGTTCCCGTTCGCCACTTCACGCTCCCGTCCGGTTCGTACACGGTGACGTTTTGCTCCCCGACGGCGAGTTCCGACGTTCCGTCGCCGTCGAAATCCGCGATGGCCGGTGCGGCGACGACGGTCGTCGAAGTGTCGATGTGTTTCTTCCAGACTAAGTTTCCGTCCGCCGAATAGACGAAGACGGTTCCGTTCAGGTCCGTGACGACGATTTCCTTCCCCGGGTTCGGCGTGAAGTCGGTCACGATGGGGTTCGTGTATCCCCACCACGAGAGGTTCCCCGAGAACTCCCGTTCACCTCCGGCCGAGTACCCGAGGAGTTTCTCTTCGGTCGTCGCGACGAACACGTCTTGGGTACCGTCACCGTCGTAATCCGCGAAAACCGGGTCGCCGTAGCCGTGGATGTTGCAGGTCTTTTTCGGCATCTTCGTCTGCCATCCTTTCGTCCCGTTCGCGCCCAACTCGACGAGCGAACACGTCCCTTTGTTCTGCTCGACGTTGACCGAGACGACGATTCGCTTCGACCCGTTTACCTCCGTCACCGCCGGAACGTGGTGGTTTCCGACCGTGTTTCGGGAGGTGTCGGACACCCACTTCTCCGTCAGTTGGCCCTGCCGATTCGGTTGGGTGACGGCGTACACCCCGGCACCGACGAGGGAGAGAAGGAGGACCGCGATGACCGCCATCGTTCGGGTACGCATTGGTTCACTCTACCGACGGAGAACGGAAAAACTACCCGCATCGTTCGTCTCGCGTACTAGTCGTCCGTTTGGAAGACGCGGGCCATTCACTCGTACCGACGCGTGATTTCTACCGGGTCGTCCCGGCTCCCGTCCGCAAACTTGACTTCGTACACGTCGGGCATCGTCAGGTCGGTTCGCCAGAACTCGACGCCGAACCGCTCGTCGTACGTGTTCAGGACGAGCGTGAGGAGGTTCCCGTGCGTTCCGACGACCACGGATTCTCCCCTGTAGCGCTCGATAGTCCGCTCGACTGCCGCGAGGCCGCGGGCCTGTGCGTCGTCGTTCGACTCGCCGTCGGGCCACGCGAACGACCAGTCCGACCAGACCCGTTCGATGGCGCTTTCGAACGTCTCGCCGACGGTTTCGACGGGACTGCCAGTCAACTGCCGTTCGCGGAACCCTTCGTCCTCGACGATTTCCACTCCGTGATGTTTCGCCACCGGACGGACCGTTTGGCGGGCACGGACGAACGGACTCGAAACCACGGCGTCGATTTCTTCGTCCGCGAGCACCGCCGCGACGCGTTTTGCATCCCGATGTCCTCGCTCGGAGAGCGGCCGTTCCGCCTCGCGGTTCGGGATCCACGGCGAGTGGGCGTGACGAACGAAGTGGATGGTAGTCATGCCTTCCCCTCGCCCGGTTTCGGGATGAGCGTTTTGAATCTCTCCCGTCCACACCGGATTTTTCACGCAATCGACAGCGGATTTTATATCGTTCCTCGTCCACGCTCCTATCGAATGCGAGATTTTCACACCCACTCGAACTACTCCGACGGGACGTTCCTCTATCGGATGGTTCGTGCCGCCGAGGACGCGAACCTCGACGGAATCGGGTTCGCAGACCACTGCACCGTCTCCGCTCGCGAGTACACGAAGGACGCTCGCGCCGCGAGGGGATTCAATCTCGACGTCACGTACGAACGACGCCGCCGGGCCATCGAGGAGTTGCGCGAGGACGCGACCGTCGATATCTACGACGCCGTCGAGATGGATTACGACCCCCGCGACGAGGCCGAGATACGCGACTTCCTCGAACGCGCCGACTTCGACTACACCATCGGTAGCGTTCACGACATCTCGGAGATGAACGTGCAGGTTCCCTCGAACTTCGCGGCGATGGCGGACGACGAACTCGACGGCATCGTGGACCGCTACTTCGACAACCTCTCCGCCCTCGTCGAGTCCGAGTTGTTCGACATCGCCGCCCATCCCGACCTGATAGAGCGAACCCCCGGACTCCGTGGCCGCGCGACGGACGACCACTACCGTCGGCTCGCACAGGCGTTCGCGTCGTCCCGAACCGTCCCCGAAATCAACGCCGGTCGCGCCCTGACCGACGCGGGAATCGTCCATCCCTCCGAACGCTTCTTCTCGATTCTTCGTGAGTACGACGTTCCGTTCACCATCGGATCGGATTCACACGAACCCGAACAGGTCGGTGCCCGACGCGAGTTCCTCGGGACCCACCTCGAAACGGTCGACGTCGACCCCGTCTCCCCGCCGAGTCTCGACCTCGTGAAGTGACGTTTCGGTCACTCCCCGCCGTCGGTCGCCTCGCCGCCTCGTCTCGTGTCGTCGAATCCTTCGTCCGTCTCCCGGGTCGTGGTCGGACCGATGTCGAGACGCTCGGACTGCTCCTCGCCGCGAAGGCGCGGGACGGCCACTTGGAAGAACTGAACGACGACGACCATCAGGAGCGGCCCCAAAAAGACGCCGTACCACCCGAACAGTATTGGTCCGAGGAGGTAGGCGAACATGACCAGCGAGAGGTGAAACATCTTCCCTGACAGGTACGGTCGGATGTAGGTCCGAACCACGTTGTCGAACGCGAGCGTCATGAACAGGAAAAACACCAGCGGATACCAGAGGTCGTTCGGGTTGCGCTGAATCGCCCCCAACGCGAGGAACGCCGCGATGGCGAGGTAGACGACCGAGCGTCCGACCAGCGGGACGAGCGTGAAGATGCCCGTGATGACCGCGAGAAGTATCGTCACCGGGATGAGGAGGTTGTTCGGCGCGAAGAGGTTGAAGAGGTTGTAGATTATCGCGGTCAGTATCATGATGACGAAGATGGTCAGCGTGTAACCGAAGTACACCGAGTTCAACCCCGAATCGACCGCTTCGAGGTAGTCGATGAACACCGGGTCATCTCCGAGCAGTTGCTCTTTCCCCCACCGGGCGAGGCGTTCGTCCTCCACGAGGAGGAAAAAGCCCAGCAACAGCGAGAGGAACAGCATGAAGACGCTCGATGCGACGGCACCGGCGAACGACTGTACGCTGGTCAGCGCCGACTGCACCGACGGTTTCTGGAGCGTCGTGGTCGCCGTGTCGAGCAACTTGTTCGGGTCGTTCGGAATCGTGGTACTCGGCAGTCCACCGAGGAGGCGCGCTGCCGCGTCAGTGTTCGCAAAGGTGGCCAACTGCCCGATAGCTATCGAGAAGAAGACGCCCAAGAAGAGTACAACGGGGACGACGATGAGTAGCAACGACAACGCCGCCGAGGTGTTCCCGCCTTCGATTCGGCGCCCGAGATATCGGTTTATCGGCCGCGCGACGTAGTAGACGAACAGGCCGAATACCACCCACGGTAGGAACGTGTACGCCACCGCGGCGATGATTCCGAACACTATCAGGCCGACGACCCACCACTTCAGCCCCGGCCGAACGATACGAACCCTCATCGCTTCCGAACTCGCCCCAATCCCTGCCATATGGTACCGTACGTCATCGACGGCGTTAGCTCTGCCGTCGGTGGTCGTCCGCATCCCTTTCGTGTGAACTCCACCGCAACGGCTATCCTGTTAGCCAGCATACGTATATCGAACGGCACGACCCGGCGCTCGCGCCCGGTCGTGTTTCAGGGTGAGCGACATGATCGAATCGAAATCGACAATCGAGCGGGGGTATGGACGCCGACGGGAACGTCGAGCAGCGATGCGATACGGCGGAACGCGAGGGCGATGAGCTTCCTCCAAGTCCTTCCGCTGGCGTTCGTGATGATAGCGGGACCCCAAATCCTCAGCGCCATCTTCCTCGCCACGAGCGAGGACTGGCGGCGGAACTCCATCGCGTTCGTCTTCGGCGCGGCGCTCTCCATCACCCTCCTCGTTTCAGTCGCCTTCTTCCTCGGTATCGGCGCGAACCGCCAAGGGGGTTCGAACACCACTCTCTCGGCCATCGTTCTCGTCCTCCTACTCGTCGCCATGGTGCATACCTACCTAACGCGTGAGGAGTCAGAACCCCCGAAGTGGATGGGGAAGTTGACGTCCGCGAGTCCGCGGTTCGCGTTCAGACTCGGTTTTCTCCTCCTCGGGTTCTTCCCGACCGACATCCTCACTTCTGTCGCTGTCGGGTCCTACCTCGCCGCGAACGGCCTGCCGTGGACCGATTCGCTCGGATTCATCGCCGTCACCCTGTTCTTCCTCGCCCTCCCGTCACTCGTCCTCCTCGCTTTCGGCGAACGCGCCGAAGCCTTTCTCCCGAAGGTCCGCGAGTGGATGAACGACAACTCCTGGGTCGTCAGTGAGGCCGTCATCCTGCTGTTCGTCGGGATGAGCCTCAACAACCTGCTCGGGTAGCCATTCCTCTATCGCGCTCCAACCTTCTACGTCACCCGTTTTCATATCGCATTAATCGGTTTATTAAAACGGAAATGTGGTCTATAGGCCTTCTCCCTTCCGAATACCTAGCTTTCGCCTTTTCGCCCTACACTACTCATTAGGGCCATAAGCGGAAGTGCAACGACCCCGGGACACCCGAATCAATCTGTGGGAAATTCGTGGTATGGATATTTCAGTCATCCCACCCATTGGGCTTTTCAAACAATCAACTAACAGAAAATACTTATTAGCTATCGTACGAATCTCGTGCATGAGCCGTCGTGCCCTCCTCACATCGCTCACTGCGCTCGGTGTATCGGGTCTTGCCGGGTGCTCAAGTTTTCTAAACGGCGACATCCCCGCCGGGAGTCTCCAATTCGAGAATCAGGATAACCTCCCGCACGTCGTTGGAATTTCGGTTGTAGACGTAGGCGCTGAACCAGAGACGGACTCTGATGGATACAGCGTCTCTGGTGACGTGACCGTTCCGCCTCAGCAACGAGAATTGACGGCCTCATCGTCAGTTGCTCCCGGTGAGACACAGACATTCAAAAATATCTTCACTGAATCCGTCTACTACCTGGTCGCATTCACACTCGACGGCACAGTCCCCGAAACAGGTAGTAAGATTCCATTCAATCCGTCACCGCCCAAGCGGGAGTACGACAGCGTTTTAGAGGAGTTGTATATGCATCTGGTGAGTTTTCATGGCGAGTGAGCTCGACGGCAACGCTGGTCGATTCAGACAATAGGGCGAATATCCCCTGTGGCAAGTGATAGATGCACGCTCTCTAACCACCATGAAGCCCATTTTCTGCTCCAAGAGGTAGTAGAACCCAGGGTACTCTTGAGTTGACAGTTGTTATCGTTCCAGAATAGAGATAAACGAAACAGGGGCGGCGAAACTGGACGGGAGCGTTTGCTGAGTCGTTCTTCAGCGTACTCACGTATCGCCATGTGCTCTCTAAAGGTGAGCTTTTCTCGGGTTGTCAATCCATCCTCTGTATTCAATGAAAATTTTCGGGTGTATATGAAGCGGGTCGCTCGGTTTTGACCCCGTCGAGCCACCTATTGATTCTCGCCCGGTAGTGTTCTGAGCGCACACTGTACCGTCATCGAAGATACGTCTCAAGTGAATCCACGACGTGATCAACAAAGTCCTTCGTGACTCGGCCCTGCCACGTCACCAGATCTTCGATACGAGGGGAATGGACTGCCCATGGAGAGACGAACGATTCGTACGGTACACCACCTGTTTTCCAGACAGCTGACTCTAGGGAAATCGAATCACCGTACTCTTTCGTCGAAATAGCGACAGCCACGTACTGCTCGTCGCCGAACGGATGCGATTCGTTGTTGACGATGAGCCACGGCCGTTGGCTATCTTCGCCCAGTTTGAACGGGTCTGAACTTCGAACCACATCGCCACGTTCCGGTTGCATCTATTCGTCTCTCTCGCTTGGGTGCGGTTCGTCCGGAGCGACTGCGTCCCACTCGTCAGGTTCGATTTCTCCTTCGTCCTGATTGAGCCGCTCCGTGACCGTGTGGAGAGCATATGCGTCTGCAACACGATCAAGATCGTCCGTCATTGCCCAGTACTTTCCTCTGTGTCGGACGAGTTCACGCTGTTTCAACCGTGAGAGGGCTGTCCCAACTGTGTTCGGATCTTCGTCAATACTGGTAGCGATTTCCGACCGGGTGAACGCTTTGTCCCGGTTTGTATAGAGATAGCCAAGTACCTGTTGAGGCACGCTTGGGCCACTTGGGAGGTCCCCGGCTTCGAACTCCTCGATACGAACGGGCATACGCTGTACTTGGTGTGCTGACGTAATCAATGTATGGGCGTACTGAAGCTGCGATCCAGTAGATGGGCACTATCCAGCAGGAGGTCGATTTTCTGCTCCATAATAAGCGGAAGTGAATGCGGGCAGGTCGTCGCAGTCAACGGAGCGAAACTCGTTCACCCAGCGAACTCTTCTCCCCCTCGTCGTAGAAATCGGCTCGTCGACTTCATCATCGATGTGTTAGCTGCCATCGCGTCGCAAACGTTCATTACCGAGCTTCTACGATTATACCCTCTTGGGAAAATAGAATCGGACGAATCGGGAACCAGTATCAGCCAAACGTACACGAAAACCATCGTTCGATGGTCACCGCGGTGAGAACGAACCGGCGAAGGCGGGTCTTCAGGACTCTGCTCGACCGACCGGTGACGTCCGAGCGGGAACTCGTTTCATCGATGAAGGACGACTCCGGGTCCTTCGCGACCGACTTCCGTGAATTCGAGGAGAAGGGGTACGAAGACTGACCCTCAGTGAACCTCGTTACGGATGAGTACCGTCCCGTTTCCCGAAACGGTCACCATATAGACGCCATACGGGAATGTCACCGACACGGCATCACTGGGCTGCCGCGTTCCTAACAGTCGGTCGAGAGCCCCGGCGTCGATCACCGCCCCCAACGGTGGGAGGTTCAACTCGCCTTGGTGGGTCCGGCTCGCCAACGCGGTGACGATTCCGACACAGATGTCTCCTCGCGATATATACGAGGAGATATCGTAGAGGTAGCTCGTCACCGTTTCCCCTCCATCGGACGTTTCGTTCTCCGTGACCTCTATCGGCTCCAGCTGTTTTTTCGTCGTCATTTTGTCACCCCCTTCCAGCACTTTCGTCTGTCTGTTCGTTGGGTACGTTGAGAAATATCTCGACTGTCTGCATCAATGTGTAGGCTGCGTATCCTACTGATGTTGTCGGTGCGCATCAATCCGGTATCGGCAGCGGACCATGTCAGTCGAAATGGTGATGATGAATACAAACGGGACTATCCGGTTGACGGTGTGATCCGATACCGGGTGCTGCCGTTACGCTCCCCGTCACGGCCCGTTATGGACTCTTCCTGAAAGATAGTCGAGAAGTCTATATAAACGCGGACCCGAGGGGCGCGTAATGGGAAACGAAACGCAGACGCGAGAGGGGGAAACGGGAGACCCGATCTTTACGGCAGTGAGAAGCGACCGACGACGGTCGCTTCTCACCCTTCTCGCTCGAACTCCCGAGATGTCCGGGCGAGAGCTCGCACGCGCGGTAACGGCGATGGAACACGGAATCTCGGAGGAGAGCTTACCGACTGCAGCGGTAGAGAACGTCCAACTCGACCTCTATCACATTCAGCTTCCCCTCTTGGAGGACACCGACTTCATCGAGTGGGAGAGGGACGAGGAATCGATAACGACGACGGATCACATCGCGCTCGAAGACCCACGGTTCCAACGACTACTGCGAATCGAGGCCGACGGAATCGACGATGTGTTGGCTGAACTGGCGGACACACGTCAGCGCCTCGTCCTCGCCATCCTCCGAGACGAGGGTTCACCGATGTCGCGGACGGCACTCGCTCGAGAAGTCATTCGACGGGAGAGCGTCGAGACGGACCCGACGCAAGCGGCGGTCGACGAAACTGCGATAGCACTTCATCACAAACAGCTCCCGACGCTGAGCGATACCGCGATCATCGACTACGACTTCGAGACCGGACAGGCAACGTATACGAATCACCCCGCTGTCGAGGAACTGATCACGGTTCTCCGGAAGCCGGATTCGCGCCTCGTCAAGCGATTGAACGGATTCCTTCAGGGCCTGCAAACGTCGTACAATCAAGCCACCGAGAGTACGAGCGACCCGTTCGGCACACCGAGTATCTGGAGAACGCCCTATGAGTAGACCACCCGAACTGTGGGCTTTCATACTGGCGAATATGTTCTTATTCCTCATCAGCAGCGTTCTGATGCTGTTGAGCTTTTATGCATATTACCAAAACCCGAGAAAATCGTCGTACCGGTACTCTACTATCGGGTTTGCCTTTATCGTCCTCGGTGGGCTCGTGGAACCTGTGTATCAACTGGGTATTCGCAGCGATTACATCTTGACTGGCAACGAACTCCTGATTACTCAGTCGTGTGAAGGTGTGTTACTCGCGCTCGGACTCGGGTTGCTCTTCTATGCGATCACACATCACGATACGGATCGTTCTACCACTGTGGACGACTCCACTACGTCGCTCAGTACCGATCTATACGAACTCGACGAGAGTCGGCACAAGCACTAAACAGACAAATTTTCTTTGGTCATCCTATGTCAATATCCGTCGAGAAACCGGCATGATGGTATCCGGTCGCTTGGTGACAAAATTGCTGGCGAGTCCCGTGCCCTTGGTAGAGAAGTACAGTCTGTTCTCTGTTTTATTCACGGATGTCACCGTTTGAGGACCTATTCCGTCGAACACTCTTCGTCTCGTGTCGAAATCTTTGCGTTCGTCAGACACGCGCCTGACTGACTTTCTTGTACGTGAACGTCGACCGTATCTCTATGGTACCCGTAACTGTCGCACGCTCCTCGGAGTTCACCGCGACAGAGAGAGGTGCGTCGGTGTGACCGAACGGACCGTTCAAATCGAAATTTTGGTCGCCGATTCACCCGACGACGCGCCGGCGGTCGAGTCGAACTCTCGCGTCGATGTTGCCGTGAACGGGCAGATGTACCCCACCGCAAAGCTCGTCGATGGACGGTACGTCGCATGGTGGTTCGAGGCGGTCGCACCGGCTCCGGACGACAGCATTACTACGGAGTGGGTCGCCGCACCGACACGCTATCTCGCTGCCGTGACCCTTAGCGAACTCTGGGAAGACCCGGCGGCGTTCGACACACTCGTCGGTGTGAACTGCTGAGAGGATATTATAGGCGGTCGGTCCCCGCCGATTGATTCGACTTTTTCCACTCGAAGGTCGCTGGATTCGCCCGATAGTCTTTCGTTTCTCTTTCCAGTCGGTGCTTCGCTGGACGGATTCGAACTCTCCCGAGGAGCCACCGTCCGACCACCACCGTCATACAGACGTTGAATACGACCACGGAAAGAACGTTCGCCGTGATGAACGCAACGAACAGCCCCGTCAACAGCACTCGGAGCGTTATTACCACTCCGACGACTGTCGCTCCCGCAGTAAGCATGGCTCCTGTCCAGCCGTACGCTCGGCGCATGTCTCCGTACTCGAAGTGAATCGGTGACCGAGTGACGAACGTCTTTCTCAACACGTCACCTCCGACTCCCCGTGCGACCATGGTTGAGACCGGTTCCTTCCCATAGCACTGTGCTAACGATTCTCCTCTCCGACGGCTACCCCGCACCATCATCGATTCGTTCGATCGCTTCGTTATTCAAACCGCGTCAGTCCTTCGTCTGACGGAACCCCATACCATCTGTTTCGGTAGGCGGTCCCCGGACTATCTTCCCACTTTCCCGGTCCATCCGTCCCGACCTCCTCGCCGAGGTGTCTCGTACACGCGAGCGCGCACACGAAACAAAAATTAAAATCTTGGATCAACGGACTCTGGCCGGTAATGGGTCATTGTAGCGTGGGACGTGTCGTATCTTGCCAAAGCGTCTTTGATTCGACGTACTTAAATTCTACCGGGCATTTCGATAGAATGCGAAGGACGCCTCGTGGTTCTCCCCACGAGGTGGCCGCCCGAATCCGGCGCATTTATATATGCGCCTCGGTGGATTCGGGCGAACGAAAACCCAATCCAATGCC
>NZ_JBXGLH010000069.1:0-367 GCF_056892285.1 Haladaptatus sp. HS23 | reverse complement strand
ATCATCGTGTTCACTATGAGATCTAGATCTCTAGATAAATACTTTACGGACACAGTGGTCTAGTGTGTATTACGGATGCGACTGGTGTGTCCGTAAAATACTAGTAGTTCGGAATCGGGCTGTTTTACATGCTCCTATACAAACCCAGTAGCATGGTCTCACTCACAGATGTCGACAAGGAAATTCTCGAACTCCTTCGAGAAGGACGAGCTACGCAATCGTACATTGTCGATGAAACGGGTTTCTCACGCCAACACATCCACAATCGCTTGGGAATCCTCGCTGCGGCGGGTTACCTCGAGAACATTCACGCGAAGACGGCATTGTATGAGTTAGTGGACGATCCACTTGCTGATGAGGAGAATGG
>NZ_JBXGLH010000068.1:0-373 GCF_056892285.1 Haladaptatus sp. HS23 | reverse complement strand
GGTTGGTGCATCGGTTTGTTGGGAATAGTTCGTTTCGTCGCCCACTACTTAAGGGGCACGATTCGAACCGTCCCACGTGACGGCCTTCCACGGGAGTCGAACCCGTGAACCGCTGTCGAACAGCGGCGCTCACCAACGAGCGAAGGCTACTCTCCCCAAAAGGGAGAGATCGGAACTAGCCTTGGTAGTTCAAAGGTGCCTCGTCGGAAGACGAGTGCTGTCTCGGCGTGTGTGCCAGTTCGTCAACGAAGTTGACGAGTTAAGGTGGGTTGGGCGCGTCGGCCCAATCCCGGTCTTTAGGAGGTGATCCAGCCGCAGATTCCCCTACGGCTACCTTGTTACGACTTAAGCCCCCTTGCGAAGCCCAGATTCG
>NZ_JBXGLH010000067.1:0-377 GCF_056892285.1 Haladaptatus sp. HS23 | reverse complement strand
GGCACTGTCTAGATAAGGACGAGCAGGTCGAAGAGCTAGTTGTTCATGCTACTCTCAAACCTGCTCAGAGAGAGTTTAGATACGGCTACGCTTGAATGTTGGGAGCGTGAACGGACGGCGACGCCCGTTAGGGCGTTCGCCGTCCGGCTCCACGCGACCGGTTGTTCGCTCAGGGAAACAAAAGCAATTCTTGCGCTCCTCGGCGTGAAACGGTCGCATCAAGCGATTTTTCAATGGGTTCATCGGGTATCTGACAGCGTTTCGGACCCGCCGTCGGCAGCGCCGACGCGGGTCGCGGTCGACGAAACCGCTGTCAAAATCAACGGCGAGTGGTCTTGGGTGTACGCTGCAATAGACACTGAAACAAAACTGCTGCT
>NZ_JBXGLH010000066.1:0-382 GCF_056892285.1 Haladaptatus sp. HS23 | reverse complement strand
GTGTTTCTACACGCGCTCGAACCGATCAGCGTTCACCGGGAAGACGCTTCGTGCATAGAGCTTCATCAGGTACGCAGCACCAAACCATGAGAAAATGACCATCCATCCACCTGCCTGATTCGAAACGTTGAGGACATACAGTGCAACTGCACCGACGCTCCCGAGGACGACGATCTGAATCAAACAGGCGACGAGCAGGACTTTGACGATACCGAGAAGTATCGCAATATGGCGCCGCACTGTCTCTCGGGCACTCTCGTTTGGTGGCTCAATCGATAACGGTGGGATTTGCATGGCCTCATCCTCCATTCTCCTCATCAGCAAGTGGATCGTCCACTAACTCATACAATGCCGTCTTCGCGTGAATGTTCTCGAGGTAACC
>NZ_JBXGLH010000065.1:0-386 GCF_056892285.1 Haladaptatus sp. HS23 | reverse complement strand
CTCTTCGGCACCATCGACACGTGGTTGATTTACAACCTGACCGGCGAACACATCACGGACGTGACGAACGCCTCGCGGACGATGCTGTTCGACATCCACGAGATGGACTGGGACGACGACCTCTGTGCGGAGTTCGACGTTCCGCGCGAGATGTTGCCCGAGGTGCGACCGTCGAGCGACGACGAAACGTACGGTTCGACCGACCCGGACGGCTTTTTGGGTGCCGAAGTCCCGGTAGCTGGCGCGTTCGGCGACCAACAGGCGGCGCTGTTCGGCCAGACCTGTTTCGACGCCGGGGACGCCAAGAACACCTACGGGACGGGAAGTTTCTTCCTCCTGAACACGGGCAACGAGGCCGTCGAAAGCGAACACGGCCTCCTCACGAC
>NZ_JBXGLH010000064.1:0-400 GCF_056892285.1 Haladaptatus sp. HS23 | reverse complement strand
TGGCTCTGGTGAATCGCCATACTGCGGTTGATTTCACTGTGTTGCGGCACGCTTGATGTTATGAACGACACATTTCACGACGAGTTCACGAAATTCTCGGTACCAGGTTCGCGCACGCACGGCGACGCCGTGCGTGCGCTTGATCGCCGAGAAGACGGTCTCACACATCGATCGTTGGCGGTAGCGAGGCCCATCGACCCGCGCGTTATGCGTGTGGTCGATGGGCCGGAAGATTCGATGTTTAATCAGCGGTCTCACGTCCTCTTCTCGAAGTTTTTCGCGTAACTCCATCCAATCGTAGCCCTTGTCAGCGGCGAGGCTGTGCAGGTCGCCTGCGTTGCGGCAGGCGACCTGCCAGCCGAGCTGTGTGTCGTGCGGTTTCTCAGTCGTGCAATGAACG
>NZ_JBXGLH010000063.1:0-421 GCF_056892285.1 Haladaptatus sp. HS23 | reverse complement strand
TACAAGGAAGAACAATGTCAACCATACCAGCTAATAGAACATGCATCATAACTGGCGCTTCACGTGGAATCGGTGCCCAAATCGCGAGAAATCTCGGTCGTGATGGTGCGAATGTCGTCGTAAACTACCGATCCTCAGAAACGAAAGCCTACGATGTCGTCGATGACATCGAAGCTGAGGGTGGCACAGCAATCGCCGTCCAAGCAGATGTAACTAACAAGGACGCGGTCGACGCAATGTCTGACCGCGTCCACGATGTGTTCGGGCCAGTTGACGTGCTCGTGAACAACGCCGGCATTACTGTCGATCGAACCTTTAAAACAATGACGCGCGAGGAGTGGGAGCGCGTTATCGACGTCAATCTTGGCGGTGTGTTCAACTGCTCGAAGGCGTTTTATGATGACGTCAAACAGGCCGAACA
>NZ_JBXGLH010000062.1:0-438 GCF_056892285.1 Haladaptatus sp. HS23 | reverse complement strand
GAGGTGGCCGCCCGAATCCGGCGCATTTATATATGCGCCTCGGTGGATTCGGGCGAACGAAAACCCAATCCAATGCCCTTAAGTGTACGGGAGCACTCGGATAGGATGTCGACGGCGTCCCACGGTTTGGGACGAACGAAACACGTCCAATTCGGTGCCCTTAAGTACTACCGGGCACTCGGATTGAATACGAAGTCGCGCCCGGCCACAAACCGCCGGACGCGAGCGCAATTCGACGCCCTTAAATGATAGCGGGCGTTCGGATATAAACGCGACAAAAGAGACAGACGCGATCTGTGGGGCGTTCAACTCGTCTCACAATCTCGGACGAACGAGGTTCGAAGGGTTTAATACCCTTCCCTGCCTCCACTCAAGTCCGAAGGAAATGAGGATTCCACCCCTGCGGTCAGCCGTATACGATGGAATCTGATGTTAGCC
>NZ_JBXGLH010000006.1:0-338518 GCF_056892285.1 Haladaptatus sp. HS23 | reverse complement strand
CCATTCTCCTCATCAGCAAGTGGATCGTCCACTAACTCATACAATGCCGTCTTCGCGTGAATGTTCTCGAGGTAACCTGCAGCAGCGAGAATCCCTAAGCGATTGTGGATGTGTTGGCGTGAGAAACCCGTTTCATCGACAATGTACGATTGGGTTGCGCGTCCTTCCCGAAGGAGTTCGAGAATTTCTTTGTCGACATCTGTGAGCGAGACCATGCTACTGGGTTTGTATAGGAGCATGTAAAACAGCCCTATTCCGAACTACTAGTACTTTACGGACACAACAGTCGTATCCGTAATACACACTAGACCACTGTGTCCGTAAAGTATTTATCTAGAGATCTAGATCTCATAGTGAACACGATGATTGAACAAAAGTCGAAATCGGATGAAAAAACCAGCTCAAACTGGTTTCAGAATTTTAAACACGACTCACCACAGAGCGATCGCTCTTGGAAATCCGCACTCACCAAGGCGTATGAGGTTCTCTCCACGCAATCCGTTCGAAAGAGCGTGGAGACCATCGCCCTCTTGTCGGTGTTTTCGGTGCCGGCTGCAGCACAAGCGACCAACGAAGCAAGCGACGTGATGTGCTCGTCCGGCCTCGGTCCTGTGATTACACTCGCGTTCGGGATGATCACACTGGGAATGATTCTCCTTTCAGCGTTCCGCGGAGCGATCGCCGTTAACAAGATGGGGAGTGCTCGCTCGGACAAAAAGAAGGAGGGCCGCGAGGCGCTCAAAGGTGCGATTATCACGTTCCTTGGCGCCTGGTTCTTCCCGCTGTTCGCGGTCGTCATCGACAAAGCCGGTGTGAGCACGCTGTCGTGCGTGAATTTCGCGAACATCATGTGAGCCACATGGCTCATCCTTTTGACTATGATACAGAATCGTAACACTAGGTGGCTGTCGGTGCTTTGTCTCGTCGCGATAGTTGCACTACTCACTACTCCCGTCGCTGCACAACAAGTCGCAGCGAACAACTCGACAACATCCCAGCATCACTGGATCGGGGGCCCAGCAGCCGAGCAAACATCGCCCCCGGACAGCGCGACGACGACAACGACGAATGGTACTAACTCTACGAGCGGCGGGGACAGTGGCACCGGTGGGAATGCTAGTGACGGTGGTGGCCTTCTCGATGGAATTGGCGGCGGCGGTGGGCTGGTTCCATCGATTAACCCGGTCGACATGGCGAGAGGACAGCTCAAAGCGATCGCCGGGATTTTCCTCGGCATTGGGAAGGGAATTGCGAATATGGTCCGTGACAGCGTTGCAGCGATTCCTGCACCCGGACAGCCCGATGACCCGAGTACGTGGATCAATCCGCAAAATGGGCTGTGGCCCGGTGTGTATACCGCTGCTCAGTGGACGTCCGGACTTGGTGCGGTCGTTCTCATGGCCGGGTTCGGCATGTCCTTCTACCGATCGGACCCCTACGAGAAGCGCCAAGCTTGGAAGCGTGTGGGCATTGCATTTTTCATGCTGGCGACGACCTGGATCATTCCCCCACTCATCCTCCACTTGGCGAACGAAACAGCGATGTCCATCGCACCCGGCGGTGCCGAGTTCATTCAGACGAACTCAAAGCTCGCCAAGCTCGGTGTTGGGATCGGCTTCGGTGCCGCTCTCGGCATTCTCCAAACAGGGACGGTTGTCGTTGGGATTCTCGTCCTCGGGCTTGAGCGCGCGCTCATTTACTTGAGCGTGTTTCTATGGCCGCTTGCCTGGGCGTGTCGGTGCTTCTCCGGGTTCCTGAAGAGCATCGGTGACACGTTCGTCTACCTCTTCGGCGTCGTGATTGTCACGAAGCTCTTCCAAGCGCTTGTCCTCATGCTCCTCTCAAAGCTCCCGTGGACGTCGTCGGCACTCGGTGCGCTGGAAACATTCGCACTCGTTGTCGGGGGGCTCGGTTTTGCACTGCTCATCCTTCCAAAACAGATGCTCGCGCATGCGAATGACGCGGCATCGGTCGCGCTTGGGACGTCTGCGTCGAACCAGCGGAAGGCGGGCGAATACGTCGACAAGGCTGGCGAGCGCGTCGGTCACGAAGTCCACGAGAAAGTCCAGGACTATCGCAGCGACAATTCGAGTTGGGAGCAGTCGGAGAATTCGACGTTTAGCGCTGGCTCGTCGGCGGATGATGAGACGGTGAACTACCACTCGGTCGATAATGCACTGAATGCCGACGGCGGCATCGACGCTCAGGCCGCCCGCGAAGAACAGGAACGCGCTGATTATGAACTGAACCGTGGTCGCAACATCCTCCAGAAATACGATTAGAAAATCATGAAGGACGATACCACAATCGAACCGTTCGAACTGGCAGAAGACGACGGATACCACCGGATCACGCTTGAACAGACCGGGATCGGAAAGTCCCGGTTGCTGGCCGAGAACCTGGCCCGGTGGTATGCAGAACAGTACGACGACTAACCCCCGTTTTGGTTCACGCCACCATCCCGGTGCAAGGCTGGGAGACGGGCCTCAACAATGACAGAGCATTCAAGCGAGCGACGTCAGAACGAGTCCGCCGATGAGATTCTTCCTGACATGCGCCTTTCGGTACTTGGGACTGTGCTGTCTCTCATAGGGGCCTTGCTCGTCGTCATTCCTGTCCTCTCCGTGCTCCCTGTGTGTCCGCTTTCGTTGACGAAAGAGACATCTCGGCTCTCAGGGTGCGCACTCGGAGGCACGCCTATCTTCACCAATTTCCGCCCAATATTGGCCTCGGAGTGGTTTGTGGTTGGGATCTGTCTCGTCATTCTAGGCTTCGGTCTCAGGTTCAGCCGTCGAAGTAGATCTCACGAGAGGTTTCCGACCCGTTTCGGTTCACGCCGCCATCCCATTGCAAGGCTGGGAGACGGGCCTTACCTATGACAACCAACGAAGACGCACCGAAAGACCCGACACAGCTCGTCCCGCCCTACGTCGACTCCAGTCTCGACTTTCACGGGTTCAACGTGAACGATATGCTCTACAGTGCCCCGGGTGCCGGTCTGATGGGCATTAGTGGCCTCGCTGCCCTGTTCGGCGCCCCACTTGTCCCCTCTGCAGTGGGCGCCAGTGTCGGCGCTCTGGGTGGGCTTGGCGCCTTTGGGCTTGCGATCTCTTCCGACGAGTACACCACGGGGCTGGACCGAATCAAGGGGCCGCTCGCCCAGCTGAAGGCCAGCCGTCGCCTGCCCAAGACGGGCGACGAAGCAGCGACTGTCCACGGGGTGAAGCGAATCCACGCCGACGGCACCGCCGAAATGGAAGATAGCCGTCTCGTCGCGATGGCTCGCATTTCGGGCCGAAATACGGCGATGCAGAAAGAGAGCGAGGCACGGGAAATGATTGGCCGGGTTCGGACCGAACTCGACCAGCACGTGAGCGATTTCAGTTTCCGCCTGTTCAGCTCAGCCCTGGAAATCGACCCCCGCGATGTCACCGACAAGTACCGCGCAAAGCTCTACTCTTCGGAGTACGCCGGTGAGGAGTGGAAACTAGCGCGCGAGCTATTGCGGAGCGTCATTCAGTGGACCGAGAACACCGATTTCCCACGCTTCGACGCTCGGGAATGGCAGCACTATCTCGTCGTCGAGGTCCGTCCGGATGAAGTCGCCATGTCGGATATGACCGATGACGGTGAGATTCGCTCGTTGCTGTTCGGTGGCGACGATGAACAGTGGGAGGCAAAGCGCCGGCGGATGCAGCGGGAAGTGAAAACGCGCCTGTCTCGTCTTTGTCGGGCGTTCGGGAGTACCGACGGGTGTGAGACGACCCACGTCGGTCCCGCCGAGCATGCGCTTCTCTTGGGCCGCTACTGGAGCGGTACGGAACACTCGTTCGACACCGAGCGGGTGACGAAAGATATCGATGCGGCGGTATGGCCCCATACCGCCGAGAAGGGCGACAGCCCGCGTCCAGAAGCCGTGGACGAAACCGACGCGCCACGGACGGGCGTCGCGGATGTCGCGACGGTCGAAGCGACAACCGATGGCGGCACCGTCTCGCAACCCGTCGCAACGAGTACGCATGCGGATGATAACGCCGACGGAGACACGTCGTTCCTCGCGCAGGTTCGTGAAGGCTTGCTCGCCCCGCTCGCGGGCGGTGGCGACGACGGCGCCGGTTTGGCTCAGGACCGCGTTCAGGAGCTGCTCGCGCCACAGACGTTCGACGCTCGCGACGGCTATGTTCGGACGGGACAACAGTACTGTCGGACCTACTGGATTGCTGATTGGCCGGTCGAGCCCCGAGAGAAGTTCCTCGAGCAGATCTACACTATGCGAGGTGTGGACGTAGACGTCTGTCTGGACGTTCGCGAGCGAGACAAACGCATGACAGAGCTAGAATTGAAGGACACGATCGGGGAGATCGACGCGAATATCGACGAGCGCAAAGACGTGAGCGACGTCTCGGCGATTCTCGTCGAAGACGACCTCGATCCGTACGTGAAGATGTACAAGCTCCTCCACCACACACAGGCCCAGCCATGGGATCTGAGTGGCTACGTCACCGTACGAGCAGGAACGCGCCAAGCGCTCGACAAAGCCGAGAAGCGAATCGAGGAGGGGCTGGCAAGCGAAGACGACCTCACGTTGGATATCGCGAAACACCGGGCGCTCGAAGACGATTGCGACACGGTGCGAGACACACTCGAAAGCGCACCCGCTCACCTGACAGTACTGGCCCCAGAACAGCGCCAGGCTGAACTATTCGAATCCTGTTCGCCGAACGGCCGGGACAAGTTCGCGGATGTCTCAACACGCGAGCGCTATTCGCTTACGTTGTCGGGAACGATCGCGGCGGCCTTCCCACCGGTATCTGCCTACATCGACCAGGAAGACGGCGTCGAGCAAGGGCGCAACGTCCAGAACGGCAGCGAAATCATCAAGGATCAATTCTCGGTCGCGCCCGGCCATCGGTTGACGATCGGGAACTCCGGCAGCGGGAAATCCTACCACGTCGGCAAGCAAGCGACCCGCTGGTACCTTGCTGGCGAGGACCGCACGCTCATTCTGTGTGATACGATGGGCGAGTTCGGGAGTCTTATCGAACTCCTGAACGGCCAGCACATCACCGTGGATGGTTCACAGACCATCAACCCGCTTCATATTGAGGAAACGCCAGAAGCAGCGCTGGCAGCATCAGGGAACCTGGACCCGTACGATATGAAGTTCACTGAGGCGCGCAACTTCATCCTCGATATGATCGGCGACGAAGCCGGCGAGTTTGCGCCGCTCGTCTCCGATGCCCTGAACGCCACCTACGAGGAGGCGGGTGTGCTGAAAGAGGACGTCACGACACACAAAGCCGAGAACAGTCCGACGATGGCCGACTTCCGGGAGACTGTCAACGATATGGGCGAGAATCCGGGCGACTACGTCGACTCGGAGTTGGAGAAGGCACAGATCCATGAGAATGCCGGGCCGCTCCTCCGCCGTCTCAGTGGCTTCAAACAGGGCGGCGAACACGACGCACTCGTCGGGGAATCCGAGGCGCACATTCGTCCGGGCGAAGTGTCGTACCTGGATCTCCAACAAATCCAGGGCCTCGGCGCCGCGGCAGACAAGGCGACCATGCTCCAGTTGATGCTCGGGCAGGTCTACCAGGCGGTGAAGCGAGCGCCGAGTAAGACGCTGTTCGTGATCGACGAAGCGCACTACCTCTTCCAATCGAAGGAAATCCTGGCGTGGCTCCAACAGTCGGCCCGTCACTGGCGGCACTTCAACGCCGGACTGTGGTTCCTCTCGCACCGGCCAAGCGACTTCGCGAGCGCCGACGACAAGGACATGCAAGAGTCTAAGCGCGCCATTCTCGGTCAGGTTCCGACGACTGAGTTCTTCTACACGGACAAGCTGGAGGAAGACGACGCGAAGCAGCGCTTCGGGATGAATGACGAGCAACTGAACTTCATCACTTCGCAAGCGAAACGCGGGGAAGACGGCCTGGGGTACACGGACTATCTCGTCGATTATGCGGACGTCGAAGGGTGGATGCACGCCCAGGAACGGGCCTCTCCATTTGAGGACGCTATCTATAGCTACAAAGCGAGTGAGGACGGGCCGTTTCGACAGTACATTGAGGATGAATGGGGTGAGATCTGATGGGTCTGTTCGGCAGTGACGAGACGCTAGGGAGCTATACTGCGACCCAGCTCGGTGAAACCTACACCCAAACCGTGGACGAGACGCCGGGTGTGTTGCTCGGGATTCAGCCCTACAAAGACAATCAGGGAATCATCGACGGTGCAGCGATGCTTCAGTCACTCCACGATGTTCGAACGAAGGGGCTCCGAGACAAGAACGTCAGCCAACACCACTCCTTCGAACTGTGGTTTGACGAGGAGAAGCTAAAATTCTACATGCATGCCGCCGACGAGAGTGCCGCAAACAAGTTCCGGCGACGAGTCGCGAACAGCTACTCAAATACGCAGGTTTTTCGGGTAGAAGGTGGCGACGCATTTCCACAGATCAACGCTGACGACTACGTAGCTGGCGCAGAGCTCGATTTGAACCGTCACTACTACTACCCGATTCGTAACCACCAGGGCGACGGCTTCGAGCGCGACCCGTATGGTGAAGTGACGAGTGAAATGCTCTCGACGCCGGAAACACGCGTTGTTGTGCAAGTAGTCTTCCGCCCCGCGAAAAACGATTGGACAGAAGGCGACGGTGGGCTCCTATCCCGAGGTGAGAGCGTGGACGACGTCGCCGAAGGGCTTCGATCGGACCGAGTCGTTGGGTGGCTAAATCCCCGCACTCGTGACGCCAGCAAGAAGGACCGCGAAGCGGCGGACGTCGTCGAAATGCAGCGCGGACAGTACGGTTTTCATACGAATATGCGGATTCTCGCCGTCTCACCAGACCCATATGAAGCCGAATCACGAGCACGAGGCGTCGCGGGGATGTTCACCCGCTACTACAACACGATGACTGAGCAGGGATTTACTGACGAGCCCATACCGGCCAGCGACCGAGGAGCGTTCATCGAGAAACTCCATGCTCGGGAGTGGGAAGACCGCGAGATGATTCTCTCGGTGAGCGAACTCGCCGGTGCTGCCCATATCCCGAACAAGGAGATCGAGACGCCGAAAATTGATTGGCGCTACTCCCAACGCGGTGGGGAAGTGCCGGCCGACAGTCAGCGAGAAGAGTAACAGCGGCGACTTTCCCCCGTTTCCCGGACGGTTCACGCCGTCACGTCGGTGCAAGCCCGACCCCGGGACTTGGTGATCCACAATGTTCGATAACCTATTTGGCAACAACGACACACCAGACACCGAGTCAATAGAGGCCGATCGCGATGAGCAGGATGCCGACGATATCCCCGACGAGCTTCGAGCACCAACTGGCGAACCGTATCAGATAACGCCAACGAAGAACGACCGAATCGGCGGTGCCCAAGTACTCACTCATACTGAAGAACATGGCGTCGTCGCCGGGCCGAAGGTTCGCCGTCTCCTCGAAGGGTCACGCGACCGTCCGGAAGGTCCGCTGTGGACGGGATATAACGACAGCGCCCAGGAAGGTTTTCGCGAAGTTCCCATCGAATTCGGCTCGCTCTTCCAGCACAACTGGGTCTGTGGCACAACGGGTGCGGGGAAGACGACGGAACTCCTGAACTGGATGGTTCAGTTAGCGTACGCTGGCCACGGCTTCGTCTACTTCGACCCGAAGGCACGCGACTCGAAAGAACTTCTCCAGCTGCTCCCGGAGGACCGCCTCGACGACGTGATTTGGATTGAACCCGGAGACGAAGATTTCGACCGAGACGTCGGGGTCAACTTCCTCGAAATCCCCGAAACGGATAGCCAGGTCGAACAAGAGCGAGAAATCGAGGATCGACTGGAGAACTTGAAAGCGATTCTCGACAATGACGACTATTGGGGGCCGCGAATGCGGGCAATCACCGAGAGCATGGGCCGAGCGATGATGAAATCGGACAAAGACTACTCGGTGATCGATTTCTACTTCGTGCTGCTGAATCAGGAACGTCGCGAACAGTTCGCCGAGGAGGTTGAAGATCCGTATATCAAGGAGTTCGTGAACGAGATCGCTCAGATGGACGACGATGCTGTTCGTCCCCTTCTATCGCGAGTGAAAAACTGGGTCGAGAATGGGGTGATACGTCGGATTATCGCCCAGCGTGAGAGTTCGATCGACTTCCAAGATATCATCGACGAGAACAAAATCGTGATTGTCCGCACACCGGTGTCGAACCAGGACGTCAAGCAGATGATTACCCTTGGCGTGATGCGTCCGATCTGGAGCGCCGTTCAAAACCGGTCCTTTGAGGACGGAGAGAACGAGCCCTTCTTTGCGATTTTCGACGAGTTCGATGCGATTGCCAGTCAGAATCTCGATGTCAAAAACATGCTCGCCCGAGCGCGGTCGATGCGCCTGTCAGTGACCATCGCCTGCCAGTACCCCGAACAACTCAAAGAAGCGAGTGTGTTGAGCGCCGTCAAAGCGAACTGCAACAACCCGGTGATCTTCCGTCTGCCGAACGACGAGGATGCTCGTCCCGTCGCGAAGCTGTTCAAAGGGTACAATGAGGAGGATTTGATGGAGACCGAGAACTTCCAAGTGTGGACGCGAATCCCGATCAAGGGCGGGATGCAGTACTCTGACCCGCTCAAGATTCATACGTTCGCGCCGTATCCACCGCTTCGATCGGAGGAGGACGCCGAGGACGTGATTCATCGGAGTCTGGAGCAGTATGGCAGTCCGCCGATTACCGACGCCGAAATTCAGCGCGAATTACCGTATGGTGAGTTGAACGAGGGCACTACGGCGGACGATCCAGCAGACCTCCCGGTCGGGACAGACGAACACCTGCGCAATCAGACGCTTAAGGCAGTCTACGACGAGAGCATTCGACAGGGTGATCCGGGTGGATGGGTACAGATAGCGGAATGTGTTGAGCGGCTGAATCGATATCTACCCGGTGACGACGTAACCGATGCCGGGAAAGCATGGCGAAAAGTCCTGCAGCGAGTACCGGATACGCACCTCGACCATCGCGAGGTCGAGGATGAGATGGAAGTGAAGCCGCTTGATACCGGCTTTTTGAATCTCGGTGACTCGGAAAACGACGGGAAGGCAGAGCATTGGGCTCCGATGGCTGACGCCTACGTGCCGATGACGCAACTCGGATTCATTTTCGAGATTCCAGAGCAGACGGGGGAGGCGATGCCGGACGGCTTAGCCCGACTCGACGACGTCTTAGCAATTGCACCGGACGATGACCCGGAAACGGTGGCAGACACGGTCAACAGCTACCGCGAGGGTCACGTCCTCTTGAATCGGTTAGCGGGGACGAAAGACGTCTATATCGAGAGCGAGCACACAACCGGGAGTACGCAGCCGTCGCAGACGGTGAAGAACCTCGCACAGGCACACAACGACGGAAATCGATGCCTCTTCTTTGCACGTGAAGAGGTCGCCAAGCAGGTGTACAATACAGTAGCCCATGCGCCGTTCTGTTGTCGAAGCAATCACAGCGTCGAGGGCGAACGGCGATTTTACACAGGAACGAATACGCTCAGTATCGAGGGTGAGACGATCACCCGGCCAGGAAATCGTGAGAACGTGTGGATTCACGACGAACAGACGGGGAAGTACGTCCTTCGAGATGGGGATGGGACGGTTCACGCCCGGTTTGATTCAGCAGCGGATATCTTCACCGACGCGAGTGCATATCCGACGGGTGGCAACCGGAACGTGAAACCGCCGATCATCCCGGAGTACGAGATGGACGGGAATCTACGTGAGGTCGAATGGGATGTGATTGTAGTGCCACCGGAGACAGAGACGCCGATGGATCTTCGGTTATACGAGGATGACGAACAGACACCGCTCACTAACCTCGTAACGAACAAGCAGGACCACAACAGTAACACAGACAGCGAAGGGCAATCACCGACCGAAACACAAACCAACGAACGAGACGGGGAAAGCGAAATCACGTTCAACCGGTTTTAGAACATCCTCTATTGTTCCTGCCTTGCGAAGTCTTCGACGATCTCGGCCATCCGGTTGAACTCTGCTCGAAGCTCATTGAGTTCATCCATCTCTTCCCGAAGCAACTTCACTTCATCGTGGAGCGTTTCGAGTTGCTCTTGTTGCTGGTCGACCTTCTGTTCTAAACTCTCGACAGTTTCGGCTGTGGTCGTACTCTCTGCAATCTCCTCGGCAGCAGCTGAACCAGTGTCTGTGAGGTGATATTGATTGGCCGTTTCACCATTCTCAAGTCGCTCCGTTCCCTCCTGCACGATGAGCTCCCACTCTTCTAATACAGAGAGATGGTGCCGGATACTCCCCGGTGGAACGTCCCCGTAGGAACGAAGCTCACTGGTGTTGGCTGACCCACCGTAGTAGCGAAGGCCATCAAGCAATGTCCGACGGTGGCCTCGAATCATCTCGTCATCTTCTCTAGTCCTTGAAGTTTCCATATGCGCATAAACGTTGATAACGCTAATAATTCTATTGGCATTTAGGAGCATAAACGCGGATAATCAACCCCTCCCGACACATATAGCTGAAACACACCCCAAAT
Source organism: Haladaptatus sp. HS23 (assembly GCF_056892285.1). Taxonomy (NCBI): domain Archaea; kingdom Methanobacteriati; phylum Methanobacteriota; class Halobacteria; order Halobacteriales; family Haladaptataceae; genus Haladaptatus; species Haladaptatus sp. HS23. Next base: position 327,971 of record NZ_JBXGLH010000006.1, on the reverse strand, counting down.
AACAGCAGACAAACCAACCACCGGGAGAAACAACGTGTAAGAAAAAAAGAGAGCGAAAACCGGTGGCAACATCCCTGCAAAAACACCCTGGAAAACAACTGAAGTGCGACCAACGAAACCCACGACTGAAGAGAGACTGAGAACGAACTCAGTGACAAGAAATGGGCACCCCAGATGAGCATAGCTAGGAGGGCACCCCCACTGTGTGAGACAAGCGGAGTGGGCACCCATGACAGTATTAAAGACATTGATACAATGGGACGAAGCGACAGGGCCGACAGTCACGAAATCCACGAAGGTGACGACAGTCAAATTTCTGAGAAGTGGATGGAAGCTAGCGCCCGAATGAGGGATGGTGAACAGATGAAATGTGGTGTGTGGACAGTCCTCCCCGAAAGCGAGATTTCTGCAGACTGGTGTGTAGCGACTGGACGACAGTCCACCAAGCCGAGACAGCAAGAGAGGCCAGTGCGAGACCAGGGGGACAGTCCAATCATGCAAAAACAGTAGCCACAGAACACAGAATAACGCGAGATGGGACAGTCCGGTAGTGCAAATAGAAGGCCGAAATAGTGACCGATCTAGCGTACCGAAGGGGCAGAGACAGCCACCCCGAGAACAGTGGACAGTCAACGAGAGCGAGACAGCGACGAACAGTGTAGCGGGAGCGAGAAGGGTGGCTGAAAACAAGCGATGAGCATACGACGAGGAGCTAGCCGGCAGTACCGACGGGAAGGACGTGCAGCGTTACGAGAGGACGACAGCCACCAGGGCGAGAGAACCTCGAGGAGCGGTCCACCCCCAACACTGAGTGACGAAGTGCGAGACACCAAGGCAGTGAGACAGCACAGGACAGCCACTAAGAGCGACGGGTTCTGACAGTCCTTCTACCCGGACAGGATGAAGAAATCAGATGAGCGACGTATGTAGGGTGCCAGCGGCTGTAATAATTGGGTGTCCACTGGCTTCACGCAGATTTGGGTGCCAACCAGGATGCCAGAACGGGTGCTAACAGGAGCACACACCGTCTGAAATCTGGTTTGACGGCATGATCTGGGTGCCGACCCAAGCCCACCACTGGGGTGCCGTCTCCGGCGAGACACCGCAGTTTCAATGAAGCGACCCACGACAGCAGGAGATGAACAGCACGGAAGACTATCCACGAACGACAGATTACCGTGTCCGCCGACCACTACAGATGGACTGTCATATTTGACCACCAGCACACCCCGGACTCCGATGGTCTCACGCTGAAAGGACTGTCCAAGATGAACAGCACAGGAGTGATAAGGAGGTTAGAGCCCGGTGGACTGTCCTCTGTGTACCAGCAGGAGTGAGTCTGATCTAGTGACGGTGGGACTGTCGAGTCAGCACTGTTTACAACGGAACTCTGGTGTGTCATTAGTGGGACTGTCAGGAGCTAGGCTGACTGTCTGGCCGGTGGAAAAGCAAAGGAAATCCGGTGTGTCACCAGGAGGGCGGTAGAAGAACTCCGACTGACTGTCTGGCCAGTAGAAAAGCAGATGAAAACCGCTGTGTTTCAGCTGGGAGGGCATCCCGTCTGGTTTCTGCCGGCTGACTGTCCAGTGGTCACGAGGAGCGGTCATTCGGCGCTGCTGGGCGGTCAGCTGAGGCCGGTCGGTGCGGAGCGTTCGGGTCGGCGCTCTCATTCGCTCGCCATCACGCATCATTCGGCACCCCCAACGTTGAACTAAACACAGAGACGACCACCAGTATGCATCGCTCCCTCCCCATTCTCAGCCTTGTCCTACTCATCGTCTGTACAGGCTGTCTCGGCGGCCTTGGACTCGGCGGTAGTAGCGACAACCCAACCACAACCACTGCGGCACCAACCAACACAGAGCCGACGCAGACGGCGACCAGCACGCCGTCAACGATGACAACCAAGACAACAGCCACACAGACAGCCAGCACGACCGCAGCAACGACTAGCACAACAACAACGACACAACCCAGCACGGCAAGCCAAACAACGACAGTACCGACACAGACCACCGCACAAATCGATACACCGAATGGCAGCCAACGGTTTGAGGCACGGGTGACGAAAATCGTCGATCCGACGACCATCAAAGTCGAACGCAACGGCAAGACCCAGACGGTTGATCTAATCGGTGTGCACGTGCCGAAGAGCGGTCTATACCACAAACGCGCGCTCCAGACCACCAAAGCGCAACTAGAGTACAGCACCGTCACACTCGTGACAGACCCACAGGAAGGAAGCAGCAGTGACGGCCATCCACAAGTGTACGTCTATACGGGGGAGTGGCTGTACAATACGCAATTGCTCCGGTCGGGTTATGCACGGGTGGCAGACGGCGAGTTCAGCAAGCGAGCGGAGTTTGAGCGAAAGCAACAAGAGGCCAAACAAGGCGGCTACGGCTTGTGGAACAATACTACGACGACAGTCTAACGAGCTTCACTTGAGACGGTATTCGGCATCAAACACCTACTACCTCATGTTGCACTAAGCAGAACTACGAGAGTCTCGCAAGCGTCTTGGATTGTATACTTCCTCTTTTGAGGTTGGGGAGTAGAAGGCCAGCTTCTGCTAAATAGACCGTTTGTAAACAATATCGCTTCGCTACAATTGCTCTTCGAGTTCTTCTGCGCCCTCTTCGATTACCCCTCGTTTGAAATACAGTGCTTCAATAGCAAATACGGCCAGTGTGATCAAGACGACCGCATTGAACACCGGCCGTTTTACCAAGTAGAGATGCCGCAATAATAGAACAAAGAAAACGACTGAACCGATGACGCCGATTACCGGTGGGCCCATCGAAATCTTGTTCGTTTCCCGCTTAGTCAATGCGACTGCATTCACGGAACCATAAACGACAATGAAGGTGAGTGATGCGAATTCTACAATTCCTTCGAGACTTCCCCTGACAGTAAAGAGAATAATGAAAATGCCGAGAACTATGACTGTTCGTTTTGGGAGTTCATTGTGCCCGGTTTCCCCAAGCCGGTCTGGGAGGATATTATCCGAGATCAAATTCTTTGCAAACAAAGCTTCACTAAATAGGGTTGCATTGATTGCGCTCGCTGTCGAAACTAGCGCTGCGACAATGATACCAAGTGCAAGCCATTTGTTTGTTTTTAATGCTGCATAAATGAGTCCAGCCTCTGGTTGTGCCGTAATGGTTTCTGGGGGGACGAGACTTGTGATCACGAATCCAACGAGGATGTAAATCGCTGCAGCGATACCAATCGAGATAAAGACTCCTTTAGCGAGCGTCTCGGTCGGATTCTCAAATTGCTCTTGATCATAGAATAGTAACTGCCATCCCTCAAAGGACACGAACGAGACAGCGCCAGCAGTCACCGGATCGAGACTAAAATGTGAAAGCCCGGTCCTGAGTTGGTTGTGCGTGAATCCGAAGTAGAGCGCCCAAACTCCGAAGAAAGCAATAATACCTGCTTGCACAACAACGAGATATCGTTCTGTGCTGGTAGAGGAACCAGCTCCGAGAAGATTCAATCCAATAAAGAGCGTCACAATGAATGCTGAAATGAGAGGTCGAACTGGAAACCCAAAGAGGTACTCTGTGCCGATCAGAAATTTAGCGAATGCTCCAAATGCATAGGCATACATCGCCATGGTTCCGATATATCCAACAATAAGGGTCCACCCGACGACAGCAGCAAATGTGGATCGCCCTGTGAATTCTTCAATGAAGCTGACCGAGCCGCCGTCAGTGTCGGTCAATCGATTTAGGTTTACATACGAGTAGGCCGTTCCCAAGACGACGATTGCGGCGATAACGTATGCGAGCCACGTCAAGTAGCCAGCAGCACCTACGACAATGCCGATTGCTGCATAGATTCCTCCACCTACAATGCCTCCTACACCGACTGCAACAGCCGTCGTAAGCCCGAAATTTTCGCTCATTGATGTGTAGTTGATTTTTTTATTTAATCGAGACTCTATACTCTTTCCCTACAAACTGTGGATTAACGCCCACGATTGGATGGGCATGAAAATTCTTAACGCGTGATTTGACACCAAAGCTGTTCTTCCGGGAGAAACTTGGGAGAACCACGCGATCATCCAGCACTGCAGTAATCGCTGCTTCATATAGCTGCCTGCGTTTCTTTCGATTGTTTGTTTTTCGTGCAGTCATAATCTGCGTCATCACACGGTTGTTTTGATAGAACGTTCCATTTGTTGTTCCTTCCTGATTCTCATGCAGCAGTGGATACAAATATGAATCCGGATCTGGTGTTCCAGCCCAGCGATCGATGTACAACGCGTACGTGTTTGGGATGCCGCTAACGTGCTGTTTTCCGAACTCTTTCCCTGTTGCCGTCGAAACCGTCGCCTGAGTGAATCCAGCTTCCCGAAGGCCACCAACAATCGACAGTGCGATTGCATGGAGTGTTGGATCTTTTGGAATGAGAATTTTCGGCTTCCAGCTTGAAACACCTGCGTTCTCAAATAGCTTTTTTGCTTTTTCGATATTCTTAGAATGTGCAACCGTTTTCCAATGTTCGAGTGGCATGTTCCACTGCTTCGCTACTTGTGGAGGAAGCGGACTGTACTGGCGTTGCCCAGATTGGCCGACGAATTTCCGTACCGCTTCGTCCATGTCAAAGCAGTAATCGACCGCTTCGCGAATTTTCCGTTTCGTGGTCGGTCCTTCGTTACAGTTGAAACCCACGTAGCACGACATAAATCCAGTCGTTGCTGCAATTGAAATCCCGTTTTGACGTTCGAACTGGTTCCAAAGTTTTGATGGAACTGGCTCGACCAGATCACTCCGTCCGACAATGAGACTGGTTAGCCGAGTAACCGGCGACTCGATATATGCGACAGTGATATTCTTGATTGCGGGGAGTGGTTCTCCCCAATAGTCGTCCCAGCGTGTGAGCTCTGCCTTCGTCTCAGGCGAGAACGACGTGAGCTTAAATGGGCCCGCACCAATCGGCTTTTCCCCAAATTTCTCTCCCTTTGATTTCCGCACTGATTTAGGAACGATTGGTCGTGTGAGCGCGTATTTGAACGCTGGATAAGGATATTCAAGTGTGAATTGAACCGTTCGACTCCCAATGCTCTTGATCGAGTGAACCATCTCGATATCGCCTGCAGTTGGTGACTTTTCGACCACCGGTGCCTCGAACGAATACTTCACGTCCTCTGGTGTTACTGAGTTCCCATTCTGAAATTGTGCGTCTTTCCGGATCGTAACCTCGTATACATGCCCGTCGTCTCGTATTTTTGGTTCGCCATTTGCAATCTGAGGAACAATCCTTGTCGTTTCATTGTAGGTATAGAGTCCATTGAATATTCGTTCGGCAATCTGCGCAGAGCCAATCGTTTCAAGGACGATTGGATCAAGGGAAATCGGTGGGTACAACGTTCCCAAACGAAGTGTACTATTCGTTGATCCAGCGCTAATTACTGAGCAACCTGCGAGTGTTGCCGTTCCAGCAGCAATGGTAGTGAGAAGTTTCCGTCTCGTGGGTTGTTGATCTGTGGTAATTGTCCCGAACGAGTCATACCGATTAGTATGGGTTTGCGTTCGTAACTCCCTGTCAACATTCATTTAAGAGTTATCGAGAAACAGTAGGCTTGAACCTGTGGCTTTCGTTTGCAAGCCTATTGGGAGAATGATTTATGAGAAGAGATCTGCTGTATCGTGAAAAACCATTGGCTATCTCGTAGAAAATAGATCATATGAGTAAAGACGTTCACTATCTGCGCCAGAAAGAGACACTAAAGCGCTACTCTACAATAATATCTCTTTTTAGAAGGGGCTGGCAAAACGTAACTCTTAGAAAAACGGAGAGGAACGGAGTATAATTGTATCCAACGCTGTTTTCACGAATATGGCTTTTTTAGATATGGACCACTACCTCGCTTGCGACTTAGAAGGAGGAAACGGAGGCGACTAATTTTGATTGTTATCCAGAAGCGATTGTGCTTGAATTCGATTTATATTATCAGAAATGATGGTTTCTCCTCTGATCCATTCGTAACGAAATTGATTCGTGTTTTATGCACGTCTCTCAAATTATGACAAGACACAGTTATTCAGGAGTGAGTCAGTACCTCCGAGAATCTAAGATTCCAGAATTTGGCTCTATATTAATTGACACTCATAGTACAATTCGACAGAACCAAGGGGGTGCTCAAGATACAACAACACGCTAGAATGACGGCATCACCTCTTCAGAACACAGATCGCGGACCAATTGAATCGAATGGTGGATTTCGCATTGGGTTTGTCTCCGTACTTTCGGGGATTATTGGTATTCTCGCAGCAATTATTGCATTTCTCATCTACCACTTTATCGGCTTTCTCTACAATCTCTTTTTCTACCAACGACTTGCATTCTCGTTTATCGAACCACCAGACAGTGGGCTTCCAATGTGGATAATTTTCATTCCAGCAATAGGTGGATTAATTGCTGGATTGATGGCTCAATATGGGTCACGACGGATCATTGGGCATGGGATTCCAGAAGCGATGGAAGCAGTATGGGATAACGATAGCAAGGTTGCACCCCGTGTGCTGATTTTAAAACCAATCTCAGCAGCAATCGCCATTGGCACAGGCGCTCCGTTCGGTGTTGAAGGGCCGATCATTCAGAGTGGTGGTGCAATGGGCTCTGTTTTTGGACAGTGGATCAGCACAACGGCTGCTGAACGCAAGGTCTTACTTGCCTGTGGAGCAGCGGCAGGGATGGCAGCCACATTCAATACGCCCCTTGCAGGAATTTTAGTTGCAATCGAATTATTGGTGTTTGAGTTTCGAGCACGTTCGTTTATCCCCATTAGTATCGCGAGTCTTATCGCAACTGGGGCTCGCCGACCATTGATTGGCGTCGGGCCAATGTTCCAAGTCGAAGGAATCCCCACCGAGTTTTTTCCAAACCTTCCGTTCCTCATCGCGCTCGGAATCGTCATTGGCGGCGCAGCAATGCTTTTCAAAGATGGATACTTTCTCGCTGAAAAGTACATTCATCGGATTCCCGTCAATGACGTTCTCCTGCCAGCAATTGGTGGGCTCATCCTCGGTGTGATGGGATTGTTGGTTCCACGGACATTCGGAGTGGGTTACGATGTTGCTCAGGAGATCCTCAATAACGAACTTGCAGTCGGACTCGTCTTTGTCGTCATGCTTTTCAAAGTCGTCGGGGTAACTGTCACTCTGGGTTCAAAAACCTCTGGAGGATTCCTAGCACCAGTGTTCGTTGCAGGAGCCGCGATCGGCAGCGTCTTTGCTCATGTAATGAATTTGCTTCCAGGGATCACAATCCCGGTCTCGCTCTTCGCCTTAGCCGGCCTGGGAACTCTGTTCGGCGTCGTGAGCAACGCAACGTTCGGGTTTACGATCTTCGCCATTGAAGTCACTGGTCAATATGACGCTTTGTTACCCGTGTTTTTGGTTGGTGTTGTGGCCGATGCGGTTGCAACACTCTATATGGGTCCGGACATAATGACAAGGGAACTGTCGGATCGGGGCATTGACGTTCATCAAGACTACGAAATCGACGTACTAAAGCGATTCAAGGCAGGAGAAGTCATGGACACGAATCCAGCAATCATCGATCCCAGTGTAACTGTTGCACAATTAGCCGCGACGATTGCTGGGACAGGTGATTCCACATCAGAATCCTCGGTTGCGGATGGCGGCATGGAACAATTGATTGATGAGATCATTGAGGTAGCCGAAGCAGAATCAATTGAACTCACCGAAGAGTCCGATCAAACAATCCATGATGGTTTTCCGATTGTCGATCCGAGTGAAGGGTTAGTAGGGGTTATCACGTATGGTGACTTGGTACGAGCAATTGCACGTGGCGATGGCGATCAAACCGTTACTGACGTTGGAACGACTGACCTCGTTGTCGGCTATCCTGACGAACAATTATTCGAAACAGTGATCCGGATGGCAGAGGCTGATATCGAGCAACTGCCGATCGTTCCACGGGATAACGAGGAAGAGCTAGTGGGATTACTTGATTCGCAGAATCTCATGACCTCTGCACTCCGGCAACTCGATGACGAACGAGTTCGAGAAGAAGGTCGCCTCAGTGGCTACCTGAATCTCTTACTCACGAAACGGGGAGCCTCATAACGACGAGATTGACCATTAAGTAAGTCCACATACTACTCCAGATATGTACGACGATATTCTCGTTCCAACGGATGGGAGTGACGGAGCAGCAGCAGCCCTCAAATACGCAGTCAATCTCGCTCAGAAGTATGATGCGACTGTTCATGCGTTGTATGTGGTTGATGATAATCGGGGAGATTCTGGGTTGATGGGGCTGGAAAACAAGGATCCGCTTGCGTCGCTTCGGGAAGAAGGTGAAACCGCAGTCAAAGCAATTGAACAGCAAGCACGCGATGCGAATGTCACTGTCGTAACGGCTGTTCGTCAAAATTTCCCCCATGAAGGTATTCGATCCTATGCAGATGAGTTCGATATCGACCTTATCGTTATGAGTTCCCATGGTCGGTCTGGTGTGAGTCGCGTTCTCTTCGGGAGCGTCACGGAACGCGTTCTTCGGCTAACAAATCGTCCTGTGTTAGTTGTGAGCCGTGATGAACCATCTAACGGAATGAATTAGAATAATGAGTATACGTTTGAAACCTGCATCCGCTATTTATTTCTATAACTCATACTCGTAGGGAAGATTCCAAATCTGAAGCCGATTGCTCAATATTTCATGTACTGTAATTGTGACTAAAACCGCTACGACGAATACACCAATCTCGATCACATTCGTGATGAATCCCAGTGAGATGATGAGGGTTGTTGCATAAGCGGGAGGATGCTGTGTCTTCGTAAGATACATCCCAATCGTCGCTAGAAGGGCAGCAACGAATGTCGTAAGTATTTGCTGCAAAGCTGCTGCTGAAAACGGATGAGTCGGAGCCCCTGGAGTGAGCCCACCGAGCAATAATTCTGTCGCGATAAACGCTGCCGAAGCGCCAATAAGCTGGCCACCAACGAATCGCCGGGGGAGATGCATCTCGTGATTGGGAAGTGTCGCAAGTGCAAAGATGGATGGACCGAGACTCGGCAGTAAAAAACGTTCACCAGTTACCCACGTCAAGAGCCCAAGGAGCAGTAAGTGAAATCCAATATAGCTTCCAACACCGAGCCCAATCGAATCCCAGTCCATATATACTAGTCGAGGGTGATAGTGAAAAGCACTGTCAACACTCCATTCAAATAGAAGCCAACATGGGCGAATGTATTCCAAATATCTGGAGAATATTGAGATACGTTGTGCTACGACCCAATTATATATGTTAATTGGTATGTTGTTTCTCTTGCTATGGAGCTGCGTCGAATTTTTGACACGGGAGTATGCTGATTGAGCACTGTACCGACGTTCCTTGAAGTCGTGTTTACCTTGACGACGTCACGTACCCGTTCGAATACATCCCAGTATGGTTCAGACCAGTTACAATGGTAAATGCAACTCCACCGAACCTCTCGAATTGCTTGTGACCACTCTCATCCTCCCTGATTATGACGCATATCGCATTTCCCTCGTCGGCAAACTCCCGTTCGTCAGCAGTAAGGCTGACGACTACTACTTTTGGCCGACGAACGTATCCTTGCTATTTCGCTATATAGAAACCGTCCAATGATTACTTGGTTCCGTCTGCTTACGCGTTCCATCTACTAATTATCGATCGACGACAAGCACTGGACAGTTGGTTAATCGTAAGACGCGTTCAGTCACACTCCCGTGTACAAATCGACTCACACCGGACCGACCATGCGAACTCATTACAGTCAGGTCAATCCCATTGTTATCAATATACTGTGCGATCTCCTTAGCAGGTACTCCTTCAGATATTGCTGTGGTCACAGCAATTCCTCTCTTGATTCCTCGATGTTCAATTTCCGTTAATGTTCCTCTCCCTTTCTTTTGCAACCGTTGTTGTTCCGTGTCTCTAAACTCCGCTCCTCCCTTTCGTCCATCAATAACATAGAATGCATGTACTGTCGCATCATATTGGTTGGCAAGTTCAAACCCATACCCGACACTCGCAAACGTCTCGTCGCTTCCATCGATTGGAAGTAAAATCGTCTGAAACATGGTCATCAATATGGGCGCGAGATACTTTACTGTCCAAGCAGTATAAAGTATAAGCCATAGATAGTTGGCATGAGCTACAAATCTACATCTTGAATCTGGGCCGTAGAAATTCTCAAACATGATTTCAGCGGATATTCCGCAATTAATTTACACCAACATACATGTGCGTACAGAACTAATTTTCAGGTGATGCACGACCTCCCAATTTCACTGCCAGACTCATGGCGGGTCATCACGGCATTCGACCACGGTGAGGAATTGGAATACGTGTTCCGCCATTGGCCACGTTCAAACACCTACGTTGGCGTTCGACTGTCGACGCTTCCGCAATTAAACGACCATACCTACCACCTAAAGACGGCGATGGTTGTTGAGGGGCCGACGCCACCCCCCTACGAACGGCATGTGATGTCGTATAATGACCGCGAGGATGCACTCACGAGTACAGAACAGTTCGTCCACTTACTGGATGACCATATTCAAGAGACAGTTTTTACCAATGGCATGTTTGCATCCGATGTGCTCCCTACAGTCGTCGATGAATTTGCGCCAGAGGGACCGCCACAGCGGCAACCACTTTCAGAGAAACTTCGCAGAATTTTGCATTGAATAAGTCACAGAATCAACAGCTAGAATCGTCTTCTGACATCAATGACAGAGAATACAATGACTCAAAAAACCTCCTTATCGAGTTGGTGAATCGTTGTGGCATTAACCTTCCATTTTGTGCTGGTTCTTGCGCTTGTCTATGGAACAAGTCTACTCTTTAAATCATTAACAAATTACAACGTTCCACTCTTAGCAGTTGAAATCCTGGCCGGGATACTATTTGGCTCAGTATTCAATATCGTCAATCCATCTACGCCTGGGTTCGAGTTTTTCACTGCACTTGCAGCATTCGGGCTCCTAATGATCATGTTTGACGCTGGCTTGGAGCTGGACCCGGACACGATTCGGCGAAACCCACAACAAATCGTAAAGCTCGCCGCGTTCACGTTTGTCCTCCCATTCATCTCTGGGTTTGGCCTCGCGAAGGTGCTTGGGCTCAATCTGTTCGCCTCATTTCTGACTGGAGTTACTATTTCGACCACATCACTGGGGCTTGTCTATCCACTTATCGAAGACTTTTCGCTCCTTGAGAGCAATGTTGGACAAACAATTCTCTCTGTAACGGTACTGAACGATCTATTGTCAGTTGCAGCACTTGCATATGGAATCACCCTTATTACAGCTCCTCACCCAATAACCGGAGTTATTCTTGTGACTGCTGCATTGCTTGTGTTCTTTATTGGGCTTCCATTTTTGCTTGAGGATCATCTCTCAAATACACTTCAAGAAGGAGTGTTTCAGAATTCGGTGAAAGTTGGTGTCTTTCTGATGGTCGTCCTTGCGTATGGAATGGAAGTCATTGGAATTCATGCAATACTTGGTGCATTCTTTGCTGGACTTCTTGTCGCAGTGATTACGCATGAGGGACATACTATTCAGCAATCAATGAAACCAGTTTCGGACTTAGTCACTCCAGTCTTCTTCTTTTATGTGGGGTCAAATTTCAATCTGGAGAGTTTCTGGTCGGCAAGCCCTTTGCTTCTTGCTGGCATTCTGCTATTAGGGATTGGCTCAAAATCAATTGGATCCATTGCAGGTGGGTGGGTTGTTGGTCTTGAGCGAGAAACAATTGCACTCCTGGCATCAGCGATGCCTGGCCGTCTGAGTATCAGTGTTGCCGCGGCGGAAATTGGTCGGACACGTGGGATTATCTCAGACAGTCTGTATAATGCGTTCTTGATTCTATCAGTAATCTCTGTCTTTCTTGCGATCTTTTCTTTCCGATTTTTTGTCTCACGAGGATCAGCAGACGAAGCACTGAGTGCAAATGATACAAAAACAAGCATCAAATAATCCAAAGCGATCTCAAAATATCTCCACCCGTTTACAAACAAATAGTTATTTTAGAATCATCGTCCCTCGGACACCACTTACTATTATCCGCGAAATATATTCTCTTTAGTGCTGAAATAACGAGAATACCGTGAGGACTCTGAGATCGCTCATAGGTGGCAACCTTCAACAAGTTATCTCACTTAGGTGACTCCTTAAGTACAAGACACTATCAGACCATTATTCCAAAGACACTGGAGAAGAGAAAATACCCATATCATTGCAAGATATCAATAGACGAGCGAACAGTAATTGGTGATAAGCTTGTTCTCGGCTTTCTTTAGGTGTTCCCAAGCAGTCGTTTGATGGACCCCAAGTTCTTCAGCAATATGCTCAATTGTGACTCCATCATTCGGAGAATAGTAACCAAGAGTGAACGCAGTGTGAAGCGTTTCACTCTGCTTTATCGTGAGGAGATCTGTTGGTGGCGTAATTGGGACCGTACCTGTCTCTGATTCCCGTACTGCTGTGCGAGAAAGCAGTTCAACACTATTTCCATGGCTCTCGATCGTCTCAATGAGGCCACGTAGGTCAGTATCAGATTCACCGCGGATCTGCCATCGTTCACCCCCGTCTTGAACGACAACCAATTCGATAGGATAACAACTAAATTGTTCAATCAACCGCCGAATACTGGGATTCTCCGCAGAATACTCAATTGATACAGTTATCTGACTGTTGGAATCTCCAACGTTTGTCTCAAGGTACGTCACCTCAGAACGGATTTGAAGTGATTGCAGGAAACGATCTACTGGTTTGTCTGGGCCATCTATGTAGATGAGTCGCCGTTCAGATTTGTTGTATATCTTTGAAAGGTACCGGAGCTGAACATCGGGAATGGCTGCACTCTCGTCAGATATTGGACACCCTCGATGTCGGACTAACAATGTAGCGTCCCACATTATAGAATACTGTACGGGATCACAGCATATCACTTCCCCTGTATACTGGGAGTGAGATTTTGGCTGTAAGACGCACAACTGCAAAATAGACGAATGTATACTCAAAACAAGGAGGAGAGGTTGCATGGCTGAAGTGAATATTGCGACCAAGGCTCACAACGAGCTGGGATTCTCCCGATGGTGGCAGATTGTTGCGGCAATTGTGATGATGGCGCTCGTCAGCCCGTACCAGTATGTGTGGTCATCACTCCAACAACCACTCGCCAATGATCTTGGAGTTTCACTGCCAGCATTAGGGGCCGTATTCACTCTCTATGTGATTTTCCAATCAGGAATTCAATTTCCTGCGGGGTGGTTACGCGATCGGCACGGACCTCAAGTAATGACGCTCGTTGCAGGTCTCTTAGCAGGTGGCGGATACGTGGGACTTGCCCATGCGAATGCCCTCTGGCAAGTGTATCTTCTCTACTCAATTGGCGCGATCGGTGTTGGAATCGTATACACCGTTGCCGTTAACACTGCAGTCAAGTGGTTTCCCGACCGGCGGGGACTTACCACCGGAGCCGGTACCATGGCGTTCGCGGCGGGAAGTGCGCTCTTTGTTCCGTATGTACGTGCGAACGCAACGGGAGGGGCATTTGGATCAGTTCTTCAGAACGTTGGGTTGCTTATCGGCATTGGCGTCATCGTCGGTGCTCTTGTTCTCAGAGATCCACCGAATGATTGGCTCAATGAAATTGAAGATGCTACAGCAGCTAAAGAGAGCTCAAGTAGAGAGGAGAGTAGGGTCGAACGGTCGAACGCTTCCAATTCGGCAATAAAGACGACACAGCAATACACGTGGCGTGAAGTGATACAGACGTGGCAATTTTGGCTAATGTATGTGATGTTCATAGAGATTTCTGGGGCGAATCTCATGCTTGCAGCGAATCTCGTTCCATTCGCAGACAATCTCGGTCTTGCCACGATTGTTGCGACCGCATCAGCAACTGTTCTTCCCATTGCTGACGGGCTTGGTCGACTCGGAACGGGTAGCATTTCGGATCGGATCGGCCGTGAACGCTCGATGCTTGTTACCTTCACGCTCTGTGGCATCGGCCTATTTTTGCTTGTTGGACTCGGTGAGATCGGGTCTACCATTGGTTTTCTCGCTGCTGTTGTGATTGCAGCCGGCTTTGAAGGAACTCAGTACACACTGTTTCCGAGTATTATCGGTGATTACTTTGGAGAGAAACATTCTTCGACAAACTATGCAATTCTGTATTCTGCGAAGATGATTGGTGGTATTTTTGGCGGTGCAGCAGTCAGTTGGCTTGTAGGCACGACAGGGTGGACAACCGTATTTCTTATCGGTGGCGTACTTGCCATTACCGCGGGATTTGGCGCGACTTTGCTCCGCTCTCCTAGCACTACTACGTAGCACACCCCAGACATGCACCCCGACAGGGAAAGAATCCACAAAATAAAAATCGCTATTTACAGAATCGAAGTGCGATAATCTTGAAAGCCGTTATTCAAATTTATCTCGGTGAAGAGTCCTATATTCTCGAGGGAGAATGATGGCTTTTAGATACCAGATGGCAGTTATCAGTGCAGAGCTTTCGATATCTGTGTCCGTTTCAAACTGATCCACGGCTACAGCGATCAATTATCGTGCGAACTATCGGGACGAACAATCCATGACAACTCATAGAAGCTCTCGAAATGAGAGGTACATCGCGATCATCGACCAAGACGAGGTCACTGACGAAGTGCGGAACATCGCCGTCAAGTACAATCCGTTGAATCGGTCTGGTCACGAGGGATTCTACGTCACCGAGGACGGCGAACTTCATATCGATGACGTGAACGTGATGCGCGAGCACAAACTCATTGAGAAGAAGATCCCCAATGACGCGATCCAGATCATTCCACTCCCATCTGAAACTGGTCAGCTTGTTCACCAGCACGGCGAGAACGTGTTTCGATTGTATAACCTCCCCATCCCAGAGGAAGGTTCCGTTGTCGGACTTCTCGGCCGCAACGGCATCGGGAAGAGCACCGCGCTGCGTATTCTGGCAGGTGAATCGGTGCCGAATTTCGGGACTTCAAGGGGGTAACCGACTGGAATCTGGCGATCGAATCCTTCCGAGGAACGACCCTCCAGACGCACCTCGAACGGCTCCGAGATAACATGGTTACGACCACCCACAAGGACCAGCGGGTCGACTCTCTTCACCAAGCCGACGCCGAGACGGTGCACGAACTGCTCGCCGTTCGTTCGGACGATTCGGACCGATTCGTTGACGAACTTGACCTCCGGACAATCCAGGGTCGTTCGCTGGCTGATCTGTCCGGTGGTGAACGTCAGCGGGTTGCTATTGGGGCTACCTTGTCGACTGATGCAGATCTATATCTGTTCGACGAACCATCGTCGTTTCTGGATATCGAACAGCGGCTATCAGTGGCGCGAATAATCCGCAGTTACGTCCAGGAAACGGACGCAGCGGCACTCGTCGTCGAACACGACCTTGCGATGCTCGACCTGCTCTCTGACGTGATCCACATACTGTACGGTGAACCGGGCGGATTCGGCGTCGTCGCCCAGCGATTGGCAGTTCGGACGGGCATCAACCAGTTCTTGGAGGGACGACTGAAAAAGGAGAATGTCCAGATCCGGCGGAACTCGATTGACTTTCCCTCGGCCGGCGAACGTGGAGTCCAGTATGGCGAATCAGTCCTCGACTATCCGCGGTTGGAAAAATCCTTCGCGGAATTTTCGCTTGCAGTCAAACCTGGACGGATTCATGCCGGTGAGTTGGTTGGTATCGTTGGGGAGAATGCTCTTGGCAAAACGACGTTCGTGAAATTACTCGCCGGCAGTGTAGATGCTGACGACGGGATTGTTCCAGATGATACAGCCGTATCGTATAAGCCACAGTACATTACTCCGGATAGCGAAGAAACGGTCCGCGAGCGGTTCGCATCGGTTACTGACATTCATTCGCAGTCGTTCGCGGCACGGATCCAGAGTCCGTTTAAACTCGAACCGTTATACGATCGTCTGCTCGGATCGCTCTCAGGCGGAGAGCTACAGCGTGTCGGGATTGCACTCTGTCTTGCACGTGACGCGGATCTCTATCTCTTGGACGAACCTTCGGCGTTCTTGGATGTCGACCATCGAGTGACCCTCGCCGACCAAATCCGTCAGTTCAGCAAACGAACAAACCAACCGGTACTCGTCGTTGACCACGACCCCTTCGTTATCGATCGGGTGGCAGACCGCTTAATCGTATTTGACGGGGAACTGAGTCAACATGGACAGGCAAACACTCCCCAGCCAATACGGGACGGAATGAATGCATTCCTCTCCTCGCTTGGAGTCACGTTTCGACGGGATGAACGAACTGGTAGACCGCGAGTGAACAAGCCGGGCAGTCAACTCGATCGAGAACAGAAATCGAGCGGCGAATTCTACTACAGTAACTGATTATTCAATTAGGCGGAAGTGAGTACACGCTAACACTTCGTCTGCCCCTACGGACAGCACCGCGTTACTCATTCTAGTGAAGAAGAACGAGTGAACGAAGCCGTGCTCTGGGAAATGGTTGAGGGATCTACTTTGGATGTTGTTCAGATAAGCAGCGACTGGACGAATAGCCTACCGTGACCCCCTCGAAAGCCTCCATCGTCTCGTCGCGGGCGACTCGTTGTGATCTTCGTAGTCTTGCGAACGAGTCGCGAGTTGCCCGCACGGCATGCGAGACGGCTCCTCCGTCTCGCCCTGCTCACTCCGTTCGCTCCTGCGGTACTAGGCGTCGTCCGTCGTCGAGATGTCAGCCCTTTCAACCCTCCGTAGCGGCTGATCCCTCGGCAACTGCTTATCTGAACAGCACCCCTACATCAAAAAGTTATTCGTTGCTGTTAATCGTCAACTAATACCATGGACTCTAACGACAGAGCGCTCACCGTGTTTACGATGATTGGCCATGCGATGTTCCACACCTACGAGCTCGTTATCCCGATCTTCGTCGCGCTCTGGCTCAACGTCTTCTCGGTCACGGCCGCCACGCTGGGGTTGATCGTCGGTGTTGGGTTCGCCCTGATCGGTGTCGGTGCGCTCCCCAGCGGAATCCTCTCTGATCGCTACGACTCAAAGCAGCTCATCATTGTCGCGATGCTCGGCATGGGTGGTGGATTCGTTCTCCTAAGTGTCGCGTCGAACGTCATCGTCCTCGCACTTGGCCTGCTGCTCTGGGGGCTATCCGCGAGCGTTTACCACCCCGCCGGGCTTTCGCTCATCAGCCGCGGGGCGAAAGAGCGCGGCACGGCCTTCGCGTACCACGGACTGGCCGGAAACCTCGGTGTCGCCGTTGGTCCCTTCCTCGGCGCCATCCTTCTCGTGTTCTTCCACTGGCGGGTGGTCGCGCTGCTCCTCGTCGTCCCCGCTCTCCTTGCGGCCGCGATCTCCTGGCGCATCGAATTCGACGAGACCGCCGGGGTCGGCACAAGTGACGAAGTCACCGTTAGCGACGGGGGAGCAGCGGGTCTAACCGAGTTGTTGGCCCAGTCGAAGCTCCTGTTCGCGGGGGGGTTCGCCTTCGTCTTCACCATCGCGATGCTCTATGGGATGTACTATCGGGGTGTGTTTACCTTCCTGCCGGACATCCTCGCGGGCGTGCCGCTGTTCGAGCCCGTCGCGTTCGCTGGAGAATCCTTCCAACAGAGCCAGTATGTCTATGCTGGACTATTGATGCTCGGGGGCGTGGGTCAGTATGCTGGTGGGAAGCTGAGCGACCGCATCACCACCGAGTACGCACTCGTGGGCACCTTCGCCGTCCTTGTCCTCATCTCGCTCGCGTTCGTCCCTGCCGTGAACGCCGGTCTTGTCCCGTTGCTCGTCGTCTGTGCCCTGCTCGGCTTCTTCGTTTACATGGAGGCGCCCATCAACCAGGCGATCATCGCAAAGTACGCTCCGTCGGACATCCACGGGCTCTCGTTCGGCTACACGTACCTCGGGACATTCGGGGTGGGGGCGCTCGGTGCGGCGGTTGCCGGTGCCGTGCTGACGTACGCCAACACTGCCACGCTCTTCGCTGTGTTGGCGATCTTCGCGGCTCTCGCGGTCGGCATCGGCGGCTACCTCATCGCCCGGGGCGTACCGGCCTAGAGGATTCGGGCGCTATTCTGTAACCCCCTCGTCAACCTTGAGAAGAATCTGTGTCCATGCAATCTCCTCAGCTTTGCGCTCACCGGTCGAAATGAACCACTCCAGCGTCCTGCGCTTCTCGTCAGTTAGTTTGACAAGGTGTTGCTTCCTACTTATTTCTGTAGATAGATGTCCAGAGAGGTTAAACTCGACAGTCTAAGCTTGAAGCTACACTAAGCATTTGCTGTCTGCGTGAACTAGCTACTTTGAACAATTCCCTACTCCGGAAATTAGTACGTCAAAAATCGCCGAAACATGTGCGAATCGCGGAGTAATCTTATTGTGTAATGGGATGAAGTCTCAGTTGAATGTACGATCGAATTCTACTCGCCACCGATGGTACCGTTTCATCTCAGAACGCTGAATCCCACGCAATTGATCTTGCAAAGGAACACTCCGCCACCCTGCACGTGCTCTTTGTCGTCGACGAGAGCATCTATACAGCGTACAGCGGAGATGAGTACGTGGATGAAGCAGAAGGACCGGAACACGGATTAGAAGAACTTGGTGAAGAAACGGTTGCGCATATCGGGTCGACTGCAAAGGATGCCGAAGTCGAGATTATCAAAGCAATCGAGCACGGCCACCCGGTTGAAACTATCCTCGATTATGGTGATCGAGAAGATATCGATATGGTCGTGCTCGGGACGAAACACCGGCCTGCAGAATACCGTGCTCTCCTGGGAAGCGTCACTGACCGTGTGCTTCGACTGACGACTCGACCGACAGTTGTGATAAAGACAGAAGTGAAAAAATAAGTTCCTCGTCGAGTAATTACTTCTCAAATATATTGAATTAATACCCGCTCTCCACCAATACAAGGCGAATTTTTCGAGAACATTGTCTTTGAGCAGTCGTATCTATTTATCAGGCCACACTACCCTTTAATTGGTTTTCGTGTAGACGATTACCACTAACTCGATGCATCATCCGGATATCCGACTCGTTCTCAGGCTATGGGACGTTCGTCGCAATTCAATCGGTATGGCGCTAATTCGTTCGCGAATGAGCCCAACTGTGACTGCCGTTGCTGAGTCGGATTAATGGATGGATTCCAAACTGATGACCAGTACATTGGACCTGCAGCAATCGTCAAAGGATATCGATTTTACTTCGATGAACGGGAAGGTGAGCAAGCACAAGACCACCGGCTCGATCTCCTCACGGAAGAACATGGCGTCTGGCAGTGCCACCCCCAGTTTTCCTGTATTGAGGTATGTCCGAAGGATATCCCGATCACCGAAGAAATCCAAGAGATGAAACGAGAAGCAGTAAAACGCGACGTCAATTTTTGGTAATCTAGTACGGATAATCTTGGGAATTACGATAGATATCTGGTCGGAATTCCCAACGGACACTATTCTTCGAGTCAGCTATCTACTTCTCATCTTTAGAACGACACGTCGCGGTCGTCGTGAGGATACTCTCCATCTACTTCTTCGATATTCGCGCCGCGATCGTCGTAGTACTTGCGACCGATGTAGTTATCATCTAAATTTCCAAAAATCGAATCCAAGAGATCCTCGGCAGTCTCGTATATCTCGTCATTGTCGTAGGCAAGTACTTCATTGATCGTCTCGGAGTCGGTGTCATCGGGAGCATCAACCGTTGCATCCCCAATCTGATTGAGTACCGTTTCGTGGTCTACTGGATACTCAAACTCACTTTCGAGGTAGGTGGGTAATTGCGATGGTTTCATTGTATCCTGGCGGTCGTGAGCGTCTGTTCAATCGCTGGTTCTTCGATATGGTATGCGATGGAACTGTATCGCCTTATCTATTAGTGGAGAAACATGGTGAAAAACATACCGCTCAGGATCGTCGAAATCTGTGTTCGCGTTCAATATCCTGCAACTGTGGGATCAACTCAGATTCGTCCGTGACGTAAATAATATATCGAGGAACGTCCCTCGTCGTTCGTGCCATGAACGGTTCGCCCCAGAAACTCAATAGGGCATCTGTCCGCTCATTTTCTTTTTCACCAAGGATAAACGAGACGTTCTCATCTAACTCACGCCAGATTGGTTCACGTACGGTCTGAATGTCCTTACATTTTTCTACTTTGGGTTTGACCTCTGTTCGCCAGCGTTCCTTCTCACTCTCGTCGAGGATGAATTGTACTGACGTGACGTTCGGGTTTTCAATTGCCGGCCGAAGCAGTGAATCGAAAAGATCCTGCGGTACGAACATGAGTAAACAGACGTTGAACCAGACCATATCGCCTCGGACGTTCTGACAGTAGCGTTTGCTTCGTTGTCTGAGCGCACCAGGGCCGATCAGTTCAAGATCAGATGGATTCATCGCAGAACGAATTTCGTCGACGGTACGTTCGGTGTGCGTCACTGATTCGGTGATCTGTTCCGTATCCGATTCTAACCGAAGATCACGGAGAAAGAGGAGCGCCATTAAAACAAGCGTGATCATCAACAGTACGCCTTCATCTACAATATGCAGGAAATGGAGAATTAGTGCGAGAAGCGCGGCGAGAATTCCCGCTACGGCATCCCATTCAACCTGCCTGAGCTCCCATTTCATTCTGTCTTCTCCCTACCAGCGAACTCGAACTATAGGTTCATTACTCTGTTTAGTTGTATTGCGGTTTTGTAGTCATGCAACGTACGGATTTGGAGAACGCTCTGTCTTCATTTTTTCATATCGAAGATTCTTATTGGGTCGATCGAGAGAGATCGCGGTCGTTGAAACAATGAGATGATGTTGCCCAATCAGGGAACTAATTGGTTACCCTCATCATCGTAGACCGTGATCGCATCAACGGGGCATACGCGGCCAGCCATCTCGGCATCAAATTCTTCTCCATCTGAAACACTTCGAACGTATAATCCAGGCTCCTTCTCGTCACTTCCAACGAGTATAGCTTTGCCTGCGTCACGATCTTCGATAAATTTCTCCCATTCGTGGACACAGTTGAATATTCCGGTGCAAGTGTCTCGATCAAATTCAACATACATGTTTACTCACCTCTTGTGTCAGATAGTAGCCGATACATTTCAGTAGTGATTTCGGAGAGTGCTCTGCTGGGTGAATATTTTGAACATTAAGCGTCCTGTCTGTCATATATCACGACATCTCTGTTTGTGTTTGAGATGTTTTCCCATATATGTTCACTCTTCGGTAACCGTTACACGCCACTCCTCGTCTGACGCGTGAGACGTTTCATACGTATAGCCATGTTCCTCGAGTACGGAGTAGAAGGGTTTCGGTTCGTGATCGGCGATTAGTACAAGCGTTTCATCATTGGGAAGAGCGTCGAGAGCTTCCAGTATCTCTTCAAAGGGGTTCCCAGCAATTTCTCGACAATCTAGTTCGTGGATTCTATTGTCCTCTGTGTCCGTCCCCATAGTCTCCCATTCGTGATAGTGATAGATAGGTATTCTGCGATGACGCTCGTGTTCACGAATGTTACTCAGCTCAAGTGATTAGGAATTGGTTCCCAGTTCTTGAGAAAATACATCGCCATTCATGTATTTACACTTGAAATTACTATTTATGTCCGTTTCAACCCATACCGAAATTGGGGGGCGTGAGGCAGTTGAAGCAGTCGTTGAGGATTTTTATGAAATGGTACTCAGTGATGAGCAGCTAATTGAATATTTTGAAGAATATGATATGCAGTCTCTTTATACTCATCAGGTACAATTCATTAGCTCAGTTTCAGGAGGCCCTGTTCAATACACAGGAGCAGATATGCGAGAAGCGCATGCCCACATGGATATTAACCAGTCTGATTTTGATGCGGTTGCAGAATATCTTGAGCGGGCATTAGTCAAAAATGGGGTTGATGACGAGCACATTAATGCGATCATGGCTGAGGTAGTCGTACTCGAAGACCCGATACTTGGCCGACAGTAACATCGAATAGCTTTATTGAATCCACAAGGATAGCGAGATAGTGATATTGAGAGAACCGTCGACGACCCCCGAGAAAGGGAGATCCGTCCAATGGAAGCGGTCGATACGGGCGTCCGTGCCATCTCAACGAGCGGTGATCCCAATGAGAACCCAATCATGCTCCACCGGCGTCATGACGGCATCCATGCTGAAAGAACGCTCTCCTGTAACCGTTTGATGATTTGAACTCGTTATTGGCTTAATCCTTTGTGCTCAGCATGCCTCCTGAGTAATGTCTCTTGACAAATTGGATAGAGTAACACCGCTAGCTATGCCTTCTTACCTACCGACAAATTCACTTAGCTATTTTTGGCATGTGACCAAGGTCAACTCCGACAATAATGATCACAACCAGAATTCCACACACTCTCAGAAGGTCAAACTCCATACCAACTCATTAACAGTCCGAATACTACATTCAGAATCCGAGTGTGAGAATCGGTAATTAGAATCACCACTTTTTCGTTCAGCTTTATATGGATAATCCAGTACAGGTACTTGTGAGCGGCGTAAGTACCAGCATCAAACGAGCGGCCGTGACCGTGACGAGGGGATCTAGTGACTAACTATTGGACTGATGTCGTTGTTGTCGGTGGTGGTCCAGCTGACTGCATCCTCTCCTACTTGCTCGCACGCAGTGGTGTAAAGACGACACTGGTCGAACAACAGCAGACACTCGATCGAGAGTTCAGAGGGTACGGGTTCCGACCACTGATCCAAGTCTCCTCGCGGAAATGGATCTCCGTGACGACATGAATCACTTCCCCACGAGACGATTTCTCGGGGGACGCTTGTCGCCTATAGTCGGTCGTATCCCTTGTTTGAATTTGATGATGAGCAGGTTATCCTGATGAAGTAACCACCGCTGCTCCGACGCGTCGTTACACGTGCCCAGGAATATGATGCCTTCTCGTTTCTCAACTCCACCACAGTGGATGGGTTCCTCTGTGACGACAGGACTATTTCGGGCGTCACAGCGACGACAGGACCGAATGGCGAGCGACTCACCACGGAGGTTGTCTATATCATGGAATACGATCAGCAGTGGAACCTCATGAAGGATGACTTACTCGTCGTTGATGACTCGTAGCCGTCATTTACAGTACGGCGAATCCTATACAATGAATCACATCTAGTAGTAACGTGTTAAGATGTCAGTCCAGATAAAACGAATTTACGAAACGGCTCAACTGGAGGACGGAACGCGTGTACTGGTCGATCGTCTTTGGCCACGTGGCGTCTCAAAAGAAGACGCAAGTTTGGATCGCTGGATCAAAGAGATCGCCCCTTCTGATGAGTTACGTCATTGGTTCGACCATGACCCCGAACGATGGGACGAATTCGCTGAACGATATCGAAATGAATTAGCGCACCATGAAGACGCCATCCATGAATTGCGCGACTTAGCCACTGACGAGACGGTAACGCTGCTGTACGCCGCGATAGACGAAGAGCATAATAATGCGATTGTCCTCAAAGACGTTCTTGAAGCTAGTTGAGTATGAATAAGTGCAGGAGAAGCCCTTCAATCTGCTAACATTCACAGATACACGCTTACCAATATATACAGACCGCCATATACATATAAAATATCAGTATTATTGTTAGGCACGGTCATGAAGATTGGGAGCGTATCCCAGATACGGTCAGTCAAACGCGATATAGCTGGGGGAAGAAGATCTTCGTCAATAGGGGCACTGATTGTCTTCCGTCTCCTATCGAAAAGATAGCTAAGGTAGTGTGGTGATGATGGCCACAACGATTTCCCGATGGGCTCGTCGATACGTCATTGTGAGTGCCCTGTTCTTCACCCTCTGGCAGGGTGCTACGGTCGTTGGTGTTTCACGACAAACAGAGGTTCTATTGAGTATTTTTGGATTTGTCCTGCACATGATTTTTGGAAAAGCATACTCTCTGGTCCCGTCATATTTCGACCGGCAACTAACTCCTCGTTCCGCACCGAAAGTGCAGTTTCCCTTCACTGCGATCGGGGTAAGCTGTCTCACTGGAGCGTCACTTGGGATCGGCCCTGATTGGATCGGCACTGTTGGGGCAGTTCTGTGGGGTCTTGGAGTCGCCGTGTTCCTCGCCGCGCTTTGGTGGACAATCCGGGATAATCTGACTGGACGTCAAACTGCGACTGGTCAAACAAATGTAGATCGAGAGCCGGTTGATCGCCTTGCAAACGGGTTTGTCCCAATCGCACTTCTGTACTTGGCTGCCGGATCGTACGCCACTGTCGCGATCTATGTCGGTCTTCCAGTGCTCTTTGACGGATATTTCCCGCGAGTAGCACACCTACTTGCCGCGGGAACAGCTGCAATGCTGATCTTTGCGCTCGGATTTCGACTGCTTCCCCGATTTCTGGTCGCGTCGCCACCTAGAGTACTCGTCATTGTCGTCCTCCCAGCTGGTGCTCTCGGTCCAGTGTTACTCGCGGACCAACTTGGTGGTGGTCGGTGGTTCCAATTCGGAGCAGTTATCGAAGCCATCGCAGTAGTCGGCTACGCTCTCGCCTACTGCATTCTCTTTGTGCGTTCGGACCGCCGACGTGTCGGATTCTACGGTGTTCTTGCTGGCGCAGGAAGCGGTGTACTCGGAGTGGGCCTCGGCGTATCGTTTGCGTTCGACCATCCGACTACGTCGCTCGTGATTGCACACATGCGGCTAAATGTGCTCGGCTTCCTGGGGCTTACCATCATCGGTATTGCCTACCAATTTTATCCACCGGCAGTGGGGACGCTTCGCGGGGCATCCAACCGAACTGCACTTGTTTCCATTGGGAGTATCGCTGGAGGCCTTCTGCTCCAATTAATTGGCCTCATTGGCCAGCTACAATCACTCGTCCAGGTTGGTGAGTTACTGACGTTCATCGGTGCGATAACATATGCATACCTGATCGTCGCCGTGTTTCATGCACGTTAAGAATGAAGAATGAATGGCGACTTCACCAGCAGTAACCGAAGTACAATCGTAGTGTCGATATGTGTGACGGGTTTCCCGATCTACTTTCGATGGTGTCACAGAATCCATCGTCACACTTGCCGTGGTATTCGGGCTTCTCTTTGGACTCAGCTATGCACTGACGGATTCGATTGCGCTCCCGATTGGGTTGCATACTGCATGGGATATGGCCGAAACATCTCTTTTTGCCTCACGTGAACTCCTTGGATTGATGTCTTTCTCGGATTGATACTGCGTTCGTAATTGGCGATAGCAATTCTCAGTCGCAGGCAAGAGGCCAGAAACACATTTGTTTTCACGTGTACGCAGCCTTGGATGTGCGGCATCTTGAAACTGCAGTCCTTAGTAGCACCGATCGGTTGTTCAACCTGCGTCCAGCGGTTGTACGACTATTCTAACGTCGATTGTTTCAACTGAACGTTTTCACGTGGTTCTCAAGTACAGGATCGAAGATCGCATTGAGCACCACACGAAGATGTTCAGCTACGACGAGTTCGTCGATGATAGGAAGCCTTACAACGATAGAGAACACGTACTACTGCCTCTCATCTAGAAGGATCGGCTCTTTTTCTCGAGGAACATGTTCTTGTGCGAGATGTATGCTCCGTGTAAGTGTGGGTTTGGTATACGCGATCCTAAGAAAATACGTCCTGATATTCCCATCTATAACATCGAACACTCTTCCTCGGTACTATGGATCTGGTGTCGTACCCTTATTGACGAAACAGTCCATTCGGAATAAATGACAGTCGGCCGAAGGTTCTTAGCTCTTCCCACAAGTATCATGTATAATGGTAGCGCTTACCGCACAGATGGCGCTCACCATCCTGATGGGTGGGTTCCTCCTGATCGTCCTCTACTTCGTCATACAGGTTGAAGACTGGCGATCGTACACACCCACGGGTGGGGGTATAGGCCGAGATGAAGACCAGCGTACAGAGTATGCCGAAAAACCAGCAGGAATCACTCGATGGCTAACGACAGTCGATCATAAGGACATCGGAATGCTCTACGGACTCTTCGCACTTCTTGCGTTTGCTTGGGCTGGGACCAGCGTTCTCATTATGCGCACCGAATTGCTAACGCCAGACAGCAACTTGATACAGGCACAGTTCTACAACGGGCTCCTCACTACTCACGGACTGGTAATGCTCTTTTTGTTCGTGACACCGATGTCGTTCGCGTTCGGGAACTACTTCGTCCCGCTGCTCATCGGAGCAGACGATATGGCCCTCCCGCGCATTAACGCCATCGCCTTCTGGCTCCTTCCACCATCCGCTCTCCTCATCATCTCCGGATTCTTGCTCCCTCAACTTGCCCCCTCTCAGACGAGTTGGACAATGTATACACCACTTTCAGTAGAACAACCAGAGGCATCGGTCGACCTGATGCTCCTCGGATTGCATCTCTCGGGCATCAGCACCACAATGGGAGGGATTAATTTCATCGTCACCATCTTTACCGAGCGTGAGATCGGCTGGGAAAACCTTGACCTCTTTTCGTGGACGATGCTCACAACAAGTGGACTTGTCTTGTTTGCATTCCCCATGCTCGGTAGTGCCATTATTATGCTGCTGCTCGACCGTAACTTTGGAACGACTTTCTTTTTCCCCAAGGGAGGTGGAAGTCCAATCCTGTGGCAACATTTGTTTTGGTTCTTCGGTCATCCCGAGGTGTACATCCTCGTCCTCCCGGCGATGGGGCTTGTCAGCCTCATCCTCCCTCGCTTCGCTGGGCGCAAACTGTTCGGCTACAAGTTCGTCGTCTACTCAACGCTCGCTATTGGCGTGCTGAGCTATGGCGTCTGGGCCCACCACATGTTCGCCACTGGCATCGACCCGCGACTTCGGCTCAGCTTTATGGCTGTGTCGCTCGCTATCGCGGTGCCGAGCGCCGTGAAGACGTTTAACTGGATCACGACTATGTGGAATGGGCGACTGCGCCTCACCGCACCCATGCTGTTCTGTCTTGGCTTCGTGCAGAACTTCATCATCGGTGGCGTGACGGGCGTGTTCCTCGCTGCGATTCCTGTGGACCTCGTGTTACATGACACCTATTACGTCGTTGGCCACTTCCACTTTCTCGTGATGGCTATCGCTGGTGCCCTGTTTGCGGCGTTTTATTATTGGTTTCCGATTTACACCGGGAAAATGTACCAGAAGTCGCTCGCACACTGGCACTTCTGGCTCACGATGATTGGCACCAATGTGACGTTCTTCGCCATGATTTTTCTCGGATATGGGGGGATGCCTCGGCGTTACGCCACCTATCTCCCGCAATTCACCACCTGGCATCAGGTTGCGACTCTCGGCGCATTCATTATCGGATTGGGGCAACTCATTTTCGTCTGGAACATCGCCCAATCGTGGCTTGAAGGCCCGACGATCGAAAGCGGCGATCCGTGGGGGCTTGAAGCCGACGGGCTGCGTTCACTGGAGTGGGTGTGGTTCGAACAGCGCCGTGAGACGGCTCTTGCAGACGGTGGTGATGACGAATCGAATAGGGATAACGACTGATGGCGTCCTCGGTACTCGACTGCGAAACCTACTGAACGCGGGCAAAACGTGGAGTTTGTTTAGAGTGGACTTTCTTCAAAATCAGTTCGTTCGATCTGGAGCCGTGATTCGTCTTCCACCATGCCCTTCTCTCGCTCCTCTGCAATGGTTGTAGACTCACCGAAAGGATGATAACCGAAACCATGGAGCATCATCGCAATTGCTTGGTAGACATGTTGCTGATTTCCGCGTGATTTGAACAGTTCCATGACTGCTTGCGAGATGACCCGAACAGAAGTTTCCCCTTGATCGCCTCCTCAACCAGCCAGTTTACCTCGCCGGCGTCCTCGGCATAGATGGGAACATCCTCGAAGTCAGGTGCGTCTTCGAACTGCTCTTCGTGGCGCAATCCTTTCGCCATCAGTTCCACGAGCCAGCTCCGAATGACAGAGCCATGCGACCAGTTTGTAACGATGGCAGTCATATCTAGATCGAAGCTGCTTGCTTCAATCAACTCAATCTCTTCTACAATAGATTGGAGCATTCCAAAATCAACATCGTTGTGGACGAGCTTCACAAAGTGGCCAGTTCCCGGTCGCCCTGTGTACACCAATCCCTTATCCACGGACAGCTTATCGAGGATCGGTTCAACGGTGTCAAACCCCTCCTTGCGACCACCAACCATGAAACACCCACCGGTTCTAGCACCCGGTGGGCCACCACTCGTTCCTGCGTCAAGGAAGTATATTCCATCCTCCCAAACCCGTTGCTCTCGTCGCATCGAGTCTCGCCAGAACGAATTTCCACTATCCATCACGACATCGCCTTCGTCTAAGTGTGGGAGAAGTTCATCGAGGACCGCGATGCAGGCAAAGCAATACTCGTCGGGAGCGACGAAGTCGAGGGTGACCTCCACGTGCGAGATATCCCCGAAGGTGAGGAATTCGATGCGGAAATGGCGGCTCGTGTCTGCCCTGTAGACACGATCACAATCTATGATGATGCGGGCGAACAACTGGTACCGTAACTTGGTCACTCAATGTAATCACGGCGACTAAAGGCTACGAGTCGAATGGAAAAGAGGAGTCGTAGTCCCACCAGTCTGATTACCAGAATTTAAGGTTTCGCTTGATGGCCTCGCGTTTCATCTCCTGAATCTCTTCCGTGATCGGGATGTCTTTCGGACAGACGGTCGTACATGAGAACTGCGTGTGACACTGCCAGACGCCGTGTTCTTTATCAAGGAGTTCCAGTCGGCGTTTTTGAGCATCATCTCCTTCCCGTTCGTCCATATAGAACCGATATCCTTTGACGATAGCTGCGGGCCCAATGTACTCGTTATCGGTTTGTGCTGGATTACACGACGACGTACAACAGCCACACTGGATGCACCGGGTGGCCATCTTGATCTGCTCACGGTTCTCGGGCGACTGCAGCTGCCCTTCTAGTTCACCAGCCGGAAGGTCGTCGGGCTGAAAGTAGGGTTCAACAGCCTCCATCCGCTCATAGAAGTGATCCATGTCAACGACTAAATCCTTGATCACCGATTGGTGGGGGAGCGGTTCGACGCGGATTGGTTCGTCGAGATCCGAAATCTGTGTCTGACAGCCCAGTCGCTGCTGTCCGTTTATGAAGAAGCCGTCACTACCACAGACGGCCATTCGACACGAATGGCGGAACGTGAGCGACGAGTCGTACTGATCTCGCGCATAGATGAGTGCGTCGAGGACGGTCATACCCCGTTCGTAGGGAACAGTAAAGTCGTCAAATCGGGGATCCTGTTTGTCTTCGACATCAGGGTCATACCGAAACACTTTGAGCTGGATTGTTTCAGTTTTAGAGTCAGTAGCCCGCTCTGATTCGGCCTGTGACTGAGCAGCCATCGCCCGCTCTCGTTTCCGCTCAAGCCGTCGCTGTTGTGGTGTCTCTTCATCGGATTCTGGCTTCGTCGGAGATGCTGGCTGTTGGGAGCTCATAGGTTCTCTTGTGAGGTGTCTGAACTCTCTTGTTTCCCAGCGAGAACGAGCAACGCGATACTGTCTGTCTTCGCAACTGGAGAAATGTCCTGCGCCCCATCGAAGTGAACCACATCTCCTTGATTTACCTGATACGGTTCTCCATCAAGTTGAAGTTCGAGGTTGCCAGAAATGAGGTAGAGCACGATTTCCCGATCAGGATGGGCATGCGGTTCAACGTGCTCTCCTTCGGAGAGTGTCAATCGGATCGTTTTCGGTTCCTCACTGGGAAACGCGTTTGCATGCGGTTCCCCTTCAAGTTCTTGCAGCGATTTGACGTATACCATTGTATTTGAATCGGTGGTCGGACGGATTTGCAGCCTGCTGTCGTCGTTGGGTGCGGTTGTTGGTGTTATTTGATGTGAGCGCGGACAACGTGTCCACCACATCCACACTGTTTGACATACTCCCAGCGGATGTCCCCCTCCCCGAATCGGTCACTGAGAGCGTCATAGAGATACGTCTTCGGATGGCCATGCGCTTCGTGGGTGACGAGATTGACGTGGTGGCCATTGGTTGTGTGTTCGATTGCTTCAATCGCGTGACGTTCAAGCAAGGAGCGATCGTCTGCGTACTGTGGCTTCTCAAGATTCGCCGACCACGAGTTATCGTGTATGTGGTCAGTGACGGGTTCCGTTTCGCCGTGGCCGTGACCGTGGTCGTGATCGTGGGAGTGAGTTACCATACTTGTCTGTAGGCTCGCTGCTGTCAAAAGAAGTTGGGTGATGAATCTCTTGCTAGATAATGTATTGGAAAATTCTTGTAGTGGATACTCATCTTCAACAGACGTGTGCTGATTACGATACTACAGAACCTTTTGTAACTCGTTTTTCTATTCGGTCGTAATACAATCAGGAAATGACGTGGCAAGATCATCATACGAGATCGCTTGTGCATCCCGCTCAGCAGCTGCATTGAAGCGTCGTCAACAATCCCAACAATATCCGCACTACTGAGCTCGGTGGATAGCTTGGCGAGCTCCTCATACTCCTCTTGATCGAGCTCAGTCGGAAGCGTTTGCAATTGTACTTTGAAAATTTGCTCGCGTGCCTCCTTGTCAGGAAGGCCCACCTCGTACTGCTGATCAAAGCGACCACGACGAGTCGCAGCTTCATCCAAGAGATCCGCACGGTTCGTTGCTGCAATAAGCAGAAAACTCGGGTCTTCATCGTCTAAGTGCGCCAGAAACTCGTTGACGACTTGGGCGTGCTCTCGGTGGAGGTCGCTCCCACGGCCAGCAAGGAGTGCGTCAATCTCGTCGACGAAAATCACACACCGGTCGAATTGCTCGGCCTCGTTGAATTTCTGCTTGGTATCGCTCTGCAAGGTGCTATGCTGCTCATCGGGCTTGCTGCCGGTTGGCTCACGATCACCAGATGGCTTACAGGCGAAGTAAGTCTCGCACTGGTCCCGTGGTTCATCATGACTTTCGTCTTCTATCTCTGTATTGATGTCCTCCTCTGATTCATTCGTAACGAAATTGATTCGTGTTTTAGGCACATCTCTCAAATTATGACAAAACACAGTTATTCAGGAGTGTGTCAGTACCTCCGAGAATCTAAGATTCCAGAATTCGGCTCTATATTAATTGACACTCATAGAACAATTCGACAGAGACAAGGGGGCGCTCGCAGTCGTCACTGCCGAAGGGCCAGAGAGTCCGGAGGTGTTCGATCCCGTCGACTGACGCAACTGAACACCGTGATGAACACGATGGAGACCAGAACGTTTTGATTGGGGTTCGGAGATGTATGATATGAACGTCTTCGTGCGACCGTTGATGCGCGATAGGCTCTAGTCGGCCATGCTGGGGCGCCATGAGGCCGTCTCTGTCTGTTGGAGCCAGTTATCAAGCGCCAGTGGCCCGCTCCCAGTGATGAGCAGAACTGACACCAGCCCGTACAATGAAAGGTGCGCAAGGACCGGATCGTCCGGCAGGCCGAACAGCGTCGTCGTAAACAGCAGGAACGCAACCAGTGAGAACCCGCGAGTGAATAGCCCGAGCAGCAAAACGATGCCGACCGCGATTTCGGTGACTCCCGCACCAACTACCCACAGCTCCGGTGGGGCTGGTACCACCACCGTTAGGTTATATTTGTCGACAACCGCGAGGGCTGACTGCGGAGACATGAGTTTCTGGACAAATCCGAGATAGACGAAATTCAACCCGAGACTCACACGGAGCAGCGTTGGCAGGTACATCTTATAATCGACGACGAGGTTTTGGAACCAGACGGCGATCCGATGGACAGGGTCAATCCGTCCGTACACTGTGCTGTCGGCTGCAGCGACGCGCTGGAGAACGTCATCAGCTGACGGCCGTCCGGCGCCGAGTAGGATAATGGCCAAGAATCCGCCCACGAACTCATTGGCAAGCAGGATGTGCGGGTCAACCGCAAGGCCGATGACGTAGGCAACCAATCCGATCGCGGCGACTGCACGCGTTGCAAAGCCAAACAGCAACAGGAAGCCAATACCGATCTGGAGCAACCGTGCCTCGATGGGT
Organism: Haladaptatus sp. HS23; assembly: GCF_056892285.1. Lineage (NCBI taxonomy): Archaea > Methanobacteriati > Methanobacteriota > Halobacteria > Halobacteriales > Haladaptataceae > Haladaptatus > Haladaptatus sp. HS23. The sequence continues at coordinate 295,963 of NZ_JBXGLH010000006.1, read as the reverse complement.
ACGGCTGGACTGAAATAGTAGCCCGTGAAGCCTGCGCCAACCAGCGGGAAGCCGATACTGATACGCAAGAGCCACGGAACGAGGTCGGTGTACTCTTTCATCGTTGCCCGGAACTCCGCGATGTCACGGGGGAACGGCCTGACGACGAGCCAGCCGACGAGCAGTCCCACGAGCCCCACTGCACCTGCAGCTAAGAGGACGGCATTCAGCGGGTCCAACATCGTCGCAATGACGAACTGGATTGCCTCGCCGATCGTCTCTGGGTCTGCGTCGACCACGTAATCGACGTGGGCGGTGGCAATCCCGCTCAGGAGCACCGCTGCCACTCCCACCGAGATTGCTCCGCTGGCTATTCGTCGTATCACCTCTTCTAGTAGAGACGCCGGGTGTATAATCGTCTCGGAGAAGGCTTCCGATAGATACCACGCCAACGGAGGAACGAACTGGAATCGCAGATCCACTATATTGAAGAAACTGCTGGACCTGGATTCTTCTGGTTAGCTTCTGATGTACCCACCGTGCATCTCCTAGCCGAAGATGTTCGGGCTCGTTACTTTCACTACTCATACCCTTCCTCTAGACGAAGATGAATGCCTCCCACGACCACGATCACGGACACAGCGAAGCCGAACCTATCACCGACCGCATGCACGATAATTCGTGGTCGGTGAATCTCGAGAAACCGCAGCACGCTGCCGATATCGATCTCGTCATTTCACAAGCCATCGACGCGATCGAACACACTGAATCGGGACATCACGTCAATCTCGTTACGCATGGTGACCATGGTCATCCCTCCGAGTACCTCTTTCGCGCTCTCGGTGAGATGACCGACGCCAATGATGTGGAATGGGAATACATCCAGCAATGCGGTTGCGGGGGCCACGTTACTCGCGTCCACGTCAAGTGAACCATTCCTCCCCGCTCATCCCCTCTCCGTTGCACTTTGTGGGGCGGAGATTCCGCACTACTGCGTAGATTGAATTCAAATGTCGGTTCTCTATTGTACTGAATGGGGATACAGAGTAGAAGATGTTCGGGCGAACTAGTTCCCTTTCTGTCGTTCAAGTGGTAGCTATGGAGGCCGATACTTCGACCACCTCGAATGAGATCACAGAAGATTCTGAACCGTTAGTAGAGGAAGTGTCGTCGTTCTTGCGACGGAATTTCCCTCAAATCGCGATGCATGAGAGGAACGCAGTGATACAAGCTCTCGATCCTAAGTCGGGTGAAGTGTGGATACAGCTGTCGGGTGCCTGTAGCAGGTGCGGTATTTCGCCGATGACAACGCAGGCGATTCAAAGTCGGCTTCCGATGGACATCGCAGGCATCACCGAAGTTCATATAGCCACGGTGTGATCACCGCTCCTTGATCACCGGTGGAGCCTTGATCCACGTTTTCGACCTGACCTGTGGACATGTCCGGGATCATCGATAGGAAGGGCAAGTACGTATGGTCGTACATGACCGACTTCTCTTCCCCCTTTGTGGTACCAGTAATGACGGTGGGCTCTTAGACGAATACGACGAATTCGTTCCGGAACATATTCCCGCCCCCGGAGAATTCCTCGAAGGCCACCACGTCCTTACGGGTGAGGACCATGTAGCTTTCCAGGAAATCACCTGCGAGCTGTTCGAGGAGCCAAAAGTTTACGATATGATGCTCAACTATAATCTGGCGCGATTGAATCTCGATACCCGCCACAAGAACGCCGACTATCGGTATGCGGAGGAACGGGATGACCCATCCGTTCTCCGAGCGGCATTCACGCCGAAAACTCCATCCTGTCCATAGACAAATACGCTCACGATTGGCTCCTTCCGCGCGTGGAACGACTTATCGGACCGTCACGACTACGATTTCATCTATGTTCGAGCTGCTTGGATGCATCACCAGAGCAATGCGATAAACGACCAACTCGAAGAGTTAGAGGACAAATATCTCTCGACCGGGTCCATTACACATGTTCCCGACGGAGACGTCGGGTCAACTCCCCTGGAACGCGCCAGGCAGAACGAGCGTCCGAGCCGCGGTGGCCCGGATACTCCCTTCTGAGATGTTACCCTGGTCATATGAGTCGAATATCGATGAAGCCGACCGGTTCAATCCCTCGAGATGATAGACGTCTAGAATTGTCCGGAACGAGTTACGATACGATGTTGGTGCAGGAAAACAGCCATGTCGGATCGGCTTTAGTATTCATTCGTATGAGCTACGGCGATCAACCAATCAACAATTTTCTCGATAACGTCGCATCGCAGAGGGTGACCCCTGCTGGAGGCACAGCCGCGGCTCTCGTCGGCGCTATCGGAACGGCACTCTGCGAAATGGTGTGTCTGCATACTATCGGCAAAGACGGGTATGCAGACGTGGAAGTGGAAATGGAGAAGATACAGAAAGAGCTTGGGATACAGCGGGGGTTCCTTCTGGAACTCGCCGACAAAGACGCAGAAGTAGTCGATGAGCTACTTTCGGCATATCGTGACGAATCAGATCAGACCGTCGCAATAAAGAAAGCCACCGGCGTGCCACTCACGATCGCTGAGGCGTGTTTGCCCGTTCTTGAACATGCGACTGTTGTGACTGAAAAAGGCAACAGGAGTGCCGTTCCCGACGGTGGGACTGGTTCATTTCTTGCGTATTCAGCGCTCCAAGCGTCTGTATTCACTGTCCGGACCAATTTAGACCACTTCTCGGATTCAGCGTTTACCGAAAAGATGGAGATTCGAGCAGCTGATATCGAGCGATCAGCCGAAATCGAATTCGAGCAGGTGATTTCAAATATTGAGTGAGGTCGCCAACACTCCCGACCGGGAACAAGCAAGTCCGACTCCTCGCTGTGAACGTGATCAATAGGAACTGTCCTCTCTCGGGGCGAACACGACGACTGCTGTACTCGATTCAAGTGCATGGGGAGAGATTTCCCACTGGCCACAATTATCGATGACTTACTCTGCAATGAAAACAGGATTCCTTCTTCCAGTAGACAAAATCGTGATACTCAGTCACTGAGCGATATCGACGCATCGGTTGGTTCTTCACGCCGGTCATGTGGACTATCAGCAATGAACGTCTGCCACAAGCGCACGACGAACACGGCCCACGGAAGGGCGATGAGCGCGAAGCCAGCGACGCTGAGCATCTCCGCAACGTTCGAGAACACCGGAAACGCCGTCGCCCAGATGGCAAGCATCCCGAGATTGATGCTGCCAACACCCATCCACGATGGAGCGTAGGAACTCGGCCTGATCGCACCCATCATATCGACGACTCCTTCCGTGTCCTGGAATGCATCAACTACGATCGGCAGAAACGCGATCGCCAACTGGAGCATCCACCCAAAGACTAACCCGTTAATAGCTGCCATTTCGATAGGAGCACCTGGAATAACGTTCGGGAACAAAAGCACGAAGGGTGCCCACGGAATCGGGAAGACGAGCCACACGTATGCTCCGAGGATGTGACCGACTCGGGCCTCCTTCGTACAGCCACTCGCGCGCATAGTTCCGACGATATTCGCCAGCAGTGCAATCGTTCCGATCACGTAGATGGCAAGTCCCGTGAAGGTCAACACGTGCATCGCCAACCACGGTCCCGAAACGAGACCGACCGTACCGATTGTCACGCCCCAGAACGTAACGCGCTTTAGACGAGGATAACGGAGTTCAGTACCCGCCAGTGCGGGGACGAGATGTAAGAGTGTCGCAGCGACGACGAGGGCGAGGAACCCCCAGACGTTCGCGTGAACGTGCGCTTCAATCGAACCGAAGTAACCACCGGGACCGTGAACGTTGAGCAACATCCCGAACGCAGCGAGGATCCCGACGACGAGAAACCACGGTGCGACACGATAGTATCGACTCAGCAGTGAGCCATGTGAATCAGCACTGACTCGGTACATCGTGACCAACAGAAGCGCCAGCGCGAACAACACGATGGTCGCACCTGTGACTGCCACGAGATTCGAACCGGTCGTCATCCCGAACAAGATGAGTGAATACCCCGTATTCAGAGAGATCCACTGTGTCCAACGGGATCGAACCGAAAGACCAGTCGTCGAACCGTCGACGCTACCAACGAGGTGGGGAAGTGCGCCGAACAACGCCTGCGTCATCGCACCGATGGTGACTAAGTGGATCATCACCCACCGAAGCTGTGAAAGCGGTTCTACGAATCCTGCCTCGACAGCAAGTTTCCCTACTACGGCCAGTAATCCGACCGTCAGGTATAGTCCTGCCATCCCGAAGAACGGATTGGTTCGTAATTGCATGTTTTCGATAACCTCTCGTGCTCCTTTTATCACAGATGACTGAAACGGTTCTTGCGAACGGATCAGCGGTATGCGAACATGTTAGGAACCGCCTCTTTGCACATGTGTCTCCTGCAGTCTATTGACGGAGGAAAACGAGTGCCACGAGCTCAATTCACCATCACCATCCCAGATGAGACGTGGATCGCCCACGTCTCGAAAGAGCATCCGAATTGTGTATTCAGAGTCATCACTGTCCTCTCGGGAGTCGAACGGAGCGTTGCGCTTTTCGAATTGACGACGCGGAATCTCGTGCCGATACTTACCGACACGGAACACCACGAGGATATCACCTCGCTCGAACTGCTTTGGAAGGATGAAGACGAAGCACTGTTACAGGTCGAGACGACAAATCCCGTGTTGTTAGACCCGGTCTGGGAGATCGGGATCCCGTTGCAGACGCCATTTGAGGTCGTCAATGGAACCGCGAGATGGGAACTGACGACCTCTTCGGCCCGACTCTCCGCACTTAGTGAACAGTTGGAAACGTCGGGTATCCAGTTCGATATCGACTACGTTCGAAGCATCGGCGACAGCGACGCCGAAGCCATCCTGACCGACCGCCAGCAACAAGTGTTTCTTGCAGCCGTCGAACAGGGGTACTACGAGACGCCACGGCGAGCGACGTTAACGGATGTCGCGGAATCGCTGGACATCTCGAAAGCTACGGCAAGCGACATCCTCCATCGGGCCGAGGGAAGGGTCGTCGATTGGTTTGTAGCGACCGCAGTACAGTGACTCACTATTCGACGAGGACGCCGCCTTTCATCCCCATCGCTCTGTGCGGTTCACAGTAGTATCGGTACGTTCCTTCCTCATCGAACGTCTGTTCAAACGTGTGTCCGTTCTCCCCGGACAGATCGCTCTTGAATGCACCGTTCGATTCGACGACATTGTGTGAGGCGCCATTCCCCGACCACTTCCAAACGACAGTTGTCCCAGGTGATACCCTGATGGCAGGCGGGGCGAAGGTATACCCGTCGTCTGCCCCGACCGTTACAGTGACGGTATTCTTGTCGGTGATATCCACGACACTATCGTAGTTTGGTACATCCTCGAACCAATCCCCGAATGCTGATGACTCCTGGGCTACGTCGTCTGACTGGTTGTTCTCCGAATCGCTTTCGATAGGGGTGCTGTCACCACTGTTTCCGAGACACCCCGCGAGGAGGAGACTTCCACCGATTGCGGTCGCTCGGAGTACGGTTCGACGTGTGAGTTTTGCATCCGATCGCATCTGACTCTACTGATCTCTACTCACTCAATCCGTAGAAAGGATGTCACTAACATGTTCGTACTTTCTATCTGGTCAGGAATTCGCACAGCATGGCAGGGATATTTTACTCGACACACGGGATTCCGATGACCTCCAAAATTGATTAAGTGAAATTAAAGAGATAAACGCCGTTGGATCATTTGCGAAGGTCGCACCACAACGTTATATTATAGTACTTGCTGTCTTCGGTGTCGCTGCAGTAGACATGTGGTATCTTGCTGGCTCGCAGGATTTCAATGGAACGATCGTGTTCGATACGACCAATCCATTCGATGACTCAACGGGGATTTCACAGCCCAGTCGCGCGATACAATTGTTCGGTCGATACATGAGTAGTAAATAGCACAAAACGGAGTGATCGGTCATCAATCGGGTGTCCAAACGGTTGATACTGACAGGGGGAGCGAACTGATTGTTGAGCCAGCTACCACAAAGTAAAATCTATGTGATGCTCTCTGTTGGGTTGGTCCTAATCGAGCAGTGGCTTATACAGAGAGTTTCAAACCAACTATTAGTACTAACTTAGCTCGTAAGCTGAAGTAGATTACTTCCAGACTTTCCAAACTAACCGTGATTCTTCACCGTTATACAGACGGTTCGTCGAGAACACCGAGCTGACGAAAGAGGCCGAAAGTGTCGATCTGCCCCCGATGTTCAACAATATTTCCATCTTCGATCCTAAGGAATACCGAGTGTTCGATATCGAATCGCTCACCTGTCGGTTCGAGATTCATAAATTGCCCCTTGTGGGTTCCAGATAATGTCAGACGCATCGCGACGCGATTATCCTCGGCAACGATATCTTCAACGGTTGCCTCGAGATCGGGGAATGCCCCACGCATTTGTTGTGGCATCTCACGAAAGGTGTCTTTATCATGTGCTTCTCCGAATGGCTTAACCTGTGCGTCGATGTCATCGACAAACAACTCATCCACGAGCTCGATTACACCTTTGCTCGCGATTTCTTCCGGGAGTCGTCGAGCGATTCGCTTGTTCTTTTCCAACTCGGATTCGTTTCCACTCATGAGTTTAGGCCAACCTAAAGCAGTATAGTTCTTTCGACCATTGAGAACCCATCCTTTGTGTGAATTGTTTGCTACAACCTCCGACGCTTTGTATCTGATATCTCACTGCTCTCTACCAACAATTTTCTTCACAAGAGCGCTCATGAAATATGGAACGGCAGTCAGACCAGCGTAGAGCGCTGACTGACTACCGACACAGCTTATTCCAAGCATCACTGGTGCCATCAAGTATTGGGGAATCAACCGCCGATCTCAGCACTCGAACAAACGGGGAATCTAGCAGTGCCGTCTCTACCAACCGCACACAGCTTCATTCACATGCTGGGTGCCTAAGTTCGAAATTTTCATAGAGACTCTTATATCATATTGCATGCAGTCGAAAGGGAAGCAATTGAATGATCATGTTCGGGGGAATCTATTTGAAACCGGCTCTGTATTTTTCGATAAATGAACGTAAGTAGACAAACGCTGGCAAAGGTACTCGTAGTGGCTTTCGTCTTTAACCTGATTGTTATGGGAGCGGGTGCGTATCTCACCTACGAGCAGTCACCTGAGCGTCCGGACAAAATTGTCGGTCCAGACGGTAAGACGCTCACCACGAATGACCAAATCGTGAGCGGGAAAGCCGTCTTCCAACAGAATGGTCTCATGAATCAGGGATCGATACTGGGCAACGGCGCGTACTTTGGAGACGACTATACCGCCGACGCACTCGATCGGGTTGTGACGAATATGCGTCAGTATGTCGCCCGTGAGCGCTACGAGACGCCCTACGCTGATCTCGATGAGGCCGAGCAGGCGAGCGTGAACGCGGTTGTCGAACACCAACTCGAAGACAACGTCATCGACGACACAATCGAACTCAGTGCCACCGAGGCATACGCCTACCAGCAAGTCCGCAATGCGTACGTCGAGCGCTACTATAGAGGTGCGCCCGAACACGGTATCCCGGCGAAGTTCGTCTCCTCGGCGGACGATGCGAGACGATTCGCGGATTTCGCTCTTTGGACGTCGCTATTCTCTGCGACCGACCGACCCGGGAGCGACAATTCTTACACCAACGAATGGCCGTTCACCCCGGGTGCCGGGAACAGTGCTCCGGTCTCTGCGATGCTCTGGAGCGTTTTCGCGATGGTGATACTCATTGCCGGTGGTGGGGCCGGAATCTGGCTCTACAAATCCATCGAACTCTCCGAACCGGGGACCGAGGGGATTGACGTCCCCGACCCTGAGGAGGTCACACTCTCACCGAGCCAGTTCGCAGCCGTCCGGTTCGTCCCGGTCGCGGCTATCTTATTTCTCGTCCAGACACTGCTGGGTGGCCTGATGGCACACTACTATATCGAACGCGAAGGATTCTACGGCATCGCAAAAGCGCTCGGCATCGATGCGATGGCGACGCTGCCGTTCGCCATCACAAAGGCCTGGCACATCGATCTCGCGGTGCTCTGGATAGCAACCCTCTGGCTTGGTATCGGTCTGTTCCTCCCGCCGCTTCTCACCGGCTACGAACCGGACAACCAGAAGTCGCTCATCCACGTCTTGCTCGGCGCGCTGTTTGTCGTGGTTGTGGGTGGATTGATTGGTATCTGGCTCGGTGCACAGGGATACATTGATGGTTCGTTCTGGTGGCTGATCGGGAACGAGGGCCTCGAATACCTCGAGGTCGGCCGTTTCTGGCAGATTGGGCTGCTCGTGGGGTTCGCACTCTGGACTGCCCTCGTCGCCCGTGGGTTCAAACCACTTCTCGACCGAGAGGGTCGCTACGGACTCGCACACATGATTATCTACGCCGGCGGCTCCATCGGCCTGCTATTCACAGCGAGTATGCTGTACACACCGAAGACGAGCATCGTCGTGACGGAATTCTGGCGCTGGTGGGTCGTTCATATGTGGGTCGAGGGAGCGTTCGAGTTCTTTGTCGTCGCCGTCACCGGTGTTGCCCTCGTCGCCATGAACCTCCTATCGCGACGGAGTGCGGAGAAGGCCGTCATTCTCGAAGCGCTACTCGTGATGGGGTCAGGCGTTATCGGCGTCTCGCACCACTACTGGTGGATTGGACTCCCTGAATACTGGGTGCCTATCGGAAGTCTCTTCTCGACACTGGAATTCATCCCGCTAGTGTTCATCCTCTTCGAAGCAATCAACCAGTACCGAGCATACATGACGGCTGGGGAGGCATTCCCGTACAGACTTCCGTTCATGTTTATCATTGCCTCTGGGGTGTGGAACTTCGTTGGTGCAGGCGCACTCGGGTTTTTCATCAACCTCCCGATCATCAACTACTACGAACACGGGACGTTCCTAACGGTGGGCCACGCTCACGCCTCAATGTTCGGTGCATTCGGTTTTCTTGCGCTCGGGATGGCGACGTATCTCCTGCGGTTCACCACAAAACCCGGTGCGTGGGACTCGAAGAACCTGAAACGTGCATTCTGGTTGCTGAACGTAGGTCTTGCGTGGATGGTGTTTGTGGGCGATATTCCGGTTGGATTTCTCCAACTGGAGACCGTTTTTACACAGGGGTATGATGCCGGGCGTTCGCTCGCGTTCTACAACCGAGGTCTCGTCCAGACCTTGTTCTGGGCGCGACTCCCGGGTGATATTCTGATTATCCTCGGTGCGGCAGTGTTCAGCTACGACGTCGTGAGAAAGCGCTTCGTTCGCCGCGACGAGACAGCAGCCACGTCCGGTGGAACGGTCATCTCGCGACGCATCCTTCGCGGAGAAGATGACATCGGACAAGAACTCGACGACGACTGATCATCCTCTCCCTTACTTGTTGGAATCTTTTGATTTTGGACATTAGGAACTATGCTAGTCACATAAATTTACAAAACTAACTAGCAGCCCATACCAGTTAGTACAGTCATCAAATCTATATAGTCAAAAACATTTCAGTTCGTGTTTAATCCATATCATTCCCGGTCTCTGAGAACGCGTTTCAACCTGTGAGAACCACCTTCCAGTCATATCATCTTCGCTATCGAAGTTACACATGTACCATGAAACCACAGATTGGCGCACCCGGAACCGGAATCTCTCGACGTGATTTCGTAAAAGCGACCGGTACCGTTGGCCTCGTCTCCACCGCCGGATGTGCGGCACCGTCACAACCGGACCAGCGTGACGGGGTTGCCGCAGCGAAAGACGATACCGCACTTCCGAGGACGAGTGCTCCACAAGTCGTTAATCTGGACGCGCTCGGTCACGAGGTGACGATGCGGACTGTCTCCGCCCGACACGAGGTCCACCCACTCGACAGCATGGGTGGTCCGGTGACGCTCCCACATGTGTGGGCGTTTCAGGCGAACGACTTGCCCCCGAGCGTCCCCGGACCCGTCCTCCGAACGACGGAGGGGAACGAATTGAAGATAACGCTCGACAACACGAACATGAAGAACCCCCACACCCTGCACTTTCACGGTGTCCGGAAGACGTGGGAGAACGACGGCGTGCCGACGACGACGGGTATCACCGCCGCGCCGGGGAAGAAACACACGTACACCATCCCGGCGAATGTCCCCGGGACGCATCTTTATCACTGTCACTTCCAGACGCCGATGCACATGGAGATGGGGATGTTCGGCATCCTTCGCGTCGATCCGAAGGGGTACGAAGAGGCCGACAAGGAGTACTTCGCGACCGTCCGGGAGTGGGATTCACGACTCTCGCGGGCGTACGCCGGCGAAGACGCGACCTTCGACCTCACGAACCGTCGCCCCGACGTGTTCACCGTCAACGGAAAGAGCGCGCCGCGGACTCTTCACCCCGAAGACGGGACGCCGTTCATCGTGGAGTCGGGTGACACCGTTCGGATTCACTTCGTCAACGCCGGTTTTATGTCACATCCGCTTCACATCCACAACCATCGGTTTCACATCGTCGAAAAGGACGGCGCGGACTATCCCGAGGCGATGCAGTTCCCACAGGACGTGGTGAACGTCTCACCGGCAGAACGTTATACCATCGAGTTCGAGGCGGACGCGGACCCCGGCATTTACCTCATGCACTGCCACAAGGTCGACCACGTCAGAAACGGTGCGTCCTATCCGGGCGGGATGCTCTCAGCGGTCGTCTACAAGGAAGCAATGAACACCGATATCTTCGCCAACCTGATGGAGTACGCGGGGTACGAGGGATGAATCCATGACAAACCTCGGACGTCGGGACGTTCTCCACGGTGGTGCGGCCATCGCGGCGCTCTCGTTGGTACCGCCGGTAGCCGGTGAATCGCCCACCGTTGTCGACGAAACCGGCAAGAAGAAAGTCACCGTCGTGGTCGGTGCGGAGGGCAACGGCGGTACTTACGCGTTCGGCCCCGCGGCGGTCAGAATCGATCCCGGCACGACGGTTGTTTGGCAGTGGTCGGGAAACGGCAGGATGCACAACGTCGTCGCAGAGGACGGGTCGTTCGAGAGCGATCTTCAGGAAAAGGCCGGGGTGACGTTCGAACACACGTTCGAGGCCGACGGTATCAATCGATACTACTGTGAACCCCATCGTGCAATGGGAATGAAAGGTATCGTTCTCGTCGGTAATACTGCTCTGCCCGGAGCGACGGACAAAAACGAAGCGACCGAACCAGCGTACGGAGGATGGTTCGACGGCGTCGATAACTTCGACAAGACGGTCGATATGACCGACAGAGACGACGTCACGATCGAAGTCGGCGCGCAGGCGAACGGCGGGCCGTACGGGTTCGAACCGGCGGCGATTCGAATCGACCCCGACACGACCGTGACGTGGCGGTGGTCGGGAAATGGTATCCACGATGTCGTCGCCGAAGACGGATCGTTTGTGAGTGACCTGTACGGCGATGCGGATGCGACATTCACCTATACCTTCCGCAAAGGGGGTGTCGAAAAGTACGTCTGTGAAGCTCATCGAGGAGGGGAAATGAAGGGTGCGGTAGTCGTCAACGAACCGAAGGACGTAGCGGCGAATATCTCTTCAAGTGAACTGGCACTCGGCGGGAGTTTCGTGGCCGCGTTACTCTCGCCACTGGCGTTCGCACTCTTCCTGGCCTTTCGTAGGTCTCCTGATACGCCAGCCGAAAATACTGTTACAGGAAGCTCACATCAGTAATAATTTCCTCATTTTCAAAGGAAATTCTTCACGTGGCACTGTATAGATACGGAAAGCCAAGCAACTGCATCTGCTTTATCCGTAGCTGTTACTAGTCGGATAATTCATGGCTACACAACAGACACACACCTTTCATTATATCTGCATATGTGCTCTACTCCGTAACAGCGGTATATTCACACATCTACTGAGCAGCCAATTCCACGTATATTGAACAAAAGGAACTGTGTGTGAAGCGGTCTATAACCCTCTGACGGCTGTATACCTGACTACGCTCAAAGCTGTTCCGAACATCTTCGGAATCAGAGCAAGGGAGATACGATCCGTACCGAATGCTATGAGCGCTATTCCAGGCGAATTAGAGACGGACCAACAGCCGCCAATGACGGTCCCGCTTCGACATTTCGTGATCGGGTTCGGTTTTCTGCTGCTCGGTGGGATCACCGGCGTCTTCGGAGCCCTTGGTCTGTTTCCTGGATTCGGGACACTCGCCCACGTGCATCTCCTGCTCACAGGCTGGGTGTGCATCACCATCATGGGTGCGATGACGCAGTTCGTTCCGGTCTGGTCCGGGGCAGAATTACACTCACGCCAGCTCGCAGTCGTCCAGCTCTGGCTCGTCACTGTCGGACTGCTTGGCTTCGTCGTAACGTTGCTCTGGGGATCCCTCTCGTGGCTCATTATCTTCGGCGGGGTCATGATCACCGGATTCTGGGTGTTCATCTACAACATCAGTCGGACGTTCCTCACCATCGACTCGCTCGATGTCACCGAACGCCACTTCGCACTCGCACTCGGTTACTTCGCGGTGCTTACCGTGCTCGGCTACCTTCTTGCGGTCGATTTCACGTATCCAGTATTCGATCAACTCGGCATCTCCCGATCATCCGTCGTCATAACTCACGCTACGCTCGCCGTGTTCGGGGCGGTTCTCACCACCGTTTTGGGCGCACTCTACCAGCTCGGGACAATGTTTACACAGACCAACTTCCACGGAATCGACAAGTATCTTCAGCACGTCGAGGAAGTCGGCTATCCTATCGGCGTCATCGCCCTTGCACTGGGACGCTTTCTCTCTGTGGCGACGCTCGCTCGTGTGGGTGGGCTTTTCTTGGTCATCAGCCTGCTCGCATTTAGCGTGATTCTGGCTCGTCGACTATACGAGACGCAAGTCGAATGGACGCCGATGCTGTCACGGTACGCGGTCGTCACTCCGGCGATGGCACTCTGGGCTGGACTCACGGCGTCGACATGGCTCACGGATCCGCTTTCTCGACTGACACTGTTCGGAGCACCTGGAACCGCTCACTTACTCGTGTTTGGGATCATCGGCTTTGTCGTACTGGGTACACTTTATCACATCGTCCCGTTCATCATCTGGGTCCACCGCTACAGCGACCTCCTCGGTTACGAACCTGTGCCGATGATAGACGACCTCTACGATGCACGTATCGCAACTGCCGATTTTGTTGCAGTGGTTGTTGGAACGGGGCTCATTGTCCTCTCGGACTGGTTCATGCTCCCCTCCATCCTCATAGTCGTCAGCGGACTCTCGGCGACGGTTGGCTTCGGACTGTTCGTCATCAACATGCTATTCGTAATTCGCGATCACAGCCCGTACGGGCTTCGAGGTATTCTCACATCTACGTCCGGATCGGCTGAACAGAACTGTTCCCCGGAGCTGCGGGAGCCACCATCAGAGGGACGGTAGTAACGTGTCTGCCAACCATATTCTGAGAGCGGCACTGACCTGTACCCTTTAGTTTTCTGGTCGACAGTCGGGGACTATGTCCACTGGGATGCCACCAATCGTACCCTGCTCTCGGCGAAACTTCGAGGAGTTGTATACGGGTTCTTGGAACTGTTCGGATATCTGACTTATATGCCTCAGAAAGCACGAGTTGAAGCTAACACGACGTGACTAATTCAGAGAAACACCCCATTCGTTCCACACTCCCTCGAGTGAAACGACGTTCATCGAGTATGCAAATTAAAATCTCCCGACACCGTCGGCATGAGTGGGATTTATTCTGTATATTCTGTATATTCTGTATACGTACCGTTGATGAGTTTCGGAATCATTACGCCGATGACGATGACTTCGGCAATTCCCACCCACCCACGTCGGTAGGTGAATTAACGTCGCCATGACGTATAGAATAACGAGTGACAACACCCCGAAGACGATGGTAACTCGGTTTTCACGAGAAACTATATATCATACCATCGACAGTTTTATAAATACTTTTCCTGTATCTAACGCTTCACCCATCCTCCATTGGTGATACGGTAATCGTTCTATGACATCCTCCAGGATAGGAACTCCGTCCGAGTGATTCCTTGAAATCACTCGAAGGCGCTCTTCCTCTGCTAGAAAGGTGCTTGTGGGCCTCGGCTGGGATCCTCTTCTCGCATGGCCCGTTCCATCGGGTTCGAGCCGATATCTCCACTTCGTTCGTGAACCATCATAACGGATCCAGTCTCTAGATACTTCCCCTCGAGCTCTTCCAGCTGTTCGTTGATCGCCGTGCTCTTGTGATGCATGGAATGGACTCGCACCCGAACGAGGTCGTACTCATGCTGGTCGCTCAACCCGTTCCATGCACGGAATGAACCCAGGGTAAGCGTGTGACTCTGGGGACAGAATGGTGTCGTCGGTGTGAACTCTGCTCGAAGCACGGTCGAGTCGTCGTTCTGTTCGGCGTAGCGATACCCTGCACCCGGATGCCGATGGTCGAGATTGAGTCGGGTGAGGTTGTATCCGAACGTCATATCATAGACACCACGCTCTTCGAACAATTTCTCCGTCAGCTCGTGGAACAAGCTGTGGCCCTCGTCAGTGAGAACGTTGTGTCCTTCGAGGAACGGCCCCACATCAGGAATGTGTTCGGGGACGAACTCGTCATACTCGTCAAACAGTCCACCATCATTCCCACCGAACGGGGACGGAAATTTGGCCATGTTTGACTGGAGGCGCTCCACTACCCTGATGCTACCCCCAAACATGTTCATGTGATCGGTGACAAGATCACACAGATATTGTAGATCGTGGAGGATGGCCGATTGCATCACCGACTGATACGCGATCGATAAATGCAATATCGTTAGAATCGGAGAACAGCGATGGATCGTCTGCCATTGAATTCATTCGATGTCGATGAAATGTTGGTCTCGTCCCGAATTCGTTCGTCCATGGTGTCAGAGGTCCCGCACTAGAAAAGAATTAGTGCCAATATTATCAAATCTATACAATTATTGCATCCAATGTGGCAGCTAGGAGGACTGCACCGAGGTATGCGTTTGATGAGTAGAATGCCCGAAACGCTGCACTCGTTGTCTGCTCATAGTGAAGACGGACAACTGCCCAGAGAAAGATAGCGCCGACGCTCACGTTGGTCAGCGCGTACACCCACCCGAGCGACGGAAGGCCAGTCATTGCTGCAGCCACTGCGAACGTCGCAGTGAGATACGAAGCGATGTGTCGCCGTGTCGCTGTCTCACCGTGCACGATCGGCATTAGTGGGAAGCCACCGCGCTCGTAATCCTCCTTGTAGGCGAGTGCGAGATTATAGAAGTGCGCTGGTGTCCACACGAAGATCAGTAACCCAAGAGCAATTGCTCCGAAGCCAATCGTGCCGGTGACGGCGGCCCAGCCGATGAATGCTGGAAGCACACCTGCGAACCCCCCGATAACCGTACTATGAGGAGTGTTCGGTTTCAACAGGAGTGTATACACGACTGAATAGAAGAGGATAGCCGTGAGACCGAGGAGAGCAGCGAGGAGATTGACCGACACAAACAACGCAAGCGACGCACTGGACAGAAGAAGCCCGAACACAATCGCATTAGAAACGGACACGAGATCCACAACAAGGGGTCGGTCTTTCGTTCGTTGCATTTGCCGATCGGTATCCCGCTCGAATGCGTGATTGAATGCGCCCGACGCACCAATAGCGAGTACGCCGCCAGCGAGAGTCACCACGACGACGCGAAACGTGAGATTAGAGCCACCCGCAAGCGCCATGGCCGCTACGGCGACGAGGCATAGCAGCCACATCAGTCGCGGCTTCATCAACTGAACGTACGCTGTGACAGTCATCCTCGTACGACGAAGTGGTTCATCACTCCATGCTGGAATCAGAGGATGGTTCGTATCAAGCGAATTCTCAATAGGATCAAGATTGCTTGATGGGGTCACAGGTTCGTTATCCGGGACGCCTGTGTCTTCCTCTAGTGTCCATATGAGTGCAGCGAGTAACCCACCGAAGATGGTGAGGCCAACAACGAGATGAATGGTTGACGCGACAAATGACACACTGCCCAACGTGATAATCAATATCTGAGGTCCCATAATAGCGATAAATGCCCCAAAAATCACCTGTACCGGATAGAGGAGGACAGCGATTCCAAGCGCTACCAAGACACGGCGCGAAGGGTGGTCACGAACGGCTACGAGACCCGTGATGAGGACAAGCAAACCGACGAGAACCGCGATTATACGGTGACCGAATACTACCCAGCCCTCAAGTGAGACCGGAACGACCAACCCATCACTACAGAGTGGCCATGTTGAACAGAGCACGATTGCATCGGTGATAGTACTCGTCACGCCGACGACCAACAGAAAGTACACTCCCATGGCTGTCCCGGCAAGTAACCTAGGGAAACGCGAACAGGGAGGAGAATCGATTCGGTTCATGGTTTTGTACTTGGTATAGTCGCGTCTCAGTCTCGTGACGGTGGTTGTGTATTCGATTCTGGTTCCCGTTCAACCACGATTTCGTGAATCTCTATCTCGTTTGGGGCAGTGAACACCCTCTCAGACGAACGGTCCGAGTGCGCTCGCTCAAATGATTCATCGTCCTTCCAGGTTTCGTAATCCGTGACTGACTCCCAGAAGGTCATCGTGATATACGTCTCGGCATCTAGTGGGGCGAGCAGTCTGAGTCCGAGAAATCCCGGTTGTTCCTCGATCCCGTAGTTGTCTTTGAGTCGTTGGATGAACGTCTCAGCGTGTGAGTCAGCAATCTGAACGCGGTTTGAAACGACGATCATGTGTTTCGATTTCTGTATGGGTTGTCTGTGTGAGTGCCGTTCGATCATCTATACGAGGTGTCACGGAACTATCTGATTGCCAGTGTTTTCGTCTTGCGGGAGTTCCTCCCACTCAGCGACGTACTCGAACTTCCAATACAGATATCCCGATCGAATTCGACGTGGATGCTCTCTCCTTAGATCACGCGGTTCTGTAAGTAATCGAGTGCTTGGCATTGTAGACGATCTCGACCTCGTCTGATACTGGTGTACTGATACAGGTGAGTCAGACATTTTTCTCACTGACTTCTTCTTGGAGGATTTGTTGCATGTCCATCTCGATTTTACTCTCGACGAGAATCGCAGCGCAACTGACGCATACCCAGCCCGGCACAAAAATGGCCAGTCGTATCCCGCCGCTCCCGCTGTCTCAAGGATGTACTCGCCCTTGTTCGCGTCGAGCGTGCCGTAGTTCTCGTCGCCGAGGTCTGCTTCCTTCGCTTTCTCGAACAACTCTGCCCCATCGTCGATAGTCCATCCGTGATCGTCTAAAATCATGTAATTGAGGTACTCTACCATTGGCACTATTCATTGGTTGCCTCCAGGAATGCATGACGATTGTTCCGAACATCTTCGGCACGACCACTGGTGAGCAGGTGCCAGTGAGTTGACCGGTGCAGCCCACGTAGGGTGCTACGCGATGGCTCTCTCGTTGATGCTCGGTGAAACCGGATATGAACCGGAGCACCTCCACACCGAAGCCGAGATGCAGCTTGACTCATATGAGCTGGCCATCGCGCGTGTCGAACTCACGGTCGAAGGAAGGGTTCCTGATATCAACGGAGACGCGTTCCGTGAACATGCCGCGGAAGCAAAAGAAGGCAGTCCAGTATCGAAAGCCCTCGCTGGAACAGAGATCAAACTGGTCGCGACGCGCCTCGAATGACTTAATCTGAGGGTACAACTCGTGTTCTCATCTCCTAATAGAATCTCTACATATCTCGTTGATTGACCGAAATTCCGATGGGCATCTATTACGAAGAGTCTTCTCGATCTGGGTCAAAGAGTTCGATTGCCGCTCGTACCGTTCTCGCATCGTACGCAGATGTGTGCTCCAACGCTGAATCCGGGGTAGCCAAGATACCGTCAACGATAGCAGATGCCATGTGTTCGATTATTTCTTGTTGTTGCTGTGTAAGATCACACCGTGCAGTAAGCCTGCTGAAGGCCCGCTCTAACTCTCGTTGTTTCAGCTCTTCTCCGCGACAATGAATTGCTCGACTAACCGCTTCAGGAGCTTCCTCGTCCAGTTTGGATGGCACAATGGATGGTAAGTGAGGTGAGTTCGTCCACATATTTAATTCAGAGTTACTCGACATAGGTACGAGTCACGTGTATGCTACACCCACACGATCGATATACTTCCATTCGAGATCGTCATCGAATTCGTCGGTGAGGGCTCGAAACAAGAATTCGCTGGAATGGTCGTGATTTGCGTGCGTGACCACGTTCATGTGGTGAGCTGTCGCCATGTAATTTACGGCATCGATTGCCTGCGCGAGGACGAGGGCGCGGTCGTCAGCATGCTCATGTTTTTCGAGGGCCGTCGACCAAGAGCTGTGATGGATGCGATCCATGACAGACTTGGCATCTTCGTGGAATACGCTCGCCATAGATATAGGTCAGTCACTGTCGACCGAAAGCGAACCGCCGAACATGTTCGCTTCGTCTCAACGAACGGTCGATTCGAAGTAATCAAACTGCGTTTTGAGTTCGGTCCGCCACTAGTGCTTAATCACGGTTACAACGGGGAATATTCCGACGACAGCGAGATCCAGTGTAAAGCCGGTCGTCGCTACCACTTTAGATCCTTTCTGGCGTCCGGAAAGCACATTCGTCGTTCGCATGATCTCGAAAATCGCCACACGCTGTTTGTAAGTGAGAACCGCGTCGAGGTCGTCAGTAACAACAGATGTGAGTTCGATCTGAATAGGGCCGATATGTTTTTCCACATTGATTGTATTGGCAGCAGCTGTTATTTCGATGAAGTTCTATTTATCATCCCCACTTTGTTTTATACAGACAGATTTGACACAGTCTAGATACGGAAAACCACGCGACAGCACAGTCGACCCCATCTTGCGATTCATCGCTGGCGAAGTCTCTGATGAAGAGCACCAGAAATGCTACGATAGGTGGCACGGACGGGTGCAGTACGTGCTCGACGCTTCATTGGGACCAGACAGCCCGTTCACCGTCAAGACAAACACCGAGTAACGAACATCTTCGGCGAAGTGCCCGTAGTGACTCGGTACGATGTTGAAGACATGGCTACCGCCGAAAACTTCGTTACGGAAACGAATGCGCCCGCCGATCGACCACGAGAAGTACTCGATGCTCGGGACCTGCCACCGCCGCAACCACTTCAGAATACGCTCAAACGTCTAGTCCAGTTGGACGACGAGGTAGTATTGGTTCAACTCAACGACCGAGCGCCACAGCACCTGTATCCGCAGCTCGCTGACCGTGGCTACGAATACGACACGCTTGAGACAGAGCTCGCTGTCATCACCGTTATCTGGCGACTCCAATCATAATTCAGCACACAGATTCCCATATTCTGCAATTTCGTGTTCACGGGGAGTCCTACGCACGATCATCGTTATTTCTGGGACAGCATAGAAGCTGAGCCAGTTCCCCGTGCATCTCGGCAAACTATATTTTCCCACCAGAGCGCCTACTTTACTCTCCTCTTTACTAGCCTGTGTGACCCGCGTGTACACCTTCGGACACTCTTCACACTCGATCAAGGAATTCATCTCGATACTCCGTGCCTACGATATCACTCTCGTGGTCAATATTCGTCGGTTTCTCGGTTCGCAGCGGAATCGCCAGTTCGATGCTGACGCGCTGGTCGCGACTCTCAACGGGAACGGAATCAATTACCACCATCTCGAAACGCTCGGTGAGCAACCTTTAAAAACAGAAGTAGATTCACCGAATAGCGAATAGGAGAACGACTCGTTTCGAGCCTACGCTGACTACGCGCTCACTGATGAGTTTCAGATGCCACTGAACAAGTTGGTCGCGCTCGCTCAGACCAACGTGCCGGTGATTGTCTGTGCCGAGGCCGTTTACTGGCGCTGTAATCGACGAATCGTCGCCGATCGGCTCATCGCTCGTGGCTGTGAAATCATTGGTATCTTCGATGCTGATCGCGCTAATGAGCACGAGTTGACTCGGTTCGCGGAGATATTCAATGGATGTGTCACTTATCCCGCTGACGATGACAGATCATAGCATATTCGGATATTTCTGGACATATAGAACATGCGACTGAAATCGAGGATATAGAAGTCATTATGTAACCGGATGTCGGTGGTTAGACTACTATTCGTCGTCGCCTATTTCTTGGGAAGTTTCGCGACGAATTCGTTCACATCACGTTGTTCGACTTCATACCGCTCGGCGTCGAACTCTTCGACCTCCGCTTGCATCTCGTAGAACAGCGGCTTCGGCTCGTGGTCGTTGATCAGCGTCATCGTCTCGCCGCTTTCTAGGTCGTCAAATGCATCGTGGATCATCGGATGGCGCTCCGCAGGCGGGACATCACGGAGATCGAGTGTCTGATTGGACATGCATATCTTACTATAGTAGCTCTCGATGAAGGTGTTGTTCCGAACATGTCCGGTCAGATATGAGTAATTGAAACACGCCACTCGTCGGCCGCTTGTTTCGTCGTTTCATGGCTAAACCCCCACTGTTCGAGGACATTGTACAGTGGCTTTGGCTCGAAACTATTGATGAGCACGAGTGTCTCGTCTTTATCGAGATTTTCCAATGCGGACATGATTTTGCTAAACGGTTCACCGTCAATTTCGCGCGCATCGAGTTCGTACACTCCGTCGTCGATAGATTCTACACTCATCAAGTACCCATTACAAAGGAAGAAGAATGGTTGTTCCGCCGATGATGTTCGGAAGGAGATTGAGTAGGAATCTCTAGGGAGCACGAACATGTTCGGCAATACTAATTGGAATCGAGACCGAATATGTTCACCTGAACGACGATGCCACGAGCAAACCTCACCCTCACCATCCCGGAAGGAATCTGGATCGGAGATATCTCACGCACTCACCCAGAGGTACAGTTCCGTATTCTGGCGGCATTTCCCAGTGATCACGCGGGCGTCGCCCTTACTGAAGTGACCGCGGAGGAATTAGAATCGGTGCTTGCCGAATTCGCTGCCAATGAGGCGGTCATTGAAATGGATCTTCTCCAACAGCAGGACAATACCGCGCTGATTCAGTTTGAGACGACGATGCCTCTGTTACTCTTCTCTGCACAAGAGGCAGGGATTCCGCTCGAAATGCCGTTTCATCTCATAGACGGCCAGCTTGAATGGGAGGTCACTGCACCGCAACGTCGACTGTCTGAACTCGGCGCACAGCTCGAATCATTCGGGATCCCATTCACGGTCAATGATATCTATCAACAGATCGAGGCTGAACAATTATTAACAAGCCGTCAACTACAGATTCTCCACGGAGCAGCCAAACGCGGTTATTACGACACCCCGAGACGCTGCTCGTTAACTGAATTTGCAGATGAGCTCGGCATTGCGAAATCTACCTGTAGTGAAACCCTGCACCGGGCTGAGGGGAAAATAGTTAAAAAATTTATTGAGGATCTGGGTGATGTCACTCCCGAGACGGACTCTGCATGAGCAACCTGATCGAGACACTATCGGGGGGTGTCGTTCCCTCAATCAGGATGCGCCGGACAGTCATAGATCACACTGACGGGAACAGGAACAATCAATTAACCAATGTTCGAGCAATTGATCGTCACTAGTTTCCACTTTTTGATCGCCTTCCACCCTGAATATTTGCCATCTACTCCGGAGTAGATGGACTTCTCTCCCTAGAGCACGTGCTCTCGAGTATGAGTACAAGCGAACGTGACGAACGCGGGCGCTTCTCCGCGAAGCACACCGACGACGAAGTCGTCGCCGACGTACGGAAGCACGAACCAGCGGCCACAAGCGAAGTCGCCGACGAACTGGAGATCAAACGGCCCAGTGCTGACTACCGACTTCGGCAACTCCAAGACGAGGAAATGGTGAAAAGCAAGAAAATCGGCACTTCGCTCGCGTGGAGTCTGACACCGGAGGGTGAATCATGAGTACGGATTCGAGCACCAACCACGAACCGCCGACAGGTACCACAATTACGCTCACTCGCGAAGACAAGTGGTGGGTTGCAAAGGACGAGGAAACGGGCGTTGCCAGCCAAGGAAAAACCCGCCAGAAGGCCCTCGAAAATCTCGATGAAGCACTCCAGGGCTACCATGGCGAAGGCAAACCTCCGAGCGACGAGGATCTCCGCGAGATGGGGATTACTCCTGAACGAAACACGTCCGAGTCTCTCGACGACTCGGAGATCTTTGACTGATTTTTCCCGACGACGATGTCATATGCGCCGTTTTCTGGAAAGGATGTCGTAAAGGTAATGGTCAACAGCGGAATCTACGAGTGGAAGCACACACGAGGGGGACCACGCAATCCTCCGGTGGGAACCACCAGAGGGTCACAACTCGGACGCCCGAACCGTGCCCGTCCCACTCCACGATGAACTCAGCGCAGGCACGCTCCGAAGTATCGCCGATCAGGCCGGCGCAAAGGACTACCAAAAGTTCAAAGTCTGGATCGATAGCAACCGGTAACCGCCACGCACAGATTGAGTTGGAACTACCGTGGGGTGCTCACTTCCGCTTATGGATTTGTGCAGAAGTCGACCCAATGTGGTAGTATAATATGGTAACTGACGAGAATTCCTTGCTGGCTGCAGAGTGTGAGTCCAACAGCATGATTATTTGACTGAGAATGTGGTTTGCTTCATAACAAAACCGGGCGATCAAAAACAAGGCTTCCAAGGCAATTACTCTAATCGATCAATTGGCTCACCAGAGTTCATCGATACTTCGACAATTCCTACCACCTTGTTCTGCTGATTTTGCTACTTCTCGCGGTTGGACTTCTCTTTTTGATCCCACAGTGATAGCACCAGAATCACTTACCACTGCTTTGTAGGACCTGCTCATCGTGAACAGGACCCTATCGAGGAGCCGTATCAACGATGAAAGGATGTTGGTGGCCATGAAGGTCCATCCATCACCCTCAAAGCAAGGAAATGTCCCTGCTCCATGTTCTGCTGCTCCCCGCGTGAAAAGAGCAGCGGATTGCCATACGGTAGTGGGGATCTTAACCTTGCAACTCTCGTCGAGAGCCGAATTCCAATGACGTTCGTTGGGAGAATAGCCTCAGACACAACGGTCTGTGAGACAGCACAGGACAGTCTCCAAGTGCGACGAATTCTGACAGTCCGTCTCCCTGGGACAGGACGACGAGATCCAATGAGCGACGTGAGAGGAGCGCCAGTAGCAATACTGTTTGGGGTGCTCACAGTCATCACGCAAATCTGGGTGCCAACTTGGACGACAGAATGGGTGCCGACCCAAGCGTACCACGGGGGTGCCGTCTTCGGCGAGACACCGTATTTTCAGTGAGAGTGAATGCAACAGCCAATGATCCAGCACGTAGATTATCCAGCAGTATGGCGCCGTGTGCGCCGACGGACACACAAAAGGGACTGTCAAATTTGCCGACCAGCACGGCTTAAATTTCGGCGTGATCTTGCTGATGGGACTGTCCTCTTTGGTGCCTGGACAAACTCGACGTCCAGCAGCGACCCCGTGGGACAGTCTGTGAGAGCAAGAGTGAATGTGTCAGGAGAGAACGTTTTCCGATGGTGTACCATCGATTTACTCCGGAAATATGGTGTGGTGGCAATGGACTGTCAAGATAGCTGATGTTGTTGTCTATGATTTTGATTTCCACTTGAAACATGGGGTATTCACGTCCGGGTGAGCACCTTGTGTCTACCCGGTCGCCTGCCCAACTGGGTCCGAGAGGTTGTGAGCAGCGAGGGCTATGTGTTGGTGGTAGGCGTAGACGGTTATCGGGGTGAGAGGATCTTCGAACCACCAAGATTGCTTGAAGAATGATGGTCTATGTTACCATTCACCACCTGAATAACTATGAGCACAACATCCATCACAGAGGATATGTCCAACTCATCATCCTCACAGCAAGAGCCATTGATATGCACCAAAGTCGCAGACACCGAATCGATTACCGGTACTGTGGTAACGGCAGTAGCCGACGCGAATGGGACGAAACCTGCAACACCCCTCTACGAGGCCATCGACCCCGACGCACTTGAAGATCTCTACCAGCATGGGTCGCCAGAGGTGAGCTTCGAGTATATCGGCTACCGAGTTACGGTTCATTCTGATCGCACGGTTTCCGTTTCTAACTTGGATTCATAGAACGCTGCTGGTCTCAGTTAATCACCAGAGTTGGTAGTGATCTCGTTCTATCCGATGTAGTAGTGATCGAGTGAGCATGCTTAATCTGAAGCTAGTATGACATATTAACCTATGTTACTAGTCTGATATGTATTGGAGATAAGAGAATCACTCATCGACAGCTCACGAAAACGAATACGAGCGATACGGGGTGAAACCATGGTATGAGTTGTCTCGAGACTAAAAAATTATTTATAGTTGATCGTCGCCTATTACAGTGTAGCAATCAGGCGTTTATTGGTAGTATTTTATCGCGTAGTAACTAGCGATAGCGCGGTTCTATAGTATGCGGTGACGTGGTGCTGCACTTCACCATCAAATAATGACTATGACAAGTGAGAACAATCCAGCAGACACGGACAACAGTGATCCGACCAGCGCTCAGCTCAATCGAGTGTTCACCGCACTCAAAGACCCATTTCGACGTGAACCGCTTCGAGAACTCCCTGACAGAGAAGAGAACACGATCCCTGTCGATGCGCTCTGTCGCACGTTCGGAGCGGAATCACAAGCGTTCGAAGGAACGGAATACGAAGCATGGGAGATTGAGTCACTACGAACAGAGTTGATTCACACGCATTTGCCGCACTTGGAAAATCGTGGCGTGATCGAGTACGATGCACGGTCGGAGATGATCCGCTATCGGAACCATTCGACCGTTGAGACGGTTCTCGAAACGATTAACGATCAATAGCGTTGGTAACTGAGCTTTTGCAGAAACAGATTGTAACTGATACAGTAGCTGCCTCCAGCCTACAGAAGATTCTGAAGCATGAAACGATATGACGAGAGTCTCATTGCTGGAGTTCAACTGGACGATGAAACTCGAATTTTATCCAAAATATAGTGCGTGGTTGTAGTACCCTCGGGAATAGTTGGTACCGATGAGAGTATATTCCTATGATGCGTCTCTCTTGAATGGGGATCGCAAGTACTCTGGCACTGCGTCTCCATGATATCTATGGATCCTACTGACAACATCAAAGCGGCAGGTAAGGCAACAGCCACTTTTGAAAATGACCTTGAAACACTCATTTTGGAGGCGTTTGCAGCCGGAGCAGCAATCGAAGGCACGTGGGAAATTACCCTCCCGGTCACCGATGCACCGAATTGGACGGTCGAAATTGCCAAGAATCGTACTGATGGCTGCACGTATGATCCCGAGTTTCTCGAAGAATAAGTGCCATGAACTGTTGTGTTCGGTGAGAGAGGTCAGATTATGACAATAGATATATTATATCATTGTTAGTTAACAGATTGCGAATCTTTATGCATTGGTACTTCATAGTGGCACCTACTCCGCTGAAGTCGGAGAGAAGCTGGCGAGTTGCGTACTGTGGCGTAGGCTGAGTAAAGATTACAAACATTATGAAGACTAAAACGCCAAATACATCGACAAGCAGCACTGCTATGAGTGAGCCCACTCCGACAACCATCTTTGACCTTCTCGCGAGTGACCATCGACGATATACGCTTCATTATCTCTCGCAAAAAGTTGGGGCAATCTCACTCGGGGATCTCGCCGAACAAATCGCCATCTGGGAAGACACATCCACGTACGAGCACTACGAGCGAATTCTTACTGGCCTTCATCACACGCATCTCCCGAAGTTAGTTGCTGCTGGGATCGTGCACTACGATGTAGAGTCCGAGACGATTGAACTTTTAGAGATTGCTGACCAGGTGCAACCTCATCTCAAGCTTGTCGCGCCTACTGATCTTCAGTAATCAAGTCTATTATCATTTTCCTACACGCTAACTCCTTTATTACAACGTTAAAATCGATATACGACGTACTTCGCTGACGGCACTCAATCCCCCGATACTTGTACTCATCTTCACCAGCGACCGTACCGAAGTATTTCATCAGCGCACCGGCATCCGAATCACGTAACGGCACAAACGAGATCGTCGAATTCAGAGCCAGTCCTCGCCCCAGGCGTCAAGGGACTCGAACACGGGACAGAGGGCATCGCCTTTCTCTGTCAGCGTGTAATAGCTCGCGACTGGCGATTCGAACTCCTTGCGGTTCTCGATGAACCCCTGTTCCACTAAGTCGTCGAGGACTCGCGAGAGCGTGTAGGAACTCGCGCCCGTCGAGCGCTTGAGTTCGTTGAACCGCTTTTCACCGTCACGTAGGTCGTTGAGGACGATGAGTTTCCATTTCGAACCCATTTCCTCGATCGAGCCCACGACGTTGCAGACGTCCGCATTCCGTTGTTCAGCCTTGGTGGCTTCGGTAGTGTCAGTCGATGGTGGTTGGGTCGCCATTCCTTGGTTACACTCTTGTTGCTTGGGCTATATATGGGTTGGGGATCAAACTAGGTAATGCAATGAAACGACAGAATACGACGGTGCTTGTGACCGATGACGGCACCATGGGTCCGTGCATGATGGACCAGATCGTTGAGCAGAAGTGTGATATCGTCAAACTCGCGGGTGATCTCGAATGAACGGTATTGACGGCGGTGTCGCGTTGGTTTCGGGCGCGGCGTCGGGCATCGGACGCGCGACTGCACGGCGGTTCGCAGAGGAAGGCGCGAGCGTTGTCGCCGCTGATATCGATGTGGAGGGTGGTGAGGAGACCGTCTCTCAGATCGAGTCCGAGGGAGGCGAGGTGACGTTCATCAAGACTGATGTAACCAACGAAAGCGATCTCGCTGCAGCGGTCGAAACGGCAGTCGATACGTACGGTGGCCTTGATTTTGCGTTCAACAACGCCGGTATCGAGGGTGATCAGGTCAGTTTTTCTGAACAGAACAACGCGAACTGGAACCAGGTCCTCAATATCAATCTCAACGGCGTGTTCTTTGCGATGCGCGAGGAGATTCCGGCCATGCTGGAAAGCGGCGGGGGAGCCATCGTGAACACGTCCTCGATCGCTGGCATTCTCGGATTTCCCAACCTGAGCCCGTACGTCGCCAGCAAGCACGGCGTCGTCGGGTTGACGAAGTCGGCGGCCGTCGAGTTCAGTAGCGACGGCCTCCGGGTGAACGCGGTGCTTCCGGGGGTCATCGATACGCCCATGGTCGCCCGTTCAGGCGAACAGGACTCGGAAGCCACGGAGCAAACGATCGCCGGAATCCCCGCTAGGCGACTCGGTCAGCCAGAAGAGATCGCCTCCGCGGTGGTCTGGCTCTGTTCCGAGGACGCGTCGTATGTGACCGGGCAGCCACTCCCCGTCGATGGCGGATTCTCGGTCCAGTAACTCCGCTTGGGGTTTCGCGACTTTAGACGCGGTCAAGACAGGTAACATCACTTGGTATGGCCAGCAGTCCACCAAACTGATGCTGTGTGACTACCCGTACCCGACAGGTCTAGTCACTCGGTAGTAGACTACAAATCTGAAACGCCCATCGCTTGGGATTCCTGCGTCTTCAGACTCCGGAAAGAGTTAGCTCTCCGAATGTACGGTTAGTCAACACTCCTATAGCAGTGTTGTCGGGTTCGGCCGCCGGTGGTTGGGTTGGCTTTACCTGGTCACGTTATTGTTGCCTGATCTATATATAGGTTTGAGTACAAACTACGTAATGCAATGGAACTACAGAACTCGACGGTGCTTGTGACCGGTGCCACCGGCAACATGGGCCCGTACGTGACGGACCAGCTCGTTGACCACGGTGCCGATGTCATCGGTACGTACTTCGACGACGCCGGGAGAGAAGATGTCGAGACCCGCGCTGAGCACGCCGAAGAGGTATCGTACTACCAGGTCGATCTGACCAGCCAGGCAGCGGTTGAAGCCTTGGCCGAGTCTGTCGTCAACGATCACGGATCAGTCGATCATATCGTCGGTCTCGCTGGCGGCTTCTCAATGGGCGGCATCGGCGATACTGACGGCGACGCGTTCCAAGCCGCACTAAATCGCCACGCGACGACGGCGTTCCTGACTGCCAAGGCCTTCGCGGACCACCTCAGTGAGCAAAGTGGCGTCGTCTTGTTCAGCTCCGATCGCGCCATTAACCCCGTTGGTGGCACGCTCGCGTACGACGTCGGTAAGGGCGCGGTCCGAACGCTGACCGAGTCGCTCGATGTCGAACTCGACGCCCGGGTCAATGCAGTCGCTCCGTACCTCATTGACGTGCCTGGGAACCGTGAAGCGATGCCTGACGCGGACTTCTCGACGTGGACGGCCCCGGAGGCCATCGTCGACGAAGTGCTCCACCTACTCTCGAACCAGGGCGTCACGGGCCAAATCGTCCAGATGACGGGCGGGCAGCCAGAGGTGGAAGAGTAATGGCCAAGACCGTGCCACGTCAAGACTCACCTGAGACGGCTTCGCAGTTGAGCCTGATCTTTCTTCGCCTAGCCCTCGGGATTCCGATGCTTGTCGGTGGTGTCGGCAAAGTCTTCGGAATCGGTCCGAAACCGCTGGGTCCTGGGGGTTTCGCAGGCTTCTTGGCGAGCCTCAGTGTTCCACTTCCCTCGATTGCTGCGTGGGGTGTCGGTCTCCTCGAACTAGTCGGCGGTATCTTGTTACTGGTCGGCCTAGCTGTCCGAATCACGAGCGCACTGATCGCGGTCGACATGCTCGTCGCGACGCTTCTCTACCACCTTCCGAATGGATATCCGGCCACAAGTGGCGGTATCGAATTGACGCTCGTGCTGGCCTTGCTCGCTATAGCGCTTGTCTTGAGTGGCCCTGGATCACTCTCACTCGAACATGTGCTGTTCGACCGAGAGGACACCTCCGCTGACGCATCTCAGTCGAGGGGCACAGACGTATAATATAGCGCTTACAACCACTATATGACCTCAATGACCACAGACGTAATCCCACAGGAGACACACATCGGACGGACTGCACTCCGCGTCAACGATCTCGAAGAGCTAACCGAGTTCTACCGGGATGTCGTTGGGCTCAGCGTGCTTCATCGCTCCGACACCAGTTCCGTTTTGGGTGTCGGGGATACACCGCTCCTCGTCTTGGAAGGTGATGAAGATGCACTCGGCCGCCACCGATCGGGAGCGGGCCTCTTCCACAATGCGTTCAGAGTCCCATCACGGCAGGCGCTGGGTGACGCGTTAGCCCGCATTCGAGACCACTGGCAGCTCGGCGGCGCGTCCGACCACGGCGTCAGTGAGGCGCTGTACCTGACTGACCCGGAGGGCAATGGCATCGAGATCTATCGAGACTACCCGCGGGAGGAGTGGCCTCGTGCCGACAACGGACGGGTCCGTATGGGCACTTATCCCCTCGATCTTGACCCGATGGAAGCTGCCGCCACAGGAGATTCAGAATTTCCTTCTGGAACGGACGTGGGGCACGTTCACCTCGAAGTGTCCTCGCTAGAGGCGTTCCGAGACTTCTACGTGGACAGCATCGGATTCGAGGTGCAAACGACAGTGCCAGCTGCCGTGTTCATGGCTGCTGGTGGTTACCACCACCACATTGGTGCAAATACGTGGCATCACAGATCCGGGCCAGTCGGCGGCAGAGGGCTGTTCTGGTTTGAGGTGGTTCTTCCAGATTCGGAGGCACTCGATGGGGTTCGAGAGCGAATCGAGGACAGTGAGTATACGGTCAGTGAGGTGGATGACGGAATCTCCGTTATCGGCCCGGATGAGATCGAAGTGCGATTCCGAGTTGGAACGTAACGCTCCCCGTCAAAGATGTCTGATTCGCCAATCATGTCTAAACTGAATCCGATTTGTTGTACCGACTGAAGACGATGTCCACTGATAGTTCACACGTTCAACACGCTTATCGAACGATCAGCTGAGTGACGGGCTCTTGGCTGTTTAGAGTGGAGTGGTATCAGACGACACGCTGATTTTCCGGCCTCCAGTAGTTCGTATATGCCCATCGAAGACGCCGACGGACTCCGTCGAATTCTCGGCTACGACCGTGTTGTGGTCGTCGGTGCATCGACATCGTACGAGAAGGCAGCACACATCGTGCCTGCGTACCTACAGCGTCACGGCTACGAAATCATTCCCGTGAATCCGACCGCGGACGAGATATTTGGGGAACAAGCCTACGATTCACTGGCCGATGTTACGAGAACTATCGATATCGTCGAGATCTTTCGCCCCAGCGAGGAGGTTCCAATGATCGTTGAGCAGGTAGTGACTCGTGACGACGTGAAGGCAATCTGGATGCAACTCGGAATTCGAAACGACGAGGCAGCACGAGCTGCAGAAGCGGCTGGATTGGACGTTGTCCAAGATCATTGTATGAGCGTCGAACATGGTCAACTCATTCGCCACCCGATGGATTGACCTCCAGATGAATTCCCCCGTTACGCACGCGCAACGACAGGCAACAGACACGAGGTGTGGTTGGAGAGTCAATCGAAAGTCAGTGATTCCCATTTTATGCGGCATGATCCGCCGCCAGGGTTCACCTGTGCTATCATCCTGTCGTGCGCCTGTGCTAAGAGTTATCAACCTGCGTGCCCAAAATATGTGGGTTCCAGGTGGACACAGTTACCTGGGATTGAGGTGAACCCAAACCATGTCTACAGACGTTGAGCAGCGCAACATGGAGCTCATGCAGACGCTGGACGACGCGTGGAACGAGCAGGACGTCGAGGTCTTCAGGGAGAGGCATAAGCCTGACGTGGTCGTGCATTGGCCTGGACAGCCAGAACCGACCGTAGGCATCGACGATCACACGGAGGAATCAAAGGAGTTCTGGCGGACGTTCCCCGACCAGAAACTCGACAACCGTCCCTATCGTGTGTTCTTCGCCTCTGGGGATTGGACGTGTTCAATCGCGCGCTTTCGTGGAACCATGAAGGGACCGATGATCACTCCCGATGAAACAGAAATCCCGCCGACTGGGAAGAGTTTTGACATTGAGTTTTGTACGGTTGCCCAGTGGGATGACGGGCAGATCGTCGAGGAAAATCTCATGTATGACCTCGTGACGTTCATGGAGCAGATCGGGCTAGAGATGTAATAAATATAGGATGACTATCTTTTCGACCTGCTGGCACAAGGAAGGCATCCGTACCTGCAGGCGTGAGTTGGGCATAGGGGACACTCCTGCACGGATTGCTCTATGGTTCCACCGGCGATGGCCGATTACCCTAGCTGGTCACGACTGATCTAGCACTACCAGAAATGGATTGAATACCCGATACCGAATCGCTGTAGTCACCCGCTCACGGGCCCGTCAGCGAACGGATAAACAGCTCGCCTCCTAGAATGTTTCTCGCGCGGTCGGCGGTTACCGCGGCCATCCCCCTCGAATCCGCAACCCTTGTCGAGAATCTGTTCTATCCGGTTGGCTTTCTCCTCATCGTGATGTGTGTTTGCGGACACACTATCTATCGTATAGCGAGGTCCGCTCCTGTGGCTTTCGCTTGGAGCGACGATTCCGGGGGTCTCGGCGCTGTAGGAGGTGAACCTCTTCGTCACCTGCTTCCGGATCAGTACATCGACAGCGGTGGTCAGCTCCTTCTAGTGATGATCGGAGAGCGATTACCTCTCTCTGGAGTGAAGACCCTCTGATCACAGTACTTTTCCAACCGAAATTACTGGGTAGTTCGGCCCCAAACGATCAACAACTGCGCTCATGCTCGAAGATACAACAGGAATTCATCACATCACGGGCATCGTTCGCGATGCCCAGCAGAACGTTGACTTCTACACGGGCGTTCTAGGGCTTCGTCTCGTCAAGCGGACCGTGAACTTCAACGAGAAGTTCACCCGCCATCTCTTCTACGGCGACGAAACTGGCTCTCCTGGCACGGTCTTGACGTTCTTTCCATATCCCGCCGAAGACGACGGCCGAATCGGGAAACCACAGATCACTACCGCCGCGCTCGTCGTTCCCCCCGACTCCATCGAGTACTGGATGAAACGACTCGCTGCCTATGACCTCTCTGTCGAGGGACCGTTCGAACGGTTCGACGAGACAGTCCTCCAGTTGTCCGACCCAGACGGTACGCAGCTTGAACTCGTTACCGGGGCGTCACCGTCCGATCCGTGGGATGGCGGGCCTGTTCCGGCACAACATACGATTCGCGGTATTCACAGTGTAACACTGCTTTCAACGAACGTCTTCGTCACTGCGAGCGTCCTCGATACGCTTGGTTTCGAGTTAATCGATCAGGAGGGTGATCGAGTTCGGTATCAGGCACCGGGCGATCAGGCGACCGTTATCGATCTTCTTGACCGAGACAGTGATTTCGGTCGGGAGGGAGCAGGCTCGCTCCACCACGTAGCACTACGAGTACCTAATAAAGATCAACTCTACGAGTGGCACGACCTCTTCCGAGAGCGTGGCTACGATGTTTCGCGGGTGAAAGATCGACACTTCTTCCACTCGCTGTATGTCCGTGAACCCGGCGGTATCCTATTCGAACTCGCGACGGAGCAGCCAGGTCTCATAGTTGAAGCCGACCTTGACGCGCTCGGACAGTCGTTGTTTCTCCCCCCATGGCTCGAAGAGGACCGTGAGATGATTGAAGGACAGCTCCAACCGCTTGACGTGCCCTCAAAGTCCGAGTTGAGCGGATAAGTGACCTATTCAGGCTCAAGACGAGAGACGGCCTACACCGGAAACAGCCACTCTGTACAGAGGATGCGCTGCCAGACACTGTAGAGAGGACCGGAATACTCCGTCACGCTCGCTTATCAAATGGCAGACGACGGGATTTCAACGGCTAGCTCTTTTAGATATGGACGCTCATCTATGGTGATTCCCAATCAAGAGATTCATCTCGGAGACAAGCTGTTGGGTTGGTGAATGGAGTGCGTTGACATCCTCATTGAGTTCGTCGTAGCCATCGTCAGCTTGCTGCCGAAGCTCGGAGAGTTGGCTGAAGAATCGACCATCTCACCGTTCAGCGTCCCCAACAGCAATGATTTCTGAACCAAACAAGGAGAGCACATCGCCGTGAGACATGGGCTCGAACCCGCGGTCATAGAGTGCTGCTTGAACCGAGTGGAAGGCAGCGAACAATACGACAAATCCGATCCCTCCCCAATACTATTAGTTAATTCAATCGGAGAAATTAAACACGCTTAATAGGCAAACGTCCCGTTGTATAGATATGACGTGGTCCAACCAAGAGTGGTGGCCAGATTTACTACGCCTAGATGTCCTTGACGATAACACTGCGGATACAAATCCGTACGGCAAGGACTTCAACTACGCCGAAGAGTTCCAGAAGCTCGACCTCGAGGAAGTGAAATCAGACATTAAAGATGTGATGACCGATTCACAGGAGTGGTGGCCCGCCGACTATGGTCACTACGGTCCATTGTTCATCCGGATGGCGTGGCACAGCGCTGGCACATACCGCACCAGCGACGGCCGCGCCGGTGCGTCCGGCGGCCTCCAGCGCCTCCCGCCAGAGAGTAGCTGGCCGGACAACGTCAATCTCGATAAAGCTCGTCGACTGCTCCAGCCGGTTAAACAGAAGTACGGCCGCAAGCTCTCGTGGGGCGACCTGATCGTCCTGACTGGGAACGTCGCCTTAGAGTCGATGGGCTTCGATACGGTTGGCTTCGCTGGTGGTCGCGAGGACGCGTTCAAGTCCAACGAGGTCGTCGAGTGGGGTCCCGAGACAGAGTGGGAGACGACCTCACCTGAACGCTTCGAGGACGACGAGGTAGGAAATCTTAAAGACCCGCTTGGGAACACTGTGATGGGACTCATTTACGTGAATCCCGAAGGACCGTACGGTGAACCGGACGTCGAAGGATCCGCGAAGAACATTCGCGAGGAATTCAGCCGCATGGCGATGAACGACGAAGAGACGGTCGCGCTCATTGCGGGCGGCCACACCTTCGGGAAGGTTCACGGGGCGGACGATCCCAACGAACATGTTGGCCCCGAGCCCGAGGCAGCACCTATGGAAGACCAGGGCCTTGGCTGGGCACAGGAGCACGGTGACAAGATCGGTGGTCTCGACGCCATTACGAGCGGTATCGAGGGTCCCTGGAACGCCACACCGACCCGATGGAACATGGAATACGTCAACAACTTACTAGAGCACGATTGGACCTCAGTCAAGGGCCCGGGTGGTGCCTGGCAATGGCGGCCGGTCGGCGATGAAGAGGTCGACTACGCGCCAGGAGCGCGGGAGCCATCGGAGACGGAACAGCCGATGATGCTGACGACGGACATCGCGCTTAAACACGATGACGATTACCGAGCGATCCTCGAGCGCTTCCAAAAGAATCCCGACGAGTTCCAGGAGGCGTTCGCGAAGGCATGGTACAAGCTTATCCATCGCGATATGGGACCGCCTGAACGGTTCCTCGGCCCGGAGGTCCCAGACGAGACATTCGCCTGGCAGGATCCAGTTCCTGATGCCGACTACGAGCTTATCGGTGACGAAGCGATTGCCGAACTCAAGGACGAAATTATTGCCTCGGACCTCTCGCGCTCCAAGCTGGTCAAGACTGCTTGGGCGTCGGCGTCGACGTACCGCGACAGCGATAAACGCGGTGGCGCGAACGGTGCGCGCATCCGCCTGGAACCCCAGCGAAGCTGGGAGGTGAACGAGCCCGAGGAACTGGAGATGACTCTGGAGACCCTAGAAGCGGTTCAGGATAAGTTCAATAGTTCGCAGGGCGACGTACACGTGTCGCTTGCCGACCTGATCGTACTTGGTGGTAACACAGCTATCGAACAAGCAGCTGCCGAAGCCGGCTACGATGTGGACGTGCCGTTCAAACCGGGTCGTACAGATGCCTCACAAGAGCAGACCGATGTTGAGTCCTTCGAGGTGCTTGAACCAAAGGTCGACGCATTTCGAAACTATCTTGGTGGCGAGTACAACGACCTCTACGACTCCCCGGAAGAGCGGATGGTCGACAAGGCGGACCTACTGAATCTGTCTGTTCCCGAGATGACGGTGCTCGTCGGTGGGATGCGCACGCTCGGCGCGACCTACGGGGACACTGACCGCGGTGTCTTCACTGATGACCCCAGCACTCTCTCGAACGACTTCTTCGTGAACCTGCTCGATATGGATTATGAGTGGGAATCAGTCGACGAAGATGGTGAAGTCTTTGAGGTCCGCGACCGCGACACCGATGAACTCCAATGGAAGGCCACCCGCCTTGATCTGATCTTCGGCTCGAACGCCCGACTTCGTGCCACTGCGGACGCCTACTTCGCTGACGACGCTGAGAGGAAGTTCATTGAGGACTTTGTCGACGCGTGGAATAAGGTGATGCAGCTCGATCGATTCGACCTCGAGTAACACGTCGGCATATAAAATCTAGTATTATACTCATCTAACTCCTCACTCGCCAACAGCACCCACTCACGCAATTTTTTCGAATCAACCACCACCACATACGACACGCTCTGACCAGGCGCACTAGCCAATCCCAAATCAGCCGCCCGCTCCAGTGCTGCCACACTCCGTGTCGATTGCGTGTAGTCCTCCCGCCTCTTCGAAACCGTGCTGGGATCGGTATGCAACTAGGCGTACTCGAAGAGTCGATCAAAGACTGCTTGGTCAGTCGATCGAAGTGCTTGGCGATACTCGTCCCATCCCGTCGTGAACCCCTCGCTCGAAACCGCTGTAAACAGTCGCCTGCCAAAGCCAAAGTGGGTATACAGAAGTTAGTAGAGTATACTAACTCACGACACGCTTAAAATCCCCAACAGTGAGCAACGATAATAACGAAAAGGGAGGTCAAGAACAGAAAGGTGTGGGATATGATACGAAGAAAAGCATAGGAAATACTGGAGTGTTGAGCAAGGCGGCACCCCTGAAACAAACGCAGAGTGCTCCCTATTCGATACGACAATCGGCATCCGTCACTGCCTCATTTGGCCCTAAGCAGTTGTGGACACACCCAATCTCGAGCGAAGAACTACTAATGGCTGGCTAGTGATGCGGATAGCGAGACAGCGGAGCAAAAACGGATACCAAACCTTTGCAATGTCGAGCAATACTTCACTCACGGTCTACACCGACGGATTTCGGGCATATGATCCACTTGGGGACAACGATGAGTTCAGCCGCGGGGATGTCGTCCACGGTGACGGGAAATATGTGGATGGAAACGTCCACGTGAACACCTGTGTGAGCCACATCGGGACATCTCGAAAGACAAGTTAACACAGTATCTCCGCGCCTTTCAGCTACGCCGCGAACTCTTCCGCAAACCTGGTCGAGACGCACTCAAACACGCTGTCAAAGTGACGCTCTGAAATCAACAATTTGCTGAACATGAGCGTAGAGAACTCCAACCGTGCCGAGCAGCACGATCGTTTTGCTCCAGTTGAGAAGACCAAGGCGTGGGTCCAGTAAGTACCCCAACGATCAACACAGAGATAATCTCAGGAAGTTCAAACTGTTCACCAAAAATAGCGCAACCAAAATGCACCTATCGTAATATCCAAATTAGAACTGGATCATTAAGCGGGACAGTAACTGAGGGAAATCCTGGTAGAACCACTGTTGTACGATTTCTTGTTAATTTCATAACTCACGAATTCCAGATGAGATTGCGGTAGTATTGGTTTAATGGGTGGCCATCATTCCAATTCCAATATTAAAAACTGCGGTTTGTTGTCTTTTTCCAAAGAAATAATCCGATGATAAACGCGGAAAAGAACGACACACTCATCATCGTCCATGCGATAACCGGAGCGGATTCTCGGATTTCCCACCCCATATAGAAAATAGTCATACTAGTACCCATTGTAAAACCAAAAAGTACAGGCCATATCCATTTTATGTGCCTAATTCTACTCATACTATTCGGTCTTCACAGAACGTTCCTTCTTAGGTATGCATCTTCTGGAACAGTACAATAATCACTATTGGCTGTTGTTCCTATAAGTGAGTTCTCGTGGTCTTCACTTGCGAATTTCTTTGTTGCAACTATTAAAACATACTCCGTTAATCACTGGGGGTGCGGTATCCTGTGATAGAACACGCACTCCCTTTGTTTCTAATCTCTTGGGGGCGTAATGCCACTGCTTTCGGTAAATTGTTTTCCGCTCAACGCCGCACCACTGAGCTAACTCAGCCTGCATTGCACCATTTTTGTAAGCTATTGCCGCCAACAGCTGCTCTATCGGCTTTTTCACGTCCACGACGTCGAACAATCGTTGATGAGGGAGACAATTAGGTGATTCGAGAGATGTCTACACTCACTCACAATCCAAACACGTTTTCTACCCAGTATGAAGTTATTTTCTGCTACCTAGTAATCGAAAGCGTACCTACCACGGTACTCTCGAATCAATTTATGACAGTTCATAATAGATCTCTTGGGGATTAATTGTCTCTTAAATCGTGCCCAACGTAGTTAATTGAGGTTTGTCGCTATTCTCAACGAGTATGATGTCCAAAACCAGACGAGAGATGGAGGGATGTTTCTACGTACCGGAAATCGGTGGCGCTTTCGATATCGAAAGCTAAGAAGAAATTATGACCAGCACGGAACTTGTCTGTTCTTCATGTGGTCAGACATTTACCGATCAGTGGCGATGTCAGTGCGGTGGCGTCCTCGACTTTATTGACCAATCGCTCCCGACGTCCTCGCGTCCAGATCCCGGTCAGTTTGATACTCGAGATGGACTTTGGTCGTTCGAGATGTTCCTTCCCGTTGAGCAAGGACCAACCCTTGGTGAAGGGATGACTCCACTTGTGACCGCACCAACGTGGGATGCCCAATACAAACTCGAATATATCTCGCCGACAGGAAGCTTTAAAGACCGAGGTGCAACCACCACGCTCAGTCACGCGATTATGTGTGGTGCAAATCGAGTCGTTGAAGACTCCTCCGGCAATGCTGGGGCCGCAATTGCAACGTATGCCGCTCAGGCTGGGCTGGATGCCGAAATCTTTGTTCCAGCATCGGTTAAAACGGCCAAACTTCGGGCAATTGAACGTGCGGGTGCCACCCCAGTTCGAATTAAAGGGGGTCGTCAAGCCGTAACTGACGCATGTATTGATACTGTTGAGTCTGGTGATGCGTGGTATGCAAGCCATTCATGGAGTCCAGCATTCTTCGCAGGAACTGCGACGTTTGCGTATGAAGTTGCGCTGCAGCGTGACTGGAACGTTCCTGATGCTATCGTAATGCCACTTGGGCACGGAACGTTGTTCCTAGGGGTGTATCGAGGTTTCAAGGCATTATATGAGGCTAGCTGGACTGATTCGATCCCGCGTCTTCTTGGTGCACAAGCGGCAGGCTATGCACCGATTGCAACTGAACTGCATTCTGTGCCTACAAGCGATAATGATGTTGCAGACGGGATTCAGATACGGGAGCCGACGCGAAAACAGCAACTGCTCGATGCGGTCGCCGAGACGAATGGTGATGCAATAGCAATTACAGAAGATGCAGTGCAAACTGAGTTAGATCGACTTCATGGAAACGGATTTTACGTGGAACCAACTTCGGCGATCGCTCCGGCGGCACTTAATGAATACCGTGATCGGGGAGTTCTTGAGCCAAATGCAGATGTCGTCATGCCGCTAACTGGGCATGGCTTG
This sequence comes from Haladaptatus sp. HS23, assembly GCF_056892285.1. Classification (NCBI taxonomy): domain Archaea; kingdom Methanobacteriati; phylum Methanobacteriota; class Halobacteria; order Halobacteriales; family Haladaptataceae; genus Haladaptatus; species Haladaptatus sp. HS23. The sequence goes on along the minus strand of NZ_JBXGLH010000006.1, from coordinate 257,373 downwards.
AAAATCTAAAGAAAATACAGCGAGAGTTCCACGGGTCAGGTGACCTGTGGGCGAATCACGTACGTTGATTCGTTCGTTCATGTGTTTTGGGTTTCGTCCATATACCGCTGTACTACGTCAGCCGAAACAACTCCCGTCGTTCCGACGTCGTAGCCATCTTTCCACGGACCACTCCCCACAGATACGCCTCTTTCAGCTCCGGATGTCTTTCAGTATCGTCTTTCCTGAGGGCCGCTTGAATTGCTTGGCGACTTCCGAATGACTGGAGGACGGGTCCACTTGCACGAACAAGTGAACGTGGTCCGGGGCAATTTCGAGGGAGAATAGCTCGTGACCAAGCCGTTTTGCGGTCTCGTGCAACATTTCTGTGAGTTCGACCTGTCGAAGACAATTCCCTGCATTCGGAACGTCATCAACGAGTTCGCGGACCTGATCGAGCGTGACTACCGTCGAGAACATCGTCACCTGCATGGAATAGATGGGTTTTGAGCCCTAGCATGTATCTCGTCTGCTTGGCGACCGGTGCCAGTTCTTTCAGCTTCCTGTATACTTTCTGCTAAGTTGACAGTGCCCAACCAAACTTGTTATGCTCACTACAACGACTGAGCTTGGTGATTTTAACTATGGGTGCATGAAATACTTCCGTCCTATTCTTCAATCTTACCTCACCACCGTTGCACCTGAGGAATACGTATAAACACTTTTCAGCCGTCATTCCCTGCATGACAGAGAGCCAACCGAACATCCTCTTCGTGATGAGCGATCAACATAGTTTCCGACATCTTGGTGTCCAAGATGCGAGCGAAGGCGGTGAGTCAGAATCCGTTCACACACCAGCACTTGATCGACTTGCAGAATCATCTACGAGATTCAACAATGCATACTGCGCCACACCGCTATGCACGCCCTCTCGACTTAGCATCCTGACTGGGAGAGAACAGATTCGAGCAGGGGCGTGGTCCAATTGGGCAGTGCTTCCGCCCGATCTCCCGACACTCCCTGGAACGCTGTCTGACGGGGGATACAATACCTGCCTAATGGGGAAAATGCATTTGGGTGGAACCCGCCAGTTTGTTGGATTCGATCACCGTCCCTATGGCGACCTCACCGGATTCATGGGACACCAGGGTGAACCGCCAAATCCACTCAAAGGAGCTCCAACAGATTGGAAAGCCCTCCTCACCGATGTTGGAGTCACAAACATTCCAGAGAGCCTTCTTCAGGAGCAGAATATTGTCCAGGAGTCACTTTCATTTTTACGTGAGCATCGTCACCAGAATCCAGATCAACCATGGTTCCTTTGTGCATCGTTCAGTCGGCCACATTGGCCTCGTACGGCACCTCGTCGGCATTTTGAGCGATATTGGCCGGATAACATCTCGCATCCAAAAGTTGTGGAAAATTCAGCTACGTACGATCATCCGGCTACACTCAGTATGGCCGAATTCACGAAGTCAAGAGACATCACTGAAGAGGAAATGCTTCGAGCAAGAGCTGCTTATTTTGCATGTGTTGATTATATCGATGAGATCCTCAATGGATTTCTTCATGAACTCGAACGAGATGGATTTCTTGATGACACGATCGTCGTTTACACAAGTGATCATGGCGAATTAGCCGGGGAACATGGCCTCTGGGACAAAATGACGTGGCATGAAGCGTCGTGTAAAGTGCCGCTGTTAATCCAGCTCCCAGAACACCGGTCTGGAGAACAGGATGCAACAAATTTCGACACACCAGTTAGTCTAATTGATCTCTACCCAACATTTTGTGGGTTCGGAGATATTGACGTGCCACCTGATTTGGACGGAGCTGATCTCTCTTCAAGTGTACGAACTGAATCTGAACCGGAGTCTCGACCGATTTTCGTAGATGGCTTTTTCTTTGGTGACGAAGCAAAATCGAACGAGGAGGAAACAGAGCGTGAAAAAGAAACCGTCGAAAGCAAGAAACGCTATGAATATCGAATGGTTCGAGATGGGTCTTACAAATATGTGAGATTTAGAGATGCTCCAGAATTGTTATTCGATTTGAGCAGTGATCCTCTGGAAACGCGGAATCTCGTAAATGACTCTGATGCAAGAGACGACGAGATCTTTGACCATCTCCAGTCGGTAGTGGATAAAACGCTCGACTTTGATGAAGTCGATACAATCCGCGAAGAGGACTCCGAACTTCTAGACGAGTATAAACTGGGAACATCACAAGGCGATCCAAATCAGTATCATTTCCCGGATGGACGAGTTATCGACGCTGATTCAGCGATTTACAATCCGCACGTAATTTGTCGATATCCGGAATTGATATATGATGATTATCACGAACAAGCCGAGGAGTTATAAAATCTCAGAAATTCATCCATGGCTCAAGACAATCCTGCCTGCTGCCCACCCTCTGATGAGGAGGAGACGCTGTCTGGGGGACACAAGGATAACAGTGCTACCAAAGCGCGCTTGTCAACAGTGCCCGCAACGCCAGATGACGACCGAACGTCGTCGATGGTTCGGCTAGAGGGAGGGACGTTCACGATGGGAACCGACTCTGATGTGGGATTCCCACAAGACGGTGAAGGGCCGTCACGCGAAGTGACTCTTGATCCTTTGTACGTCGACAAGTATGCTGTGACGAACGTCCACTTCCTCAAGTTTGTCCGCGAGACAGGTTATACGACCGACGCCGAGCGCTACGGTTGGTCGTTTGTCTTTGAAGACTTCATTGCCAACGAAGATCGCAAACACACCATGCAAAACGTCGCCACGGCGCCCTGGTGGGTTGCTGTCGAGGGCGCTACCTGGTTACGACCGTACGGACCAAGTTCGAGCATACTTGACGACCAAAATCTCCTCAAACACCCTGTAACACACGTTTCGTGGAACGACGCACAGGCGTATGCGAAGTGGGCGGGAAAGCGCCTGCCGACGGAGGCCGAGTGGGAGTACGCCGCTCGTGGTGGACTCGAAGATAAGCACTACCCGTGGGGTGACGATCTTACGCCTGATGGCGAGCACCGCTGTAATATCTGGCAGGGAGAATTCCCCGAGCTCAATACCGGTGTTGACGGCTATCACCGGACTGCACCCGTAAATGCATACGAACCAAATGGCTATGGCTTGTATAATATTTCGGGTAATGTCTGGGAGTGGTGTGCCGACTGGTTCAATTCCAACTATCACACTACCGATTCCTATGATTCGGAGAACCCAACTGGGCCAGATACCGGCCATCAGCGGGTGATGCGAGGTGGCTCACATCTGTGTCACCAGTCGTGGTGTAATCGCTACCGGGTTGCAGCTCGCTCGAAAAACACTCCCGATAGCTCGACAACGAATATCGGATTCCGGTGTGTCATTGACGCGACACCAGAGTGATCCTTTGAGGCTCGTCGCGAGTTTATCGAGTCAACAACGTCGAACGCCTCGATTGTGGGGACCATTGCGTCAGCCAAGAACCGTATATGTCTCATACTCGAATGAGTATCTATGCGATTCGTACATGTATCCATCCCAACAAAAAGCACACCGACGTCCTCAGGCTACTCGACGAGGAGAATATCGATTACGCCATCACTGACGAATCAGGCGAAAGTGACTACGATGCCATGGTTTCATTCCCACTTCCTCGGGATGCTGTCGAATCAACACTTGACTGTCTCCGCGATGTCGACGTTAGTGATGACGCGTGGACTGTCGTGCTTGACGCCCAAACTGTTGTTTCACATCGACTTGATCGGTCCAGCATGCGAGACACTGACCGGATTGAACGTCTCAGTGTAATCGTACGTGAGGAACTCCAGACAGCGGCTGAAGACCTTGCTCCCGAACGTTCCGAGGGCTGGTCGTACGTGGCGATGACTGTCATTAGCGCTGTTATTGCTGTTGTTGGTCTCCTTCAAAATTCGGCTGCCGTGGTAGTTGGATCGATGGTGATTGCCCCGCTGATCGGTCCTGCGATGGCTGCTGCTGTGGGCACGGTTACTGATAATAGTGCACTGACCACTCGCGGTGTTAGATTGCAGATTCTCGGGCTAGGGCTTGCGATCGTGAGTGCAGCAGCATTCGCAGCGGTTGCCCGATACGTCGGGTTAGTGCCACCAGGAACCGCTATCACACAAATCCCTGAAATTCGCAGTCGGCTGGCGCCGGACTTTCTCTCGCTTGCGGCCGCGCTCGGTGCGGGTGTTGCTGGTGCAATCAGTCTCACGACTGGCGCTGGTGCAGCACTCGTGGGCGTGATGATTGCAGTCGCGCTCATTCCGCCGGCCGCTACCGTTGGAATTGGTCTTGCGTGGAGACAACCACTGGTAAGCCTTGGCTCTGGGGTACTTGCGCTCGTAAATGTCCTCTCAATCAGCCTCGCCGCATTAATTGTTCTTTGGATTATCGGGTACCGACCACGCGATCCTCTCACCTGGGAAGCGGTTCGAGCCACCATGAAGCAACGGATTCGTATACTCGCCTTGGCTCTCGTCATACTCTCGGTGTTTCTTGGAGGAGTTACATATCTTTCATACCAGTCTACGCAGTTCGAACAACAGGTCGAAGACGAAGTTCACGACCTGCTCAACGAACAACCCTATCGTAACCTTGCACTATTGGATTTTACAGTCGGGTCGAGTCAGACGACGATCGCCTTCGATGAAGCTGGTCTTACCGCTGGTGAACCGATCCAAGTAGTAGTGAAGGTCGACAAACCTCCCGAAGCAAATTACCCTACGTTTGCCACGACACTTGATCGCCGGCTTACCCAGCGCACTGGACACGACGTAACCGTCGAAGTTCGGTTCGTCGACGCTGACCAAACTACCCCGTCGCGTTCATCGCGAACATCACCGGTTTTTGACAACCTCTCCGCGCTCAAGCGTGAGGATTCCTCTGTTGGGGGTTCGGCTACTGACCCACGGAGGCAACTTCGGGATTCATGCGCACTTCTATAGGATGTGAGGGTGTGGTTTCTCCGACCAGTTGTGGTCATCTCGCTCGAATCGCACGGGCTGTGTCATCAGCTTGACTCCCGTATCGCTGTTTCCCGAAAGAATGTCTCCAACGCTGCGAGGGCGGCGTCTTCCTCAAAACCATATAGACATGTTAGTGTATCTTCGTAACAAAACGTCTACGAGGAGAAACGGGCCTCCAATCTGCTATAGATGATTCGCACTTCGATACGAACCTAAGACATCCACTGTAGCGTACGTCTCTAGACACTGATGAGCCTTCTCGAACGCCTCGCTCTCCTGATCAGTTTCCGCCTCGATGTAGAAGTAATAGTCGCCGAGTTCGCGTTTCGTTGGCCGCGATTGAATGTATGAGAGGTTAATTTCATGCCCACTGAAACAGCCGAGAATGCTGTGGAGCAGGCCTGGACGATCTTCACTTGGGTCAAGTGTGAGTGACGTCTTGTCAACCTCTTTGTTCATCGGTCCGTTCAGGATCAAGAATCGGGTAGCGTTCGATTTCGTGTCCTGGACGCCTTCCCCGAGAACGTTTAGATTGTGAATGGTTCCAGCAAGCGCCGATGCGAGCGCGGCCTCGTTTGGTCCGACCTCGTTAGCTGCTTTCGCAGTTGAGGGTGCTTCAACAGTCACCCAGTCATGTTCTTGAATGAGCGATTCACACTGGGTAAGTGCCTGTGGGTGAGATCGAACTCGTTCGATCGCCTTGAGGTTACTCTCTCTAGAGAGCAGACAGTGGTTAATGTCGAGGATCTGCTCCCCTGTGATTGTCATGTCTCGCTCCCAAAGTAGGTCGATCATTCCTTCGACGCCGCCGCCGAGGGAGTTTTCGAAGGGGATGATTGCGGTCTCGATGTTTGAGTCAAAGATATCCGTGATCGTCGAATAGAAGATTGGTGTGTAGTCGTAGTCGGAAAAATATTCATCTGCTGCTTGCTGGGTATAAGTCCCTTCGGGACCGAGAAGTGCGACTTCCATTGTGGTCTACTCAATCCAAGACTGTAGACGCAAATATGTTCTTGGGATCACGCCCACTCCATCAATTCGCTATCTTAGAATTGATTGACGGATAGAATGATCTGACACATGCAAATTCGATTTGACTAGTATGCACATAACGTCCTGTTGAACGTCGGCCAACAGATTGTCCCCAGTGGAACTGCGTCGATTCTCTCAAAACTAATTTCGCTCCTGACAATCGGCTTTGCCAAGGTGTTCCTCCCCTAGGAGGCGTTCGGCATGAGTGAGTTGTTCGGTGTCGTCTTCGGATTTATTGAGCTGGCAGTGATTACGCAGTCAGATGTGTCATTTAACAGCAGTGGCCAGGGATGTTCTCGGAATTTTCGAGAGCGTCGAGATCGATCCCTCACTCTTCGACTCTTCGGCGATCACCTGCATAAGGGGTACTTGCTGACGGATTCAGTACTCGCCGCGATGTGGAGCACAATCTGTCCGTTGGTTCATTTCGTAGTGAGTTCTACCTCACCGCTGACTGCCCACGTGCCACCGTCGACTGCCATCTCGGAGCTTCTGCCGATGGCTGGGCGAGAGTCAAAAGAAACGACGTCGGTTAGCTCTCTTGCCCCCTCGATGAGCCCGCACTTACCACTAGAATTCTTGTTTCGTAACTATGACTAATCCGGAGCTTTGGACGGTTACCTCACACCCAGAGTACCAAAACTCAACACTCCCTGTTAGTGGTGCCTCATCTCTTGATGTCTGAAATAGCGAATTTAAGGCATCCGGGTCTATCGTCTCGTAGAGCGAGTCAAGTACCTCCTCTAATCTGTTAGCGTTTGCTGCAATCGTCTTGCGGTTCGTAAAATCCGCTACCGCATGAATCACTGCCTCGGACAAGGATTGGCCCTCCGTTGCGCGGTAGGTGTACTCCCCGTCAGCCATATCTCCTCTGTCAGTTTCACATTCCGTCATCATCTATTGCTTAGAGAGCGACGTCTGAGTCATCACGGGTTCACCCAATTCGGGATTTATATAGATGATTCCTGAGCCAGGGTATTACGTAGCAGTGCTTGCTGGCCCCGCCGGAGGCGTGACGACAGGGAGATGTCGATATATTGACTACCAAGTCGTCGACGCACTCTATGACCTTGGTATTGAGGTGGCGATGCTGACTGGTGATAGCGAAGGCGTGGCGACTGCAGTGGCCGACGAACTGGGTATCGATACGGTGTTCGCTGAAGTGCTCCCCGAAGAAAAGGACAAGAAAGTCCAGGAACTCCAGGAACAAGGAAAACTCGTCGGAATGGTGGGTGACGGCGTGAACGACGCGCCAGCGCTGGCGCGAGCCGATGTCGGTATCGCCATCGGCAGCGGCACCGATGTTGCCGTCCAATCGGCGGATGTCATCCTCGTCCAGAACAATCCGATGGATGTGGTTCGACTCGTGAAACTAAGCAAAGCGAGTTTCCGGAAGATGCAGGAGAATATCGTCTGGGCGGCTGGCTACAACGTGGTCGCGATTCCACTGGCTGCTGGTGTGCTCGCTCCGATCGGGATTCTACTGTCACCGGCTGTCGGTGCGCTCTTGATGTCGCTCAGTACAGTGATTGTCGCGATCAACGCACAATTGCTTCGGCGTGTGGATCTGTCACTCCCCGATCTATCGCCGCTCTCATCGCCGAGAGAACCCCAATCAGGATGAACAAAATCAATCGAATTTGGTGGGTAGAGCGAGTTGCACCCGGTCTATCGACGAAGTAAAGGAGACGTTCATATGTGGGCCCTCATAGAAGAAATTAACCCAAGAGTCACTGGAATGACGGGACGCAGTGTCGAAGGAGAATCGTGGAGGAATAGGAGTTGTTCTTCTCTCTGTCCTCGTAGATGTGAATCGACAGTCGAAATCGTGTATTTGCTACGTCTCGATGTCTTGCGTCTGTTACTATCAGCACAAATAAGAATAGAGAGTGCTCAAACACGCTATTAGAGAAAGATTTGGAACCAGTAACGTGCTATACCAGAGCGAGTAGCTATTTGTGACTAGTTGTCGAAATTGGTGGTAAACGGATGGTGGAAGTCACAGTTGACGCAGTCGTTGAGTTCGTCACAACTATTTTTGTGCTCTCAACAATGTTCTCAATGGGGCTTGAGTTGACCGTTCATCAGATTCTATCATCACTCAGGCTGCGACGACTAATGGTGAGATCCCTCCTAGTAAACCTCGTATTTGTTCCGCTTTTGGCGTATGTTCTTATCTTTGCCATCCCAATGGAAACGGGATATAGGGTCGGAATCCTCCTAATTGCCATGGCACCAGGAGCCCCGTTTGGGCCAAAACTCGCCGAGATATCAAACAGCGACATTGCGTTCGCCAGTGGTCTTATGGCTGTTTTGGGTATTATTTCCGTTGCGACGATACCGATAACAGTAGCGCTTCTCATGCCTGGCGATGTAGCTACAGATCCGCTGGGAATCGCCCAGATGGTTCTCGTTGTCCAGCTTCTGCCGTTAATCGTTGGACTCGGACTTAAAGTTCGTTATGTCCCCATTGCTACCCGTTTACATCCGCCCATACAGCGACTTTCGAACTACACGTTTCTTCTGTTAATCGGCCTCTTGGCAGCTGTTTACTTCGACAAGATGGTTCAACTTATTGGGACTGGAACGCTGTTCGTCTCAATTGTCATTGTCGTGGGTGCGTTACTGCTTGGATACGCTCTTGGAGGTCCAATACAGGATAAACGAGAGGTTCTCGCGACCACAACTGCTGCGAGAAACGCTGCCATTGCATTATTCATCGCAGCAGCTAGCTTTTCCGATCCGAATGTTCTCACGATGATTATAGCATTCTCATTTATCGGTGTCGGTATTTCCGGATTAATCGCTGCCGAGTGGAGACGGCGTGCGGACGAGTGACGAATCTTGAACGAAAGTACCAAATCACGATTAATTGGGAACACACGTCGGGTAAAGAGAGAAGACGACGCGAAAGCCGAACCCTGTTTGTTTCGTATGGCAAACCTATCTCGGGTACCCACCTAGTGGCGAAAGCTCGTCGGAAGGACTGTACTCGCTGATGTGAATGTTACCACGGAATGTTCTTGATGGACCGTCTAAGAATACCAGGACCCAGACACTACTACTTCCAGTGTATTCCGCCGATAGAAACGCTCTATCTGCCAGAATCAGCCACCCAACTGTTGATAAATTATACGGCGATATCAAAATCCGGCCCTACGGCGTAGTATCAGAGTTTATCACATCGTAGAATCGAGAACCGGATATGACTTCACTTCGTGATCTCGGACTCTCAAGTTATGAGGAAAAAGCATATCGAGGGCTGTTGACGCTCAGATCTGGTACCGCAGAAGAAGTCTCAGAGGCAAGTGATGTCCCGATGGGTCGTATCTACAATGTTCTTTCCAGTCTTGAGTCACAGAACGTTATCCGTCGGCAACCAGACCGCCACCCACGAACATACGTTGCTGTCGAACCTGACCGCACTGTCGACCGCTTGCTCACGGCACGTCGCCGTGATCTTCACCGACAACAAACACAATACGAAACGGTCGCAGCGGAAGTTCTCGCCGAGTTGGAAACCATTGCTCCGGTGGAAGGCCGTTTCTGGCCTGCGATGGTTGGTCAGGACGAAATTGCAGAGTTATTGGCCGATCGATTAGATGCCGCTACCAACAATCTTGTAATTACCGCAACTACGACCGCTGGCGGACTCTTCGGCTTCAAGAAAGTATATACACAAACGATCGGTCGCCTTACCGATACGCTTGATCGTGGTGTGAGCGTTCGATTCCTATTTACAGACCGGCTTGTTACGGAAATGCCCGACTCACTCGTTACAGAACTCAACCAGCTTCTTGATGTCTACGAGAGCTTTGAGCTTCGAACGACAGCCACGCTCTACAACACCTACGATGTTGTTGATGAGAAAAATATCTGTGTATACGTCGCGAATCCATTTGACCAAAATTCAATCCTTGGGACAGTCCAAGTGACCAATGAGAACATCGTCCAGTTCGTCCAGAATCAATGGCAACCTCGGTGGCAGGCTGCCTCCAGTCTTGAGAGTAGCTGAACCGGTCAGTGACCCCCAGTGAGTTTTAACCCGGCAACACCAGCGATGATGAACCCGGCGAACAAAAATCGAGACACATTTCGTGGTTCTCCGAAAAGGAGAATTCCAGCGATAGCAGTCCCAACTGCTCCAATGCCAGTCCAGACAGCATAGGCTGTTCCGATTGGAAGTGTTTTGACCGCTTGTGCGAGTAGTCCCATACTGATAACCATCGCTATAACAGTCAATACGCTGGGGACGGGGCGAGTGAACCCTTCAGTGTATTCAAGACCAACCGCCCAGCCAACCTCAAAGACGGCAGCGATGAGGAGATACGTCCATGACATGGCTGAAAATCAGGGAGAAGAAAGAATAATCATTGTCAATTTTATCGCATCTTGTTGTGTGTTTATTGAGAAATCCAGAATAACAATTATGCCCTCAGCAATCGTATTCTCGACAATCGCCATGTGATTACAGTCGGTGTTCAGGTAATGGTGTAGACTGCTATTAGTGAGCCCACAGTCAGAACCCTCTCGCTCGACTTCTGAACTCGCACAGTAACAGACGTAATTGGTACGATTCAATCCGCCACTTTCGCTTGATTTAAATGTCGGTCATATCGGGACGCACTAGTAAAAACGTGGACGCTGGTAAGGCAATCGAATCGCTAGGCGTAGATGTACGTCCACGTTTTGTCGAACACTTTCCACAGGCTATCGGGTACGTGTTCGACAGTGACTCAGTTTATTTTATTGCCTGATATTTCTATGGTTCGCGTCGAATGTAGCCGTTCGAACCGAAAATTGGTATGATAAAACAGAGAATTGAAGCGATCAGAGAGTACGGTACGTCGTGCATCCATGATTTTTATTAAAATCTATTCGGCACGAGAACAAGTGGATCAGTGTGGACGCTTTTGCTTTCGCATTCGTGATTTCTGACCGTGTAAATTTGTTAGAACCCTAAAATTTATTCGACCGTCACCCGTTCACAACAGCAATGAGCAGTCCATCTAATTCGCGGCCATTTACCGTGATACGTAGATCACCAAAACCATCAGAGTCAATTGTCACAGCAATTATCAGTGCAATTGAAGAGATAAACGGGGGCAAACCAGTCACGCCACTATATGAGGCCGTCGATCCAGAGGCACTTGAGGCGCTCTATGAACATGGCGACCAACGGGTTCAATTCCAATACATCGGCTACCAGGTCACAATTCAGTATGACCGAACCATTCTCGTATCTGAACTAAACATGTAGACTCTCGATTGGCAATCAATAAATCAGTGCCACCTTGATGTGAATTTTCCCCGTTTATCAATTCGATTGAAATGCTTGGGAAGCTGTGGAGGCAAGTGTAGCCACATTATTCCCTCACTAGAATTTTAGCGAACTCGGGAAAGACCAGTATTTCAGTACTTCAGAGGACATTCTCAACTAACTAGACTTGCTGTTGACTTAATGATGACAATATCATAATTTGATTTCTCGAAAGGTGAGTCATTAGGTGGCTACGTTTAAAGACAGTAGGTAAGGGTTGGGAATAGCAATTGGAGAAGAGTGTTAGTCTCTGCGTAGGTGGTGATCACAAACAACAAATGTTCTTGAAGCGTTAGTTGTTTATCCGTGCAGAGATGAAGTAACAACGTAGAACAAGGAGATAGATCAATGGTCCAAAACCTCTCTCACGAGGAGACTGCTGCACTGGGAGCAGTTGTTTTCGGCCAAGCTATCTTCGCGACGATACAGCTTGCTGGCCGCTCCTCCGTGACTGCGCTCGCCATTAGTAGTGCAACAGTGGGCGTGGTATATTATGAACTCAGTCTGGTGAGACTCGAGTAACCCAGTAATTACCCATTCCAAACCCGTGGCAGGCCCAAACTAAACGGGGAGCAGACGGATTTAACCCAGTCGTGAGTGCATCCTTCTTTCGAATATAGTTTTATTATCATCGCTTCAGTGGTGTATCCTATGATACAGTATCGATCCATCCATCAAAATGAGGAGGCTGTATGGCGGGAGTGTAGTGCTGAAATCATAGTCCAGGCAAGTTTTCCCACAGGCAACAACCGGAGACGTAGGTACACCAAACACGACACAGTTGTTGACCATCCACAAGGAAAGCAAGAACTAGCGCTGTTTCACGCAGACGGAGGAACGGAGGAGTAGAGCAATTAATGAAAGTCGTTACTACCGGAGTTCTGTACCACAAACCAGATGGAAATTGTATACTGCTTCGATCATCGAAAGTACGAAAAGCCGCCACAGAACAGCAAATGACCGAAGATGAGTTAAACGCAAGTAGATACGATCCCTGTTCTGAGTGCTTTCCAAACCAACAAACTATCGATCTGATCGAAAGGTAACTCGGTGATTCTCGGACGAATCAAATTCAAAAAGTGCTGTTTTCTTCGTTTTGAACTTCGTCTCTGTCACCACGTTATCCCCGCGAAATTTGTCGAGATTTGCGAGCTAATCAATGAGATCTACCCCATCAATTAGTTCTCTCGGCCCCTCTATCGTTTTAACTATATATTAGATTAGAAGATTCACTCAATCAAGGTTCATCGAGTTACTCCTTTCCATCCTCTATCTTTAGGTATACCCTTCAAGCAGTAACGCATGTAGAACAATGCACGTGCAGCTCGTGAGAAAATGTATGTCCCCAGATGCTACCGTTCTAGATCAAGAATTCGCTGACATGATCGACTCCTATTTTGAAAACGCAGACTCGGTACTCATCGTCAATCCCGCACCAGATGTCTTCGAGACGCTGATGCTGACTGCATCATCTATGGGTGAGCTACCAGATCTCCAGGTACTTGCCACTCCAGACGTACTCAAAGCGTCAGTAGATGATTTCATCCTCGCGAGCCAGGTGGCAGATCTGATCGAGCAAGACTCACTCGAATTGCGAACGACGACTGACATCGCTCGAAGTTCGTTGCTCGTCAGTGATGATGAAGTCCTAACGATCGTTACATTGGATGGTGAATTGACGGGGATGCGCTCGGCAGACGACGAATTAGTTGAGAACGTGCGGTCGGCGTTTGTGGACGACTGGGAAGAGGGGGAAGCGTTCACTCTCCGAACACCACCACTCTCGCGTGTTCGAGAAACGCTGAATGAAAAATTCGGTGAAGATGTCGAAGACAACTTTATGATGGTTGTTGACTCGGCTGATACGATACCTGGTGAGAACCATAATCTCGATGAAGTAGCCATTGCCTTATTAGTTGGTGCAAACAACGAGGTGCTGCTGTACGACATCAGTAAGTGGGGTGAGGATGTTGGGCTCGCAAGTAAAGCAACCTTCTCACGGAGCAAAACGCAACTCGAGGATCGTGGGCTTATCGAGACAGAGAAAGTGCCGATTGATGTTGGTCGGCCACGACTCCGGTTACTCTTAGTCCCTGACGACCTGGAGGATGTTGATATGCTTGCAGATCAGATGACAGCATAGACGTGTGTGAAAAGCCATCCTAGAACCGATTGAGGACTGGATGATTATCGTGATGATTCAGCTGTAGTCACAATACATTCCTTTTCAGGTGGGTTCGCATAGGCACTGATCCGCTGTAATCGTTGTACACCCTCGATGTCATCAATCACTGTTCGAACAGACTCTGGAACGAGCATCGACCAGTCTTGGTTCGCAATCATGCGCCGTCGAACTTCGGCGCCCCGGAACTTTTCTCTCACATAGAGCGGTGTGCTACGTACCTCGAATCCATGTTCGCTAAAGAGACGTTTCACGTGTGGATTGTTGCTGTAGACAACACCGAAGTATGGACACATGCTTATGACATGCTGGACCCACACTGAACTCCGATTGATGTCAACCACCGGAATCGGATAAATCTGAATCTCAAATGACGAGACAACGTCTGAGATCATTTGGAGCCGCTCACCACCGGTGAATGGGTTTCGAACAGAATGTGATTTCTCCGCACTACCAATTCCAATAATCATCTCATCAACGTCCGCAGCTACTTGCTCAATGAGAGATAGGTGACCATTGTGAAATGGCTGAAATCGGCCAATCAGCAGTCCCCGCATTATTCGACTGTTCGAAGGATGGGACAAAAAGACCCCGTTACAGGTTGTTGAGTGGCTCGGCAGCTGTCTTGGGATTCCTCATCAGTAGAATGTCGTAGATGACAACGTACAGCTGCTTGATTGATTATCCTTAAAGCGGGATTCAGTCTTAGCTCTCCTTTTCAATTTCGAACTATTTGTGTTCACTAGCTGCATTCAGGACCACGCTTATATTGCTTTCATTAATGTCAGGTGTTTCATGTTACTGGAGAGGGAACTCTGATTCAGTTTCTGGGAATTTCGCTGGTTTTAACTGTGCCACAAAGCATTTAACAATCTGTGATGTATGATAACATGTAGCGAGGATGCTTTGACATCACCGGATCTGGCGCCATCACCTTGATCCACCCCTCGCTCCACTCCACTTCCTTCGAGACGATCAGTTTCAAAAGAGTCAATTTATAGGTCGGCAAAATGGAGCTGAATACCCAGTTGAATCGCGAAACAGGGCGATTGCTTGCGCTCTACAAACCCCAAGTTGATGCTTTTAGTAGGTTCGTTGAGGCGATCTATTTCGGCCATAGAGCGTCCCAACATTGACCACTACGCTCTTGACTTAATACGGCTGTTCAAAACTGCCCAAGTTTTATATAACATATACGTAGAATAGAAAGTGTACATGAGTAACACTAACCTGTGTTACCTGTCAGCAACCGAAATGGCCTCACAGATTAAGCGCGGCGACCTTTCGCCGGTTGATCTCGTTGATGCTCACATAGAACGTATCGAAAATCGAAATGAGGACCTCAATGCGTTCATTACTTTCCTCACAGAAGAAGCACGGGAGGAAGCCAAAGAAGCAGAACGAGCCGTCCAAACCGAGGCAAATCTAGGCCCGCTCCATGGCGTGCCGATAGCAGTCAAGGATTTGCTCGGGGCGATCGAAGGAAACCTTCACACTCAGGGCGCTAAACCGCTCGAAAATGTCGTTGCCGAAGAGACAGCAATTGGGGTTCAGCGCCTCAAGGATGCAGGGGCGATCATCGTAGGCAAAACGAATACACCGGAGTTTGGTCACAAAGGACAGACAGACAACCTCCTGATTGGCGAAACGCCAACACCGTTTGACCTTGAGCGGACATCGGGGGGGTCATCCGGAGGGAGTGCAGCAGCCGTCGCTGACGGGATGGTACCAATTGCAACGGGATCCGATGCAGGAGGATCGTGTCGTATCCCCGCAGCTGCTTGTAGTGTTTTTGGATATTGTCCCTCTTTTACCCGTGTCCCGCACATTCATCGACCGAATATGTTCGTTGCTCCCCCATTCTTCCAGATAGGGACACTCTCTCGGTCGGTATCAGACGCCGCAGTTATGCTTGATGTGATGACCGGGCCCCATCCAATGGACCCATACGGTCTCCCGGATGATGGGGTCGATTACATCGAAGCTACAAAACAACCTATCGCAGGACTTGATATTGCTTATAGCCCCAATCTGGACGATCTCTTCCCTGTTGATCCGGTTGTTCAATCGACCGTCGAGGACTCTTTAGATGCTTTTGAAACATTGGATGCTAATGTCGAAGAGGTAGAAATTGGTATTGAACAAACATTCGACGAACTGTGGGACGCTTTTATGGATCACTGGAGCGTCACGATGGCAGGGATCAACGAAGCAGTCAAAGGGATGCATGGGATCGATATGTACGGTGATGAACCCGAAAATTTACCCAATTCAGTCACTGAGAAGATAGAAGAAGGTAAGGAAATAAGTGCTCTCGAACTTGGTGCTCACCAAGGAAGTATCACAGCATTCTATCGCACCATACATAATCTGTTTGATGAGTATGATTTACTCGTTACTCCTACACTTTCAATAGAGCCACCCTCTACAGACTACGTTTCCGGACCTCCAGAAATAAACGGTAGAGAAATGCCTAGTGCCCTCGGGTGGTTTTTGACTTGGCCATTCAATTTTACGGCCACACCGAACGCCTCTATCCCTGCCGGATTTACTCAGAATGAGCTGCCTGTGGGGCTACAAATTATTGGACCTCGGTACCAAGATGAACGTGTCTTCTCAGCAAGTGCCGGGTTTGAACGAGTTAATCCGTGGGCTAATGCGTATCCTCCCCGTTAGCCTCTCGGAAGAGTACTAAAGCCGTCCTGACGTACTGTTTTCCCGTACTTCGGTTCAGCTCTTTCTCACAATCGGCCCACCAGCATTGTATACTTAAGCCAATCTAAGCGAGCAGTTCGAAGGTTTCGTGCCTTGTCAGATATAGAACTGCTCAGCGAGACGGCAGAACGAACCACAAAGACCACCGTCATCGGGGACACTCTGACCTAGACACGTACACAGACGGCATATCTACGACAACCCACAATCTCACACGGAGGCAGCGCTCCACATTACGTCTTTCACCTCCGATAGATTTTGGAGGCGGGCAGTGATCGCTGAAATGAGAGAGAATTAACAACAAATTACAATTTTATACTTAGTTCCCAACCACAATATTATATAAATGGCATGCTAATAGATGACATAGGGGGAAAGACACACTGTGTATCTGTTTCCAAGCAACGGAACCAAACCGATCAGACACCGGTCGACCGGTTCTTATGCCGCATGTAGGGTACGTTCTAAAGTCAAATCTTCTCGTCCAATGTCATGACCGAGCGCACACCGCCGTCCGACGATGAGGATGAACAGAACGATACAATTGTCTACCAGACAAAATTTGATCCGACAACGGACAGCGTTAGTGAAACAGTGATCAGAGTGGTTGCGACACTCAATGACGTCGAGCCCACCGACCTCCCGCTCCTCTCGAAGGTTGTTGATCCCGAAGCACTCGATGCACTCTTCGGACCGAAAGCTAGTGGAGTCCAGCGCCACACAAACGCATATCTCCAATTTGAGTACGATGCATATTCGGTAAGAGCCGATACCGCTGGGCAAATCACGGTGTACCAGTCCGACTCTGAAATTGACGACTAACCGGGCGTGAAAGCAAAAGTGACTGCTCTCACTTCTATTGTCGATAGCTCAGGCAAGAGATCAGTTAGCTTGGGGAATCGTACGAGTCAATAATTTCGAGGAGGTGTTCGAGGTGGTTTCCATCGCGATAGCGAATGGTCTCACTGCGCTCATCATAGTCAATGACCTCATGCTCGGCGAGTTTCGGCAGGTGCATATGGACAAGCGTGATCCGTGCTTGTTCAGGGCTTGTGACAGTCTCAACTTTTTCGTGGACGTAGTCAACCAATTCGGAGAACTCGGCTGTTGGCGTCTCTCTGGCACTGAAATGCTGGATGACAGCCCGCCGGGTAGGTTTTGTGAGCAATTTACTGGCGGTACTGAGCGAGAGCTCTGGAGTCAATGAGTTGTCGGAATTCGGTGGTACACTCATGGGTAGTGGGTTCGGTTGTGGGGCGCGCGTGGTCGCTGCAATACGACACTCCGGGAGGGCGTAGACGAAATCAGCAAATTATCCGGAGGCGGTCTGTGCTATTTGTTCACAGAGAAAGCGGTAGCATAATACTTAAATGTTATGATACTATTAGTGATGAATTAAATCAACGTTGATTCAAACCTACGGAGCATAGACAGACAGTTCGCTATAATATACCGTAACAATCGCCAACCAGTCCAGAAATAAAAACGTCAAGGTTAGCATACTATTATGACCCGTATTAGCGCCTGTACAACCGAAAAACGAACGAATGAGGGGACTAAACACGTTCGCGGGAGTCAATGAGAGTCAGTGAGGAAGTTTGTCGCCCACACATCAGGGCGCGGTGGGTCCAGATCGCCCATCGCAAGCGCCACATCAGGAGCAGTGAGACGGGGCTGCACGGATTCAGATGGATCCGCGACGGACCAACCACCGTTATCATCCCAACGACCCGTAGACAGCGCGGACAGCAGATCTAGCGCCATCAGGGCGATGGCGCTATCGGTGCATATTCTTGTGAAGTGGGCGAGTTAGACCAACAGGCTGTTTTCCGAGAACCAGCAGCAGGACTGTCACTGGAAGTGAGCCAATGGGGCTGTCTGTAAGAGTGAGAGTGATTATGGAAGGAGAAGGCGTCTCCCAGTAGTATTTAGCTTATTTACTCCGGAAATATGGTGTGGTACTAGTGGATTGTCTGAGTAGTAGACGACAACTATCTGTGATGGTAAATTTCACTTGAAAAACGGGGTGTGTGACGTCAAGATGAGCGCTGTTTCTGCCGGCCGACTGCCCACAGGATACGAGAAGTTGTGAGTGCAGATCGATTAGAGGTTGGTGGTGTGGGCGTGGGTGGGGGCGGTTATCGGGAAGACACGGGGATTCGGGTAATAACAGAGTCTAATTCTGTGACTCTGACCGCCAAACAGATCCCTCGCCGATATTCGACTGAATTAGCACGGGGATACTCATGCTAATTCATTTAGGGCTTAGGTAGAGTGAGCTTGAGAGGGTTGTCTACCGTACCAGGGATAAAAAGAGCTGTAATGGTGGTTAGTTCGTCAGTTCTTTTCGTCCCGTACTCACGCAGGTCCGCCGATTTTATGCTGGTTGGTACGATTTATCGTCGAGGATGATCTTCTCGTCGTTGGCGATAACCACGGTATCGGGGTGGCTGTTGTTCAAAACTGCATGATCCCAGCCAGTATAGAGAGTCGACTGAGTGTCCTCACCACTCCCATTCCGGACAGTAACTGACTCGCCTGCTCCAAGAGTAAAGTCACCGAACGTATAGTTTTGTCCGCGTCCGTCTTCGAAGCTGAGGATGAAGTCTGTCATGTCGATAGCCGAATTACCATCGTTCTTGAGTGTGGCGTACTCGTTATTGAGATCTCCATCCTGATTCGGGCGAATGTCGGTGATCACAACCGGTTCTTCCTCTGGCTGTTCAGAGGTCAGTTGTGCACCAGGATTGCCAGCTTCAGTCACAAACGATGCGAGGGTGTCGATTGTCGCGGTCGGTTCCTCAACGGTCGAGACAACTCGATAGTCGGTCTGCAATTGCTCGGGAGTAAGCGTACAGCGGACATAACCTCGATCAGCATTCGAAAGTCGCTGCCATGGTTCGCCCGCCGAGGGACCATACTGGGTGAGCCCCGACGTATCTCCGAACGATGAGATCGACGTGCCGACAAATTCTGTACCTACTGTGTCGGAGTCAGGGTTCGAAAAGTCAGCCTTGAGATTATAGGCGTAGTTGTGGTGGACGTCACCAGTGATGACCACAGGGTTGAGATCGTCATTTTTTGCCATCGCATCGAGCACTGTCTGCCGATCAGCCCGGTAGCCATCCCACTTGTCGCCGCCGCCGAAATCCACCTTGGTCGGGTCTGCGTTTTCATCCGTTGCCGCGAGGGGAACTTGATTCGCAAGGACGTTCCACTTGGATGTGGACTTATCAAATCCATTGAGCAGCCATTGTTCCTGCTCGTCGCCGAGAATAGTTCGTTCCGGATCCTTCGCTTCCTCGCTGGAAGAGGTCTGATCATCACGATACTGCCGGGTGTCGAGCACGTTGAACTCGGCCAGTTGGCCAAACGTAAATCGACGGTAGAGCGGCATGTCTGGGCCATCAGGCATTCGTGACCGGCGTATCGGTTGGTGCTCCCAGTACGCTTGGTAAGCCGCGGCTCGCCGTTTGAGGAACTCTTCTGGGGGTGTTCCCTCGTCTATCTCGTCGGCGTAATTATTTGCGACTTCGTGGTCGTCCCAGGTAACGATCCAGGGGAACGCCGCATGGGCATCCTGGAGGTTCGAATCCGTTTTGTACTGCGCATAGCGAATGCGGTAATCGCTTAAACTCTTGATCTCACGTGGTGGTTCGTGGGCCCGGTCGAACGATCCTTCTGCGCCACCTTCGTATATGTAGTCGCCAAGATGGAAGGCCAGGTCAAGGTCTTCTTCGGCGAGGTGCTGATGGGAGGTGTAATAGCCGGATGGATAGTTCTGACAGGAGGCGAATGCGAAGCTAAGTTCGTCGACATCCGAGTCGGCTGCGGGGGCAGTCTTCGTTCGGCCGACTGGGCTTTTATTTGAGCCAACATGGAATTGATAGTAGTATTCTGTGTTGGGCTCAAGTCCTTCCGGTTCAACGTGCACGGAATGGGCATGTTCTGGACGAGCGTAGGCTGTTCCGTCTTTCACGACGTGCTGCATATTCTCTCGGGTGGCTACCTTCCAAGCGACAGGGACTTTTTTGTCCGACATGCCACCATCGGCTTGGAGTGGCTTTGGTGCAAGACGCGTCCAGAGGACGACCGAGTCAGGAAGAGGATCACCAGAAGCGACGCCTAGGGTGAAGAGGTTATCACTTTGCTTGGTCGAACTGTCCTTTTTTCCAGCAGCAAGTCCGACTGTCCCGAATGTCGTAAGTCCTGCCACGCCTGTTGCCGTCCGGAGGAATTCACGACGTTTAGAGGAAAGGAGTTTGGTTTGTTGGAAATCCGTCTTATTATTACTGTCAATTTCTGCCATTTTATCCGCATAATATGCTCAATCGTCGGCGTAAGAATATTTATAATAGTTCTCTACCAATATATATTTGGTAGAGAAAAGCTAGGAAAGAACTGGACACATCAATCGTGGTATGTAGACAACGTAGTGGTTGGTATCCAACTAAACAGTGTGGACGAGCGCATGATGGTTCGGCAACTCACAAGAAGAGATGGGATAACAGTGATTCCTTACCAACATTTTTTGCTGAACGGCAAATTGAGCCGAAGTCAAGAGTGCTAGATAGTGCTCGTTAGTTTATTCCGGGGATTTTAGGTCAGTGATGACTGGTAAATGCTCAAATTCGAGGTATTAATCACTTGATCATTAAGAGGTGCGCTATTTCTGTTAGAGACGATATCGGTTCGTTCGCAGTGAAGAAACGGAAGAAGTAAGCTAGCAGCAGTCTGCGAGCGCACACTCGTCAGTGGCTTCCGTACCACAGTCCTTACACGTCCAGTAGGTGTGATCGGCGCTGCCGTACGTGTCGTTGCCCGTGTACGGGCCACTGACACGCTCCTCGGAGGGGAAAGCACGAGTGTTCTGTCGTCGGTTGCATGTTCGACGGCGGCCATGTGTTTGCAGGAAGCGTTGTAGTGGATGTGATGCAGGCACGTACAGGCCATTAGTTGAGAGGCGTGTGGTGCTCCGGAGTAGCTGAAGCGTTCGCTCATCGGATTCTATGTTTGGGAAAGAGCACAAGTAGACCGTGACGGTCTTCTCTCCCTATTGGTTTTCTGTTCGATACGACCGATGAGCCTCTGTAGACAGAAGAGTGCAGTTGTGAACGCAGTAAAACGAGGGAAATCAGCAATCGCCGACTACCATTTGATGTTCTGGCTTGGTGTTGTGCTTGGTCGAGTAGATCCTGCTTAGTCGTCAGTGGAAACCGGTGCTGGTGCTGCCGATCCAGCTTTGTCTTCCCGCGAGAAGTAGGAGGCCAACGCCGGACCGCTAACGTTGTGCCAGATGCTGAACAATGCTGGAAGGAGCGCCGCAGTTGGCGAGAAGAATGACGTCGCGAGCGCTACGGCGAGACCGCTGTTTTGCAGTCCGACCTCGAACGTACAGGTACGAACCCGTTTCTCACTCATTCCGGTAAGACGGCCGACGCCATACCCGGCCCCGAGACCAATCGAATTGTGTGCAATGACAGCGACCACGACGACGGCTCCGGCGGTCGCGATCGTTTCCTGACTGAGGCCGACGACGGCCGCGACGATAGCAACGATTGCGACGACGCTCACTGTTGGGAATACCTCGATGCTCGCTTCGGCGACAGACGGTGCCCTCCGGTCAAGTACATACCGAATGGCGAAACCGGCAGTCACAGGGACTAGCACTACCTGCACGATGCTGAAAAACAGATCCGCGAAGGTGACACTCAGCTGCTCCCCCGCGAGGAAGATGACCCATGCAGGCATCACGATAGGTGCCGCAAGCGTTGTCACAGTGGTGATGGCAACAGAGAGTGCCACATCGCCGTCCCCAAGGTAAGTCATCACGTTCGAGGCGGTACCACCAGGTGCCGCGCCGACGAGGATAGCGCCAAGGGCGAGTTCTGGAGGCAGCGAGAGTACGACGGCGACGAGATAGGCCGCGGTCGGCATGACCACCCACTGAGTAAGTGCCCCGATGAAGACGTCACGTGGTCGCTCGAAAAGCCGCTCAAAGTCCACTGGCTGAAGCGTGATTCCCATCCCAAGCATGATGATGCCGAGAAGTGGCGTGATGTACGGGCCGATCCATGTGAACGCCGGTGGAACGACGAACGCGATAGCGGAGAACGCAAGCACCCAGACGACGAAGTATCGATTCGCAAATGCACTAACACGTTTTGCGGCGTTCAGACTGTTCATAGCTCTTCCACGATAGTCCGTAATTGTCTTTGATTCATATCTTGAAAAATTCCCGGTTGCAGATTTATTCCTGCCGGACATGCCCAAAATTGCCGATATTGGTGCTCCATACAGGACGTAGACTGAATAGTGCCCAATTTGGACGATTGGAACGACTTCGCAATCTCATCACCGAAGAACTCGTCGATATCCGAGTGCAAAACCCAGAAGAGGAGTTTTCCACACAAAGGGGACATCATTCCGGCAGTTCCCGAGGACGACTCGCATCGCGAAGGTTAGTAAGATAAGCGAGTAGCCGTTTATGTTTAATGACTACATTTACAAGACTACTCACGACGATTCTGATCTGACGATTGGTGTTGTGGTTTCAGTGGATGTAGTGAGCGTGGTGTTTCTGAATCAATTTGAGGAGAACAGTGAACGGGAGTATATTGTCCCCACGGAATTTCCTGGAAAGTGTGAGGAGAAAGGGATTAAGCAATATTTGTACGAGGTTGGTGAACTAGAGTCTGTGACGCTGTCGTAGTCCATCTTTCCCTACTGGATGATTTGTGGAAAAAAGAGCTATGACGATATTCGTAGAGTGATTCGTGCGGTCGAGTTTCCGGCAGTGATCGCTCGGTGGGATGCAGATACGGTTGGGATGAAACAGCAGCCAGTGCTTCAGCGGCTCGAAGACCCGCATGATCTGGATGCGTTGGAACGTGGAAAATTGAGTCCGCGGGTGTTGTCCGGTGGATTGCGGAAGACTAGCCAAAAGAGAATCGAATTCGGAACGCACTCACGAGAGGATCGTCAATGGATCACACAATTTAACGTCCTCTGCGATTTCGTGCTGGGCTGTGATGTCTCGGACAACAGTACGAAGTTTTGTATCGGCGGTAACCAGATGGACGGTATCATCGGTAGCGAGGCCACAGACGAGTGCTGGAATGTATTGGTCGGCTTTGACAGTGTGTTCCGGAAGTGTATCGTCTGCAATCCGTCGACGCGCTTCGTCAATGACACCACTATATCTCTCAAAATTCGGTGTTCGAAGCACGAGAAATCCTTCGTCGACGAGATCCTGAATTGCTTGTGCCGAGGCACGATGATTAGCAGGTGCATTGTCAGCTGCAAGCACGTCGTCAACGAGTTCTTGCTTTACCGAACGCGGGAGGATAAGGGTGATTCCCCCTTTGACGGCGGTACGAACGCGATCCGGAAATGCTCGGCCGTGCCTGATAACTGCGTTTGCATCCAGTACAACGACAGTCATCGGTTAAACAACTCGAGTTCAGACGCCAGTCGAAGGAAATCGGCGTGCTGCATGTCAAGCATGCCACTCGCCTCGCGATAGGTGAGTTCTCCGGCATCGACACGCTCCCAGATATCGAGGAGCTCGTCGATGATACCGTCACCATACGTCGCAAGCATATAACCGATTGTTTCAGACTCTGTCTCGACAGCTGTTGCTATGGCATCCAGTGACAGTTGAATATCGAATTCAACGGCACTGTAGGTTGCAGGCTTCATTTGCTCGCGATGCAGGAGCCCCGCTTGGTGCAACTCACGGCAATAGTCGTGCGCTGTCGTGTGGGGAATTCCGAGGTCGTCTTTGAGGGCTGTTACGGTAAACCACTCGTGATCGGCCGCGTAGCTAAGGATATCAAGCTTCCGATCGTTTGCGAGTTGTTCAAACACAGTTTGAAGACGTTTTCGCGAGATGGGAGTATCGTCTGTGACGCTCATACGAAATTCACGAATATACGAGTTACTCGTATATCCCTAAGCGTTTCGCACTGCCTACGTTCGGAGAGGAGATATTATGTATTCGGTCACAAGCGGTCGTTGTCCGATGATAATGTTGCTGTACAATCAGGGGTATTAATGTGATTTGCTACCATTTATCACAACGACGATGTCCATTCAGGGTACTGATTCAGTAGGTGGGGAATCACTTCTCCGCAGAAATAACGTCCGTCTCGCTGAATTCCTTCTCTCTGAACAAATTGTGAAAACAGCCTCGTGGTTCGTAATCGGGAGTGTGTTCGTTAGTCTAGTTACCGCTCAGCTCATCGGAAAATACCACGTTCCAATCGAAATACTCATTTTCTTGTTCATAGGACAGGGTCTCTTCATCGTCGGCTTCTATTATCTACAGCAGGCGACATTCCCTCCAAAATACCATCCAATAGACTGAATAACTGTAGATAAGAGATAGGAAAGGATGCGATCGATTGTAGTGACTCCATCGATAACCGGGTTCTTCCGCCAGGGTCAGTGGTCACTCCCCTTATGCAGTGCAACCACAGTCGTGCCAATTGAACGCACTAGTTATCTTCTACTGCATCGGCGATACGCTGGAGTTGCCGAGTGACGTCACGTACCTCATCGCGGAGTTGACGAACTTCCTTGACGAGTTCCTCATTACCGCCACGTTCGCTCTCACCAGGTCGACCACCGGGAGCACCGCCGCCCATCATGCCACCCATCATCTGTGCCATTGGATTACCGCCGCCCATGCCAGGGCCCCCACTACTACCGAAGGGGCTCTCAGGTCGTTCACCTTCCCCCTCTTCAGCGCGTTGTTCACGCATTTCTTCGACACGCTCTCGGAACGATTGTTCCTCGGAATTGTCTTGAGAATCTGTCGCTTCTTGTGTGGGTTCGTCGCTTGTTTCGGTATTGTCGTCAACCATACGTCTGGTTCTGATCCCTTTGTCATAAAAGAATGGCGACTGATGATCTTTTCAAGAGCGTTTGCGGTCATCGGTATGTCTTGTGTATGGCGCTGGGATCAATTGAACGAGGGTAGATTGCAAAGCAATCGGTTTCAATTAGCGACTGTCGTTCGTTTTTGTCTCTGATTTCAGCGTCGGTCTGAGCTGATTGTGCAGAGCCGTCGTCTCTCACGCCAATTCTGCATGCTTAGTCGAAAGCAAGAGAGTAGTAGCGCTTTCGTGCATCGGCAAACGAGAAGCGTGAGTCGACGAGATCGTGGTCTTCGAGTTGCGTAAGTGCGTAGCGAACCGTGCGTGTTGGAAGGAGAGATTTATCGGCGAGTTCTCCTTGTGTGAGCGAATCATTGTTGTATTCGAGTGTCTTCACGACCAGTTTTGCACTTGGAGTGAGCTCAGACAGCACATCAGTCGGTGGGGGTGTGTTTGGATCATCTGTATCGTCTGACGTTGGGGTACGTTGTTCCATTGGTCGGCAGATGTGGCTAGTTAGCCAAGGCACTATTGATATGGCAGAGACGTCTGTCGGGTTGAAACTGGTCTCCTACAGATATCGTTTCAGTGGTGTGAATCCGAATGCGAGGGATGGGATTCGAACCCATGGACGTCTACACGAGCGGGTCTTAAGCCCACCGCCGTTGGCCTGGCTTGGCAACCCTCGCTTATCGGACGATTATTTTGGTTTGGATAAATGAATTACTAATTGTCGGAGAGCGCTAAGCAATAGCGTTGTGCCGGGAGCAGTTAGTTAAACCTCTTGTGCCGAGTGAGAGTGCTGAAGAGCCTGAATGGCTACGTCGGTTAACCGATGAGGTCTCGATCCATTAGCACCGTAGAAATTACTGTTAGAGCTTGGTTTTGAGAGACTGGTCAGAACGCCTTTTTCTGGTCTGTTCATTGGACTCGGTGGCCCGAGGAAACTCGGCCACCATCCCTAATCGAAGTAACGTCAGAGGCGCTACCTCCCCAGGGTAGCTGTGAACGCAGTTCAGGTCACAGCGGCTACCCGTTTGTCATCCAACCCGCAGCATCTCTCAATCCGGCTCATATGGGGGCGTGGTCCCGCTGTCATGCTTCCGGCGGAAATCTCCCGGGGGCGGATCGTATTCAAGAGAACCCAACAAGATACTATCGTCAGTGAGTCCAGTTTGAGTTAGCTGATCCGGTTGAACTGTCTATACTACTGTTATTGGCGTGAGGAAGTTCGAGGTCGCTCGTTGTCTTGCAGCGCAGCTGCAATCGCTTCGAGCTCTGCCTTCCGGAACGCGTTTGACGTATGGTCTGGGTTATCGTCGTCCAGTTCGCCGATTTTCCAGAGGATTCCAGCCCGCATCTGGGGTTTGGGTGGGAGATTGGTCGTGTCGATATCGTAGTTGACAGCCGCACAGATTGCTGCAAGGGCTTCTTTGGTGAAGGACGTCGATTCAATCCGTTCGTATCTCCCAACAGCCTGTCGAATTTCGTTGCGGAGTTCGTTGACGGTTTGTGGCATAGATACAGTGGCAGTGCGAGTTGGCATGTCGATTCTGGTTTCTGCTGTGATAGAATGATCCTCTATTTTTTACGTACGGATAGTTGTTCTCGGGGCACACTAGAATTCACAGTAAGGAGCCAGTGGTCGTACCAAGACCAGACGTTAGCTGTTGGTGGGTCTGCAGCCCTGTCTGGAATCGCTGAATAATCTTTGACTGGTGTTCTGGACATGCAATGGGTACAATTGCGCCGTCTTGGACAGGGATCAGGGATTGGGCTGCAGAATACGACGCGAAACGACAGCCGGGACACGAGATACCACCAGCGGGTTGGTGATGGAGGAGCGTTGCTGTGTCGTCAGAGGTGAGCCCACAGATCGAAGTGAATTGCTCGAGATGGTCATCACAACTGAGAACTGGAATGCGGAGATGATCTAAAAGGAGAAATGACACAGCCTGCTGGCTCTCGGGATCGAGAGCAGATTGACACGCATCACAATCGAGAGCTGGGAGATCGTCAGTGATTTCCGACCGGGATTGCGGGAAATCTGCTTGATTCATTATGTAGTGTCGCAGGCTCCAATACGGATAAGTAATTGGGACGTTTGCCAGGGAAAGCACGTGAGGGCCGATACGCGATACAGTTATCGGGATTTGGAAGGCGTTCGATGTTAGCATAATATACTAACCTTGTTATCAACGCTGAAGCAATCAGTGTGAACGGATGACCTGAAAACAGTGCTATGTTCGACTAAGAGAAGGTATGAGCTCGTCCAAAAGCGTAAGCCAGTACAGGGAACCATTGAAGCTGTCACAGTTGAAATTTTCTGGCTCTGCATCGTTTTCGCTATCCACCGATAGACATACGTTGAGAGTTCGTGGACGTGGTGCGGGCACGTGCAGGCCATTAGCTCTTCGGTCACGTCGTCGATGGAGACTGTGTACTGGAAGGCAGCGAGGTTCTTGTGGCTCTTGTTGGTGACGTCGATGAGTCTGGGGGCATCGACGTCGGAGGAGAGTTGTTCGGCCTATGTGCGTTTCTGTGCCGTCTTGACAGTGCGTGGGCTGCGTACGATATGTATCGTCGAAATATATTGACCACGGAGTATACGATTTTAGCTCAACCAACGAACGTGATTTGCATCAAATTTCGGTAAGTAATCGCCACCGACGTGTCTACTACCTCAGCAGAAAGTGAGGACCAAGGGCTAACCTGGAAGAAAGATGTTGATGAGCGCAACGACGATACCGGCGATTCCCATCCGAATTCCGGCAATATACCACCGCTGGCGAGAGATCGATGCCATGTACGCTCCGAAGGCGAACAAAACGCCGCATGCCATGGCGACAGAGAGTATCGTGGCTTGGAGCAGCGAGAGTGCTGGCCCCTCGAAGAGAAATGGAATAAGCGGTACGATGAGCCCACACAACGGCCCGAGGCCACTCATGAGAGCATTAACTACCTGATTACTGGTTTTGTTTCGTTCGACCTGTGTATTACTCAGGTCAGTAAGCATCGCATCTTCGAGGTCGTGCAGTTCGGCACGCATCTCGGCACGCTCGATCTCCCAGACACTCCAGATGCCCGAGGTCGTGAGACCGACAGCACCGCCGAGGCCGATCGCAATGACTTGTAACCCGTCAGAGACTCCGGAGAGATATGCGCTGACGGTGACTCCGACGCCAGTCAGTGCGCCGTCGAACCCGTTCGAGACGAAGTATCGTCTCGCGATCGGCCCAATCCTATCATCGATTCGTTCCAGGAGAGACACCGAGTTTTCCGCACCCATCAGTCCTGAGGCGTGGGTGCATCTTCGACGAGATGCTCTCCACAAACGACCTGATCGACCGAGTGGATCGTCCCGCCGGCGTCTGTGACGGACGCTTTTACATCGTCGTACTTGATCTCATCGCCTTCGAGCGTAAGTTTCAAGTTTTTGACTTCTTGGTCGAGTTCGATGAGCGTCGCGTTGACAGCGGCGACGTTGTTCGTCCCGGCGATATGTTGAGCGAATTCGACTGTCGACGGTTCGTGCGGTTTCAGTACGTCAATAACTAACCGCTTAACAGGGGCCATCACACTATCTTACAATGCACAGTTTATAGTTCATTTGGTGGACGAACATCAGAAGAGATCGAGTGTGAATCGATACTTCAGTATAATTCAGCATTATTAGCGTTCAGCGGGATAGAGAGATCCTGCAAGGTTACGTTCGATAGACTTCATGACAAGGCAGGCGAATGGCGTTGACGACTCGTTGTCTCGAGCAGAAACAGATTCGTAGATAGTAGATAGGGATATCAAGCGAAACAGGGAGCAAAACGAGGAGAGAAAGTGTCAAAACGAACGCTGGCAATGCCAACATACGGACCATGGATAACACTTGAACTTGGGGCCACAGATCGTTTCTTCGCTCTGTTTCTCCTAGACGATACGGAGCTCATTCAACTGCAGTAACTGGTTCATCTCACCAGCTAGGCAACGCATCTGGCTTCCTCTGTCTCTATCAGTGGCATAAGGGACTGTAAGCTGTCACACCGAATTGGTAGTGGGGAGAAAACTAGTAAGCGAATCTTTCTTTGAACTTTGGTTTTCGTGCTAATGGGGAAACCGACGTCTCGTAAGTGGACATGAGATTCTCGGATGAGGAACGCATCCCTTTCCGCCTTCTATAGATGAATTCAGCGTTTGCAGGCCTCAAACGGCAGATTAGTGAGGCACATAATGGACAATTCGAACACTTCAGAACCTGTGAGCGACGAAATCTGAGGTATGAGGTATATCTTGTGTATTTTAAGCCAGAGAATCCTGTACGACAATGAATGAGGTATTCAGATGAACACATTTGATTGATTTCGCCATCATAATCACTCTCGGGTGATGCCACCGACCGCAATCGTCTCCGGATAGCGCCCATCATATTCGAAGTTGTCCGTAGCATCGAAGCTCTCGAATGCGAGGACAACATCGACACCGCTCTCGTAGATGACGTCCTTCGTCGGGTGCAAACTTCCCGTAAGCCACGCACTGAGTAGGCGATCCTCGTTAACTTCGAGTGCATCTCAGATCTGTGACCACGTTGATTTGCGTTCGTTATTGCCCATTGCAATGGAGTATCGGTACTTGGTTACTGTGATACCGGTACCAAGTCGCGGTGCCTGAACCAGACATCGATTTCCTCACCATCGGTTTCAAGGTGGTAGCTGTAGGAGTCCAGTTCACGCCCGGTCTCGTCTCCGAGGTTGTTCTGCAGGACATCCGTGACGGTGCCTTCTTTCCCGTGATGTTCGCTATCGGGATCAGTCTCTGAGACGTAGACCTGTCCGTCGTCGCCTAGTTGGTAGGGCTCGTTCGCAAGGTTGAACGTATCTCCAACTATCATTGTCCCCGGAGGTTTCGTCTTTAACCGTCAAGTGTCGTCTCGGGGTGCGTGATGAGGGTCAATCTAGCATGGGTGCTTCTGAAACCATTGACGAATCTCTTTAGATGAAGAGGTGACAAAATCGACCCAATGCCCGATCCTGAGTCAGACACGGTGCAACTACAATTCGACAAGGGGAGCCTCATAAAGCGGTCATCGAAGGATGAGACAGCAAGTGACGAATACATCGCTGATCCAATCACGTCAGGCGATCGAACGGTGTTTGCCGTTGAAGTGAAAGATAACGCCATCGAGGTGAATTCCACACTTTCAAAAGTCATTACGGTGCATGGGCGTACTCTTGACTTTGGGTCACGAGACCATGCAGAAGCGTATGCGGAACAGTTGTCGGCAGGAGATGGGTCACTACGGATTCAGGCTGCACCGACGAATGACTCGCGTGATGTGGATGCCTATCTTCTTGCTGATCACACACCATCGATTTCAGACCCAGCTGCAACTGATGGTGAGACATGGACGTTCGATGTTGGTGCGAATCTCTACGGGGCACTTGGGGAGGCAATTCTAACGTCCGCTCCGAAACCCCACGCACTCTACTACTTTGTTCGACAAGATCTAGAGCTCGATGACGGTGAGTTAGCGTCCGGGCTAGCTCTTGAGGTCGACAGAGGCAGACCGATCTCGGTTAACCATCCGGACGGGGAAAAACGATGGACACCGGACTGTGTCGTTCAGGCAAAGAATGGGTGGGATGGGCGTGTGCTGACGAAGTATTACTGCGAGATCAAAACCGGCAACGCGTCGTTTGAGCGGTCACAGGGCGTGGTGATGGAGGAATTGGCAACCCGAGAGCGAGTGTTAAAGATTCGGGTGAAGATTGAGGATTTGCCTGAGCAGTATTCGCTCCGAATTCAGGAGGTGACGCCTGCAGAATGACTTTCACAGTAGAGCAAGCCGATACAGGTTCAACTCCGAGTACACCAATTCTCGAACGCGGTTTCGAATTCGTTGAAAAGATTTCGATGAAAATCACCGATGTACGGCAGTGGGTATTCTAAATCTGAATCGGGTGCATGAGCCAGATAATCGCCGGAGCTATCGAGATTTCCTTTTGCAGTCGCCTCGAAATGCTCTTTCTTAAAGAGTAAGTGGTATTTGTCCTGCCCATCCATTGAGCCCTGTTCTTCGATTGATAGGCACCAATAATCACCGTGCTGGAAGTCATTTCTCAGTCCCCAAAGAAACGTACCTCGTCGAATGTACTCCGGGCTGCCTTTGTTGTCGCGGGCTGGTAAAAAGTAGCCTTTGTGGATGTTCTCGCTGAGACGGTCGTTGAGGATGGTTCGAATCTGCTCATTGTAGGAATAGAATGACGAGAGATAATTATGGGTGCGTCGATAGACTTCGTTTCGTACGTCTGTCTTTGCTGTAGACTCACGGGCACTGATGAGCCCAGTCGTTGTGATGCCATCACAGATCTCATCAAGTCTGGCGAAATTGCCGTGGACAATATATGCAGATGAGCGAACGCGAGTCAGATCACGGTCCGCGATTGGCTTCGATGGACCATCAGTATGACCGAGTAATTGGTCTATCGTGTTCGTCGAACCACTACCAGTCATGAAAAGGTGTAGCGCTATTCGTCTGCAGCGTCGCCAGCCATCTTCTCTGCAGCTTCGCGGTCTTTTCGGAGTTGTTCTTCCGATTGGCCTGTTGTTTCGGCCAATTGTTCGACCGTGAGTATCTTTTCCAGCGCCATGTTCGTATGTATCTCTACTTGGTAGAGACGGTTATAAGTTTGCACTTGGCAGCTGTGAGCTGCAATCCCCGGCTGAGAACTGCGAACGGGAGTTCTCAGTCCCAGTTATTGGTGGATGGTAGAGTGATAGGACGATTGTCGGTGTGGGTAGTCAGGGAAGCGGTCGGGGTTTGCAATATTGTCCAAGGTTAGTATTTTATACTAATATCGACATCACCATCATGCTAAGAAGAGAGACCGAGCGACGGCAAGGAAAACAATACCTGATGAAGACGAGAAGAGGGAGGCGAGTTCGTACAGAAACAGAAGCCAGCGGATGTCCCGAGGGTATCATCGGTCACAGTGCTCGCGCTTTTCGTCAGCGTTCGCTGGTCAGTAATCTTCGAGAACGTCAATTGGCGTGTTATGGATAAAAAAGAGCTGAAACGGTGGTTAGTTCGGCAGTTCTGTCCGATCCTGTTCGCACGCACGGCCAGCACGGGAAGTCACCGAGACCGTCACAGTCACAGTTTTCGGAGTCGATCTCGTTGTTCTCTGATGGGAATGCCTCTAGCGCCCCGTCGTCGGTTGCGTTTTCGACGGCGGCCATGTGTTTGCAGAAGACATTGCGGTGGACGTGATGCGGGCACGTACAGGCCATCAGTTCGTTGGTCACGTCATCGATGGAGACTGTGTACTGGTGGTCTGCAGGGGTCTCGTGGTTCTCGTTGGTAACGTCGATGAGTCCGGGGCTTCGACGTGGAAGGCGAATTGTTCGGCCTCTGCGCGTTTCTGTGCCGTCTCAGCAGCTTCAAGTTCACTAGGCGATTCGTTGACATAGTGTTTCACTCAGGTTCCGGGGACCCGCACCGGGTGTCCTAACACCCGGTGCGTTTCTACACAGGCCCAAGGATACTCTTCTCCTCTGCTGAACGTGGATCTAATCGAAGAAAAACATATGACGGAAAATAGAATTTGTTGAGACTCAGTAACCCTTCAACTGAAGTTCTGCCAGTGCAGCATAGGCTGTCGCGCCAGCTGGATGGGGTACTTCATCCATTGAAGCCTCAAGGAGTAACCACAGAACGACTTGTTCGTTTTGAATCTTGTCGCCGTCCACATACTGGGCAGGATGATAATAGTTCAACTCGGCGTCTAAATCGCTAACCCGCATTGCTTGCGACTTGGCGGGTCCTATCTCTCCGGATTTACGCTTGAGGACAACAGCCTCCATTCCACGTTCCATTGGAAGGTCTACCGTCTCGGAGCCATTTGGATTCGTAAACCGTAATTTCGTTCCCGGTTCACCGACTTGGTAAAACTCTTTTGTCGGTTTTGACCAGGAATCACCATCGAAGTACTGGACTTCAACACCATCTCGTGTTCCCGGGGTCACTTCGAATGCTTGTGCCGAAATATACTGTTGGACGACGTTTTCCTCTCCTTTGTAATCCGAGGCTTTGCCATATCCATAGAGGGACTCGGTTACATAACCCGGACCATGACGACGCCAGATGGGTATGAATCGGCCATCTTTGAAGAATTCATACGAGATATTGTAGTTGTATGGACCGAATCGCACGCCGGAGTGGAAATCAATACTCGATTTTCCTTCTGCACCGGTGTGATAGTGCGTTCGGAATTGGAAGCCTTTTGGATGCCCACAGCGCTCAGGATAGTCAACTTTCGCAAGGGCACCTGGCCCACCAAATGACACACTGTGAATGTCCCAGAAAAGGTGATGTCCATTGAATATTGGCTTGTGTTCTGGGAAGAACCAATCAAGTGTGTTTCTTCCCTTCCGTGGCGGGAGATTATATCCGGTAAAAGTCGTTGGAGCCATACCATTCATTGCACTGAAAACCGGCTGTCCCCGGAATTTGCCCTTGAATTTCACTCCCATTGTCTCTGGCTCTTCCCAGTGGATATTCCAACCAGCATCTGAGAAATTCTTGTTTGGGAGCGTCTCGAATCGATGATATCCTTTGTTCGCCGTTTTCATCGGCCGTTTCGTCTTCGGGACGCCTGGGACTATTCCCAGAACAGATTTCTTGTCGGGTTTGATCTCGCGAGCGCGTTCTTGAGTTGAGTACCGAACGAAATCGTCGACGAAATAGACGTCTTCGAACTTGGGTTTCTTTCCTGTAACGTCCACGAACCCGGAGACGACTCCAGTGTTATTATCACCGATAGCTGGGAAGAGGACAATTGAGACATCACCATGAGGGTTCCCCTCAAACGAGGTAATGTTCTCTCCAACTTTGACAGTGGGCCACCAGTCTTTCCCTTGGAGATACTTTTTGACCTTGGGCTGCTCATAGACCACTCGCCCCCGTCGAATATTTTTCTGTTTGTACTTCTCGGTCCACTGGATGTCGGTTGGATCAGTGATTTCGAGTGCGACCAACTCATTGCGTCGACGATCAACTAAGCCGTAAATTGTCTGTCGTTTTTTCGCCGTGATATCCCACGATCCCTTGTCAAAGCTCCCGTTGGCAGTATAGTCGGGACAACCCTGGATACTGATCGATCCCAGGGAGTTAGTCAGTGGTTCGTATGCCTCGAAACTCCCCATCCACTTACTCGCGATAGCATTTACCTTTGGATCCCGGAGTAAAACTTTGATCGCTTCATTGCGGCGGTAAGTATGGGTAATCTCATAGTTCTCTTCATGAAAATCGCGTGGAGAAACCCGTCTTCCACTCCCAACTCGAACCTCTGCTCGTGACGAGGTTTTTTTGGAACCGTTATTTTGATTGTTGTTTTTCTGTCTCTTGGCACCTGTTCTTCCAGCTAACGCACCGAGTACACCGAGACTGCTGAGTTTTGTAACTGTTCTCCTATAGACTCCATTGTCGTGCCGATTGTTATCATCTCGCATCGCAAACTCGAATGACAAGCCGAAGCGACATAAGTTGTCATATAATTTTACTTTCGTAGACTATAACATCACTCAGAAATTGGACTAGTTCTGCATTTTTGTAGCGCTGATTATGGATCGTCGCCGACCCTCCACTACTTTTCTTCTTAGGTGGATTCTGACGATAAACTGTAGGCTATAGTAGAAGACGTAAGAAAACACGTTATTCATGGCCGGTATGCAGAAGAAACGAATGATGACGATATTCTTCGGGTGATTCGTGCGTCCGAGTTTCCGGCGGTGACCGCTCGGTGGGTGGTGAACACGTTTGGGTTGAGCGGCCATCCGCTCATCGAGGCATCAGGACTCAACAAGTAGGAGAGAATGTGGAGAAAACGATCATGATTACTGGGTTGAATCGAGACTGTACGCCCCTGGATGGTCGGAATCTTTCCACCCTTCTTTGCCACTCCATGATTCGACGTCGAGACGGTAGACGGCCGTCCGATCGATTGACTCCTGTGCTATTCGCTCATAGTCCTCGCCTTCAGCCAGCTGGGGTGCAAATTTCTCCATGAATTGCTCAAGAACCGCTCGTTTATCCTCTCTATCAGCGAGCAAATCAATGGTTCCGTAGGCGACCACGCTTGAGTATTCGACGGTGAAGTTTACCGGTTCGTCAGCTGGGATATACCGCCCTTTTTCACTCGTTGTAAAGGAAGCACGCGGCTGGTCGCCGCTCTCAACGAGTTCGTGAGCACGTCCCGCTTGTGCACCGTGGAGGTAAATCACGCCTTCATCACGATTGTAGACGAAGAGTTGTGTTACGAGGTGAGGGATATCGTCATCGATGAGACCGAGCACACCCGTTTCCTGGTCGGCGAGAAATTCAGGTATCCATGCCGGATCATCGATCGCCTTTCCTTGATAACGGATAGAATCGGTGACGTTCTTGGGTGTGTTTTCGGTCATCTCTGCTATAACGGATGGCTGCGGTAAAAACGGTTTGTAGATTTGTTAGCTTGGAATAGCCATTTTTTCGACATCGCGGAAGAGAATTAGTTCAATGATTACTCAATCTACTCCGTTCCGGAATTCAATTGTTGATTCGACGACCACCGAGCAGAGTTGTGCCACTCTCGACAATATAAAGAGAATCCCAGATATCTTGGCTTCAGTAGATTTCGTAAATACCGAACAGAGATACTAGAATTTAATTTGATTTCAGAAAATAAGTGTCGAAAATTGACAACCTATCCCCTAGAGCAGTTACATTCTCCATCTTAGATTAGATCTCCAATATTAATTCTTATTCACAAATACCGAATCTAGATTTTTAAATTATATTTAATTTGATTGAATTTTATTAGGGTATAAGTAAGGGACCATCCAATTTCTTACCCATGTCAGAGTTTAACACTAGCAGGACGGTAAAAACGGCTGATACGGTCTTTGAAATCGTAACAGCACTCCAAGAACTTGATGGAAGCACGATTACTGAGTTAGCAGACTATCTCGGCTTGGCGAAAAGCACGGTCCATACGTATCTCGCCACATTAGAACAGAAAGAATACGTGGTCAAAGACGGGAAAACGTACGACCTAAGTTTGAAATTTCTCGACCATGGGACGTACTCAAAGCAGAAAAACAAGTTGACATCGGTTGCCCATCCGATCCTGAAACGAACGGCGGAAGAGACAGGAGAAGTGGTATGGCTCATCGTCGAGGAACACGGACGAGCAGTATACTTAGATCGTGCAAAAGGTGACCGGGCAGTCCAGACAAATGGCAGACGTGGCCTTCGTACGTCTCTCCACTTTGTTGCAGCAGGAAAGTGTATTTTGGCAAGCTTGGACGAGGAAGAAGTACGTCAGATACTTGACCGTCACGGGCTGCCAGAACAAACAGAGAATACGATAACAGAACGGAGAGTTCTCTTAAACGAATTACAAGAGGTGAGTGACCAGGGGTACGCATATAATGCCGGTGAGGAAGTTAAAGGCGTTCACGCTGTCGGAGCGCCGATAAAACAAGACGGCACAGTCTATGGAGGTGTGAGTATCGCAGGGCCATCGGCACGATTTCAAGATGAAGACTACGACCAAAAAATGCGAAAGGCAATCGTGGAAACGGCGAACACTATTGAACTCAACCTCGAGTATTGACATCGGAATTCCAGACTATTCTCTGATTTGTCTGAGAGCGTGGGCTTTGACGTTTTTATAGTATCGAATGTTAGCGGGCGCGTTCGACCATCCTCGCAGTATATGTAGTAATATCATGAATCTTGATGCATGTCCACAATAGCCGTGGATGTCGGTGGCACACATACCGACCTATATGGATGGCTGAGTGATGAACAGAAAGCGATTCACGGGAAGGTCCCGACAACATCCGATGATCCGACTATCGGAGTGATGAATGCGCTTGGTAGTGTGGACGTAGACCTGTCGAAAGTTGATACGTTCATGCATGGAAGTACAATCGCAACGAACGCCGTAATCGAGGGAGAATACGCAGTAACTCCATTAATTACGACGAAAGGATTCCGAGACCTCATCGAGATTGGGCGTTATCATCGTGAGGAACTGTACAATCCGTATCAATCGAAACCAGATCCCCTCACCGATCGCAGCCATCGATACACAGTTACAGAGCGTATTGATGACTCCGGCGAGGTGACGGAACCACTCGATGAGCAGGCTGTGCGTGAACTCGCCGATGAACTCCAGCACAACGATGTAAAAAGTGTTGCTGTTGGTTTTGTTAATTCATACGCGAACCCGGAACACGAACAGCGTGTCAAAGAAATTCTCACTGAAACTGTCGATGATCTCTATGTGGCACTCTCTTCGGAGTTGAGTCGAAAACTTGGGTCGATAGCTCGATTCAACAGCACAATCATGAACGCCGCTCTTGAGCCGATAATGGCGGACTATTTAGATGATCTGGACGGGAAGCTTGTCGACAACGGGTTTAGCGGTTCATTTTACGTTATTCGGTCTGACGGTGGTGTCGCTGGAACAGCACAAACGAAACGACGGGCTGAATCGACAATTCTCTCTGGACCAGCAGCCGGTGTCAGAGGTAGTCAAGCTATTGGAGAGGCGGTTAGCCAGTCAGATGTCATCGGGATGGATATTGGTGGGACCTCAACAGACGTCTCACTGGTCGAAGACGGAGAGCCGCTAGTCACGACAGAATACGAGGTCAAGTTCGACATTCCCCTGGTAAAGCCGATGCTTGATGTGACCACCATTGGATCTGGTGGGGGCAGCATTGCATGGATCGACGACGGGGGATCACTTCGTGTCGGTCCACAGAGTGCTGGTGCCGATCCAGGGCCGGTCTGTTATGATATGGGTGGTACCGAGCCCACGATTACCGATGCACACCTTATACTCGGCCGCTTAGACCCCGAAACGTACTTGGGAGGAACACGAACGCTCAACGAAGAAGCAGCCCACGACTCGATCGCAGAGCTTGCTAAAAAGTTGGATATGGATGTTCTCGAAGCTGCAGAAGGCATCCTCGAAATCGCAAACGAAAACATGGCCGCAGCGGTTCGTGAGACGACAATCGAACGTGGACAAGATCCCCGCGATTACTCGCTAGTTGGATTCGGTGGCTGTGGACCGATGCACGCTGGAGAGGTTGCAAGGAGTCTCGATGTTTCGTCAGTCATTATTCCGAGTGCTTCTGGTGTCCTTTCGGCGGTTGGAGGAACAGTAATGGACATCCGGTATAACGATGATAAGACGTTCTATACGCCAGTAGAGGCAGTCGATCCGTCTGAGTTGGAAGACGAATTTCAAGATCTTGAACAAGAAATTCTAGCCAGATTCAGCGAAGGAGCGGCCACACCAGAAGAGATTTCATTCGAACGGACTGCAGAGATGCGGTACGTCGGCCAAACCTACGAAGTTGACGTTCCTGTTACCGACGAATCACTCGATGCCGGAACTATTGAACAACTCATTGAAACTTTCCACGAGCAACACGAGCAAGAGTACGGAATCTCGTCTAACCAGTTCCCAGTCACATTCGTAAACTTGCGTGTGGCAGGAAGTAAACAGACGGTCGATCATGGATTCCGGAATGCAGAGATGAGTGGGGGCCACGATGATGGCTCCGGAACACGAGATGTATACTTCAATAGCGAGTGGCAAGAGACTTCGATTTATTACCGGGGAGATCTCGAGCCCGGCATGAATCTCGACGGTCCTGCCATCGTCGAGGATGACCATTCAACGATCACCCTGAACCCAGGAATGAACGCATCGGTCGACGAACACGAGAACATCATCATTAGCTCAAGTAACTAACGGAGTGTCAACAATGTCCCAAAAAACAGATCAGAAAAAGAATATCGATACAGTAACGTTCGAAGTCCTACGAAGTGCGTACGAACATACGGCTGACCGGATGAGTACGGTGCTACAACGAACATCGTTCTCACCGATCATCTATGATATGGTGGACTTTTCGAACGCAATCTTCACACCAGATGTGAATCTCGTTGGACAAACGGCTAACTGTCCAGTCCACCTTGCCGCGATGCATTTCAGTGCAGAAGCCTCCCTTGACGAGTTCGGCAAAGACGAACTCGATGCAGATGATATCGTCTTGCTTAACGACCCGTACAATGGGGGAACGCACATCAACGACGTTACGTGGACACAACCAATCTACGATAACTCAGACGAGCTCTTGGGCTTCGGCGTCAGTCGTGGACACTGGACAGACCTCGGTGGTGGAGGTCCGGGAGGTCAGTCGTGGGGAACCCACCTCGCCGAAGAAGGACTTCGAATCCCACCCACGAAGATCGTCGAAGATGGAGAAATAAATGAGGCGCTTCTTGGCGTGCTGAAAAGTAATACCCGTGTTCCACAGTACATCGAAGGAGACGTACAAGCCCATCGTGCTGCGCTGACAGCCGCCAAAGATGAACTGCACCGGCTCGAACGGAAGTACGGTGCTGGCACGGTACGACAGGGAATGCATGATGTATTAGATTACACCGAAGAGCGGACGCGAGAAGCAATCCGCAAGATTCCAGACGGCGAATACAGCGCCCAGGACTACGGTGACTGTGACGGAATCACGAAGGATTCGATCTATCTCGATGTGACACTCATCATAGACGGTGATGAGATTACAGTGGACTTCGAAGGAACCGATGATGCAGTGCCTGGATCCGTGAATTCGCCGAAAGCAAATACATATTCGGCGGTCTATTACGCACTGAAATTCTTCACTGACCCCGAGGCACCAGCCAATGCGGGAATGTATAGACCGATCAATATCGAACTGCCCGACGGTTCGTGGGTGAATCCCAACTGGCCACGGCCCGTGATCGGATGTACAACGTTCGCTGCCTCGAAGATCTGTGCCGTAATTTGGCAAGCACTCGCGGATGCCATCCCGGACAAAATCGTTGCCCCAACCTACTCAGAGTGTAACTGGTTTACCGTCCAGCAAGAAGATCCGGAAACCGACGCTGGATACGTGTGGTCAGATCTCCCCCCTGGTGGATGGGGTGGTACACCCACTGGAGATGGGATGGAGACGACTGCAGATCCGCTTGGAAACTGCATGGACTTGCCTGTCGAACGTGCAGAGCTGCTCTTCCCAGTGACTGTGGAGGAACGCGAGTTCATCACTGACTCTGGTGGTGACGGTGAACATCGTGGTGGACTAGGTCTGCGCGAAACGTTCCAATTCCACGGGTACGCCGAGTTGAGTGTCGAAACAAGTCGAACGAAGGAAGGCAGTCCCGGCGTCAACGACGGCCATGCTGGTGGTCTTGGACGGCTCATCAAAAACCATGGTATGGACGACGAAGAAGTGATTGGCGGCTGGAAAAAGGACGGTGACGAGTGGGAAATGTGTCTGATCGGGAGCGAACCATTCCAGCCAGGTGAATCGTTTACCATCGAGACCCAAGGCGGTGGCGGATGGGGCGATCCAACCAATCGAGATCTAGATGCAGTCCGCGAGGACGTGCGTAATGGCATGGTTAGCCCAGAGATTGCGGCTGACGTGTACGATGTAGACGTGGAATCGGAGTAATTTTCGAGGGTCCATCTATGAATGATTTTGAAGTCATTATCATCGGTGGCGGAGTGGCTGGCGCCAGCTGTGCTTATCACCTCACTACTGCAGGGGTTGAGGACGTCGCCGTATTCGAAAAAGACCAGCCAGCAAGCAAAGCAAGTGGACGTGCTGCTGGGTTTGTCACTCCCGATCAATTCTTGAGTACGGGAACGCATCCGGACGAGCACGAGTACATCATCCAATTCTGGGAAGAGATGGCTCAGGATTCTAAAATCGAACTGCACTATGGAGATGCATATACTCTTGCACGAGATGCAGCGTCAGTAGCGTATTTAGAACGATTACACGAGGAAACCACGATCGAATCCCAACTCCTAACCGGTGACGAGATCGGCAATCGGATTCCAGCACTCATAACAGATGATATTGAAGCTGGATTTATGTTCGAAAATGGGTTCTCGCTCGACCCATACACAGCGACTGTCACCGTTCTAGAGGATGCAATGTGTAGGGGTGCAGACGTGCTAAGTGAGTCGGTCGAATCAATTGACACCCTCCCTTCGGGTAACACTC
The DNA here is from genome assembly GCF_056892285.1 of Haladaptatus sp. HS23. Lineage (NCBI taxonomy): Archaea > Methanobacteriati > Methanobacteriota > Halobacteria > Halobacteriales > Haladaptataceae > Haladaptatus > Haladaptatus sp. HS23. The sequence continues at coordinate 216,181 of NZ_JBXGLH010000006.1, read as the reverse complement.
GTGTGACGACGAACGAGGGATCATATACCGCTTCAGCGGTGGTCGTGGCAGCAGGAGCATGGAGTAAATCGCTGGCGAGCGATATCGATGTCTCACTTCCGTTAAAGCCCCGGGTCAGTCAGATTGCGATGTTAGACCCTGGACAAACGGTCGAGCTACCGCTTATCAATGATCCCGATCTTGAGCTGTACTACCGATCAGAAGTGAATGGGGAAATTCTGATCGGAGGGGGTACTGGGAAAACGGAGCTTGACCCCGAAACGTTCAGCTCGACAGCCCGTGAAGAGTTCATCCAAGAGGTTGCAGAGAAAGCACCACAGATCTCTGCCCAACTTCAAGAAAGCCAGATGACTGGGAAGTGGGGAGGGCTTTGTTCGGCAACACCTGACCGCCATCCTCTGGTCGGAGAAATCCATCCGAATGGAGTTTACGTATGCTGTGGGTTCAACGGCGAAGGAATCATGTACAGCACTGTTGCTGGTCACCTGATCGCAGAGTTGCTCACTGGGACCACACCCACGTTTGATGCCGACGTCTTTGCGCCAGATCGGTTTGTGACTCCGGAGGAAGATTTCGAAATCAGAAGTGCGATTGAATGGTGATGCACTAGCTTCTGCACTTCATATGATCTCATTCTCTCTCCATAGTCAGACAATCGGACTTCGGACTATCGAAGAAGAGAGGTGGAGTTTCGACAACGATCGGGATTCCAAGAGAGTGGATGGCTATGGCGGACGGAGTATGAGATTTTGAATGGGCTTGGCGACGAGGGAGAGATTCACAAGAAGCTACGAAAAGCACCCGCTATCTGGATGATTCAGTTGTGTATCCTATATTCTCTGTCGTGGTGTTGCTTGTCGATCTGCTCGTTTCTGTCTTAGTAGTGGTTGTAGATGAGGATGTCCGGCGTGTTGTCGTTGTGTATCGGCTCTTCGTCGTGGTTGTTGAGGAGTCAGGAGTCGTTTGAGATGAGGTTGTTGAGTCCGGTGGCGTTGTCGTCGTGGTAGTCGTGGTCATAGTGGTCGATGGAGCCCGCGTCGTCATGGTCGTCGGAACATCAGGTGAAAACCGAATTGTCGAGACGATTCGGCGAGAGAACTCATCGGTCGTCATGAATCCGTCCAACACGGCTTCTGCATCCTTGGTCATCACCGAATAGCCGCCGATATCGTCACCATCCTCGTCTTGGAAGGTGACTCGGAGTTCGGATGGTGGGTTCTCGACTTTTGTGGTGAATTGTAACCAATGGCCAGCCACGGTTCCGATTTCTCCAGCCAATCCATCCAGAAGGGTTGTCTCTTTGGTTGTATGGGTGATTTTCGCAATATCACGCCACGTAGTCGGGTTAGAGACGTTGACTCCTTCTGACTGGAGGCTGTCGATCAACCAGTCCAATGCACTTTCGACGGACATCGTATCCTCCGATGTTGTTGTCGGTGTCTCAACAGGGACATCGGCGGTGATTGTTGACGTTGTCGATTCAGTCGATGTTGTCTGTTCCGTGGCTTGTAAGTGCGAAGTTGAGGAAGCTTCTGATGTGGTTGTTTCGTCCTGCTGTGTCGTTTTCGAGGATGATTCTGCCGAAGTTCCCTCTGATGACTCACTGGTGGTGGACTGTGTTGTGGCTGTCACCATTTCAACGGTCGTTGCGATCGTTTCTGTCACTGCTGTCGTCGAGTCTGGTGTTTTCGAGGATGTTTCTGGCGTGTTGGTTTCGGTAGACCCGAGGATGTCCGAACACCCACTAAGCATACCGAGACCCGTGGTGGCCAATGCCGATGTGAGAAACCGTCGCCGTGATCTGTTGGTCATGAAAATAGGGTGGACAACTGGCTGTCTCAGCAGTCGTCTTGTGAATCGTCTTCAGTGGACGAGTCGTCCGAAGCGGAGTCTTTAGAGTCATCGCTTCCCGAGCTTTCGCTCTCATCCGACTCAGTGTCATCATCCGACTGGGTATCATCCGAGGAGTCACCACTCGACTCGCTGTCATCGGAATCGTCGGTCGTTTTCTCTGACGTGGACTCGTCCGAGTTGTCTTCGGTAGTCGTCCCTTCCTCGGTCGTGGTTTCCTCGGTCGAGTCGTCAGTGGTATCTTCCTCTTCAGTAGTCGTCTCGTTGGTTGGAGAGTCACTGCTCTTGGCGACGACATCACCATCCGTGTTCAGCAAGGCAACAACGTCCGGATTCTCGTTGTTGAGCATCTCCGTTTCATAGCCAAGATCTTGATCGACGTCACCTTCGGTCGTCGAACCAGTTCCGACGCGAATCGAGTCACCAGATGGAATGACCGTGTTGTCTTCAAGAGGTTGGTCTTGAGTAGTTTGATCGCTGTATTCGAGATCGATGAGATAGTTCGAGAGGTCTGCTTTGGAATCCCCTGTATTCGTGAGCGTAACGTATTCAGCTTCGGCGTTGATCTCAATTTTGATTGACGGCATGTCTGCGCCAATTACCTGGGTTGCGCCGATACCAACTGTTGCCACGGCTCCGAGTGCGCCAAGGACGCTTCGTCGTGTCTGCTTCATAGGCGTCATGGAATTAGTTGGTGAGCAGATAAATCTATGTCAGACATTCTGGAAATTCCTAAATAGTATTGAATAAATGCAGTTTCGGATACTAGAGTTGAGAATAGACTCAGGGTGGTTGAGAGAAGCAGAGTTTCCTGTTGTGATCGCTCGATGAATGGAAAAATATACTCAATACTAAGAGAACTACTATATTTGTCCGTCTATACTCTTCAAGAGAATCGGCTTACCAGCCTTGTGTTGTACCCGTTAGGGTGAGGAGAAGTCACTAACAGAGGCCTCCACATCCCTTAAATATTTATACTTATGAGATAAGATATTACTATGTCAGTGGATAATTCCCCGACACGAGAAGACACTCAAGTCGTCGGATCACGGATTGGCGCACAAATAATTGACACGATTGTAACGTTCATTATCGCATTTATACCTGCATTCGTGGTCGGCTTTTTCAGTGGACTACTCGGGATCAATGGTACAGGAGGATTCGGAGTTTTGCTCGGTATACTGGTTGCCCTCGTCTACTGGTTGTTAATTGAAGGGCTCTGGGATGGATATACTGTTGGCAAGAGATTATTCGGTATCCGTGTTGTCCAAGAGAACGGGACTCCGTGTACGCTCGGCTCCTCAGCTGTTCGCAACCTCCTTGAGATCATTGATGGGTTATTTTACTACCTTATTGGGTTCATCTCGATGGCGATGACTGATAAGCGCCAACGCCTCGGCGATCGTGTTGCCGGAACAGTCGTTGTTCGTGAAACCTCGGTTAGTACTACAAGCAGCACGACACCCGTTGGGACACCAACTGAACCTGAGTCACCAGCACGTTCACAGTGAATAGTTCCTCGATTTTGAAATCTTTGGCCAGGTACATGCTTCTCGGAACCTTCTATCAGTCTATTCAAACAATCATTTATGGGTAGATACCGAGTTTCAGAACCACTGACTTCCAGAGAAGCCCTATATATGAGGCTATTCTCGTTGTTGTCTACACCAACCAGATACAAAGACAGTATTCACTAAGAGGTTTTTCGAAAACATAGAGAGGGTATCGAACTTTACCGACCTTTCCTCATCCTCAGAGTAGCCTCCAGAGATTGAAAGAGGCATACGATTGATCCCATCTAGCGGATTCAATAGGTACTCTGGAATATTGACTTTGACCTGGTTCTGAAGTTCGTCTTTCCGATGATAGAAAGGGTTGTCAACAGCCATATACTCTGGCGCGTCAGGATGAGAGCTAATATTGATGATTTCGGGGTTCCCGAGATATTGTGATTCTCCAGCTACGGTAAGCATCTGTAAACCTCGACGTTGTTCATACACTTCGGGTTGCTTACCTAATCCTGTAAAAAACGATTGGTAACCACGATTGTCAAATGGGATATCGGTGAAGACAAACCCGCACTTTGTTCTCGAAAATTGTTCGCCTTGCCATTGAGTTTCAATCCAAAAAATGCCTGCAGAACAATCCACATAGGCAACCGCAATGGGTCGCGGGTCACCAGGAGGATTAGAAACCGGATCTTTTTCGTGCGACGATTCTAGCACCCCTATTGTGTCGTCGATGTTTTCCAAATCTTCAACGAACCAACGATGGCCACGACCTATCACTTGACGGTCTCCCAATTTAATCGCGTAACCTAATCGTGAAGGGAGCAGGCTAGTTCCGGTGGTTTGTTCCAGCACATCAAAAATCTCCGATATTTCCCCAGCTGATGACGCGTGAACTCGCTCCTCTACGTGATAAAGAACAGACTTGCCGAAGTCATGAGAGAGCCCAGGCTCTCCAAAGACGAACATTGAGGGCCCTTCCGATGTCGTGATCAGCCAATTTGGTGGAGAGGGAAGAGAGGGTACATTTTCTTGCGAATCGATGTCAATTGTAATGTTGACGCGATGTTCGATTTCGGAGGAGAACAAGCTATAGTCCTCACGTTCACGAGCTTGGAAAAACGAGAGCATCTGGTCACTAGTCATTTCATCCATACCATCTCCTACACGGATCCATGGAACGAAATCGCCATTTTCCTTGAATTGAACAGGCTTCTCTCGAGCTTTGTTCACATCAATACGAAGGAGCCGTTTTCCCGAATACTCGATGAAGTTCACATCTACTAAGTCGGAAATGGGGGGTGTTGTGTATTCAAGTGCCGAGTGGGTGAGATGTTGTACAACCTCGGAATCAACCGAGAATCCCTGAATGAGAATGCTATCATCCGACTCATTCCTCACCCCGATAATTACCGTTCCCCCGTTCTGGTTGGCCATCGCTGAGAGTACCTTTACAAGCTTTTTTCGACCATTGGAACTCTCAACGATCTCCTTTGATTTGAAATCCAATTCCTCCGATTCGACTCCTGGCTCCGAAGCAAACTGTTCTACGAGGCGTTTCGTTTCTTGTTCAAGACGCATTTTACTGCTGAATTGATATCCAATTCATAAGAGGATATCCCAGTGCGAATGGTTGTCGCTCCTATAGTAGTCAAACTTAGTTGATTCGTTCAGTAGATAAGGCTCAATAAATCTGTGAGATAGATGTAATTGCAGCTAGTTTGAGAGACATTTCAACATTGGTTAGAATAGTCAAGAAGACTCAAGATACCTGAACACTCAGATGTTGACATTCGATGTCAGACTACAATTTAGGTGACTTCTTTAACGAAGATGAACTCGATCACAGAAAATTGGAAGAGATTATCGAATCCGATGAGAGAACACGTGAGGAGCTCGTTAGTGCTAGTTTAGATTCTGAAGGCTCAAGGATTTTCAACGAAATCTGATCGCTCTATAGTACGCTGAATATGGTAAATACAAATTTTACTTTACTAACCAAGAAGCGGGATGAGTTTGTAGCACATGACGCGACATTCTGGATGAAAAAGTCAGACGAAGAGATGCAGGACTTTTTCAGGGAATACATGAGACGTCTCCACAATTATACAGCTTCTGTGCATACACTTATTTCACATACTTAGACATTTCTAGATAGACACGAAGACGACAAGCCTGGACTAAAATCGGAATATTTCGAGGAAATCAGGTCAAGAGATCTTCAGACGAAAGTCAATCTTCTAAAACAGATTCGACACTACACTCAGAAGAACTGGACCCCTCCATTGTCAGCAAATATCTCTACAAGTATGAAGGGGGACAAAGATGGTGAACTAGAGCTCTTTCTTGATAAAGAAGAAATGTTGGAGTGGAATGGTTGAGATTCAGATGTCCAAATATTTCTTGAATCACTCGATGAAGAGATTGTTATTACAAAATTAGCTGAAGACTACCAGAAAGAGATGAATGACTTTTATGACTGGTTTCGGACATTCATTTTGATTATTTTTTACGACGAAATCTTGGAGTTCTTCACTGCAAGTCTAATTTTGCAGAAAAAGCGAACAAGATAGGAGCAATCCGTTGCCACCGACGATAAGTCAAAAAGAGCATCCGATTTCAGTTTTTGTAGATATCTGTTTGACACACCACGCACGCCAATTCTTTCTTCAATTTTTTCATCGACAGATCATATCTCCCAGAGGAAAGCATCGGAACAACGGCTTACGTCCACTACTACAATATAATGTCAAATGTCATAATTGGTATGGTAGGTATTGCAATAGGAGTTGGTTACGTAATGGTCGAGATGCTTCCCGGCTTTATACGTCATTTTGATTTTCGCAGACCACCTCTCGAAGTTCATCAAGCAATTCTGGGTCGTGTTCTTCAAGTACTTCAATATCTTTTTCCAGTTTTTCAATGCGATTTCTGAGGAATGAGCGTGTTTTATACCGATACGAGTCTGACGCGTCTCCAGCGATAGCATTGCGTTCGGGTTCTGTGAGAAGTCCCCGTCCTTCGGACATATGTGACTTTTCAGTGGAGTTGTTCATACTTCATTCGGTAATATGTTGTCCTATCTCTTTGTCTTTCCCAATACAGTAAGCCTTACCATATTTGGTAAGAATTAAGTGGCCAAATTACGTAGTAATAGCTGAGGAGCGCGGATTACCTTCGCAGAAAGGCCGGTGATAGGACACCGACCGCGCTTCTGAGGTCACAGAAGCATGACTAGCAATACCCTTTCCGTAGAAAAACGCATCGACTACCAACCACCCTGCATCGGAGGACTCCACTAATGGCGTCCTTCGACGAGAAACCCAACGGCGGACTCCTCTCCCTCGAGGCCCAATTCGGCGAAAAAGTCTTCCACCCGGTCAAACGCCTCGAACCCACACCCGACACCGCCACTCAAGACCCCGACCAACCCACTCCGGAAGACACCTATGAGGCAATCACCCGCGCGTACCTCGTCGAACTCCGCGTGGGCTTCCAAACCCGAACCAAGACCACCACCGAAGAGCCCTACTTGTACTGCATCTACGCCACGCCAGACTGCCAACGGTTCTTCGAACGTCGTCTCCCGATCGACTACGGCGAGGAGGGCTTCCAGATTCCCGAGGACACCGACACCTACCGCTCGGTCACAACCACCAAAACAGGCAACCCACAGCTCCCCTCGACACCACCAGAAGAAACCCACGCGGAAACCCGCGCACACTACCAGCACATCCTCGCACGGTGCTACGACATCGACGCCACCACCCACACCACTACAACTGAGGTGTGCGCGTAGATGGCCCATACAGAACGCCCTTCTCAGAGAGCGACAGCCATCGGCACCCAAACCCACGACAACCCGTCTGTGAGCCAGCACAAATTCTTGTCAGAATTAGCACTTATGTCCGTAAAGTATTTCTTCCCTCTAGGAAATGAACAATCAAGGCAAAACAGCCTGAAACGCCAGCGAGCGTATCCTTATCGACGAAGAGACGGCCACAACGTACCGTACCCAACGAGCGACAGCCAACCGCAAATCCACCACACCTGGTTCCAGACTATGAAACACACACCACGGAACCCCTACAACCCACGACTCCAGCCCAACCACCACAACCCTAGCGAACACACAGGCCTCCCCACACCCGAAGAGCGCCCATACCAGTGGAGGCGAGTGTAATGGCTCATCACGATTGTGAGCCACCGCACACGCCAGCACAGTACACCGACCACTCGTGGTCACCAGACGACGAAATCACCAACGACGAAATCGAGGAAACGTTCCAACAGTGCCCGCACTGCGGTACGTACATCGTTCAGTGCAACGGCACACATTCCTGCATTCAAGCAGAACATCAACCACATTCGGATGAGGAAGAATGCCGCCGTCGTATCGAGGCAAACCCCTTCCCCGACGACGATCCAGTGCTCATTCTTGACCAGCAGACGAGCAGGGCGTATGCCTACCACGAACCCAATAGCGAGAATAAACCACTCTGTTGGCCCCACACTGATGACGCATTCATCACCCTCTCACGAGCAGCGGCACACGAGCAACTCCAAGCCCCCTGCCAGCGCTGTGAACGCATTCGCCAGAATCGGGAGGCAGACCAATGACCGACCAGGGTACAGTCCTCGCGCTCGGACGTACGGACCCAATCCAAATTCACACGGAGAAACGCACGTTGACGGGCATCGTCTATCAGTGTGAGCACTCCGAGCCACAACTCTCCTGTCGTGGACCCGAGCACGGTGAGCACGTCCTGTACGTTGCCACACCATCGAACGACCTGTATCGGCTGCTGTACAGCTACTACGACGAGCACGACCACTCCAACACAGAACTCGATCGGTACGGCCGCACGCCCTCTGGCTCGTATGCCTGGTTGCGTACGTATGCGACTATCGAGACCATCGTCAACCCAACGAGAGGTGAGCAGGCATGAGTGAGTCTGCTCCAACGCCGTTGAACCCACGCGATGCCGACGCACTCGTCCAGCATCTCTCGCCCGGTGATTGCGTTCGTATCACGACCACGAAGTCGCCACGGACGATTCTCACGGTCAAAGCAACGAACCCACCAACACGGACCACAGCACATCTTGTCCTAACGGCCCCGCCGATCACGACGACGGCACAGGACGAACTGCAACAAGCCACCTTTCACTGTCTCAATCAGCCCGACGCGACCATGACTGTTCTCGAGTACACTCACACCGCCACTGACACGACATCTCGTTGTATCGGTTCGCTCACGACTATTGCCCACCTGCCGCGACTCTCGACGCCACCAGAGGACACCGCAGTTCCAGTGAAGAAGCACGCCACGGAAGACACCACCATTTCCACTGAATTCACCGAGGATACGACCCTGAAACCACCAGAAACAGGTGACTCGATTTCGGGAGGTGTTCGATAGATGGCGGCAACCACTGAGTCGGTCAGTCAGCCACACCAGTCCCAGCCCACCCCGAAAAACGTCCAGAAAACATTCTGGACGGACAGCCAGGGCGACGCTCAACTCGATGCACTCGCCGCCCTCAACGACTGTTCGCAGGGTGCACTCCTTCGTTCACTCGTTGAGGAGACCTTCACCGAAGCATTCGATGACCTCGATCCGCAGCACATCGAACAGGATCGAATCTCTGTCGAAGACCTCCAAGCACTCGCCAACAACGATATCACCGTCGATGAACTTGACCTGGCTGCCGACATACCCGAGCCGGTCACAGAGTACGAACCGAACTCGTACTATCTCACAGTCACACCAGACGACCTCGCGGAACCTGGTCCCGAGCTCGACTGGGAGACGTTGCGTAATGCCGTCACAAATCCGGAGAATGGTGGGTATTGGCACGACGACCTCGAAATCCATGACAGTCGGATTGGCGAGGAGACACTGAAAGCTAGTCACCAACCAGCCGCACGGATCCTCACAGCGCTGGCTCGCTCGAAAGCGACTGAGAACGGAATTCTCCCACGCCCGGTGATCGAGGAGCTTATCGATGAGTACTGTCTACATCTCACGAATCGCATCACAACCGACGAGCAGGAACGCGGGAAAGCACATATCCGCGAGACATATATGGAGCTCGTCACTTCCCATCTGTACGAGAATCCGTCGCCGACTGCAGAATCGTACTACCGGAGCAAAAATCGGCTCGAGGAGCGCCTCCAGGCAGAAGTGGATACCGCACAGACTGTCCGTGACCACGCCGACATAATCACCGATATCGACGCGTGGAAAACGAGACAGGAAATGATCGCCAACACGGACACGGAGGAAGTGGCTGCTGACCTCGATGGCGCAACCGACGAGGAAGTGCGACAGATGTGGATTGAGGACCTCGTCTACTGGATGGAAGATCTCGCTCGTGCCAAGCATGTTGGTCGCGTGCATGCCGCTGCCCTCCAGTCGAGTGAGTACGATAGTTCGACACCGAATGAGGAGCAAACGGGGGACGACGAGGAGATGACGGCGTTCAACGCATTACACTCGAATCTGCATGATGCTCGGGAACAATTTGACGAACTCTCGGCGGACGTGAGAGTCACAGTCACCGAGTCACTCGACGACGCATTGCTCACTGCCGACCGTTTCGACTAACGAGTGCTCCGGCAGTGGTCGCCTGCGGTCGATAGCCATCGCTCTCTCACTCAGATTGTCGAGTCACGTCTCACGTCTAGATTGCCGTCTCTATCGGTGGGGACAAACGCAGATCCTTGTATTCTCGGAATAATGAAGTGGATAAATGGAGATCTCCGACGAACTACGCTATCCCTTTAGTGATAAAATCGAAGCGAACAATGGGGCATACACGCTTACCGTGCCGATCAAAGAAATTGTAAATGGCGACATCCAACCAGATGCCGCATACCGCGTGGCAATCCTGAAACACCCGTCACCAGCCGAGAGCATAGAAGGAGAAACAGCACAAGAGTCGGTATCGACTACTATACACGACGAGGAGAACTCACAGTAATAGTCGAGCCCTTCGGCAGCACTAGTCGAAGTGAGCGACCATCGAACGGTCGAAATCGAAGGTATCGGCGAGCGAGGCGATGGCATCGCTCGTGTCAACCGTGGGTACGTGATCATCGTGCCCGACACGGAGCAACGTGACCGCGTCACCGTCGAGATCAACAACGTCACACCCACCGTTGCTTTTGCTGAGGTCGTCGAACGGAAAGCCTACTACGAATGAAGCGTCCGCTCTCACGCCGAGGCTACTCAACAACAACTCGATAGGAGTGATATCACTCGTCGAATCGTCGTCCAACCACGAAACCCAATTTTGCAGAATACCCCATCCTCGATGCACGAAACACCCCTCGAAGAGAGTGATATCACAATTGTCGGTCTTCTTCTCGTCCACACGATTCCACCGAATCCGTCCGGTCGATGAAACCGAAGACGGGTCTCACGGTGGACAGCGACTCGAAGACACACGAACCAAGACAAAACACGACGCACCGACAAACCACGCCGTTCCGGACGACCACGGGTCGTCCGTCACCACAAAGGCTCTCCTACGGACTTCTAGAGTACATAGCTATTTAAAATTTTCTCCAACTGTAAGCGAGTTAATTTTATTTGGTTGCTATTTACCGTGGATTTTTCCCGTGTTGTTGAAAGACCACCGTCTCGATGCGTCGGTTTCGTCCCTGTGCCGAGACAAATGTGCGAGAAACGCGAACGACGAGAAGACGACTAATTGTGATATCACTCGTCTTAAGCCGGTGATCAGCAGTAGTCTGAAGTACATGGACTTCGAACAAACAACTATGACTAATACATCGAATCCCACTCGCGTCCTCACAGATGGCGGGATCGACACTCGAGACCCGCCACCAACTGATGTGCTGAACGAAGAGACGCTCACCCCAGAGGCACTTGCGCAGAACGCACCGGGGCTCGAAACCGTCGTCGAACTCTTCAACCAACCAGCACTCACCCGTGTCTACGTATACATCTGCTACTGGGGACCAGTATCGCCACCTGAAGTTATGGACGAACTTGACCTCTCGAAGTCGACCACGTACGAATACGTCGATCGACTGGTAGCGCTTGGCCTCGTTGATCGCGATGAATCAAACCGACCGCAGCAGTTGGCCGCTGATCCAATAGTCCTCATCGAGCAACACCTTCCGATCATTGTCACACCGACCGTGCTACACGCCTTTGCGCTGCAAGAAGTCGACGAGGATATCGAGTATTTCGTCGATCGGTATGGAATCGGCAAGCTCGTCGCGGCACTGCGTGGTGCTGGTCTACATTTCGCGGGAAAGACCACCCAGCGAATGGTTGCAAGCGACATCGGTGTCCGTGATACAGAAGCGATGCTCATCGTGTACGCTCTCGTGCCAGCCCTTGCTATCGGCCGTGATCACGATCCCTACTTCGAATATCTGTTCCCAGATATCCATGACGAGATGGACCTTCCTGACCTGGCGGAACTGGAGACAACGCCGACGCAACCGCCGTCGAACGACGAGTGAGTACGACGGATGGATCGAGACACACCGCTGTCCGCAGAGATGGACGTCCTCGTCGATGCGAACGTATTCATCGCGATTGGACATCCGACAAACCCGCAGTACAAACGATTCCGCCGAGTGGTACAGACCGCTGGTGTCATGCTCAAACTACCCCAGCGTGTTATCGGTGAAATTGGTGGCCCAAGTACAGATCGTGTCCGAGTCGCCCTCGACGAAGGGTGGGCGAAGATCATTGACGCTCCAGCACCCACGGACGGGGATGCAATCGCGGCGAGCGATATCGCCAGACGAACAATTGCAAACGAAACCGACAAACCCGAACACGAGGTCGAAAAAACGGATACTATCCTCGCTGGGTTGGCAATCCAATACGTCAGAGACCGTTCGACGACAGGTGTTATCGTGCTCACAGACGATAAGCCGGCGAGAAAGGGCATTGAAAATGCTGTCGCCGCACAGGGGTACACAGATGCGATTTCTGTGTACGGAGTGGCAGACATCATCGGCAAGGATTCGGGCGACTCAATGCGGCTAATTTGATGACCTTCGTGTGGCAAGCATTCCACGCGAGAGCGGTGAAAGAACAGAGCAAGTGGTAACTCTCGTCGGCGCAGATGCGGAACATCCTCGATGAACACGACCTCGATACGAATCGCAACACAGTGCGCCGAACCATGAATTTCGTCGCGAAACTCTCGAGTGAGAAGCCACAAAACAAGCGTGATCCACACGACCAGGACAATCAGATTACGCTCACCACGGGAGGATCGAAGCTCACGCTCGTCTCCGATCAAGACGAGTGGGAAACGTACATGAGTCGAGTCAGCAACCATCTCGAGGACAAGAAACGCACCCAGCAAGACGATCGATTGGACTGGATTGCAGCCGAGGACGACGCTCTCTGGGACGCAACCCCAGTCACGAAAGCAACGGACAACACAGACGGGATGTCGAAGGACACCACAGACACGGCGGGCGTTACGCTGTCGTAACGCCCGCCCACAAACGGGCGTAACACCACCGCCCCCACAGTACCAGCGGAGATGAGGAACGGACGTAAATTGCGTCCGTTCTGATGTGAAGCGATTATCTGGTCACTGTGGGGTGTAACGAATCCGTCTTTTCCCCTCACGTTTTCGAGGAGAAAGAAGGGCCCATTGTGCGTTACACTGGACGTTCAGGGTGCGTTACGACAGTGTAACGCGAGATCTGTTCACCGAGTACGAGTATGATGGGAACAAGTCTAGAAAAAGACGGTCGCGTACCACCGCAAGAAATCCGCTCCTGAGGAGTGGAGCCCGTCTGTGTTAGTAGCTAATACTAACCATATCGCGTCTTCCCTACTCTCTGTTCATCAAAACCATGGACCGAGATGAAGAACAGCCGTTCGATAAACCCGTACAAACGACAATCTGTGGCGTCGACGTGCAGTTCCGTGTGGCATCAGAGAAAGAATGTTGATTTCGTCCCGTCTTACGTCGTCGCCAAGTGGTCCGTCTGAGGTTCGAACACCTCTCCTTTCTGTTTTAACTTGTCAATCTCGTGTGCAGCTTTCGAACGATCAAACCCGATTTCCGAGGCACGTTCTAACACCTCGTCGATTGGCGCATAGCCAACCGTTGTTCCCAGAGATGAATATTCACCATGATGTTCATCCGCAATTTGTGCGATGAGAGACTTCATGTTTTTAAGATCTTTTCTCTCGTCATTTGACACACCTGTTTCCAGCAACTCCCGATCGAATTCCTCATCATCTGATTTCAATACGCCAGCCCGCCTGAGACACTCCGTCAAGAGTGCCCAAACGCGTTTCACGTCAGAGGAGAGTACTTGCTCTGACAACCGAAGCCGTGCATGAGCTTCAGCCAGCATTTGGAGTGTGTCTTCTGTCCGAGTAACACTGCCAGAATTCTCACTATCCTTACGTTCTAGTTCAATGATATACTCGGTAATCTTCGAATCAAGGGTAGAGCGTGCATCCTCGGTAAAGACAGGTGAGTACTGAGCACTCTCGGCCAGAAGCTCACGAGCGAGATCGACAGGGAGTTTTTCGGCTTCAATCGAAGAACTACCACTCACCGTCGGTACGACAACATCGACACCGTGATAAATCGATGGCTGCAAATCGATCTGCTTTTGCAGCGACTCATAGTCATCAAACACTCCGTACATCGGTTCCGAAATCAGAAGGAGCGATCCAAGTGCGTCGATCGTTTCGTGAACATTTGCCCCTGTGAACGTGAATGTCCCTGAGTCGAGAACCTGTTCGAACGCCCTCTGATCGCTCCCAGCCAACTCACCAAATCCCTCGATACACACGAGATCGATCTCCTCATCAAGAACTGGTCCCTTCGAGATCGTCTGTCCGGTAATTGAACCGATTGCACCTGCACGGGACAGACTAGTGCCATTCATCCGAGCACTTGTCGGAACGAGGTCGCAGATTCGAGAGACAAACGTTGATGAGTCCAATGTGGAATCTGCAACGACTGCGATATGAAGTTCGCCGGAATCATGTGCACCAAGATCCGTTTCTTTGCTGACTCCACCACTCAGTTGGAGAGCAACAAGCCGCGCAGTGAGCCCATCATATTCGTTATCCGAGAGAGTCACTGCAAGACGTTCAAGGAGGTCTTGATTAGCCACGAGTTCAGAGAGATCGGGTTCGATATCGCTCATAAAGTTTCATTCATACTTCGAGATTATTTACTTCACCCTGCCACGGCGACGACCATCCTGACCTCGCGGAATGAATGCGAGCACTCGAAGCCAACACAACGAACGGAGGGTGCGAATTATAGCGTTATTACTATGGAAGTTCGACGAACTCCGTCTCGAACTAAGCCACCACCCGAGAGTCACACTGCTTTGCCGGTGACACATGGTGGTAGTAGTCGGTTGGGTACGATGGTGGTGTGTCTATTTCTGCGTCTATTTCTGCGAAACAGAGGGGGTCGCTTACGCGATCCCCCTCTATTACAACGATGTAATCGGCAGGTAGTACGTCGTGACTTCACTACCGGTTCTATAGGATGAGTCTAGAAACGAGAGTGCAAATGATAGTTCCAAAATCAGGCGACCCAGTCGCTGATAGCCGCAGCATCACCAATTCGGGTGCCCGATTGGAAGTAGACACTTCATTAGCTCGAGCAGGGAGTTCCTTCGAAGCGGAACCGAGACCCTTCAGTCGGTGAATGCTCTCACCAATGAATTGAGTACGAGGAACAAACGTAAGCAACCGTACTACAATTACTGTTCAAACATTCTCTCGACGAGGAGTGATAATTCTACACCACCTGATATCGGCCGTATAAGTCTGCTAACCACAGATAGCGTCGAGATAACAAAGGTCGAAGAAGAGAAAGTAGACTGTAGAATGATGATTTCTGCAGCATTAGACCCGATCGCTGCCCACCGAGGAGAGTGACATGAAGGCATTCACTGAACAGCTGAACGATTCAATGAATCGAACTGAACTATCCTGCGATCAAGTGTTTGAGGTGTTGCAGAGCATGCGACGGCGATATGCAGTTCACTACTTACGACGAGAAAATTGCACTGTTGACTTTGCCGATGTGACCGACCATGTTGCGGCATGGGAATACAACACGTCGCCAACAAACCTCCTGAGCGAACAGCGAAAACGAGTCTATGTTTCGCTGTACCAGACTCATATTCCGGCACTCGCCGATGCTGGAATCATCGACTACGACCCAGAGTCCGGGAAAATACGGCCGACGAACCGCATACGTGTGTTTGATAACTATCTGAACGTGTACACCAGACCGGTGCTTCCATGGGATCGCTATTATTGTGGACTCACATTGGGGAGTCTACTCCTTTTCACGGGGATCTGGATTCACTTCTATCCAATAGCTGTTCTATCATGGTTTGTAGCGATGCTTAGTATCGTGACTGCATTCGGAATGGTAGCTGCTGCCCAGTATTGGTATACGCAGAAAACGATTCCGGAGACACCACCAGAACTCTACGCTCCCGACGGTTAGAAATGATCACAAAAACAGCGATTGTTCTGTAGTTGAAAATAGAAATGAATATTGAATACGAGCACCAGATACGTCGATGGTGCTTGCAGTATCTCGCACGCGATCACCTTCTATGAGTCCATATAGGGAGTCACCCTTTTAGCCAAACGGGGTTTGACGGATTTATTTATGGCCAGCAGCCGAGATATCTCTCAATGAATCAGGGTTTTCTCGATTTGGATCGGTCAGCATCGAATTCACAGCCGAGGAACTCGAGCAAATCGATGATATTGCATTTGCTTACCATCGAGAGAACCATGATGTGGCGGTACGTGATCTTCTCGACCAGTGGTTGAAAACTCGTGTAACGGTTGAAATTACGTTCGTGACTTTCAGATTTGCGTTTGCCGAGGTTGTCAAGCATGAAATAGATAAAGATAGTCACTGGCCGGCTTACTCACTCTCGTTCCGATATGAGTAATCGAGTATCAGAGCGTATGACAAGAAAAATACGGAACTCACACGACTCGAACATGCCAACGAGACTCCAAAATCAGTCGAACTCCATCGAATTGGATGCAGGATTAGCTCTCTATCGAACGATAGGCTCCGCTACAACATACTACTCACCGAACAAAGCACTAATTTTAGTGGATATCGTGGATACTATTGTCGGGTGGTGAGTTTACAAGCGATTGGGAGAGAAACAACCCGACAAGCGTGGGTATCAGGAGATCATTCACCCACCGCTCACCCACGTTTTGCTATCGCGATCCGAGTGTTTTAGACACCACATCCTACTGCAAAGACGAATGGCTGATATAGAGATACATCGATGAAATAAGATCAACCGTGTTGATATTGGCGATTTATGCTGAAAGGTCCTACGAAAGAAGGTCGAGGATGGTTCGCCGAAGCTCGGCTGGCGAGTCAGCAATAACGTCAGTGTGGTCAGTTGCCTGGACAGAATCGCCATGGCAAAACCGGATCACAGTACTGCCTGCTCTGGCTGCTGCTCGGACACCGTTAACAGAGTCTTCAATAACAAGACAGGCAGAGGGAGAGACATTGAGTTCGGCGGCTGCATGCTCATAGATGAACGGTTCTGGCTTGCCAGGCAGATCGATCTGTTCAGCACTCAACAAGACGTCGATTGGCGCCAAGTCAAAGCGCTCAACAACTGTATTGATCCAGTCGGCTGGTGCTGAGGACACAATTCCAACGTTAACATCCCGGTCACGAAGCGTTGCGAAGAAATCTGGAATGCCGGGTGTAATCGATACGTGCTCGCCATACACTGTTTCGGCAGCCAATTCGAATTGTCGTGCATACCGCTCGGGAGCAGCCGGAAGTCCATAGGTCATTGCAAGGTCTTCGAGGCTCTCACGGAAATTACGGCCATTCACGTCTTCGAGAGTAGGATCACCGGTTTCCGCATGGGGGAAAACTTGATCACGCCAGAATTGCTGCCAAAACGATTCCGAATCGACGAGAACCCCATCCATATCAAAGAGGACAGACTGAACCTGAGACATACCATAGATCACCCGTTCTCAGGATAAGCCGATTTCGGCACAGTTGTACTCGGCACAAAGTGAAACAAATACTGCCCAGCAAGAGTGTGCTTCGTCTTTATATTAAGGTAGAAATCCAATGTCTCTATGGAGAGTATATAAAAACAGGCGAACAGAAAATAACATTAGAGATGATTTGTAGAAAGGACGAGTTTATCCTTTAGTAACTTGAATACCACACTATGTCATCAATAGAGCTGACCCCAAGTCAGAAAACGATCTTGACTGCGCTCGTCAACCTCCACGGAGAGAGCGAAAACGCAATCAAGGGCGAAGATATTGCAGACGAAGTCGATCGGAATGCAGGGACGATTCGCAACCAGATGCAGTCGCTGAAAGCACTCCAACTCGTCGAAGGTGTTCCGGGTCCAAAAGGTGGATACAAGCCAACTGCAACTGCGTACAACGCCCTCGATATACAAACCCTCGACGAGGCAGCCGATGTCCCACTCCTCCGCAATGGTGACCCAGTAGAGGACACAACCGTCGAGCAGATTTCACTAAATAGTGTTCATCACCCAGAACTCTGCCGTGCCGAGATTCATATTCAGGGATCACTGACTGATTTCCATACTGATGATACAGTCCGGGTTGGACCAACACCACTCTCAAATCTAGTTATTGAAGGCCAACTCGATAATAAGGATGAGACCAACAATATCCTGATTCTCAAAATTCAAGCAATGGAAGCATCAGCTGAAAACTCGGACCATTAGCCTTGAGCGGTCCCGAAAACAGGAACCAAACAGCTATCATCGAATGTGGGAAAGCATCAACCTAAAACAACGATAGACTGTGAGAGACGAGTTAGAGAAGAGATGAACAGGGCAATCTGTTAGATCAGAGGATTTAGTACAATACAATTAGCATCGTAATCTGTCCCGAAAGGGACTGAGTCGTTTGTCAATGGTCGTGACCTGCCCGAAGGCAATCTCCAGCAAATCCTGGTAACTCTCCCATTGCCTTCATCGCGCAGCAAACGGCCTTCTCTCATTCATCCTGAGTCAGTTATAGCAAAAAACGCAAAACACTGAATCGTTCATGCCTGACCAAACTTTGCTCACTCAGAATGACAGATGTATTAGACAAGCCGTGTCTCTATCTGCGTAGAAATCTTCGCACGATCCCCGATGGCCTCGATTTTCTTCATCTGTGCTTCTGAGTGAGTTATTCAGTACCGACTCGTGCTCGGATCTCATTTTCTGATTGCCATACATGCACCGTAGCATCTAAGACCTCGAACTCTACAGAAAGGGTAGATCCTTCCTGATGGCAAAACAGGCTATCGAGTGCCTCTGGATCAACTAAATCGTAAAGTCGAAGGCCCGTTTCGTCGAGATCGATTTC
Source organism: Haladaptatus sp. HS23 (assembly GCF_056892285.1). NCBI lineage: Archaea > Methanobacteriati > Methanobacteriota > Halobacteria > Halobacteriales > Haladaptataceae > Haladaptatus > Haladaptatus sp. HS23. The sequence goes on along the minus strand of NZ_JBXGLH010000006.1, from coordinate 197,413 downwards.
GTCGTATTGTACTAATGCCTCAAGAGCGACAGCACTTGCTCGATCGGCACACAGACCATCTAGCGACTGTGAACTAGCTGTTACACTCATTTTCTCATCTACTCTTAGAACGCGGTCCCCATAAGAGTGTTGACTGATCAACACAATATTCCAAACAGACTATGATCGGATAGCTAATCAAGTACATATTAGTTAGTTCCTTCTATAAGAACCATACATTTTATGATGAATGCCAAATGCGGCTCCAACCTCCGTTCATCGTCCTTGCAGGAATCAATATCCGCGATGTTGTGCGAAAGTTGTTCATACAGATACGCCAGCCGAGCGGTTTGTCACCTTCCATTCTGTGCGGTGTAACTGTTTTCAGATATTGTTCACCCGTTGCTGTGTTTCCGTACCACATTTTACACATTCTGCAATACGGTATGGTTCCCGTGAAAATCCATTTTCATCATCTCCTTCTTTGATTATCTCAATGGAGATGCGGTGAGTAGTTTCCGCGCCGCAAGCTGCACACTCCTCAATCTGGGTCGCACTATCCATACAATATCTTCGATCACCAGCAATAATTAGTTGCTCGAAAACACCATGGAACGCCAGAACAGAACTCAGTCATCTTTCATCCCATTTCACCATTGTGAACAATACTCACTCGAAAAGTACGAGATATCATCTTATACCACGATATTTATACTGTCAACAGTACCCTGAAACTATATCTACAACGTGAGTTGCGAATTCCGATTTCAGCAGGCGGTAGGGTGGAGCCTCCTTCCTCAACGAACGAAGTGAGTAAGGAAGAAATGAAATCCGTTCGAGAAAGCTTAATACATCCGAAGCCGCGTGATAATTCACTACTGCCATGGCACAAGCCCAGGACAGTAGGCGCCATAAGTAAACTGGTGCCAATGGTGCGGGAGTACCGCCCCCTACACTCGGGAACGACGACCGCGAACGTGACGCTTTTGGCCTCTCTGTCCCCATTTTGGGATAGAGTGAGAGAACACCGGGAATTAAATCGGCGGGACAATCCACGGGACGGGTCCGGTAAGTGAGTCGCAGCAACACTCCGACTCACTGCTCGACCCGTGGACGGTAATAGGAAGCCGGGCCGCGTCCATGCATGGGGTCGCGGGGCACAATGTCGTTGCAGTAAAACCCCATCCTCAAGGAGTGACCGACCGCCGCAAGGCGGAAGGAAGCGAGTAGGGCGGGGTAGTTTATTGATACGCTTTGCAGATACAGCAGTGACTGTCAAAAGCGCAAGTCACGAGAGTACCGTTCCACCGTATCGCAAGAATCTGTGGGGCTAGCTCCTTCCGGGGGATGCGTCGAGTGCATCGTCAAGACCACTCTTCACTGCCTCACGGATGGAATGATCAGTTTCTGGGTCAGCAAGTGCTTCTTCGAATCGCTGTTGATACCGATGATCGACTGCTTCAGCAGCCTGTTCGGCGTCGAGTATCCGTCGATATCTCCCAATAGTGCTCTTGCTTGTATCGAGTGCCTCGGCGATCTTTGCAGTCGATGTCTCGGCATCAAGGAGATCTCGAAGTTCGTCTAGATCGACCGGAGCGTCAAAATCCGTCTCGCGAAATAATTGAAGATGGATTCGTGCTCGTGTGACAGTCTTATCGCGGCTTGCGTTCCCTAATTCGCGTGCGATCGCGGTATCCGAGTAGTCCTGGTAAAACAGTCGAACCAGCGTTATGAGCTCATCAGTCTCGAGCGATGTTCGGAATCCATACTTTTGCTTCATCTCCTGAATGATGGCACGCAGGGATTCGCTGGGCACGGAGTTGCTCTCAAGTGTTCCGGGGGTCTCCTGTTGATCTTCAGTAACTGTGTGATCACCAGCAACATCGAGAAAAATCTCCCGTAGTCGGTCAGTTTTTTCCTGTGTAATATCTGTTTCTGCCATTCCAGCCTAGAAAACTAGTCACCGTACCCGTATCAACCCATCGAACATGATCTGAGTAGACAGGTTGACGACATCCTCCCCGCGCTCAAGCGCGAGGACTCCCACGAGTTGGGATAAGTAGGGTTCGTAGTCTACGACCTATTCTCGTGGGGCGAAACGGATCTCACCGCGTCGAACAAAAATTCTGAGGTTCAAGGTGCAGAGTAGCTCTCGTTGAGGGTCAACCGCAGGGAATTTTTTCGCCCCTGAAAGGGAGGAGCGTCTCGATGAGAGGTGATTTCAATGAGACTCAGCAACAGCTATGCGACTGGCTTCGATGAAGACGTACCGAGCGAACTAACCAACCAGTGCCCCAGATGCGGCGGCCTAGTCACCAACGTGATTGAAACAGTCTGTGAGGACTGTGGGCTCGTCATCGACGACCAACAGACCAATCACAGGCCAGAGTTCGCATGAAAGACTTCCTGACGCAGCTCACTGGCCGGTCACACAGCACTGTCATTGCTGAGTGCCGAAAGTGGGGAACCACGGTCGAGGTCGAAACGAGCGAGTGTCCGGAATGCGACCATGACGGAATCGCGATTTACCGATTCGATTGATCGACCTAATTTCCTTTCGACCCTTGCTACAACGTCGAGAACATGTTTTGTTGCCCCCGAGGGGTGCGGGGAACACTGCGTGCTTCGTGGAGCGAGTATGTCCAGTAAACACGTCCTATCCCACCAGACGTTCACGAACCGAGTTGCAAAGCGCGTCCGGTACGAAGCCCTCGAATTTTCACTCACAACGAGGGGTGTCCTCGTTCGGAATACGAGTCACGCAAATCCGGCCGACCACGAATATCTCGTCATCGTTCGTAATGGGATCCCCATTTCTATGAGTGCCTGACGGATGATCGATACGACGGAGCCTGCAAACACCGGGTCAGCGTCGCAATTCGAACGCCACTCCTGCAAGTGGCGACAGACCACGACCACATGGCGGACGGTGAGACACAAATTGAAACCGAAACCTGAAACCCATGCAGACGACGGCGCTAGTAACCAGCCAGCGGACTGTGAGGGGCTCGGTGGCTTTCCGTATTGGCCTTGTGTGCGATCCGGACGTCGCGATCTCCAGAAGAAATAGTGCGAGTCACATGTGAGTCTGCTTGTCTTTAAAACTCGATTCCTGAATAAGGAGCCAGAACCTTGGTACGATCGACAGGAGATACGTTAGAGGTCAACTCTAGACACCAGAATTCTGTTCGGGAATGATAGTGATGGCCCATTTACCAGCTCGGACTCCATTACCAGTCCAACGTCTTATCAGAGCGCGTCAGATACCTTGGGTTCGTCAAACTCGAGGGCTTCCGTAACGGCCTCTGGAAGGGCCGGTCGCGGTGCGCCCTCATGACGTGTTATCCGCTCAGATTTTCGCGTTTCCTCGTAGACAGCACGTGCAACCGGGACACCTCGGAGGAAGTTATGTTCGTAGAGAATCTCGACGCCATGTTCAGTCGGCCCCCAGAACTTCGAGGGTAAATTCCGTGTCGACACGTTCGGTTCGTGGACGTAGACGTCGAGGATACCTGCTTCTCGTAGTGTCTCGAGTTGGTCGAGAATCGCTGCCTCATTCTTCGGAATCATATAGTCAAGCTCAGCCAGCGACATGAGGTGAGCTGGGTGGCCAAGAATCAGTTGAATGATGAGGTGACGAGTCTCTTGCGAGAGCAACTCACGCATTCTTCGCTGCTCTGCAAACGGATCCTCGAATCCTTCAGGGGCCGTATCGCTCATACTACACAGTAGTGTTCTCGGGCGCATAATGGTTTGGGTCAAATAAGTCAATAGAGTCGCAATACAATTGACTCAATTAGAAACGTCTTTTACTCAGTTAATTGCATATAGATGTATGAGCACTCCATCCGTTCCGCCGAATGCTGGAAAGATTATGGCAGCTGTTCAGCGAGCGTTACGAGGATTAGATGTTAGATCCACGGAAGCGGTCCAGATCCTCTCATGGGCAAATAATGAGACACCCGCGATCTACGATCGGGATCAGACCGCATATCTCGTCCTCGGAAGTTATCGTGACCCGTACCTTCGCCGGGTACGGGCAGTCAGTGATCGATTGAACCGTCGATATGGAACCTATGCATTTCTCATTGGCGATCTCACAGACATCGACATCCCACGACTCCCGGAATTCCGCGTGAAATTCCATATCACAGCAACGCTCAGTGACTACGTCGCAGCTGTATTCGAACAGGATGCGGGCGGTGAAGTCAACGAACTCGGTAAAATCGGTGAAACTGAGTACTTTGAGAAAGCATACGCTTTTCCTCGCGCCTACCACTGGGAAACTGAAGCACATCTCACAGGTGAACACGATGTACTCGCTGCGGCTGCACAACTCATGGCTGCCACGGACATCAACGAGGAGACCAAAACTACAGAACTCGGGGCGCTCGTCGAACGCGCTAAAGAAGCTGATATCAACGTCACTGTCGATACCCTTGTTGATAAACTCCAGGAGCGAGAGATTGAGGTTCCTTCGTACAGCTGGGTACACCTGAACGACTTCCGTCTCTTCGAACTACACGGTCGGTGTTACCCCTGGACGACTGAGGATGAGTTACTTGACGTAGCAGACGAGCTTCCCGGGTTACCACGACCAGGATGGGAGCAACAATAGCACAGATCCCGCGTTTGGATTCCTACAAACCACCAATATTCCAACATTTGCCCTGTGGACGGGATCTATAGGTGCTCGCGTCAACTCCGACACGAGCACGGACTAGATTATTCCTCGTGCAACACTAGTAAGCAGACGTACACAATCGACTACACTTCAGATTGTTCGCTGGATCGCAAAGTGACCAACCCGGTTGAGAAACTACAGCGTCGTGTGGAAGGACGAACGCGTGTGCGTCCCAAGGAGATGCTCAGGCCACTCGTGTGAGTACGCGCTCCCGGACTACGAGCAGACACGGAAGTACCGTCACACAGGCGATGAACGCGTAGACGATACTCAACCCGGTGACAATGCCAAAGCGTTGAAGCGGGGGTGACAAAGCCAGTGCGAGCACCCCAAAGCCTGCCGCGGCGGTACAAGTCATCCTCAATACAGATTAACAAGGCGAAGTTTGCCGCATGGTCTTTCGAATTTCTGTCTTCACGAAGAACAGAAAGGTGTTTGAGAGTGCTCCGAGAACTGAGCACACAAACAGTGAGTGACCGACCAATCACAGGAGAGTCTCGACGCGAGACGTTAGGTCTGCTCATTGGTTTTTTCTTGCTTTCGACAGCGGCTGCAGCCTACGAGATCGCGCCGGCGAGCGTCTTGCCGGTGATACAAGAATCACTCGAACTCAAGGCAAGTACAGCAGGGTGGCTCGTGAGCATTATGTACGCGACTGCAGTCGTCACCAGTGTCCCTGCTGGTATTGCTATCGACCGCTTTTCGGTGCGTCGGGTGATTATTTTCGGTACCGTCGCACTGGTTGTCGCAGGTGTCTGGGGCTGGTACGCGGCCAGCGCCAGCGCGTTTCTCTGGCTGCTCGTTTCGCGCGTGCTCGGCGGTATCGCGTACGTCATCTTCTGGAACGCGGGTGCGAACGTCGTCGGGAGTGCTGTTACACCCCGATATCGAGCAACCGCTGTCGGCGTGTTTACTGCAAGCGCACCCGTTGGATTCGCGCTTGGCCAGTTCGGTAGTCCCCTCATCGCAACTGTTGCTGGGTGGCCTGCAATCCTCCCACTGTACGCCGCCGTGGGTGTCGTCGGTGTCACGATTTTCTTGCTCGCGACCCGTCACTACGTTCCCGGGGTTGATGCGTCTGCGCCGGACCGCACAGCGCTACACAAATTGTTTACCAATCAGTCGGTCTGGATCGTCTGTGTACTTTGCTTTCTTGCCTACTCGCTGTATCTCTTTGTCAATACATGGTTGCCGAGCTACCTAGTCGACGAATTCGACATCTCGCTGGCAGCGAGCGGCCTGCTGACCGCGCTGTTTCCGGCGATTGGAGCGATTGGACGGTCAAGCAGTGGTATCGTCTCCAATCGGGTTTTTGGTGGGAAACGTCGCCCCGTTGTCGTGTCGTCGTTCGTCGTCGCCGCACCCGCAGTCGTCGCCTTCGCATTTATCTCCCGACTTGGGCTCGTTGGCGGGGCGATAATCGTCGTCGGCTTCGCTATCCAGCTCGTTACCGGACTACTCTTTTCGTACATCACCGAACTCGTCCCGTCGGCGGTACGGACCACAGCTGTTTCGTTACTGACGAGCGTTGGCCTGTTGGGCGCATTTGCTGCACCCATCGCTGCCGGCACCATTATCGACCGTGCAGGCTATGGACCGGCTTTCCTCGTCGCTGGTGGGGTCGCGCTCATCGGTGTCCTCTTAGCGCTGCGCGCACCCGAGCCCAAGTAAGAGCACGTCTCTTCTGACAGCAGTTGGTGAGATGTGTCTGACGGCTGCTGGAAAGGTTTCGACAAGTTTCCGGAATGTCAAGTATATCTTGCAAGCCTGATACGGTGATGGCGTCGATCACTACATTCGCGTAGTTCAAGTTCTTGTTTTCAGTTGTCGTAGATATATGAGTAGAAGGCGGATAGATGTCAAGAATGTATGAACCGTGTCAATTTCGGTGGGACTTGTCGACCACAGGATTAATCGTGATAGCATAACGTAATGATCCCTCGGTTCCCGTCAAAACGGTACAGCATTGGCAGGGCTGTGAGAATCGTACCGGCTTTCAGAAATACTAATTCTAAACTCCCATGCTTGCTTTCTCTTTCTCTTATTACGTAGACTAAATATTTTTGTGTGTTGGAATCATATTTTACCTGCCCGCAAAAAAGCGGGCAACTATGCCAGAAGGCGCATCACGATATGGCCCTTCTGTCGCGCTCATTACCGCAGGCGGCACAGTACTCGCCGGTGGTGAAACCACTGGTTGGGTACTAGTTGCCTTGGGTATCTATTGGGCACGATGGAATCCAGGCGGATTCACCGGGTAAGCGAATATCCGCCTGCCATCCCACCTTTATCCGTTGGATACGCCATTCTAAAGAATGGACAGATACTGTATCCAGGCAGCAAGTACGTAGCAGGCAACATAAGAGTAATGGTATCGCGTGGCACGACTCAAAAATTGACGTACAGGAATATATACGCCTATGAACGCTCGCTGGTCGGTGATCTCCGAGAATGTCATGAGGTGAGCATGGAGAAAAAGAGCTGGAGCGGTGGGTAGTTCGGCAGTTCCTTACACCCGCACGAACGCATGGCCAACACGGGAAGCCACCGAGGCCGCCACAGTCGTGGTCTTCGGTTTGACATTGTCTTCGTCCTCCGAGAGGAAAGTATCGAGTGTGCCGTCGCCAGTTGCGGTTTCGACGGCAGCCATATGCTTGCTGAAGGCGTCCGGTGGACGTGGTGTGGGCACATGCAGATCGTTGCGTCGTCCGATACATCGTCCAGCGTGACGACATATGGTGGTCTGCGGGGGCCTGTCTCTCATTGGTAGAATTGCGGTAAGTCTTGTATTCTCCCATGTAGTGCAGCAATCTACGATGAGCTGGAAGTTCTCGTCGGCAATTAAGAGAGTTTGCGTGGAGAGCTGGGAAACAACACCATCCGAGGAAAAAGAATCACGTCAACCCTTCCAATTAAATTGTCCAGATGAGATAGTGAAACTATGCGTATCCAGTCGATAGTGTCACGAGCGAAAATGACAAAGACCGTTTTTAGCGAAAAGAACGTCACCTTTCTCGCGGGAAGCATTTCTTACAGCGCATTTGTTTCACTTGTCCCGCTAATTCTCTTCTTTTTCCTCGCAGTATCTGTGTTCGGAGCTCCAGACCTACAACAGCGGATCATTACGGTCACCACTAACAATGTCTCCCCATCAGTTGGTGGAGTCATCAAGGTGATGATTCAACAACAAAATGGTGCCAGTACCGGATCAAACGTCGGCGCCTCCGTTATCGGGGCACTAACACTCGTCTGGGGTGCGATCAAGGTGTTCCGCGGGCTCGACACTGCTTTCTCAGAGATTTATGAAACGACCGCGAAGGAGTCGTTCATCGGGCAGATCAAGAAGAGTCTACTCATGCTTGTAACCCTAACACTAGGAATTGTCGCCATGGTTGTCGCAACTAGTGTCGTCGCGTATTTCTCTTTCATTCCATTTATCGAATTTGCAGTTCCCCTGTTGCTCATTGCCGGTCTCGTTGTCGCCTTTTTCCCAATGTATTACTTATTCCCAGATATCGACGTCACACCGCGAGATGTGCTCCCCGGAACGATCGTCGGGGCTGTTGGCTGGGCAGTCCTACAGGTGCTGTTTCAGGTGTATGTGTCTTTGAGTGGAGGCGGTAGCAATCTCATTGCAAGCATTCTCCTGTTAGTCACCTGGCTGTACTTCAGCGGTGTTATTCTATTGTTGGGCGCAGTGGTTAATGCGGTCGTCATCGGTCGTGCTGGCGAGGTTGTCGAAGAGGAGGTCGAGCCCTCGGCACTGAACACAGACATGAGCCGCGACGAGGCAGCGACGTATCTTCGTCGGCTCCGTGAGGATCTTACTAACCGCTTTGAAGGGATGCGTCCAATGAATGAGGGAACCGTCGCTGAACGCAACCCGCCGCGGGACACCATTGCTGTCACTGAGGGAACTCGAGAGGACGAGGAAGGGACGGCACACGAAGTACGTTTGCGGTGGTATTCAGAGGGCGATAGCGGGTAATCTGATCGTCACAATTCTCGTACACAAGCCACTATTCGGGTGCAGTGAAGCGGTCGTGGTATTCCGAAGGATTGCCTCCAGCGTCCGTCGTCAATAGAGACGGTATACTGGTGATCTACAGGGTTCTCATGGCGCTCGTTGGAAACTTTGATGAGTCCAGGGAAAACGTCGAAGGCAAATTGGTCGGCCTGTGCGCGTTTCTATGCCGTCTCAACACGGTCAGAAACTGTGCAAATCCATTCTACAGAGAGTCACCCTGTCGCGTGAAAATCGACTCCCGATCTGAAAAATGGAGTAAGCGGATATGCTATCCAAACAGTGCCATCCGACTAAGGGCAATCGCGTCCTGGGACGTCAACTCACCATTACAGTTCGGGACAGACGTCGGACGGCTGCTCGTAAGTGCGGCAGCTGTATCGGCATCTATCGGCTCAAAACCAGCGGGTGGAGAAAAGGTTGTATTGGCCACCGTGTTTGTGGTCAGATATCTGTGGTTGAAGTCGAGCTCGCTCCGTTCACTGCCGATAACGAAGGTCAATTCGACTACTGAACCAATACCCTCATTCAACTACTGGCGCAACTCTCCATTCAATGGATCGGCGAACATTCCTTCAGGCAGGAACAGCACTTGCAGGAGGATCACTGTTGACTGGCTGTTTGGATTCACTGGGGTTCCAACGACAGTCAGCCTGGCGCGACCCTCCGATTGTTAAGAATCGTCCTGCTGCAGTCTACTATCCCGCTTACATGGAGGGGATGGAAATGTATGGAATGGGTAAAGATGGGGATTATCGATTTGCATTGATGTACTCGTATCCACATCGATTTTGGAACGTTAGCGGACGATCGAGTAATAAGGTGGTCGTTCAGCCGGATGACACGCTTCACATGATGGTCACCACATGGGACGCGAAAACAGGGATAGTCATTCCAGCAGATATCCAGCTCACGATCAAAAAGGGGGGAAGAACAGTTGATTCTCGAGCACCGTGGCCGATGATCTCTCAGAATATGGGGTTCCATTACGGAGACAATGTGAGTCTAGACGGCAACGGATCCTACAGCGCGACGATTACGGTTGGATCGATCAGTGTCCGTCGTACCGGTTCGATTGCATCCCAATTAACGGACAAGGCGTCCACGACCATCGACTTCGAATTTAACACTGACCAGATTTACGACGTCGAATACCGTGAGTTCGAGGAGAAGGGGGGCAACCGTGACGCTCTCGAGCCGATGGCGATGAAAGCACCAATAGGCCGAGCCCCGTCCCCGAAGTCCATGCCGGGTTCACTTGTCGGAACGAAATCATCCGGGGACGCGGAATTCGTCGTTGCAATGGTCGATGGGCAAAACCGATTCACCGACGATAGAAGTTCGTATCTCGCGGTTTCACCGCGAACCCCGTACAATCAGATCGTACTCCCACGGATGTCGCTCTCTATGGAACTCGCCCGAAATGGAAAGACCGTTGCAGAAGAGACACTCACCCCGACCCTTGACCCGGTATTCGATACACATTATGGCACTCCGATAAATGACGTACAATCCGGTGATACGCTTCGAATCGTGGTCGATTCGCCACCACAGCTCGCCCGGCACGATGGGTACGAGACAGCATTCATGAAAATGCGGCCAATGGAATTCACCGTCTGATTACGACACGAAGGCTGGACTGGCGGTCGGGAGCGAGATGAGCCATAAGCTGATGATAGTGTAACAGATCATAACAAAAATGAACGCGTACTGACTTCGAATCGCTTGAAGACGGCTCGGGAATGTTGCATAGGCCTGTGAATGAGCGAGCCAGACGGCAAGCAGATGGCCGACCAGAATGAATGCGATGGTCAGCCCGCCGAACCAACCGGGAAGAGTCAAGACGATCGGATTTGCTGGCGGGGAGAGGGGCGAGGTAATCGCAGGAATGAGCGATGGGAGCAGCGAGACGAAGAACCCGAAGTAGTGAGCAAGATGATAGCCGACAGCAATGGCAAGCAGCGGCGGTGCGAACCGGAGGGCGATCGTTCGAGGTGTGAGGTAAGTGCTGCCCGTATTTCGGGCAACGTATGCTGCGAACCAAAATGCTCCGAGGAAGAGCGCGTATCCGATAACGAAGAGCAATCCATAGACGAGAATAGATGGTATCCCGAGGTCGACGATAGCAGTGACGAAGGCAACACCGGACGTCGTCGTGACGAATCCACTGAAGGTGAGTTCCCAGATCAGCGCGATCACGAATGCAACATCAGCATTACTTGCGACAGAGTCGGAATCAGGAAGGTCGAATCCGGGTGGACGGAGCGTCACGCCTCCCTCTGACCATCGAAGTGGTGCAACCTGACCGTAGAAATGGAACGTAACAGACAACGGATCAACGTTCGAAAACCACGAATTCGGAGTGTAGACGACTGCACCAGTGATTGTGATCACCGAATAAACACAGATGGCTATTGCGAGCAGTGTCGGGTCCTTATTGACGGGGGTAACCGTCTCAAGCCATACGAGCGTTAACAGTCCGACGACAGCGGGCCACCGGTCAAGTGTAGTGGGATACTCACGATCGAGAGTGGGGAGTCGCCGTGAAATCGTTCGCCATGGGTTCATCGCTGGCCAAATGTTTCCGACCGTGTAGACCATCATCGTTAGCCCAGCACGGACACCCGCGAATACAAGAATAACTGCAACGTTAACAGTCGGAATCTGTGGTCCGACAAATCCAGTATAAAGGATGATAGCGAGAGCAAGAATTCCGATAAGTTGGGCGAGAAAAGATAGATCTCTCTTTAGTGAAACGCGCATCGGGAGCAGCTTTCGCCAGTCGTGAATCGATCGGACGAACGCTCGGTTAGTGACAACGCTTGCGAGGATGGCAGATGCACCGATTGCCGCACCGCCGGTTGCTAAATATAACCACTGTGGCACTGCGAGTGTTCGATTTGAGGCGTCTGAAAGCGCCACAGCCCCATTGCTTGCAGCGACTACATCGGTGAAAATACCTGCCAGAACCGTTCCAACGACGGCGATTACGAACGATCGACCGAACGGATTCCGCGGAAATTTGCTGGAGGGCATCGAATATAGAGAGTTCGAAAGCGTATCAATTGTAGTTGTCGAAGGCACCTCGACACAGAGGAGTTTCTCGGTATGAAAATTTGATTGAATACGTGCTAGAACGGTCAAGGTTGATGATATTCGAGGATTGCACCCGAATACCCTTGGTCGGACCGTGGCAATCTTGCCCGACGGAATTTCATTTCGGTCATGCCCCGATACCGTGGCATCACTTGTATTTCGGATTAGGCTCGACTTCGTGGGAACGAGCTCAGTATGGAGATGATCAATAAGTAACGAACCGTGAGCGTTACCATCTCCTGTTGAACAGCAAAGGTTGTTACTTCATGGTGGTTAAAAGACAAACCGTGTTGCCGAGTGGCAACCATCTTTGCAAATTCCATTCAATAAATAATACTGCTACTTTACGATCATCACAGTGTACTACACCGAGATACGTAAACCAACGTACAACAATATACGACTACCCAGTACGAAACTACGACAATACGGAATATTGAACCCTCGGGGGTTCTATTATTAAGTGATGCCGATTCCATCCAGCATGCTCCCCTCGACCCAAATCCTTCTCGTAGGAACAAGTGAATGGATTTCAAAAGTTGCTGAGTTGGTGGAAACACAAAGTCAAGCGTCTATACGATCAGTTGCAAAGATTGACGACGCTATTGAGGCCTTCCAAGAACAATCTCCCGATTGTATTATCTCTGAACTTGACCTTCAGAAATCAACAGGGGTTGAACTATTACGCTCAATTCGTGACAAAACTACAACGCTCCCAATAATCCTATGTGCTTCTTCTGGGAGCGAATCGATCGCCAGTGAAGCAATCGCTGCTGGTGTCACTGATTATATTAAGATCACCGATTCGCCCGAACAGATGTATACTGAAATCATCAAACGAATCGAACAAAGCATTCGCTCTGCGCGGCGGACAACCACCCAGCGGGATCGAGCCAGACAGTTTGATGCAATCTTCCACGACACGCGGACAGCTACATGGGTACTCGATCCAGATGGTTCTTTAGCTCGTGCCAATCAAACTGCTCGGAATGTAATTGAGGCGGATATTGAGGACCTTGTTGGACAACCGTTCTGGATGCTTCCATGGTGGTCTCAAGTAGATGGCACCCAATCAGATGTACAGCGAATCATCGAGAAAGCCCTCGTTGGTAACTTCGGAAACGCCGTAATCAAACGAACCCCTGACGAAGACAACACACAAGTTATTGATCTGTCTGCTCGCCCTGTTCGTAAAGAGGATGGGAGCATTATTTCTATCATCGTCGAAGGTGTCGATATTACAGAACGAGTAACCCTCGAACGGGATCTTCGTCAATCTGAGGAACTCCACCGGGTCACACTCAACAACATGACCGACACGGTGCTCATAACAAACGAAGAAGGAGAATATACCTATATTTGTCCCAACGTTCACTTCATATTCGGCTATACAGCCGATGAAATCCGGAAGATGGGAACGATTGGCGAACTTCTTGGCGATGAACTCTTTGACCGCACCGACCTTGAAGCCAATGGCGTTCTCAAAAATATTGAATGTACTGCTACAGATAAAGCTGGTCGTGAACATACATTGTTAGTCAACATTCGCGAAGTCTCGATTCAGGATGGAACACGCCTGTACAGTTGTCGTGATATTACGAAGCGAAAACAGCGAGAAGACGCATTAGCGACCTTACAGGGAACAGCCCGTGATTTCCTCTATGCAGAAACATCCCAAGAGATCGCACATCATGTTGTTGATGATGTTCCAGGAGTCCTTGAGTTTGATGCGACTGCAGTCTATCTATTTGACACCGATAATAATGAATTGTATCCCGCTGTGCAGACGACCGCGATGGAACGGTTGAATGGGCCACTCCCGACCGTGCAGACCGATGGTGAAAGTATTACAAGCTACAGTTTTCTCGAAGACGAAGCACTCTTTTTCGACGATGTTCACAACAGTGACCGACTCGAAAACCAAGCAACAGACATACGGAGTGCTGCATACATACCGCTCGGAGATCATGGAGTCTTCATAGTAGGTTCATCCGAAGTCGGGCAATTTGATGAAGTAACTCGTGAACTCACAGATTTACTCGCAGTCACGGCTGAAGCAGCATTCGATCGAGTGAGACGAGAAAGTCGGCTGCGAGAACAGGACCGTGAACTCCAACATCAAAACAGCCAGCTCACAGCTCTGAACCGTGTTAATGAAATCATACGAGAGATCGACCAGGCACTCGTCCAAGCAGAAACGCGTGCGGAAATCGACCACACTGTTTGCGAACTTCTTACAGATGATGATAGGTTCACGTTTGCTTGGATCGGCGTATCGGATTCCAGTACAGGGACAGTCGAGCCGCAAGCGTGGGCAGGGAAAGAACAAGGTTATCTAGACAATGTATCCTTTGAAGTTGAAGAAACGGGGACGGAACCATCTGGTCGGACTGCAGCAACTCGAGAGGTGACTATGATTCCAAATGTTGCTGACCAACTTAGAGAGGAAATCTGGCGGAAGGCAGCATTGTCACGTGATTATCTTTCAGTGTTGAGTGTCCCACTCGCATACGATGAGTTCACCTATGGTGTCTTGACTGTCTACGCAAAAACGCAAACCGCATTCGATGAAACCTCTCGTGAGGTGCTCATAGAGCTCGGTGAAACGATAGCGTCCGCAACAAGTGCTATTGAACGAAAAAATGCGCTGCTCACCACATCAATGAACCGAGTCAAGTTTGACATAAATGACCCGACATTTATTCTTTCGCGGTTATCAGAGAAAGGAGAGTGTACGATATCCTATCAAGGAGGAGTCCAACAAACGGGTGACGGAAGTTATGTGTTTGTCTCTGCTACGGGTAGCCCAATAGATGTAGTGGAACAGGCTGCCGCAGATATTGCCGCCATTGACGAAGTGCAGCGAATTAGTGGTGGTGATACCGATGGTGTGCTTCGACTTCGGATCTCGCAACCGTTTGTTGCACTTGAGTTAGCAGATCACGGGGCTATCCTTCAAAGCGTATCAGTTAATGCGACGGCCGCAACGCTTGTGATTGACGTGCCAGAGAGTGTCGATGTTCGCCATATTAAGCACCTTATGACCGACACATTTGCAGATGTTGAACTTCGATCGAAGCAAACACTTGACCGATCGACAACTCAGGATTTATATTCTGAGTTCCTCGACCAGTTAACTGACCGACAGCTCGAAGTACTACAAACAGCGTATTATAGTGGGTTTTTCGAGACGCCGCGCGAAAATACGGGCGAAGAGGTTGCAGATACCTTGGGAATTTCACCCCCCGCGTTTTATCAACATGCTCGGACTATCCAGCGAAAGCTCTTCTCGACACTTTTCGATGAGATTGGAATCCCTGCAGTTGCATCACCGGCTGTTGAATAACATGTCTAGAATTGAAGACACACTTAGCTGTGTAACAGTACGTTGTGGTGATCACGACAATATGTCCAATTGAGCTATGACCCGCCGGGTTATCCAGATTGGAACTGCTGTGTGGATACTTCTAATTGGGATACTTCCGCTACTCGGTCTTGTGAGTTACTAACCGGGTAGCATACTAATGGGTGGTATTGGCGTTGTATTAGTGATCTATGGATACATCTCCTATTGGATTATCGGTGAACACATAGACTACACCCACTCGTTATGAAGATGGATAGATGATGGGGGAAACAGGGTTCAATAACAAACATAGTGGCAATAGTTTCACTTTGTTATTCAACAGTTACGATCATTCTCGACTGGTTCGTACTGTCACGTGACGATGAGAGACGTCAACTACGATTACGAAAGCAAAGCAGCGTATGAATGCTTTAGCTGTGGAACTGTTTTGATGGCCGAGACACATCCAGGGACATGTCCCGACTGTGGTGGCCCCATACGAAATCGCAGAACCCCCCTTGAATGACTCATGGCAGCAAATTCCCCCCAAGAAAAGAAAACTGACCCAATTGAATTCGAATCAGCGTTAGAAACAGCACGTCGACAACTGGCTCATGCAGCTAGTCAACTCGATATCGATTCAAACATCGTCGAGCGGCTCAAACATCCGGCGAAGATCCACGAAGTCACGGTCCCAATTGAGCGAGATGATGGGACGGTCGAGGTATTTACTGGCTATCGGGCACAACACGACAGTGTTCGAGGGCCGTTCAAAGGCGGTCTCAGATATCACCCTGGAGTCACCCGCGATGAGTGCGTTGGACTCTCAATGTGGATGACCTGGAAGTGTGCGGTAATGGATATCCCCTTTGGTGGTGCAAAGGGTGGTATCGTCGTCAATCCGAAAGCACTGAGCGAGACTGAAAAAGAACGACTCACCCGTCGGTTTACTCAGGAGATTCGGGATGTTATTGGTCCAAATCGGGATATTCCTGCTCCCGATATGGGAACGAACGCCCAGACGATGGCGTGGATTATGGACGCATATAGTATGCAAACGGGTGAAACATCTCCTGGTGTTGTTACAGGGAAACCTCCTGTTGTCGGTGGGAGCTATGGACGAGACGAGGCTCCAGGACGCAGTGTGGCTATTATCACCCGTGAAGTCTGTGACTACTACGACCGTCCGCTTGATGAGACGACCGTTGCTGTTCAAGGCTTCGGCAGTGTTGGCGCAAGTGCTGCTCGTCTCCTTGATGAATGGGGCGCGTCAATCGTCGCGATCAGCGACGTGAACGGTGCAGTGTACGAGCCAAATGGATTGGACGTAGCAGCGATTCCATCTCACGAAGAAGAGCCCGAAGCCGTCACTCGTGGTGTTGATGAAGTTCTTTCGAACGAAGAGTTACTCGCTCTCGACGTCGATGTATTGATTCCTGCTGCGATTGGGAACGTCATCACTGAAGCGAATGCAAACGATATCCAAGCAGAGATCATCGTTGAAGGGGCAAACGGGCCAACAACGTCCGGTGCTGATGCGATTCTCACAGAACGAGAGATACCCGTCGTTCCGGACATTCTTGCAAACGCTGGTGGTGTGACAGTGAGCTATTTCGAGTGGCTTCAAGATATTAACCGTCGAGCCTGGTCCCTCGAGAAGGTGAATAAAGAACTTGAGCATGAGATGCAAACCGCATGGAACGAAGTACGTCGTGAAGTCGATTCTCGTGCTGTAACGTGGCGAGATGCAGCGTACATTGTTGCTCTTTCACGGATTGCTGAAGCACATCAGACACGGGGGCTGTGGCCCTAAGTGATGGTCCATCGTCCGTTTGTTCGACCCCGAAACCCGTTAACCCCACTTGAACGAGGATTCGCTCGATTATTACGGATTGCTACCCTCGGGAGTGTAATCATCTGCCTTTCTTTTGCTGGATATCTTCTTATTGGATACTGTCTCTACCTAATTGGCGTCTATACACCTACATATACCATCTTAACTTTATCCGATCCGTTCTTTATTCTCTTAGGGTGCTGTGCAGGAGTAGTCATCTGTACTATGTCTGGATCTCTATTGCTTCTTACCTTGCTTTCAGATATCAAAGATGCAAATGCAGAATTTGTGATCTTAATGAGTCTGATTGGCTTTGGATTTGGCGCAGCGACAGTACGAGTGACTATTGGTGCGATCACAGCATATCTTGCTCTGGTGGGATTTCTGTAAATGGCAAAGCCATTGGTTGCTGTTTTTCGCCCTGACGATGATCGGATTCGCGAGGCGACTCAGTATCTTCAGTCTCTCGGTGTGTCTCCAATCGCTGACCCAATGCTAACTATTTGCCCTACGGGTCAATCGCCGAGATACGCAGATTATACTATCTTTACGAGTAAAACTGGTGTAGAACTAGCTGCCAAACAAGGATGGTCTGCAGAGGGGACGGTAGTTTGTGCGGTTGGCCAACAGACTGCGTCAGCATTACAGAACCAAGGGTATTCAGTCGAAGTTTGTCCGGAAATCTATACGTCTTCAGGTCTTGTTGAAGAATTATTTGATAGTGTACATAACCAAACGGTTGAAATCGCGCGTAGTGCCCATGGAAGTGATGTATTAGTTGAAGGGCTGAAAACGGCTGGTGCGATCGTCCACGAAACTCACTTGTATAGCCTAGAAAGACCGCCGACTGCTGGCCATTCTGTTTCGTTAGCGGTAGATTGTCAACTCGATGCGATACTATTCACGTCTCCCCGAACAGTAACCCACTTTTTTGCGATTGCGGATGAATCGGATAGCAGTACCGCATTACGATCTGGAATAGCGAATACGATCATCGGTGTGATTGGTACACCGACAGAACGTGCTGTAGTAGACAAAAAACTCACAATTGATATCAAACCAGAAACTGTGAGCTTTCGTCGACTTGCAGACCTTGCCGTTGAACAAATCAATGCCAGAACCAGGTAATGGACAATATTTGACTTATACTATGTGGATGACAACACGTATGAAGATAATTGGGCTGGTAGCGAGAGTCCCTGGAAAATAACGGCAGCTAGCTCAGTAGTGCGTAATCATTACCCCTTCAGTAGGGACGTATGGCGATCGATCACCGGACTCAAGCAATAAAGAGATCAGGAGTGAATTCGAAAAAGCGTACGCTCAGCCACCCCCCTTACACTCGGTCGAAGACAGATATCCAGGATATTTCATACATAACCAATAGAAACAGAGAATTCGAAGAAATCATCATAACAGTCGGTCATACGGACACAACTGTCGATCTGTTTATCGATGACAATTAACTGAACCTCAAATAGCGTATAGAGGGGTGTTTTACTGAGATTGATTTTAGATCATAGTTGCTTAGTGAATAATGCGGTGAGAATCAACGGCATGCCTAATTTCGCCTGCCTTCACACGTCCATGGGCCAGGAATGGTGCGATCACAGCAGTTTGATATCGAAGCTTTGATTTCGCTTCTTTCACACGGTCAGCAGTTGATAGGATCGCGAGAAGCATTCCTGAAGAATTTCGATACTCGATCGAGTTATCCACTTGCTTAGAACGGAGACCACCGACCGAGTTCGTGATAATCTCGTGTGCTTCTTCTTTCTCGATATCGAGATAGATCGTGACAAAGGCCATTCCTAATATAGAAAGTCGGGTTTAGAGTCGTATAACTCATTGGGGTCGAAAATGTCGATGGAGCTTGTAATAAGCATGTAGATTAGGAAATTGTTAGAAAACTCCAAAGAGAAGGTTATCTATCTCGAAGAGAGACGCACACTGTGTCGGATATAATCGATCATACCGAAGAACTATCTACGTACTGTGAGAGATAGGCGTTCAGGAACTCGACTTAGAATAGGATGCTATCGTACGAACCGTCGCAACGCCATCCATCAACTGTTCGCAATGAGGACATACAACCAGCCCCGAAGAGCCTCTCTCACTCGTACTTGTCTGTAGTAATCCGACGTCATCATCGGTCGTTATCGTACAATCGCACTCGGAACACCGTGCGCTGTCGATCGGATTGAGCGGCATATGTAAACGCAACGAAAGTGGTCCAAATCACCCTTTCTCTTGACTCACGTATGTAATTGAGATCCAGAACACAATTCTAGCCACTTTCATCCGAAGTTGTCATCGTGATTAAAACACAGTGCAACACCCAGTATATTATCTTATACCTTGATCTCTATGCCGTCTAAAGTATCTTCAATATCGTCAACTCTGTCTTCGAGGTTGTCAACGAAATCGAAGGTCTGGTCGGTAGTGATGGCTCCTTGTTTAGTTGGCTCAATTAAATTAGCTTCTTTAAGTGTTTGGAATGAATAGCGCACTTTATGACGAGGATACTCAGTTTCATGGGTGACTTTTACGATGCCAATCGGCTCGTCTTCAATGACCACCTGCATAATTCGGAGGTGTCGCGTCATCATCTCAACTTCGTTCTCGACTCGATCGATCATGGTGATTGCTAACCTACAACACACATAGGCTTAGTTCTTGTTGCCATGGAGAGTATTAATCAAGTGATACATCTCATTAGGCACTGTTCAGCAGACAGCGAAAATCATTGTACAGCAGATATCCAGCTCACTAAGGACAGATCGGGAGAGATATCTTGATACTCTTGCACCCAGATAGTCGAAGCGTTGGGCCTGGTTCTGCGCCCCGCTGTCGGAACGAAATTGATCGGTGTCTCCGGAAACCCATTTCCGGTGATGA
The DNA here is from genome assembly GCF_056892285.1 of Haladaptatus sp. HS23. Taxonomy (NCBI): domain Archaea; kingdom Methanobacteriati; phylum Methanobacteriota; class Halobacteria; order Halobacteriales; family Haladaptataceae; genus Haladaptatus; species Haladaptatus sp. HS23. The sequence goes on along the minus strand of NZ_JBXGLH010000006.1, from coordinate 177,552 downwards.
GAATGAACGCAGAGCTAGCTAACAAAGGAGCGAAAGAGAGAAATGTGGAGAGTTATCAGTTCGCCACTTCTCTTTCCCAGAGTGCATAGTAGCTTGATGTCCTACGATGTGATATCAGCCATTGCACTGGTCAAAGACAAGCTATCGAGCACTCGTGTAGTAGCGAGAACTTAGGGTGGCTAAACGATTTTGGCAAAAGGATTAAAATCCCATCTAGAGTGGTCCAACTACCCACCGCCTTCTAAATTATGATACGATGTTCACCCGATTGAGGATGCCGAGATCGAGACAGATGTGACGGGGTGCGTGCGGACACACAATATACTGGAGATATTCGGCGACCGGGCGACAGAGAGGGGCTCAGTTCTCGAAAGTTTCGACAACACACTCTGACCATACTCAACAACAACAACATGGGAGAGCGTGGATACGATTCTCCGCTTGAATCGAGTCATGATCCACAAAGGAAATTATGAAAGCTGATATTGAGCCGTGTGCTGCCACCTACTGTCGGATCAGAGCAAGAGCACAATTTTCGAAGCGTGTCGATGAGCAAAAAGTTCAATAAATATCGTCCAACAGGAGTTGATATGCCTGAATGTGGTAACTGTGGTTCGTTTGTGACGCAACAGTACGTTCGTGTGTTTACCCCAGAAGAAACCGACATTCCCCGTGTGTGCCCCTATTGCGATGATCTTGTCCGGGACGGAAGCACTGTACGACAAGCGCGCTCATCTCGAGGATGAACGTTCCTCGCTATTCAGGTCGGTGATCAGTCAGCCGAAGCTTTCCTTCAACCTCGTAGACGTGACCTCGCATATAGAGTCGTTCGATGATATCTTCGGCAGCGGGTTGCTCAAGCTCCTCGCAATCTTTGAGAATCGTATACGCTTGCTCGTAGGTGAGCTCTCCTTCACTCGGAAGTTCATTTGCGAGTGTCTCGAGTACGTCCTGCGCAAGTGGTGTGAGTGGTGATTGCCGATTCGAAATCATCGGTATACTCACAGACACTGACTACCGATGTAAATCCTTGGGACAAAGTGACATGCGTCTTGTTGGTAATCGAATGCAAGGAGAACACACGGTGTGACAGGATCAAGCAATACGCTCTCAGTTCGAAAGCCACGCCAGCGTGCCAGTCACGAGGGTTTCGACGCCTGTTTCGAGGGTCGGATGGATTACTGGTGCGAAATCGGGACTGTGGTTTGTCGGGAGTTCCTGGAGCCGACCGTTCGCTTCCGCATTAGAATACTGCTCTTGATCCGTTCCGCCTACAAACCAGAACACGGATGGAACGCCCCACTGACTGCCGAAGCATCCAAAATCTTCACTTGCGGGGGCTGGTCTTGTTTTCTGAACCCGTGAGTCAGAGAATTGTGTGCGAAAGGCATTCGCGACAATTTTGGTTGCGTCGGAGTCATTTTCCACGCGATCGTAGCTGTCCAGTGTCGTAATTTCTGGCGGTTTTGGCGCATTCGACGCTTTGGCTTCGGAATTGACAACTCGCTCGATGGAGTCGAGAACGCGTTTGCGCACATCGGAACTGAATGTACGCACATTTAGCTTAATCGTTGCTTTGTCGGGAATAACGTTCTCTTTTGTGCCCGCCTGGATTGAACCTACTGTGAGAACCGCTGATTCGGACAGGCCGACTTCGCGAGAAACAATCGTTTGCAGACGCATAACGGTTGATGCGGCCATTACGACCGGATCGATGCTCGCTTCCGGCATCGAACCATGTGCGCCACGCCCAAACAGCTGAATCTGCAAGCTGTCTGCTGCTGATGTGACGACGCCCGAGCGTCCGGCGACCGTTCCAGCCGGCATTTTCATGACGTGCTGACCCAACACGACGTCGGGTTTCGGGAACCGATCGAAGAGATTGTCATCGATCATCGCCTGGGCGCCTGCTGCGATCTCTTCGCCCGGCTGGAAGACAGTCATCAATGTACCGCTCCACTGATCACGCGCGTCAGCGAGTAGAGAGGCTGCTCCTGCCAGCCAGGTAACGTGCATATCGTGACCACAGGTGTGTGCTACCGGAGTTTCATTTCCTTCAGCATCAGTGGCGGTTTCTTTGCTCGCGTACGGCAAGTCAGTTGTCTCGGCCATTGGCAGTGCATCCATGTCCGCGCGGAGCATGACGACTGGACCGTCGCCGTTGTAAAGTTCTCCGACGACACCAGTTTCCCCGATGTCTGTTGTCACATCGAAACCAGCTTCGCGCAGCCAATTTGCCGCAACCTCCGCCGTTCTCGTCTCCTGCATGGATAGCTCTGGATGTGCATGAACATCCTTGTATAATGATTCAAGCTCCGGAAGAACGCCATCGAGAGCGTCGAGCGTTTCTTCTGCCGATTTTTGAATCTCATCAGTCATCAATTCGTACACTCCGTCGAATTACTCGGGTTCTACTTGCTTAAAGGCGAGTTTCTTATTTTGAATATGTGGAGTAATAAATCGATAAGACTTTGCAGACATCTCTACCGCGTTAAAACACAACAGCAGATCGAGTAGCTAAATTGGTGTGTCGGTGAGTCAGGCTATTTGTCGTCGTCTTTTTCGCGCGCCAGTCCTAGTACCCGTGCTTTAGGGAGGCCCCAGCTGTAGTGGAGTGCAGCTAGTCGTATCCCAACGGTCACTGCTGCACACATTGCTGACGCGGTACCTCCAGTCCCGTCAAGGGTGGTCACGATCCAGTATGTGCCCCCGCCCAGCGCGGCACAGCTCGCATAAAAGTCCTCGAAGAGAATAAACGGGGACCGGTCCAGCAGAACGTCCGCAAATGCGCCGCCACCGGCCGCGTTGATCGTCGCGACGGCGACAACACCGAACGCAGAAACGCCGGTGCCCGTTGCGACAATAGCCCCGGTCGTCGCAAACGCAGCGAGTCCGACAGCATCAGAGAGAAGCACGACAGGATGGTCATCTGGGGAATCAAGGATGGTGCTCAATCCGACTGCCAAACCTACACCAAGAAGTCCGAGGCTGATCTCAATCGGTGATCGGAGTACCAACGGAATACGATTCACAAGGATATCCCTGGTCGTCCCACCGGCAAAGGCCATTGCGAGGCCGACGACAGTAATTCCGAACAAATCGAACTCCTCACGGATTGCTTTCGATGATCCGACAAGTGCAAATGCGACTAGTCCGATTGTGTTCATTATGCTAAATGGGTCAACGAGCAGTAACCCACCGAAGATTTGTGTCACTACTTCCTTCTACGAAAGCGAATATATTGAGGGCTATGCATCGCCTCTCGACAATAACGTGTTACCAACTATTGAGTGAGCGAGCACCAGAAACTAAAAAAATACTCTTCATTGATTTTGATCGGTGCTCCTACCTCGTCGTATTATCGCTAGCGATCAAGAAATAAGATACAAGGGCTAAAATTGGAAAATGAATTGAATTCAGTCTTTCTTGTTGGCCTTAAGCTCCACATATCAGTACAGCAAAACACGATTCAAAGAGTAATGTCTAATTTACACCTCCTCAACAAACAGAATCTGAAAAGTTCATAATATTATCTAATCGGCGATAAACGACAATCATCTCCGGACACCCATGCCGGATTACAGGTCTTAAATGAAATTTGCCCATTGTTGATTAAATAGTTCCAAAAATGATCCAGTAATGGTCACTCTAATCCTTGTGGAGCGAAATTCGGTCAATCATAAGATGCAAACACTGCCGGGAGAAGAAGGAATAATTCACTCTACACTAGAAAGATCACCCAATGATCGATAGTATTGAAGAAGAGGTCGACATAGTTGACCGTCATTTACACGTACTACAGATGGTCGTTAGCAATGAACCAATTGGGATTGTAAGAGTATCAAACGAACTAGATCTCGAACATCATGAAGTCCGTTATTCTCTCCGCGTACTTGAGGAAGCAAATCTCATCAGCCCAACAGAAAATGGAGCCATGCACACAGATCTGACGTCCTCGTTTATCGAGAATCTTGATGAGCAAATAGATGAAATGCAACTGAGAATCGCCTCAATGAATCCTAACGAATCGCAAGCTGAAATTAGTAACTAGAAGAAAAATTTTCCCCAAACCTAGAAAAGGTACTAGACATATAGAGCGGTTTGACGATATCTTAGGCAGTGGGTCAATCCAAGTCTCCTTCGTCGAGAATTGCCTACACGTACTCGTACGTGAGTTCCATCAGATCAAGATGACGAAACCTAGAGTTGTACTCTTCACCACATGAATGTAGAATATTTGCCGTATAATGGAAATATAAGATATATCATAAGGACCAGGGTGAGTAGTATACACCTTTTATAGAATCAAATTCTACGACTATTAACAGCAGCTAGTAAAGAAATGAGGTCTTGATCCTTCACTGTTCCTCGGTCGCGTCAGCGATGCGCTTGAGTGCGCGAGTCTGATCACGGAATTCGTCGCGAAGCTGGCGGACTTCCCGAACGAGTTCTCCGTCACCCATACTTCTCTTTCCCGGCCTTTGTAGCTAATACTAACGATTGTTGATATTTGACTATTCAAATTGCGGTATGGGGGACGCTCGGCATTTCATGAACGACATTGGGTGCAACAATGTAATCGATCTTGGTGGATGACAAGCCTTAGCCGAGCAGTCCTGTGGCGTTCATGCCACAAGTGACCTTTGCAGGATAGCAAAGATAGGAATTCGTATTGATGAAAATATTGCATCCTGGCGAGGGGGATAGGAAAACAGCAGATTGGTTTTGAAGTTCGTTTGAGCCGGTTTTTATCTCGATACAGGCGCTAAAGCCCCTCCCTGGTCGCGCCATTACAACAGAAAATTGTCACAATTGATCAAACAGCCCGTCCGATAGAGTCTTGACAAACATATCAAAATTCCTATAATTAAGTTACCGCAATGAAATGAGAAATATGAATATAACACGACGTGAGGAATGAGACTCATGGATATCTCTTAATTTATTAGCCTATTCAACAACCTAACCAATCAATATTTCCTAAACAAGTAGGGTTTTCTATCACCACTCAGTAGTACCCCCAATGAATACTAGATGTAAAATGGTATGAATTACATGCTAGTGGTAAAAGACTACAATTGTTGCCAAAGTGCACCTTCGATCACCAATTTCAAAACCTCACACATGACAGTTGACGATAATCATCATACGCCTACACTTACGCTGGAAACGGTATTCAAATTACTTGCCGTCCCTGTGCGACGCCATCTCCTCTCTTACTTACAAAATATGGAGCAGTCGGTTGCGTCACTTGACGAACTGCTCGAGTATATCAACTCGGAAACCGAGTCAGCAAAGACACCACAACAAATTCGAATAGTACTTGTCCATACTCACTTACCAAAACTTGCGGAGTATGGGGTAATCGAATATGATGAACGGACCGAAATGGTGCGCTATCACAGTGGGCAATATTTCGAATCGGCGATCGCGTTTGCAGCAGACCATGAAAGGGACCAGTAAAAGAGATACACGATGATGCCACTGAACTCTAATACCTGCTAACCGATTTCTTAGTAAATATTAAAAGCGGTGTTTAAGATAACGATAGTCATAACAATAGAACTTCGTACGACGATTGACAGTACACAAAGTTTTCTGCTGGTGAGTGACGAGCAATTAGTGACAGTAGTATCGTTAGATGAAATATTGACAGGGAAGCACTCTACGGATGAAGAGCCAGTCGAAACCAGCCAGTCAGGACTTATGGATAACTGGAAAAGTAGAGATTCATTCAGTTTGCGAACACCATTATACTCATATTGGCCGAGAACGCTCATCGAGGAATTCAACGACAATGTTGAAAAGAACTTTCTGATGATACTCAAGTCGGTTGACACAGTTCCTTACGAAGACGAGGAACTCGACGATCAATCCACTGATGGCGAGGGTGATGACTTAAATTACCCAGTGGTACTACCAAGTAGAAACCTTATTCTAATAGGATCAACGATCTGGAAAACATGAGTGAAGAAACGCGGTATAACGTTTGGGCCGCCACTCACGGCCAACTGAGCAAATACCTTTCCGAGATGGGACCGTCGTGGATCGCTGGTGCAATCGCCGCAGGCCCCGCAACAATGGCCAGCCTCATCACCGCAGGTGCAACTTTTGGCTACGATCTCCTGTGGGTTGTGGTCCTCTCGGCAGTTCTCGGTGCCACTGCGCAGTATCTTGCGATGCGACTCGGCCTTCTGACGGAGTCAGGAATCGTCTCCGTCGTTGAAACGAAACTTGGCAATGGGTGGGCCTGGTTTCTCGTCGCCGACGTCGTGCTCGCGGCAGGTCTCGCCCAACTGGTCATCATGAAAACGGTTGGCAGCGTTTCTGAGACCGTGACCGGAATCGATGCTCGAATCTGGGGCATCATATGGGCGATTCTACTTACAGTTGGACTCGCCGGCCGTGGCTACCACGTCGTCGAATTTGGCGCAAAAGTCCTCGTCAGTGCGGTCGTCGTCGCTTTCCTCGCATCGGTGTTCGTCATCCCTGTCGAACTCGACCCGGCAATAGCAGGGTTCGTTCCAACCGTTCCCGGCGGCGTCGATAGCGCACTCGTCGCGGCGGGTATTCTCGGCGGCGCCGTTCATATTACTCTCGTGACAATGCAATCCTACACGATGCGAGCGCGTGAATGGACTCGAAGAGACTACGGCCTCGCAACCTTTGACATCGGCGCATCGATGCTTGTCGCGTTTGGTGTGTACAGCCTCGCTATCTTTCTCGTGGCCGCGGGTGTGCTGCACGCGCCCGACGTACAAGCGAGCGAGTTGACTGCCATTGACGCAGCCCAGGTCCTCGGTCCACTGGTTGGAGCGAACGCGAAATGGTTGTTCCTTCTCGGTCTCTGGGGTGCGGCCGTCTCTACACTTGGTGGGAACACAGTGGTCCCACCCTACGTAGTCGCGGACAAACTCGGGTGGAATACTGACATTACAGACGTCCGCTACCGTGGCTTGCTCGCTGCCGTGGCTCTCTTCAGTGCTGGCGGAACATTTGTCGGCGGCGCGTTCTTCCCTTTGCTTATTCTCGTGCTGGCGTTTGGACTTGTCGGCACACCATTCGTGCTCATACTCATCCTCTATCTCCTGAATAAACCCGACGTAGTAGCAGTACGGAACTCCAGGACCGCCAATGCTAGCGGACTTGTTCTTATCACCATTACATCGATACTTGCAGGATCGTTCATACGCCAGCAAGTTGCAAGCGGACTCGGCAATCCAATAACGCTGTTCGCCGTCGTCTTCGCTGTCGCGGTCACACTGGCTAGTCTTGGTCTTGTCGTCAAGTTTGTCCGAGAGGAAGCGCGTACATGACTACCGACTTGCCGTTCTCTCTCACGGGTTCGATCCTTCTGACTGGTGCCTCAAACGTTGGTAAGACCCGACTTACCGCATACGCCCTTGACGCATGGATCCATCAGCACGGCCCTCAGGATGTCGTCATCTTTGATTTTGGCCCTGAATACGAATACGAAGGACAGATACTAGGTCGACGCCTCTCATGGTTTACGGATATCCCTGACGAGACGTTCCAAGGTATCTTAGACGCTCACGCACCACGAGCGGAGAGCGATACCGAAGCGGAACTACTACGTCTTGCAAGCGAGAATGCTAACGGCATGAAGCGCTGTCTCGCAAGCGCTCCGACAGACCCGACCGCTGTTTTTGTCAACGACACTACCATCGGCTTTCAACACGCATTAGGCGAGATCAACCACCTCATCGAGTATTGTGACGCTGCCGAAATGGCCATCCTCAATGCATTCGAAAGCGATGAGTTCGGCACAGACAATCCAGTATCACGACAGGAACGTGCCACCCTCAATGCGCTCAAGACATGGGTCGACCGAACCATTACACTTGAATCGGGATAATTCGGCTGTCAATTTTTGCCGTTACGATCTTAGGATTTTTCTCTGTATAATACGGATCTGATTCTTCTCAATTTACTCTTTCAAGAGGGTAGCGAGATCGATATCAGTACCTTCATTTAAAATTTAGTATATGAATATTGACTATTTTACTAAATTTTTTATCCTCGTCAACCAGTAATGAGAGTGTGGTTGACGAGATTGAAAACGCGACAATAGCGGGTGCTGTCAAACGCATACTGGCAGGTGAGCAGTTAACTCGGCGCGATGGATTAGCGCTTATCGCACAGCCAGTTGAAGAGCTCGCAGTCGCTGCTGACTACGTTCGTTCACAGTTCGGTAACGATACGGTCGATGCTTGCTCGATCGTAAACGCAAAAGCAGGCAATTGCGCAGAAGACTGCGGATTCTGTGCGCAATCAGTTCACTTCGACACCGGTATCGACACGTATGGGTTTCTTGAGCCAGCAGAGATACTCGCTGCCGCAAAACGAGCCGAACGAGACGGCGCTCAACGGTTTGGCATCGTTGTTGCTGAAAAAGGCGTTTCAAAAGAACAGCGTCCACAGGAGTGGAGGGACGTCCTCCGAGCCATTCGCCTGGTTCGCGACGAGACTGATATAGAGGTTGATGCTTCGCTTGGAATCCTCACGGAAGAGGAAGCTCAGATTCTCGCTGATGAAGGAGTCAATCATTACAATCATAACATCGAGACGTCGCCGCGGTTCTTCCCAGAGATTGTCGACACCCATTCCTTCGAGGACCGGGTCAAAACCCTTAAAATTGCCAAAAGTGCCGGCATGGATTTGTGTGCTGGGGTTATTCTTGGCATGGGTGAGGCGCCTACGGATCGTGTGGATGCAGCCATTGCCCTCCAGGACATCGGTGTGTCCTCGCTTCCTGTGAATATTCTCAATCCGGTCGCGGGAACGGCACTCGGCAACAAATTCGGTGATTCTGCAACCATCTCCACCAAAGAGATCATCAGGACCATCGCAGTCTACCGGTTGCTCCATCCTGAAGTCCGGGTACGGTTGACCGGCGGTCGTGAGGTTAATCTCGAGACGGATGAACAGCATTTACCGTTTGAGGCGGGGGCAGACGGAATCCTGACCGGAGACTACCTCACGACATCGGGCCAGTCACCCGGTGATGACATCGAGGTAATGGAGCGTGCTGGTTTGGAACCCAGCATGGAGGTAAATGAGTTCGACGTAGAAGCCGTCAAAGAACGGACGAAGAAGCATAGCGCGCCAGCGACAGCGGAACACGGAATCAGCAATACGGACTAGACGACTAACATGGATGAAATAAGCTTCGCAGTACTTGGTACAGGTGGTATCGGTCGACGAACACTCGACGTTTCAAAGAAGAAAGAGACATTAACGCCTGTTGCGGCGTGTGATCGTCATGGAGTCGCCATCAACCACGATGGACTCGATGTAGACGAACTACTGAGGGCGACAGAGGGAAACATCGCGAGCGATCCTGAAACCCGCGAGATGGCAATAGATGGCGGTTCGACGGATAATAAAAGTGGTGTCAAGCAAACTGGGGAAAATGCCGGGGTTGTCGCGTCCTCTCAGGCAGGTCCTTCGGAGACACCAATTGACGATATCATCGCGGAAAGCGAGCGAATCGATGCAGTGCTCATTGCGCTTCCAAATTTCGAACACGACTTTATCCCACGGGTGGCTGATCGTTTTGCGGAAGCCGACTACTCTGGCGTTCTCGTGGACGTGCTGAAACGCTCGCGAGTCATTGATATGCTTGACAACCGGACGAAGACGTTTGAGGAAGTGGGCATCACGTTCGTCTGTGGCGCTGGTGCTACGCCTGGTTTCCTTACCGGTGCAGCGGCCATCGCAGCCCAATCATTCGTTGAGATAGAGGCGGTCAAAATCTGGTGGGGTGTTGGTCTCAAATCCGGTTATGAGGACAATCGGGGCACTGTTCGCGAAGATATTGCACATCTACCTGAATACGACATCCAAGATGCTCGCGAGATGAGTGACGAAGAGATTGATGCAGTCATCGACGAACATAATGGCGTCATTGAATTCGAGGACATGGAGCATGCTGACGACGTCCTCTTAGAACGAGCCAATATCTGCGATGCAGAAGACGTGACTGTCGGTGGCATTCTTGATGTGACGTCAGATGAAAAGCCGACAACGACGACTGTACAGGTCACGGGGAAAACCTTCGACGGAGAGACGGGGACCAACACATTCCAGCTCGACGACAACACGAGCATGGAAGCCAATGTTAATGGACCAGCTCTCGGCTATTTGAAAGCCGGTGTTCGTCGCAACCGGGCTGGTGAATACGGGGTCTTTGGGCCTGCAGAACTAATGCCCGGGTTTTAGATGTACGACGACACAGACAACAATACGAGCTTGAGGGCCAGGAAAGATCGGGATCAAAGGCACGGGTTCGACCTAGCGGAACGTCTCGCCAAGCGCGAGCGACAGGCCCTCAAACGGAATCTCACACCGGTCGATCAGGTCGCAGCGTGCAGTCGCGTGGCTCCCGATCCGAAGGGATTACCGCCTGAATTTGATGATGAAGTACAATTGGTGTTTGCGGCAAACAACTATCTTGGGCTTACAGTTGACGAACGGGTCCAACAGGCCGCCGCTATCGCAGCACGAGAAATTGGAACTGGTGCAGGCGCGAGCCGACTCGTGACTGGAGACACACAGATCCACCGTGCCCTGGAACGTGACATCGCCGAGACCAAGAACGCAGAACGTGCACTCGTGTTTTCGTCAGGCTATGCAGCCAATACCGGGATAATTTCGGCGCTAAATCCCGATGTTATCATTTCTGATGAGCTGAATCATGCGAGTATTATCGATGGCTGCCGACAGACTGATGCAGAGACACTAGTGTATGACCACTGCGATCCCGAAGATCTCCATGTGACACTCGAGCAGCGAGCATGCGAGGGAAGTAGCGATGAGTCATGGTTGGTCGTTACTGATTCCGTCTTTAGTATGGATGGTGATGTGGCACCACTACGAAAACTCTGTACCATCGTCGAGGAGTACGGTGCGTGGCTGATGGTCGACGAAGCACACGCGACCGGGCTCTACGAAGGTGGGGGTGGTATTGTCCAACACAAGGGGCTCTCAGATCGGGTTCACATTCAGATGGGGACGCTCTCGAAGGCCTTCGCGAGCCAGGGTGGGTACGTCGCTGGTACCGAGGAGGTGATTGACTATCTGCTCAACGCCGCCCGCTCGTTTGTCTTCTCGACTGGGCTTGCACCGCCGGCTGCAGCGGCGGCACGCGAGGCGTTATGCATTGCTCGCAACGGTGATCGCTCAGCACAACTCTGGGAAAACGTTGAGCGTCTTCGCGGTGGACTTGAGGAAATGGGGTATGACGTCTGGGGGGAAACCCAGATTCTACCTGTCATTATTGGCGACCGAAAAGACACGATGGCACTGGACGAGTATCTGCGCACGCAGAACGTCATCGCCCCTGGTATTCGACCGCCGACAGTACCAAAGGGCACTAGCCGAATTCGGGTGGCACCGATGGCAAGCCATACCGAGGAGGATGTCGACCATTGTCTATCAGCGTTCCGAAAGGCTAGCCAGGATCTGGATCTACTATGAGTGATGATTTCGTAGTCGTTGGAACCGATACGGGTGTAGGCAAAACTGTTGTAACCGCAGGCTTGGTAGGAATGCTCCGAGCGGATGGCATTGACGCGAAGGCCATCAAACCCTGTCAAACAGGCTATCCTCCGGATGACGATGCTGGATTCGTCACTGAAGTCTGCAGGACAGACACTGCGGCGACTTGTCTTCGGCGTTTGAAACTGCCGCTAGCACCTGAGATCGCAGCTGAACAAGAAGGTGTGACTCTCTCCTATGCAAAAATATTGAAGGAATGTGAACAGATGTTAGCTGACACAGAATGTGGCATCGTCGAGGGTATCGGTGGCCTCCGAGTACCATTAGCCAACGGCCGTGAAGTTATTGACTTGGTTGCGGACCTCGATTTGCCTGCGGTGGTTGTTGCCCGGTCAGGGTTAGGTACGTTGAATCATACGATGTTGACTGTCGAAGCACTTCGCCAGCGGAATATTCCTGTTCTTGGTATTGTTCTTAATCAGTATGAAGGTGCTAGCATCGCCGAGAAAACGAATCCGCCTGTAATGGAGCGAATGACTGATTTGACGGTCTGGACAATTCCACCCCTAGACCTAGCAGACCCGAGTGCAGCCGTTGATGGAGCGATTAAACATCTTCCACGGTCTCTTCTGGAGGACTCAAAGTAGTCTTCTGATTTGTGTTCTTTCATCGACTAAATATCATCAGAACACTTCAACGCGAATCCCGTCTGCTTCCAGTTCTGTCGCAAATGAATCGACATCGGTCTCGATCGGGTCAAACGTATCGTAGTGGACCGGAAGAACTACTTCAGGATCGATACTCCGAGCGAATTCCATAGCTTCGTGGCGATCCATCGTAAAGTGACCACCAATAGGTGGGATGAACACGTCAGCAAGAAGGTTCTCGTGATGGGGGAGGAAGTCTGTATCAGACGGAAAAAAGACAATCGTGTCCGCAACTGTCAGCAGAAGTCCAATCACTTCGCCCCGAGCATGGAATGGATTCCCATCGTCGTCAACGTGCTTGCCTCCGGAATCGTTGTACGCAGGTAAAGTCTGTACGGTAACGCCATTGACGTTTACTTTGCCTTTATGCGGAAGGTCAGTCACATCGAATGCAAGGTCGCTAGTGTCGATCGCTTCATACGCAGCGACAGTTACATCAGGTCCAGCGACTGCTTCGATGGCGTCAGGATCGTAGTGGTCGAAGTGGTCATGAGTGATGAATACAATGTCACCATCACTCGGTTCGGTATCGAGTACATCATTCCACGGGTCAATATAAACGACAGTGTCATTGTCAGTTTCAATGCGAACGCTCGCGTGACCAAGCCGTTCGAACGCCAGCTCGTTGTGAGTGACGGACATGATTATGAATGGCTACAAACCCTTTGTATATAAAACCCGATATAGAACGAATAGCGGGAGATCGGATGGACAGCTAATTGATATGCTCTGGCGTCTAAAGACGCAAGAATCTACGAAGTGGATATTGCTTGCGCGTTTCCTCAGGAACGAAGTACGTCTTTTTCCAGAATGCTGTAGGCAGATGCGCATGTCCGCGATTGACGAAATTCAGTACACGAAACCGTACTTTGAGGACGAATCGATGAAGATATTCGGTTCCGAATGTCGATCGATGGATGTCTCGATCGAGCACTTCATTACCGACGGTGCTGACGAACACAGTCGGGAGTTTACGTACAGGTATGACTCGGGACTACTACGCAACTCTTCGTATGAGTAGTCAACATTGGTGAGTGGAACATGGCGAGCACGGATTTTACGAAATCCACCACACAATTACCACCCTTATCTAGTTGAGGAGTGGTGTGCCGTCGGCTTCAGGTCCGAGTTTGGGTCCGATGATGTCTGCGTCTGGGTCGATACGCCGGCGCTTGGTGTAGTCTGTGTTGCGCTCAACCGGCGGGCGACCGATTGCCTTGAGCATCTCCGTGTAGTCCGCGAAGGAGCGGAACTCGCCGTACTCGCCACCGGCGCGCTTCGTGATCTCCTCAGAGAGAATGGTGCCCATGAAGTCGTCCGCACCACAGTTCAGGAGCTTGAGACCAAACTCGTCACCGTACTTCACCCACGAGGACTGAATGTGCTTGATATTGTCGAGGAAAAGGCGTGAGACGGCTATCATGAGTTCATCCTCGGCCTTGCTTGCGCCGGACTCGACGACGCCGTGCTCGTGGAGTGGCGTGTTTTGGTGGATGAACGAGAGCGGGACGAACTCCGTGATGTTGCTCGTTCGGTCCTGCAGGTCTCGAATCATTTTCAGGTGGTGGACACGGTGGGCCTCGTTTTCGACGTGGCCATACATGATGGTCGCGGTCATCGGCAGGCCAACCGCGGCGGCTGACTCCATCGATTCAACCCACTCCTCGGTACTTATCTTGCCTGGGCAAATGACGTCGCGCACCTCGTCGACGAGGATTTCGGCGGCCGTGCCCGGCACCGTCTTCAGACCGACCTCCCGTAGCTCGCGATAAACATATTCGTAGTCCCAGTCGGCGCCGCGCTGAGCGTGATAGACCTCCTCGGGAGTCATCGAATGGACGTGTGCACCTGTTTCGGCCATCGCCGCGATCTGCTCGCGATAGGTCGACGGATCGGTTGTGTATGTCTCTGGGGGCTTGTAATTGAGTTCGGGGTCGTTGGCATCGAGAGCCTCGTGATGCTCATCGTCGAGCGCGAGTCCTGGATGGAGACCTGAGACGGACGTCACTTCGTAGACCCCGCGATCAACCGCATCCTGAACAACTTCACGCGATTCGTCGGGTGTTTTCGTGAAGCCGCCGTGGTCATCCTGGTAGGACTCCTCAAACAGGTGGGCAGTGTCCTTGAAATTGCAGAAGAGACAGCCGACGTTGCATGCCGTCGTAATGTTATTATTGATGTTCGCGACGAACGTCACCTCGTTGCCGACGATGTCCGCGCGACGGCGGTCAGCGGTTTCGAGGACGAGTTCCTTCCGTCGCGGGTCAAGACCCATGACGTCCGTCCCCGTCGTTATGAGTTCAATCCCGTCGTCGACTGTGAGTCGTTCACCGTCACGTGCCTTTGCGAGCGCGTTCTCGAAGGATTGGTCGGTCTCGGGCAATATCTCGAAGCCGAACTCGTCGGCGTCAAGAGCCGCCGCCTGCTCGTCGATCCAAGACATACATCCAGTTGCGTGCGGACATCTAAAAGAGAGCAGGTTTCCCCAAAGATATGCCACATTATCTCCATATGGAGTGACATCCTCCCCGCAGTGAACGGCGGGGCTTCCCGTGCCGCGTTAGGATATTTACGGTTCGCAGATGCTCGCTTGTTCAGCGAACGTCCCCTGTCCACTACTCGGGTCGTGTTCTCCACGACGGAACAGGTTGACTACTGGACGTGCCACACGCCCGCTACTCCTATCCCCGGGAGACCGGGGATTCAGAGTTACCTTTTCTACTTGATCTAACCGACGCCGAATGTTCTCCGCACCATTCGAGTCGGCATTCATCACGGCGTCACACCCACGACAGACGTACAAGCCACGCTCCACACGGTTGGCGTCTCGCTTCTGCCCACAACGCGAACACGTCTTTGACGTATCTCGCTCGCTCACCGTGACCACGGTGATGCCTTCGGCTTTCGCCTTGTACGTGAGCAAGTTCGTGAAGCGGTCGAATGCCCACCCGTGCAAGCCTTCGTTGCCACGATCGCCCCAATTTCGGGGCTCGCCAGTTTCGCCGTCTTCACGGATGCCTTCGAGGTTGCCAACAGCAACCGTTCCGACACCGTGTTCGACGCACTCCGTGACGATGTGTCTGGTGACGGCGTGCAGGTAATGCGACCGACGCTCGGAACGCTTCCGTCGGAGTCGGAGCGCCTCGTTTGACCGAGAGGAGTTGCACTTCGCTATCTCCTTAGCAAAGTATCGCTCGTCGGTTTTCAGGGCGTTTCCCGGATACAACTCGTGGTCGCCTGTGGAATACGCGATGGCGGCAAAGTTCGAGATACCGAGATCGATACCAGTGGTTTGGTCTCCGGGAGACTCGGCCTCGATTTCGTGCTTGCACACGATGTGGAGTTCCCATTCATCTCCGTTCCAAACGGCACGGACTTGACGGACGTTCTCGACAATAACATCTGGTCGGGTTTCGATTTTACAGAGGATGAAGTCCGACCAGTGTTCTTTGAGGTTTCGACCTTTCGAAAGGCGAATTCGGTCGTTCTTCGCGTCGTGTTTGAAGCCGTCTTCTTTGAACGTAACCGTAGAGCGAGGGTGGTCGCCGTTGTGTTTTCGGTACTTCGGTGGGTTTGCACGGTCGTCCCCGTTTCGGCGCTTGGCGTACCACCCGTTGAACGCTTCAGCGAGTTCTTCGATGACTCGCTGACTCGACTGAGAATTGAGGTCGGCGTAGCGTTCGTGGGTCTTCAAGTATGCCTTGAGCGGGCCATCCTCGGGGATTGTTCCTGTTTCGCTCCAGATACGATCACACGTCCAGCGTGCGATGTTCCAGAGTTTCGAGGCGGCAAACCCAAGCGAGTCCAAGTCACTCTTGATCTGATGCTGGTTCCTGATGGAAGCAACGTAGGTGCGAGTGACCCGAATCGCCATACATAGACTATGTAGACAAACCTACTTAATGGTGTGGATTCACATGGAATATCCAGCCTGCCATCGGCGGTGGATTCTGTGGGAGTTGTCGGATTCATTCCCGCCGTAAACGGCGGGATTCTCTCCTCGCAGAAAGATAGCAGCGACGGAGGTAGGTATCCGGTAGATTTTAGCTAATTATGGAATCCACCGATAAACCGTATTTGAATAGTGAATTTGGCATTCAAAAGCGATTGAAGAGGGTTGACACTGAGAACCTCCTGGCGATGCGAGACTCATTATATCCCTGACTCTGTGAATCAGTGATTCAATGATCTACGTCTTGCATAGCGAGTTCGCGTATTTTTGTTCGTTTTTTGATTTTCACGAAATGCCACGTCAAAAACCCGATGTAGAAATGCTCCTCCTCTCCCACATAATATCTTCATACTTCGATTACTCGTTCAGGCGATGAAAATGATCTCGACCTCTTTCATTTACTCTGGTTCAATCTATCTCATGGCTGCATCCCGTCCTCGCGAATGATTAACGATTCGTCATCAACTACTCTTGTCCTACTCGTAGACCCGATATTGGTTGTGAAAGGATACTTTTGCGTCTTATTTATGTGAAATCAGTTATGGAGCGACGTAACTGTGGACTATTGATTGAGAGCTAAACATCTTTATCCGGTACCGTGTATTGTACTCATATGGTCTGTATAACCCGTAAGAGCACACTAGTAGATATAGGAGGAGAGTTCTGTGATCAGCCCCATCTTGTCGACAAAGTACGAGAGACAATCTCAGTATTGTAAGTTCCAATATCAGATGATAAAATAAACTCAATAAAAATGAAAGATATTGATCCAGCCAAACGGATAGAGATCCACACAGAAGATTTGAAAGGCAAGACAATCTATAAGATAAGTCCAGTAAACAGAAAAGGCAAATATGTTCCACATCTGAAACAAGAATGGGATAATCACAATCTTGTTTCTATATCTGACGGCGGAGTTAGTAGCAATGCACCACTAATTCAGGGTAAGGATGTACACGTTAATAAAGATACAATCACTCGAAAGGCAGCAGCACCCTTCAATGGAACGTTCGAGTGGAAGTATCTTCGTGATATGATGATACGATCTGATGGAGTCCTAAAACCTATTGCAGAGAATCACGCTGCAAAGGTCGCGGGATCGATTATTCGGTTTGTAGAAGATCTTCAAAGAGGCACAATTGTTGTTGCCGATTTCGCGGATACTCTCGTGCCTGGGGTCATTAGTGATTCTTGTCGATATAACCCTGACTCACCGGTAACTACAGCAGGCCCTACTCATGTGTTTCAAAGGAGTGTTCAGTGGTCACGCACGGAGAATGGGAATTTACGTCCTATTCAAAATAATGACACAACTTTCTGTCTTGATTCAGGGAAATCCCCGATCCAAGAATTGACGGTGGAATTGTGATGGAAATATTTATAAAAATCTCTGGCTACAACACTTCCGGATGGATTTCTATGGTATCACCGGAAATCTGAATCGGAAAAACAGAACGCGCGAGAAAGCGTTTCTATTAGATCTTGCTCCTACAGATCAACAAGAGAGAGTACTCAACAAAAAAGTTCAGTTACTATCCAAACTTTTCCCTGTAAAGTCGATAGCTATTAGAAACAACATTCTGAGGAGGAAGAGCTTATATACCGTCGTACGGTGGGTATTGACATGGATTATTTATCTTCCCGGGGCACAAGGAGGTGGGAACGATGACTGCTGCATACACTACCTCAGAGGAATATCTTCCCGAAAATCCTGATGGAGAAGTGACCCTACAAGTCACAGATGAGAACACGAAAGAAATCTTCACAACACGAGCGTATATTTCACAAGATCCAGAAAAATTGTCCGATCCAGAACCTCTTACTATCGTTCGAGGCCCACACGAGAGTGTCGAAGAAGAGATGTACATCGAAATTTTAGAAACAGAAATCGATGAGATGGAAATTGACCGAAAAGTTTTGATTGAATGTATCAGACAAAGTGAAGAGAATTCGAATGTTATCAACGCCCGCTCAGAAGAGCTCCGAGCGCTTTTACTCTATTTAGTCGAAACGAGAAGATACAACTCTGTTTCAGAAGCTGTTCGGGGATTATTAGAAGACCATCTTGCTGATAATTATTCGGATTTGGTAGACGAATACGTTGACGCTCGGACGGAACTTGAACGCGAAGAATTGTCATCTAAATTAGGAGGTGACGGCGGTCAATGACTGCAGATAGTTTTCGAGATTATCTCTCACTTCTTGACGCTGCAAATGAGACGACAAGGATCGCTCAGCCGGTGTCATGGAATCTTGAGGCGAGTGCACTCACGATGAAAGCGGATCTCACTGATGCTGAGATACCAATATTCGAAGACGTTGGTGATCAAGTATCAGTCGATGCACAGCTTGTTGGAGATCCATATCGCGGCCCAAGAGCCCGCCCATGGGACCGAATGGCTGTAGCACTCAACTTGCCGACAGGAATGACAGGTGACCAGTACTACAAGACAATAATCGATCGACTTCAATCACCAATTTCACCAACAACTGTTACGAGCGAATCTGCTCCTTGTAAAGAAGTTATACGGACAGGCTCTGAGGTCGACCTCTTTGAATTTCCGTGGCCATATATTCACGAAGGTGATGGAGGGCGATATTCGAATCTGCATACTGCAATTACGACCGACCCTGATTCGGAATGGACTGACTGGTCGTCTCACCGGGCAATGATCCATTCCCAAAAGAAAGCGAGTATTCTGCTTCTTGCCGGTGAACAAACGCCAAACCTCTACTATTACAAATATGAGCGACGCAATGATCCAATGCCGATTGCAATTGCGCTCGGATCAGAACCAGCGGTTTATTTCTCATCAGAGATGTGGATTCCAACCGGTCGTGATGAAGCAGATTTTGCAGGAGCGTTAAAACAAGAGCCGGTTGAACTCGTCGAGTGTGAGACAAGCGACCTCTTAGTCCCTGCCAGTGCAGAAATCATCATCGAGGGGACGGTGCTACCTGGCGAACGATTAGATGAGGGTCCCTTCGGGGATTATTTCGGATATATGAACGGCCCTCGACGATCAATGCCGGCTTTGGAGGTCGATGCAATCACACACCGCAAACGACCGTATATCCCGTTTTGCGTAGAAGGGGTCGGTGTTGGTCATACACACAACTCAAGCTCAACAATGGAAGTGAGTTGTGTTGGACCAGATGCAACGCTAGGGCTTCGAGCTGCAGGGTTTGATGTCGAAAAATGTGTTCCGTGGCGGTTCACCCCGCGTACAGCATATACCGTATCAACTGAAAATCCTCGACCCGGCTATCTCCATGAACTCGCGAATTTTATCTTCACAACCTGGGGAATGCTCCATATCGATTTCTTCGTCTTCGTTAATTCCGATGTCGATCCATTGGACCAGCGTGCTGTCCTCAAAGCAATTGCTATGAATGCAGATCCGAATCAAGATTTCCACCAATTTGGTGTTGAGACGATGCCCAAGGTACCACTCAACATCTACCAAACTCCTGAGGAAAAAGGCAATATCGAAACAGGAACTTCGAAGACTAAGACGTCAAAAGCATATATCGATGCGACAAGTGATGCTTCACAGGCATCTCTTCCTTATCTCCACAATGACGAGATAGTAGAAGAGGCACGAAAAACACTTGTCGAATCGGGGTTATCACTCGAAGCAGTATCTGCTTCGGAGGTCTCATAATGAGCATTCGGAATCTAATTTCGATGCTCGAGGCAGAGAACGACCTTCTTCAGATCGAACAATCGGTTCACTGGATGGATGAAGCACCAGCTATCGGAGCAGAGGGAGCAAGGCAAAACGGATCAGCAATTCTTTTCGAGAATGTCCCTGGAAAGACTCGGTTAGTGAGTGGCATATATGGGGGACTTGACCAAATGCTCCCAAGGAATCGAACTCCTTGGTCACGTCTTGCCATGGGGGTTGGATTAGATAGTAAGATACCATATGATCAGTTCACTCGTCAGCTCACGAAGACACCATCAAACAATTCACGGCCCGATCCCACGTCTCTCAAGGCTAAGCCAGTTGGCGTCGATCTTTATTCGCTTGGGTTACCGGCACTTTCGGACGAAGCACCAACAATTACACTTGGACTCTGTGCAGTAACTATCAGCGATAAAACGGTGTGGGCGCCAATCCATGCGGTCGTGAAAAACCATGGCAGTCTAATCGCCTCAATTCCTGCTGCTCTCGGAGAGCAGTTGTCACCCGAAACTAACGTCACTATTGCACTGGGTGTGCCTACAGCGTGTCTCATCGCTGCAGAATTATCGTGGATGGGTGAAACGAAAGCTGGAGATACCCTTGCATTGGCACAATCGTATAGCGATATAGCATTCGCCAACGAGCAAGGTGGCTTTATTCCGGCAAGTGCTGAAGGAGTCATTAGTGGAACGGTAGGTGAGATGACCGACCATCACCTACGCCCCAGAGAAGGATGGGAGAAAGCAACTAAAACTGTAACACTGAAAATTCGCGTTACCGACCTTGCGCTACGCGAGAACGCAATACTCCCCTTCTCACCACTTGGAGCACCTCTCGCAGACGATATTCATTTGGTGAGCATCGTAGAGTCAGTTCGATTGCTCCGTCGGCTGAATAACTACTGGGGAGTAAGTCCAGTAGAATGGATCCACCTTCCAGCTGAAACACACCTCGGGTTGTGCCTTGTAGCAACAGAAATTCTCTATGCAGGATTCGAATGGCAACTCGCGAACACTCTCTTTTCGTTTTCACGATTGTTCGACAAAGTGCTCATCCTCGATGAGGACACACCACCAGGAGATCTTGCAAAAGCGTTCGATGATATGTGGATCAAGGCACATCCATCTCATGACTGGCATTTCAGCGAGCCAGAGGCCCCTGCCGCAACAGCAACTGAGTACCGAAGCGATGGAACAACGGGATCTAGATTATTCATTGACGCAACATGGGATCCCCGATGGGACGACGAATTTATCGCCCCACAGGTCGATTTCGAGTCGTCGTATCCAGAGAACATTAGAGCATTCGTTCTCGACAATTGGGATACAATGGGATTTTCGACAGGTCCCGGAGAGTTATGACAAATGAAACAGGTCAGTGTCGATAATGGCAATCCCGAAGAGGCAAATACCCATATGTCTTCCCAGAACGAGAGCTAATAATTTGAATCCGACTTCCTCGGGACATCTCGGTAGCCATCCGTCATTTCATTTGTCGATCCGATCACCCACACATTTTATAATTCATCCTTGGACTGTCGTTCGCTAACCATTGTAGGTGATTCGTATATCTAATATTTTGACCACACAATACTTACAACGCCATAGCATATTTCGCGAAAAATTTTCCATCATGTTCATTTTTGAGGGATGATGCGACGATAGAACTATGACATCCGTTTTCAAATCGCCAGACAGAGGTACCATTGATATCCATATTCACATTCAACGCGATTTTTCACGGCGATGTAGAACATCTGTATGGACTCTAAGATTTGGAGGGGACAACTTATTTAGCCCACGTGTCCGATTCCATATTCATGGGTGTAACAATCAGACACGCGGATACAGAAGACGGTAATGAACTTCTCGAGCTGTGGCACGGATTTACAGACCATCTCTCGAAATACGATGACCGATACCGTCACAAGGAAAATGCAGACGAGCGTTGGCTTTCGTATTTTGAAAACCAATTAGTTGATTCGAAATACGGTACAGTTGTCGTTGCAGAATCTGACGACGAAATAGTCGGTGTCGTTGAGGCCAGAATAATGGGTAACCACCCGGTATTCCGTCTCGAAGATCATGGTCATGTCAACGGTCTCTACGTGATTGAGCCTTATCGGAACGAAGGAGTTGCACGAGCAATGCTTGAGACTGCCAAGGACTGGTTTCGCGCCTCTCCTCGTAATGTGAACTTCTATCGAATCAATGCCATCGAAGGTGATGAAGCAGCACAAGAGATGTATGAAGCGCTTGGGTTCTCCCCCGTTGAACATGTCTATGAAAACCAACTGGAATAACTATGGTAGAGAAATATAACGTAGAATTCATCAATGAAGATATCACCATTGAGGTTCCCGAGAACCAACCGATTCTAGAGGCTGCAGAAGAACTGGGTCTCGATCTCCCCTATCAATGCCGAATGGGAGTTTGCGGAGTCTGTTCTGGCCTCATCGTTGAGGGAGAAGTTGATCAAACGGAGGCGATGTTCCTCTCTGACTCAGAACAAGAAGAGGGCTATGTGCTTACTTGTGTCGCAAAACCGCGCTCAGATATAAAAATAGAGACGAACACAGGTCCATAGCAGCTGGATAGGTGGAGATATCCTGTTTTTCAATTGTTGTAAGAGAGAAAAGAAACTGCCGTAGCGTGCTGTATACAGTAACTGTAAACATTGAAATCCAATATGACAGTTTTGTTTGAGAAAGTTGCGAAAACCTGGCCTAATATTACTGCAATAGCGAAGTAACAGCGAGGTCGGGGCCCTTAGTACTATTCGATTGGCGATATCAAAGGCGGCTTATTCAACATTACAATATTAGAGGTGTAATGTACGGTCCAATTAGAGTCCCTGGTCACGAGAAGAAACCCAGGCATCGATAGCAAACAGTGTATACAAATTCGTAATCGAATTTCGTAAACCAGGGCACAACTCCTAAGATAGGTTTCATCTAGCTTCTTGAAATGGATCTATGGACACACCAATCGTAAGGGGCAAACAAAAAAGCGAGAGGTTTGTTCTATCAGGCCGATTCTTCAGGTTGATCTTGTTCCTGCTCTCGTAGCTTTACTCGCTGTATCTTCCCAGTTTCTGTTCGGGGGAGATCATTTACGAATTCGATTTCTCGTGGATATTTGTACGGTGCTAATGTATTCTTCACTGAATTTTGCAGTTCTCCCACGAGTTCATCATCCGTGATCGTTCCATCACTCGGTACAATGACTGCTTTAACAATCTGTCCGCGTTGTTCATGCCGACTTCCAATCACAGCGACTTCGCTCACTGCCTCGTGTTTTTCGAGAACTGCCTCGACTTCAGGGCCAGGAATATTGTAGCCGCTAGAGATGATAAGATCATCATAGCGAGATTTGTACTCGAAGCGACCGTCTTCCCGCTGAACAAAGATATCTCCTGGGAGGCTCCAACCGTCTTCTACGACGTCGGCCTGTTTGTCTGGACGATTCCAATATGTCATACCGGTCGGCCCTCGTACAGCAAGTAAACCGGGTGTCCCCCGAGGGAGATCTTCACCCGTATCTGGATCAATTATCTTGCACTCATACCCTGGCACCGGGAACCCGGTGGCACTGGGGTCAACGTCATCCGATTGACGATGGCTGATGAAAATATGGAGCATCTCAGTGGTACCGATGCCATCGAAAACTTCGATACCATATTCCTGCTTCACTTTATCGAATGTATGGGGGGTGAGTGGCTCACCTGCGCTTATCCCCACTCTGAGGGTAGAGATGTCGTATTTTTCTGGTCCATCTGGATGTTTTGATAGAATCTGATTGTACCCTGTTGGGATAGAACAAAAGACGGTGATTCCGTGATCCTCAATCGCTTCCAGCAACGACTTTGGGGTGGCGTTTTCGACAAGACTTGTACTAGCACCGAACCGCAATGGGAACGTCACCAAATCACCATACCCATAGGCAAATGGGAGTGGTGGGTTGCCTCCGAAAACATCATCTTCCGTAGGTGTGAGACAATATCTAGCATACGTATCGGCGGTTGCTAGTAATTGTCGCTGGGTGTGAAATGTCCCTTTTGATCGGCCTGTGGTTCCACTCGTGTACAACATGAGAGCCGGATCCTCCCGATGCGTTTCATACGTAGTGAGTTCAGCAGAGGCACTCTCTATTAAATCATCATAACTGTGAAAGTCGTGATTGACACCACTGCGTTCAGCGACAATAATCTCCTCGAGTGTCTCGAGATCCTCGTTGGCTGCCTCTATTTCATCTAGCAAATCATCATATACGACAGCTGCCGTTGCTTCAGCGTCGTTGATAATGTATGTGAGTTCTTTTGCCCGCAATAATTTCATCGACGGGAGCGCTACAGCCCCAATCTTCTGGGCTGCGAGACAGGAGACTATTGCTTCTGGCCTGTTCGTAAATCGAACTACGACCCTGTCTCCTGGCCCAACACCTAGTTCTTTAAGGGCATTCCCCAATCGATTAATTTGCTCTTGAAGCTCACTATATGTTATCGTCTCATTCTCAAAGTGGATGGCTACGTTGTCCCCTCGTCCTTCTTCCACGTGTCGATCTACAAGTTTTGTTGCTACATTGAGCTTCTCGGGGTAGTGAACCTCGGGCACTGCGTGTATCAAATCCGGATGATCAGCTTCATCTGGGAGATATGACTGTGGGATATTGGCTTGCATAGCCTAGATTGTTAATTATGGTTTCGAACAAAATACCTTCCGGTTGGTATCCATCTCTTGTTCTAGGAAAATAACAACCTAGTCCAAAATCCGTTTGGGTTAAATTTCTGAATCAAACCGAGCTCCTTAGATGTCGATTCGATTGTCGTCTCAAGCCGACTCTTCAAATATCGACTGCCGTCTGTAGTTCTTTGGCGATAAATAGAGACAAAAGACCAAAACCAAGTAGATATGGTCGTATACTACCAGCAGGTGACCGTGCTTGAACAAAAAGTGCACGACTAATCAAAATCCTCTAGGGCGTCGAAAGAATGTGGCGGATAGCAGTTTGTCGATAGTGAGCTTGAATTACTCTTGACCGTGTTTCTGGACGTCCACGTCAGCGAATGTTACGTCACGTTCCTCGACGTCAATCTGCATCGAACCAATGGACTCAATTTCGGCGTCGACCGTGTCACCGTCAGCGAGCGCTCCGACACCCTCGGGTGTTCCAGTCGTAATGACGTCTCCAACCTGTAGAGTCGCACCGATGGAAGCGTACTGCACTACGTCGGCACAAGTGTACACCATATCGCTGGTGTTTGCGCTCTGACGCGTCTCACCGTTGACCGACAGCGAAAGATCGAGGTCCTGCGGGTCGCCTACCTCGTCAGGCGTCACAATCGCCGGACCGATAACAGTAAATGTATCGTAAGATTTCCGATTGGAGCGGTCTTGATCACCGCGAACGGAAATGTCGAGCAGCACCGTATAGCCGAAGATGTTGTCCCATGCAGTCTCGTTATCCACGTCTTTCGTTTCCTCACCGATGACAAAGCCAAGTTCGACCTCGTGGTCAATGCGGCGGTCACTGAACGGGATGACGATGTTTTCCTCGGGCCCGATGACGCTGGAAGGTGCCTTCAGGAAGTACCCCTTGTCCTTGATAGAGAACCACTCATCAGTAGTGATGTCTTTGTCTGCGATGGCCTCCTCAATGTGAGCCTCGTAGTTCAGCGGCGCCGCGATTACCTTTCCTGGACGTCGAACAGGCGACTCGAGTGTTACATCGCTTACGTCGTAGTCAGCCTCGGCGTCCTCGTACTCGGAAGCGTCGTAGTCGCCATTCATGTACTCGACGAGTGGGTCCGTCGAGGAAAGACCGAACCGATCGGTCAGGTCGACGATCCCGTTGTCAGTGAGCAATCCTAGCCGCTCATCGTTGAATCGAACGAATCGCATAGGGACGTATACGATTGTAAGCCACTTAAATAATATTGTTGCGGCGATGAGTGGAGTCGTCTAGTCTTACTAGTTATAGAACTCTGAATAAGTCTCTCTCTCTCTCCACGTTTCTGAACTTCATAAATCGATAGCTATACACTAGTCTATACATTCGGTGTTACTCTATCTGCACTTGCTATTCCTTCACTTCGATGGATAGGTAATATCCCGATCCAGTACAAGATAAAAATTCGCTAAAACCAGATATTCGTTCAACAATGGACGGAGATATTTAAGCAAAGAGTCGGTCACCAGGCAATATTGGAAGTAGACGATGTTCTGTGGATTTCTCGAAATTCATCGAACGGATGTAATGAGGAGTCAGGTCCGCTACGACGACGGTTCAGCCTCGGCGTAGAGGTTGAACGCCTCGAACACTGGACGGTCGGTCATCCCGAGCAGAATCGCTTCGTCGTCCGGTTCGTGATGGTGAATTTCATCTGGAGGAACAACGAAGATGTCCCATTGACTCCACTCAAGGGCATCGTCACCGACGTGGGTCGCACCCTCCCCCTCGATGACGAAATACACTTCTGTCGCGTTATGGAAGTGTGGATCGGTCGGCCCTTCGTTCAACAATTGCGCGCGGAACGACATCGTCGGGAACAACGGTGGCTGACCGGACGCTGGGTTGACGTACGAGAGGCTGTATCCATCATGGGGGTTTGGATCATCATTATCAGCACGCTGCCGGAGTGTTTCCAGCATTTCCGTCCAACCAAACCGATACGGAGGCGTAGCCTCACGAATTCCTTCGAATGGACCAGGAATCGAGTTGTCTTTCGAGGCCTCCGTATCGCGGGCGCGACCGTACTGTGAATCCCAGTACCCCTGAGTTTTTGTAACTGGCTGGCGCTCGAGTTCATGATTTTCGAACACGTTCCGCGCGTTCAAAGAGTCAAGGACGAGTGGGAGGTCAAGCACGTCGAGCCACGCGGCCGTTTCGTCGGAGTCGTTGACGTGGTCGTGCCATTCCCATTGTGGTGTCGTGATGAGGTCATTGTCCTGCATCGGGAACTCCTCACCGGCAACGACGGTCTTCATATCTTCGTTACCGTCGATGGTAAATCGGAGGGCGTTTGCTGAGTGCCGATGTGAGGGAGCTGTCTCACCTGGTGAGACGGTTTGGACACCCACGTAGATGGTGTTCGAGATGGCATTCCCGAGCGAGGTGTTGATCGGGACGGCGACGCGCCGCTGGAATCCCGGTGGCAAGTCGGCGATAGGAACATCCTGTTCGATGTTATCGATTGCCGTCTGAATGTCTTCCCATTTCCAGATATCCGCGACGGGATTCTCTTGGACAGTCCCAAAGTCTTTTTCTACTTCCCAGAGTGGACGGAGACCATGCTCATTGAGGATGCTTCGCGTATCGGAACTCAGTTCTAAGAGTTCTTCTGGATCAGGATCTGTCTGTACCATAGAGAATAGTTGACACAGATACGTATTAAAGATGTTGGAGAGTTCTACACCGCGAGGCGACTAATCAAACCGGACTGCTTGAATGCTGCTGCAGAGAACTGTAAGCGGAGCGCTATGCCTGTGTCTCAAAAATGTCTTGTGAGCTGAAAATCGAGCGACACTCTTCACAAACCATCTTTTGCTGAATACCATATTCCCAGAGCTTTCCGCCACAATTCTCACAATCAAAGTGTGCTTGAACGAATGGGATTTCTTCCGCGTATGGGTTGTCGAACTCAGCCATGCGCCGGTATAAGATAAGAATTTGTAAAAGAGTATCGGGCACCCCTTGCCAGCGATACTGACAGACGGGAATACGCTTCGAAATTCGAGATGGCGTACCTTCGATAGAGAAAGGTTACTCAACAGACGGATGGGTTAGTTGACTGCGTAAGGTTTCAACGCCGCTCGGAGGTCATCGGGAATTTCCATCGATTCACCGCCTCCCTGTTCAGCACAGACTCGCTGTTCATAACCGGAGAACACCACCTCATTATCACAACGTGCGATGTAATTAAATCGCACAGACTTGGTGCCGAGACTCGGAGTCAGTTCGACCGTCACCTCGTCACCGGCACGAACCGGCCGCATGAATTCAAAGTCAATCTCAACAATCGGCAGTCCATATCCCTTTTCCTGGCAAATCACCCAGATAGGAAATCCGATCTTTTGCATAAACACGTCCGCAATTTCATGAATGGAGTCGATAATCCGTGGATAGTGTGCAATTGCATATGGGTCAGTATCGGAAAATCGAACTGTCCAGACATGCTCGAACGTTTTAGACGCAGTCTCCGTCTTAGTATCACCGTTGTCGCTTCCCATATTCTGTTCCTCACTCATTATTAGGATCCTCAAGTACAATAAGAGCGTCAAGCGCCACCGATCCATCCTCGGACACGAGCACAGGATTCAGGTCGATTTCTCGGATCATCTCACGCTCAACCAGCAAGTCACCGACTGCGCTGACCGTTGTCGCCAATGACTCTAGATTAGCGGGTGGCCGACCACGATAGCCCGAGAGTAGCTTCGCTGCCTGTAGCTCCTTTAGCGCGCGCTCAGCTTCGTCAGCTGAGACAGGGGCAAGTCGGTGGCTAGTGTCTTCGAATACTTCTGTGAAGACACCGCCGAGACCCATCAGTACGACCGGACCGAACGAAGCATCACGCAAACCGCCGACAATTACCTCTGTTCCAGCGTCAAGGTCGGCACTCTCCTCAATAAGGACGTCTGCGTCGATGCCTTCTGACTCGGCAGCATCGAATATGCGCTCTGCCGCTGCTCGAATGGTATCTGAATCCTCAAGGCCGACTACGACTCCCGCACCGTCTGCCCATTCGCTCTTGTGAGTGACCATCGGCGACGATACTTTTACAACGACCGGATACCCGATCCTCTCTGCAGCGCTGACGGCATCGTCAGGATCCGTGACTATCTCAAAAGATGGGGTCTCAACGCCAATCTCATGTAGGAGCTGTTTCCCTTCGGCCTCAGTGAGTGTCGATCTTCCCTGATTCTGAGCTTGTTCGATGGGTTCTTGAATACGATTATTCATTGTTCTCTCTCTTCTGCTGCATTCACATTCATGGAATCCAATGCTTGTCGGTCCGCACCATACTGAGCTAACGCAGCTGCTACGTCCGCACCGCGCTCAGGTGATGGGAACGTTGGAACACCAACATTTCGCAAAGTGTCGAGGTCGGAGGCGACGCTTTCGTTGGGACCGTCAGTCGCAAACAATACCGGCTTGCCGGCAGCTTCGGCGAGGCCATCAACCTTGTCAACCGGATAGCCGAGAGCCTCCTCATGTAGTTCGTAGACAAGCACTACGTCGACATTCTGATCATTAGCAACCGCCTCAATAACCTCACCGAACTCGGGCATCGGGCGGCCGGTGTCAACCGGGTTTGCAGCATATGTAATCCCAGGGAGGATTTCGTCGATGGTTTCCTGGGTTGACTCCTCCAGAGAAGGTAAGGCAGCTCCAGCACCCTTCAACCGATCCGCAATGATAATGCCAGGACCAGCTTGTGCAGTCACGACACCGACGTTGGGGCCCGTCGGTGTCGGCGACGACGCTAATGCTTGACCCACATCAAGCAATTCAGTCGTAGATTCGACCGATGGAATACCGTACTGACGGAACCCACCTTGGTAGAGATCGTGGTCACCCGTGAGTGCACCCGTATGGGACTCGGCAAATTCCCCGACGTCTTCCTTTCCGACTTTGTATACAACGACAGGGGTCTTGGAAGACCGACATGCCCTTAGTAATGCACGGCCGTCATCAGTGCCTTCCACATGAAGTACGATGGCTTCCGTCACGTCGTGGTCATCGAAATAGCCGATTACCTCCGCAAAGTCTGTGTTAGCGCGATTTCCAAGGCCAACCATCGCTGAGAGGCCTCGGCCTTCTCGTGCTGCACCAAATGCCAAAGAGTGGGCGACACCGCCACTCTGGGCTACGACAGCAACGTTTCCGGGTTTGAGGTACTCGACACCGCTAGTAAATGACGCCATCAACCCAATTCCAGGGACGACGAACCCACTCGTGTTTGGTCCAAGTAGGCTGATACCGTATTTATCTGCGACTTCGATTGCGGCATCTTGTAGTGCTTCCCCATCATTACCTGCTTCGGCAAATCCACCGGCATAGATGACTGCACCCCTAACACCTGCCTCTCCACACTCTTTTAGTACGTCAGGGATAACCGATGCCGGAACACAGCACAATGCAAGATCGACGGTGTCATCGATTTCGGTTACGGATTCGACAAAAGGTTCACCAAATAATTTCCCCTCCGTAGAGGGGTTCACTGGGTAAACTGGTTTGTCGTACTGTACTGTATTTGCCATCGCCTCATACCCGATTTTCCCTTCGGTTTGAGATGCGCCAACGACAGCGATCGCCTGCGGTTCAAATAACTTCCGGAGTGCCACACTAAGACATCTGTTAGCGGTTGGCTTAGTGTTTTCCCACCGCTTCATCGATACCTCTGGAATGCAAAATAGGTCAAAAGCGAAGAATCCTGTAGGAGGTAACATCACGGAAATCAAGTTGCCGTAGAGGACTCTTCGATGCAGTGGAGGTTGTTATATCCTAAAGAGGGTTCGAGGAGGTCAGATAATAGTGGTTGCTTGACGCTGTAATCTTGATTGTAAGTAAGATTCAATACATCCTAATAGCGGCTAAATCAGAGGTACCCAGTTGTCAATGCTAACAACGGTCCGAACCAAGACACAATCCGTCGATCACGGCGCAAGAATCATGTAGGTAATCAACAGATGTATAGATATGCAAGAATCGATACTTGGATCGTCGCCAATAGTAGCAGACTCAGCGTTCGTTTCTAAGATGTCCTACCTTATCGGGGATGTTACTGTGGGAGAAAAGTCGAGCATCTGGCCGTTCGTCTGTCTTCGGGGAGGCGAGGACGAAGAGCCTACAATCGTAGGCGATAAATGTAACGTTCAGGAATTCTCGATGCTCCATGGAGCTACCCTTGAAGACAAAGTGTCTGTCGGTCACAGTGTTGTCATCGACTACGCGACCATCCAAGAACACTCGCTCGTCGGAATAAACAGTGCCGTACTTCAGGATGCAACAGTCGAAGCGAACTCCCTCGTCGCGGCGGGAAGTCTCGTTAGACAGGGTCAAACCGTCCCGGAAGGACACCTTGCCTACGGTGTTCCGGCGGAGACGCGTCCACTGAGCGATGCTCAACGAGCAGAGATCGAAAAGGTGTGCGAACACTACCTCAAGTACGGGCAGAAGTACAAGCAAACCGGACGATTCGAATGACTACAAGAACAAGAGAGACCAAGCGACGTACCGATCAGGATGTGTTCGCGCGACCATGACCGCATTTCGCATTGCTCACGGGCACGGTGGTCCCGAAGGTGAAAACAGTACATACGTATTTCCCGAACGTGGGGTCGTCATCGACCCTGGCCCACCGGGTGACGTACCGTACACGACACTCCGTACTGGACTCGCCGACCATGGAGTCGACCTCTCTACAATTGACCATGTAATTGTAACTCACTGGCACTCCGACCACACGGGTCTTGCACCACGTTTAGTGGCAGCTGCTGATGCCATTCTCCACCTGCACACGCAGGATGCCCCCCTAGTTCGCAAGTACGCGAGCGAACGAGATCGTCGACTCACGCGAGACGTAGCGACGCTCAACCGGTGGGGCGTTCCAGACTGGGTTGTCTCCGACATTCGCGAGAGCGATACGCCGTCATCGATGCCTGACTCTGTTCCAGTCGCTGGACACAAAGACGGAGATACTGTCGCTGGTCTCACGCTTCGACACACACCGGGTCATACGTGCGGTCATGTCGCCGTTCAAGCGGATCAAACTCTCTACACCGGTGACGCGATCCTTCCGATGTATACGCCGAACGTTGGTGGAAGCGACACCCGTACCGAGGGTAAGAATCCGCTTGCGACGTACCTTGACACCCTCGACACACTCATAGCGTTGGATGTTGATCCCTGTGCACGTCCTGGCCACGGCCCAACGGTTCACCTCGCCAAGCGTATCAAGACGACGAGACAGCATCATCGAGAACGCGTTCGTGCCGTCGCGGAGGCGACATCTGCGGATGGTGTCATGACACCCTGGGATGTTGCTCAGACGCTCTTCGGGGAAATGTCCGGTATCCACGCGAAGATGGGTGCGGGAGAGGCTGCTGCTCACCTCGAGTACGCGGAAGCGATTGGCCTCGTTGAGCAAGTCGCTGACTGCCCGATTGCCTATCGAGCGACAAGAAAGGCAATCGACGCGGTCGAACTGTCCACGCGCTTCTAAGACCCTATTTTTCTTCGGTGTAGACGGCATTCGTTCGTCAGATTTCTCTCCTTCTCTTATCTCCTAGTCATCTGATTTCATTAATTGCAAATGACGCGTTAGTGCCTGTGCGGGCGCTCTTTCGAATCACACCTCGACGTTTCGAGTAAGCAGTGCGACTTTCCTTAACTTGCCCTTTTGTCATACGATCGGTGTGGCCGGATATTTGTAATGGCTAGTCCTGGAAGCTCTCGCTTCCTACACTCTCGTTATGGGCTAGTCTGCCAATTATTTGATGACGCCGAAAGTATAGGCTTTCTCCCCGTCAAACAGTTCGCTTGTGAAGATGAGATCTTTGGCCTTCCCCGCACAAACCTTCTGGATGAATCGAGAACAGCCACCGAGTTCAGGGGTGAGACTGATGTTGTGTTTGGAGAACCCAGGCGTTATTTGAAATTCCGATTCTGGAGCTCGCATACCGAAATAAGGTTGAAGCCGCTGCTAACGCAGGTACCGTCGATTGCGGCAACCACTGGCTTCTCTCGGTTCTCAACGCCTCACCTGTCCGGCTGACGACTCCACAATGCTTCTGCCGTCTGGAGTGCACTGACGGTTTCAGCGACATCGTGGACTCGTACGATGTCAGCACCGTTCTCTGCAGCGACTAGGTGAGCAGCGAGACTTGGTGAAACTCGTTCGTTCGGTAAGAGGTTAGTGAATTTCTCTATGAATGACTTTCGCGACGCGCCTATGAGCACAGGTAGGCCAAGTTCGACGAATTCAGCAGTTCGAGCAAGTAATTCGAGATCATCGTCCTCAGTCGTTGCGAACCCGATTCCCGGGTCAAGTATAATTTGATCATCAGAGATACCTGCTGCGCGAGCGTCTGCGACTCGTTCTTTTAAACGCTCACGGACATCAGCAACTATATCAGTAGTGTCAGGTTTGAATTCGGGGTCAACCGGTAAATTGACCGAATCCATAAGTACTGCTTTGCATTCGTGGGTAGAAACAAGCGATCTCATATCTGAATTACCAAGCCCATTTTGGTCATTGATGATATCGACACCAGCATTGAGTGCCGCCTCAGCGACGTCAGAATCGTATGTGTCAATTGATATATGTGATTCGATATTGGGCTCAGCGCAAACGCGTTCGACAACAGGGAGAACTCTATCCAGTTCTTCCTGCGTGGAGATAGGATCCGCTCCAGGACGCGTACTTACACCACCGATGTCAATGATATCTGCACCCGCCTCACTAATTTTGCGAGCTCTTGCGATCGCATCCTCGATTGTTGTATATTGACCGCCATCAGAGAAGGAATCTGGCGTGACATTTAGGATACCCATCACTTCTGTCCGATCTGAGTTCCCAAACACCTGTGTTTTCTTCATACTACTACTGTATGTTATTGCTTGATTCGAATAAATGTAGTGAATTAGGAACTATGCACACAGATCTACGCGTTTGATGATATTGGCATTCGACTTAATCGTCGTACGAGCGTCACCGATTTCCTCAAAGAGTAAATCAGTAATGTCAGCTACATGTATTGTTGTGCTGGCATTCGCGAGTACGATTTTACGTTTTACATCTGTGATCTTTCCTGTGAGCAACCTTCAAAAGTCGTCCGCATTCTTTCAAAAGAATCATCCCAAAATCGAGTTAATGTTATAAGCTTGAAAACAGTTCCCGTGTTGTCGGTGACATCTACGAAGCTGGCCTCGTCGTGGATAGAAATTTCATCGACTCTGAATCAATAGACAATGAATGAGTGCTTAACCTATAGAAAACAGCGATACACATAATCACATCCCAGGATTTACTTGTTGTGTACACATATTCAGTAGTACGAATGATTTCGAATGAGGAACCGCCACTTACCCCTCTCGCGCAAGAAGCACTCGATGCGCTCGCCGTAGCATTTCCGAGTGAGCGAGGGATTACGTATGAACATGCGTTTGCGATTCTCAACGAAGAAAAGGATCTCGATCGACCCGCTGCGGAAGATATCGTTGAACGGCTCTACATGCGAGGCCATATCTACGAAGTCGAGGGGAGAATTCGATTGACTAATCGCCAGTCTAATAAGTGAGAACTCTTTTTGTCAGTAGAAATAAAATTAATCAGAATGAGGATTGAATTCTATTCGACTAATTATTGCATACAAAGATTCATAGTCTGTAAATACAGTAATGGATTTGGCGATATTATCGAACACAACAAACTCGGGTGTAGCAAGGTTTCTTCCCAGAATAAGAGTGAAGCAGTAGAACCAGTGTAGATTGAGAAGGACAAAGATAAAACACATCTATTTATATCGGTATACTTTACAATCTTTTATTAGTAATACAACGTTCAGGGGCCGGACAGTTAATTTTGATAGGCACTGTCTAGTTAAGGGATTCTGTTGTAGAGTGGCGTTTCAGCGTCTTTAACGGGAGTAGCGAGCGAACCACTTTGTATCATCATGGCTAGGTTTTCGGTGAAGCAGCCGAATTCCGTCTTCTTACAGTGCAGCCAATCTAGATATCAAAAATCAGTCACCTATGATCGCTGGGTAACACTTCGCCACCCGTACCGCTGTTGCTTGGTTTTCCGTATCTAGACAGTGCCCTTTGATATTATCTAATTTCATGTTGTATCTACTTAGAATCCTCAATTCCTAAAAAGAACGCGAGAGTTTATTCTCTATTTTAAATCAAGGCAGTTATCTATCCGGGTAATATCCTAGATTATTATTATTGATCAGTACATCTCACTAGTCGTGATTGTCGACGCGATCCAGCTGAGCAATAAAGAATTCGAAGGAAAGAACAATGCTTACCTACTTCATGGCAGCGAAACTGCTCTAATCGATACTGGTGTATCAGTGCCTCAAACAGAAGAAGCACTTCGGAAGGGACTTAATGATCATGACCTGCGAGTGGCTGATCTCGACCATATCCTCTTGACGCATTTACATGAGGACCACATCGGCCTAGCAGGATCTTTCCAGCAAGAGAGTGGAGCAACCGTCCATGCTCACACTGCTGATGCGCCGCTCATTTCACGAGAATCGGAAGCAGTCAATCAATTTCGTGAACAACAGCGTTCATTTTTCGATCGGTGGGGAATGCCGACGACTGCCCAACGTGAGTTACTTGACTTCCTGAAACAGCACGATAAACTACGTGACGAACCCGCCGACCCCGTGATGCATACCAATGGCGACGTTATCACGGTCGGGGACCAGCAACTAACCGTCGTCCATACGCCTGGTCACACAGCCGGCCATATTGGTTTTGCATTCGAAGCCGACAATGGAATGGCGCTGTTTGCTGGTGATGCACTTTTACCTCACTATACACCAAACGTTGGTGGAGCAGATGTGCGCGTTTCAGATCCATTAAAGTCGTATCTTATCACACTACGCCGGATTCGAGATGCTGGCTACAAACGTGCTTACCCCGGACACCGACACGTCATCGACGCTCCCGCAACTCGAGCTCAAGAAATCATCGATCATCATCACGAGCGGAGTCAGCGCATTATTAAAATCTTGTCTGAGCAGTCGGCTATGGATGCATGGACGGTTAGTGCAGAGCTATTTGGTGATTTAGACGGGATTCACATTCTTCATGGTCCGGGGGAAGCGTATGCACACCTAAACCATCTTTCTAACAACAACCTTCTGTCTGAGGAGGGTGGAATGTACACCACGAAACCGGACGTACACCATCGACTTGACGATCTATTTAAAGACATATAATAGATCAATCACATTTAATTATTTTTGCCTTATTTAAAGAGGTGAAAAAATCAAATGTACATTAACACCTGGCAGGAAGGCCAAGACTTTTGTTAACAAGGGATAATAGATTAGTTTGATGAAGAAGCTTTACTACGAGGATATTGATGTCGGAGATGTCCACGACTTGGGAAGTTTTACGGCCAAGCGAGACGAACAAATAGAATTCGCTGAACAGTGGCACCCTCAACTACTCCAACCGGACGAAGACATGTCTATGGAGACGTTACAAGATGACATTATTGTGAGTGGCTGGTATCTTGCAAGCTCATGTATGCGCTTATTGGTGGATGAGTTTCTGAATGATACAGCGACATCTGGATCGTTCGGACTTGATGAGGTACGATGGCCGAATTCTGTTAGACCGGGCGACAATATAGATGTCACGTGTCTAATCACTAAAAAAACCGCTTCAACATCACACGAAGGTCGGGGGAATATTGAGTTCGAAGTAACGGGAACAAACGAGGATGGCGACGAAGTGGTGTTCTGGCGTGCAACGAATATCTTCTCACGCAAAGATCATTGATATTTTTTATATGCCGAAATTGAGGTAGAGCTTACGACTAATAGCAGATATTATCTATAAAACACCTCGCTGTACTTCTTTTGAGTTTTCTCTCCTGAACCCCGCGCTTGAGTACCGATGTTGGTTTGAACTAATCTCCGAGTTCCTCATGGAAGTATTATTTAATTCTTTGTATCGGGCAAGATTGTTACTACTCGACTCATATGGACGTACGAACAAGGTGTAATTAATAGTATAGAGACCGGAGTTCCTACTCAAGATCCATACCTTAATAATCATTGATCACGACTCCTCGGAACATGCAAACTATTGTTGATCACCCAGTGCAATTCGGCGAACTTGTTGGTCCGCTTGTGCATGGTGCATCATTTTTTGATTGGCAGCTGATTTCTACACAAGAGATCGCGAGGGCTTTCGATTATTCTTTCGAAGAAATCCTTGCTGCTGACGGAATCCCTTATGCACCCGTAATAGTCCATACCTCGATTGATCGATATCCAACGATTGGTGAGACCATAACCGTTGAAACAAAACCGACAAATGTGGGGGATTCTAGCATTGAATTACTGTATGAGGTAGTCAACGGCGACGATGAACAGCTAGCAACAGCTCGGATGACTCATGTTACGATTTCTCCTACTGGAACTGCATTACCGCTACCCGATCACACTCGCTCGGATTTCATCGATGCTTGTGTTGATCGAAGTCCCGAAGTTGGCGCTGTGAAAGAAACCTCCAGTAAATCCAATTACCCATCATTTTCCACGGCATTCGATATTCGCAGTCCACATATAGAGGGGGCAGAACTTGCATACTTCGAAGAGTATCCTCGGTTTGCGGACATTTCGCTCGAAGAGTTCTTGTGTGAACGAGGAACAAGCCGTGCTGAATTACAAGGTGAAAAGCAACCGTATCATCTCCGAAATTGGAGCTGGGAATTTTTATCCCCTGTGTATTTCGAATCAAGGTTGTCAGTCTCATGCGACGTTCTTGAAGTGGATAATGAGACTATCCAAATTGCCCACGAGCTATCGAGTAATGGGCAAACGAACATCAGGGGTATCACCGAATACGGATGTTATGATCGATCGGGATATCCCATTTCTTTTGATACAGAAATGCTCATGCCCTTTAAGTAACACGTATTCTCGGCCTTTGAACCGAGTAACACGAGTTTACCGTTCGAACGTGTTCTAGGATATCTGGTCAGAACAGCAGCGAAGTTCCTCGATGCTATTACGCCAGTAAACTTGTTCGAGTAGGTCTGTTACAGCCCAAACCGGCGTATTGGGAATATGTTGGGCGCTGCTAATACGGTACCCTCTCTTTTGAGTTTCAGTCACCGCTCTCACCCCAATATCTTTCTCACAAACTATCTTTTCTTTAGACGTAAAAATTCAACCGGGCTGTGCTCTGAGAGCGCTACTTCCCTTGGTAGTCTGGCTCTCGCTCTTCAGCGTATGCCTCCATCCCTTCAGTGTAGTCTTCAGTTTCGGATAGAGTGACCCAGATGTGGCCCCCGTAATCGAGTGCCTCTTTATAACCGACTTGTCGAGTCATGTTCGATGCGTCCTTGATGCCACGAAGAGCAAGGGGTGGCTTGCTCGCAAGCGTCTCCGCGAATTCCTGAACAGCGTCATCGAGTTCATCAGCAGAATGAACTTCATTTAGTGCCCCGTATTCTTTTGCCTCTTCTGCACTGATCTGCTTCCCAGTCATACACAGTTCTTTTGCCTGACTTACACCAATAATCGTCGAAAGTCGCTGTGCAGCCCCGCCTCCGGGAAGGAGGCCGAAGTTGACTTCTGGTTGTCCGAATCGACTCTCCTCACTCGCAAAGCGGAAGTCACAGGCAATGGCGAACTCAAATCCACCACCCAAACAGAGCCCATCGATTTTTGCGATCACTGGGGCATCATATGACTCGATCGCATCCGTTGCCTCGCAGAAGAGGTCGGGTATTTGTTTTCGCTGATCGTGGGTATCGAGGCCTTTCATTTCGTTGAGATCAAGTCCACTACTGTAGGCACGATCTCCAGCGCCAGACATAATCACGGCACTAACCGCGACGCCGTCAGCCTCTTCATCGACCTTCTGGAACTCATCAAAGGCAGCGATGACCTCTCGCTGCATTGTTTCGTCGATTGCGTTCATCGCATTGGGACGATCGAGAACTACCTCACCAATCCCAGATTCATCATCGAAGCTCCACGAGATTGTGTCGAATTCGCGTTCAGACATCAAACAGGGTTTATCGACCCATCCATATATACTCTAGGGGAATGATCCAGCAAGATACAAGATAACCAGAAGAAGTCGTGTCACCGGAGCTACCAAGGATATTCTTCGGTTCTGAACGTCGATTATCGTCGAAGATAGCCTCCGTCGACGTGAACGACTTCGCCGGTCACCCAACCAGCTATGTCGCTCGCTAAGAGTGCAACAATATTTGCGACTTCCTGTGGCTCCCCAACTCGCTTGAGCGCGTATGACTCCGAAATTGAGTCCTCATACTTGTCGATCCATTCTTCTGTAGCCTGTGTTCGAACTGTGCCTGGGGACACACAATTGACACGGATTCCCTCACTGCCCACCTCTTTTGCGAGTGTCTTTGTGAATGAAACGTTTGCTGCTTTCGCTGCTCCATAGATCGAAAGTCTCGGATCATTCCCGCGATATGAGCCACTAGCGAAGTTAATAACTACGCCCTCACCTCGTGCAATCATCGCCGGGAGAGCGGCGTGAGTACAGTTCAGAGTGCCATACTGGGCAACCCCAATCAAAGTATCCCAATCTTCGGGTTCGGTCTCGATGAATGATTCTGCTCTCGCGATACCGGCATTATTTACAAGTATATCGATCGATCCCAACTCATCCTCGACAGTCTCGACCATCTCTTGGGCATCGTCATACGCCGTCACATCGGTCTCGACTGCAATTGCGTTGACGTCGTACTTTTCTTCGAGTTTGCGTGCATTTTCGCTTGCCTTCTCCTCGGCGACGTCTGCGATGGCGACGTCTGAGCCGAGAGAAGCGACGGTTTCACCGATTGCCGTCCCAATTCCTCCCGCACCGCCCGTGATACATACGATTTTCCCGTCTAACCGAATCTGTTGTTCGATATTAGGCTGACCCATAGCGACTGGTTAGTCGTCGATCTCACAGATATATCCAGCGATTATTCGAATCGACCTCATACTATATATTTTTGATAAGAGAGTGCTTACGCACAACGAACGTGTTCCTATGACCACTCATTTCTAGTATGCAATGGCTCGAGCTCTGACTCAGCCATCATAAATAATAATTTAAACCCAAATTCGGAGGGTATATCCGTAAGGTATATTCAGTCTAACCAGAATGGTACAGACGGTATGCAAGTTAATATCCCGCAGGATTTCCTGCCGGATGCAGAGGAGCGCCCAGATTTCATCAATCCACTTCCGGAGATCCATTACCCAGAACAGGTGAACGTCGCGGTTGAATTAGTCGATAAACACGTCGACGAAGGACGTGGAGATAATGTTGCAATATATTTCGATGACCGTGAGATCACCTATAACGAGTTACAGACCCTAGTGAACAAATTTGGGAACGCACTTCGAGACCGAGGGATTGAATCTGGAGATCGTGTTTTCGTTCGGTTCCCAAACCGTCCGGAAGCAATAATCGCATGTCTCGCTGTGCAGAAGCTCGGGGGTGTGCCACTGCCGTCCATGAAACTCCTCCGGGCGAAAGAAATCACGTACATAATGAACGATGCCGAGGTTTCGGCAATCGTGGTATACGGCGGTCTTTTAGATGAAGTTGAGCAGGCACTAGACGATCTCGAGACGGTTGAAACTGTTATCGTTGCAGATCGATCTAATGACGTTGATCACGATCACCTCGGTTTCGACGACGTCATCGACGAGGCATCATCCACACTTGACCCGTACGAAACAGAGCGTGATGACCTCGCTCTCATGCTATATACGAGTGGAACCACGGGTCGACCAAAGGGCACGTTCCATACTCATCGGCAACTGCTAGCTACTGCAGATGGCTATGCAAAGTATTGCCTTGACCCGTCAGAGGAGGACGTATTCGGTGGGAATCCACCACTACCGTTTGCCTATGGGTATGGCGACTTGGTCACATTTCCCCTTCGATTTGGAGCAAGCACCAGTTTAGTCGAAGATGCGAATCCAGAGACGCTTCTCAAAGCGATTGAAAATCATGGGATTACCGTATTCTGCTCCATTCCGACGGGGTTCAATCAAATCCTCGCAAAGAACCCAAATGGACCAGAAGAGTACAACGTATCGTCCCTTCGACTTGGACTAAGCGCGGGTGAGCCTTTGACATCGACCACATTTGAACGGTTCAAAAAGGAGTATGGAATCGAATTACTCGACGGTATCGGCACAACCGAGATGCTGCATATCTTCATCAGCCACCGCCACACAGATGACATCGATTCGAGCGCGACTGGCTTTCCCGTGCCTGGATACGAGTGTAAAATCGTTGACCCCGATACCGGAGAAGATGTTCCTCGCGGCACACCCGGGTTACTTGCCGTTCGCGGACCAACGGGGATGACATATTGGAACCGTCCAGACAAGCAGGCCGACGTCGTAGAAGACGGTTGGAGCCTCCCAGGAGATATCTTCGTTCAGCGGGAAGATGGTCGCTTCGAATATAAGTCCCGTCGCGGTGATCTCATCATCTCAAGCGGGTATAACATTCCAGGTCCAGAAGTAGAAGAGGTACTGGAAGGGCATGATGCAGTAAGTGAAGTTGCTGTAATCGGGAGCCCGGACGAACAGCGGGGGCAGATCGTCAAAGCGTACGTCATCCTCAATTCGGGATACTCGTCTAGCGAGGAACTCATCAGCGAACTGCAGAACAAGGTGAAAAACACACTTGCACCATACAAATACCCCCGAGCGGTCAAGTTTGTCAAGCAGCTTCCGCGAACAGAGACTGGAAAAATACAACGAAAAGAACTTCGTGAAAAGGACCAAGCCCAACTCGATTCAGCGGTATAACTGATTGTATACACTGATCCGCCATCACCGCATTGACGCGACCTTATTTTTAGTTGTAGTGTATTGACCTCGTGATGAATCCCTCAATATCCGGGTAGTAGCGGGTTTTGGGCCCCATTTGGCCGTATACAATTAGCGTATTCGAAATAGTATACGCCAAGTAGTAGAGGTTCCACACCGCACCTTGGCAAATATGACCGCGTTTTCAAAATTAGATCAACGACCCCACACACCGGATCACAGTACTAATCGTATATTGATATCGGCCGGAACTCACACACCAGATCTTAGCAACTGTAACAGTATTTGATTGGTATCGGTCGCCGCCCCCTATTACAACACTACGACTGTAATCCTGTCTGAATACGCCTATCGTATACATTACTAATTCGAATTTGGATATAGCCTTCATCAAAGTATGGAACGAGAATAGCGTCTAAAATGGCGAGTTTGCGTTACGGGCTCTCTTGTGTTTTGATTTTGAGATCTGATCGGGGTTCTGCGATACAGGTAAGTATGTACCCTTCCTCGCGCTCGCTGTCAGAGAGAAACATAGCCTCGGTCTGGTCGACCTCGCCTTCAAGCACCATTCCCGCACAAACCCCACACACCCCCATTCGACACTGATACGGAAGGTCGAGGCCGGCTTGTTCAGCCGCTTCAAGAATGGGCTGATTTTCTGTGACTTCGACTGTGAGGCCTTCATCCACGAATTCCACTTCGTAAGTATTTACCATTGTTACTTGAGTTGTTTCTCGAAGGTGTGTTCCACAGCACGTAGGCCGTACGATTCGTAGATTTCGCTCGCGTTCTTATCCCCTTCGATAACGTTGATGCGGTAGAAATTGGCTTCCCGAGCGGGGTCGAGGAACCACTCTTCGGCTGCTTCGAGGAGCGCTTTTCCAACACCTTCGCCACGGATTCGATCCTCAACGTAGTGCCCGTATACATGTCCGTGATTCTCTAGTCTGAATATCGGATGATTGCCGGTGATACGCGCCTCCAGAATCCCCACTAGGTCGCCGTCATGTTCTGCAACGATGACCGTGCCATACTTTGAGTCTACGAGTTGGTTTTCGAAATATGAAAGCCATCGATCGTCGGCCGATTCGTTGTGCTCGTATCTATCGTCGAATCCAGCCAGATGGTCGGTGAACCCGTGCCAGAGTTCCACTAATCCCTCGCCATCATCAACCGTGGCATGTCGGATATTAAAATCCATACTCGCGAGATGAACAGGTGGAGGTAAATAGGTTATCCTCGATAACTCGATTGCACCACTATCTTTGTGATGAACCTCTGGAATAATAGAACCAATGTGGTGAGATCTTATGTCCAATTCAAAAGCGTTGATTACCCCGGAATTGGTAAAAGTCAGAACGAGTAGGCGACCGGAGATTGTCCTGCCCTGCAATAGCTGTTCAGCCGGTAGTGAGTCTCTGTAGGCCGATTCGAGCTTTGTAATTGGATTCTCCCAAAGGGTTATATGGTGGTAGCAATAACGATTGCACGAGGAAGCCAAATTATGGTTAGCGAACGGAAGTTCAAGCAAGAGCTGCAAAACGGTCGGATGATCGAGTCGACCGAAGAGATGACCGAGGGATACCGAGATGCCTTGAAAACCATCCTGAAGGTCTCTGGGGACACGGAGCTAATGAGCGCTCCAGCGTACTACGAGCAATCACTCAACGCCCCGAGTTTGAATGCACGCACATCATGTGTGAGCGTCGTTCAGGACGAGCTCGGACACGGCCACATCGCCTACCGACTCCTTGAGGACCTCGGTGAGAGCCGCGAAGAGCTCGTATATGGTCGGGAACCCCACGAGTTCAGGAACACCTATGGATTCGACCAGAAGATCGAGAACTTCGCTGAGCTAGTCTCCGCACACGGCTTGTTCGACCGAGCTGGAATCGTTCTCCTAAGCGACGTTCACGAGAATACCTCGTACGCACCTTGGAAACGCGCGTTGACAAAAGTAAGTAAGGAGGAGCAATTCCATCTCCGTCATGGTGAGACTTGGATGCGCCGACTGGCGACGAAGAACGAAAAGACAAAGCAGAAACTGCAGGATGCTGTCGATTGGATGTTCCCCATCGCAATCGAGTGGTTCGGCCTTCCGGACGACCAGAAGAAACACAGCGACCAGATCGAATATTCAATCAAGGGACTCACTAACGACGAACTCCGTCAGGAGTGGATGAGCCGATCGGTGCCTCTCTGTAACGAGCTCGGTCTAGATGTGCCGGCCCACTACAACGAGGAAACAGAGGAATACGAGCTCGAGTACGACTTGCCAGTTGCGTACGATGCAGAGAACAAGCAGTGGCTATTCGATGAACCGATTTCCTGGTCCGACGTAATCGACCGCTGGCGGGCTCGCGGTCCAGCGAACGAAAAATATGTTAACATGATCCAATCCGGGAAGCTGGAGGGTCTTGCGTGAGCGTAAACACTGCAGGTAGTGATGATTTCGATGTCGGGCCAAGCCAAGACACTTCGGGGTTTGAAAAGCACCTTTGGGACCTTATCGATGAGATCCCAGACCCA
Source organism: Haladaptatus sp. HS23 (assembly GCF_056892285.1). NCBI lineage: Archaea > Methanobacteriati > Methanobacteriota > Halobacteria > Halobacteriales > Haladaptataceae > Haladaptatus > Haladaptatus sp. HS23. The sequence continues at coordinate 133,581 of NZ_JBXGLH010000006.1, read as the reverse complement.
CACATCCCCGTGAGTTTGGTGGAGATGGGGATGATTTACGACGTAAGTGTCGACGGGAGGGACGTTACCGTCCAAATGACGTTCCCTTGCATGGGATGTCCCGCCTACGAATTCATTCAGAATGACATCCGAAGTATCCTGAGACCGGTCGAAGGCGTAGATTCGGTAACAATCGATATCGTGTGGGACCCTGTCTGGTCAAAAGATATGCTCGAACCGGAGGTCCGAGAGAAAATGCGTGAATCCGGGATAAGTCTATGAGATACGAAGTATTTGCACGTGTGAACGCAGGTGACGAAACCCTGAACGTCGGCCGCGTTGAGGCCGACAACGATCGGCTAGCGAAGTCCTACGCGCGGACGACATTTAACGAAGAGGACTGGGATTATATGTCAGTCGTTGCCGAGGAGAACTTGGTGGAAGTGACCAGTAACCCGAAAGCGCCATCGCCCGAGGTGGATGCATGAGCGAGTGGAACGAGGAGACAACCGAATACGTTCAAGCCATCGCAGACACAAAGCTGCTGCTTTCACATCGATATGCGGAGTGGATGCTTGCCGGACCGTCCCTCGAAGACGACATCGGCGGGGCGAGTGCCGCACAGGACGAAGTCGGACACGTGAGACAGCTGTTCCGGGAGCTCGAACAACAAGGTTCGGAAAGCGAGTGGCTCGAAGGGGATCGATCACCAGAAGAGTTCAACAACGCAGCGACCTTGGACACCGAAAGTGAAAGCTGGGAGGAGTTCTTAGTGACGGTTGCAACGACGGACCGAGCCGTCTGGTACATGCTCGATTCGATCACGTCCAATAACTTAGAAGGGATGATTAGCAAAATCGGGGAAGACGAGTACTTCCATCTCGACTACCACGACGCTAAACTCCTCACGCTCGCCGAAGATGACCCAGAAAGCACTCAGTCAATGCTCGAAACAGCACTCCCGAAGGTTCTGGCCTTTATTGGCCCGTCCTCATTCGACAGTGAGTCAGACCCAGTAGTTCAGGCCGGATTCACTGACAGATCGGCCGCCGAGCTCCGAGAAGCAGTCTTAGCTCACTATGAAGACCTCTTTGCAGAGACGGACGTAGCTCTCGATTCCGTCGACCGCTTAGGGCCCTCTGTCGAAGAGTGGAACCAGGAACGCCGGCGAGTCGGTAATGGCGGAATCGATCAGTCAGTTATCGACTCTCTCGTCGGCGTTCGAAACAAAGAGTTCGCAGCCGAATGAGCATCGTGACTAAAAAGCCAGTAGACGAACATGATGATTTCCAGCCTGAGTGTCCATTCTGTGGGTCAAATGATGTCAAGAAGGAATCGGATTTCGGGTCGGAGATTTCAAAGACCCAATACTACTGCCGTGACTGCCGAACCATGTTCGAACGTATAAAATACGACGGTAAACGGCCAGATACTGGTCGTTAGGGACTGAGTTTCCTGAAATCCCACGACACTTTGGACTTGGGTTCCAGCGCTATTTTCACTCTGGCATGGCCGCCGGAGTCTGGAATCGATTTGACCGTCCCGAACAATGCCCGTTCGATTGCCTTCTCCATCTCACGGTCATCGATGACGGTTGCCTCACCGCGCCACATCAGTCCATGATGTTGTGAATACTCACTCGCACCAGCGTCAATGACAGCTGCAGCCTTGCCGGTAGATCTGACGTTTGCTGTCTTGATAGAGTCTTCATCCGTTTCGAAACAGAGGAGACCATCGATCTCCGCGAACGCTACCGGGACGACGTGCGGAAGTCCATTCTCTCCGACGCTCGCAAACCGCATCACTGGCGCGTTCTCAAGGAGTTCATGTCGTTCGTCATCCGTGAGGGATATCTCTTCGTAGTTTCGTGGCACAGTTTGATTTCGGCAGGGATCCGGTTCAACGTTTCGTACATCAACCTATAAGTAGATGGTCCGAGGATAACATACTGCATGAATTCGTTCAGCGAGCTCGAGTTGACTGACTTCAGTACAGAAGTAAACAATCACGTCGGTATTCTTCGGGTGAACCGTCCGCCAGCGAACGCACACACTCTTGACACGGTTCTGGAACTCCAGACTGCTGTAGAGAGTGTCCGGTTCGATGACGACGTCCGTGTCGTCGTCTTTGCAAGTGGAAACGATCGATTCTTCCTGACGGGATACGACATTGAGGGGCTCCAAGAGGAATCCAGTGAGCACGTCGGGAAAGTAAGTCAGACGAGCAAAGAAGTGCTCATGAAAATGCGCGCGACGGACACACTGTTCATTGCCGCTGTCGATGGTCACTGTATGGGTGGCGGACTGGAGATTGCCCTTGCAGCAGACATCCGATACATCGGAAACGACGAGGAGTACAGTATCGGTGTTCCCGAAATTGACCTAGGTCTCATCCCCGGTGAAGCAGGCTCTCAGTTGCTGCCTCGATACATTGGCCGTTCGAAAGCACTAAAACTGATGCTGTCTGGTGATACGCTCACACCCGAGAAAGCGCATGATCTTGGATTGTTTGATGAACTCGCTACCGCGGGCGAAGCAGAGGCAGAGGCACTCGAGTTCGCACATGAGGTGGCCGAGCTCCCGAACAAAGCCGTCGGGTTCGACAAGCTTGCGGTCAATCACGGAATGGAACTTCCACTTTCGGACGCCCTGGCGTACGAGACGGAACTACAGAACCAATTACTCGACACGCCTGGTGCCAAGGAAGGAATCTCAGCGTTTCTCGAAAAGCGCAAGCCGGACTTCGTCAAGGCAGAACTTGGAGAGAAGGACGTTCCCGATCCATCAGAAGTCGACTCCGAGCGATAAGATAAAATTCGTTACAGGGATGCCCGACACGTTACTTTCCCTGAGAATCACAGGGAGCAGAAGTCGTGTAGGGGTCTAAACTAATCGATGGAAAGAGGTAATATCTGTGCGGAATCAGAGATTGAGCACAGTACCGGCAACAGTTGTCTTCTGAATCTCGGTTGTTCCACCGATGAGACTCAGAATCTTTGCATCTCGATAGTATCGTTCAAGGGGGAGATCCTTTCGATACCCCTTGCCACCGTGAATCTGAATGGCATTCCGTGTGACAAACTCTGCGGTATCACTGCCGACAAACTTGGCCTTACTAGAAGCGCGAGTGCTTCCCTCCCCTGAAGAAAGGGCAGCGGCAGAGTCGAACACTAGATGTCTGGCCGAGTCAAGTTGGGCGTCCATATCGGCGACGAGCACCTGAACTGCTTGGTAGTTCCCTACTGCTTGTCCACCTTGCTCACGACTTCCAGCATATGCCACCGCACGATCAAACGCCGACCCAGCGATTCCGGTAGCAATCGCACCGAGGCCAGTGCGTGCCATGTCTATCGTCCCCATCGCGATTCGAAATCCCTGACCAATGTCGCCAAGTAGTGCGTCATCAGGAACAGATACTTCATTGAGGGTCGTATCGCCAGTAACATGGCCACGCATGCCCATGAAACGCGTCCGGTCGAACTCGAGTCCGGAAACATTCTCGGGTCCAGGCACCAAGAAGACACTGACACCGTGGGAATCCTCTGGCGCGGGACGAGCTCTCGCTACTACGAGATGAAGATCGGCGACACCGGCATTTGTGCCAAACGCTTTCTCACCCGAAAGCAGGTAGCCGTCCTGTTGCTGCTCAGCAATCGTCTCAAGCTCTGTGGGTGAGCTACCTGCACCCGGTTCCGTCAACAGCATTGCACCGATTTTCTCACCCTCGATCATCGGTCGCAAGTGGACTTTACACTGCTCGTCCGTACCGAACCGAGCTATCGGAAGCGCCGCGAACGTGTGTCCTTGAATGCTCTCCGCGACGGCTCCGCTTTCACGAGCGACCTCCTCGACCGCAAGACAGTACGAGAGAAAATTGGAGTCTAGCCCTCCGTACTCTGAGGGGAGGAGGATTCCAAGGAGTCCGTAGTCAGCGGCAGCCTGCATAACATCACGTGGGAACTCGTCTGTCTCCTCAATCTCTTCGGCTCTCGGTGCGACGACTTCTGTGGCGAATTCATGTGCGCGGTCGCGGATCTCTTTGTTCTCAGCTGAGAGTGCTCTCTCTATAAGCGCCATATAGGTACGACTTACCGCAATTCAAATAAAACCCTCTGTCCTCAAGTTCCTCCGGTCGGTTTCCAAATCAACAACTGTTCTCTACTCTATCAGGTGCCAGAATTTCTCGGGATTTCACCCGTTCACAACTGTATAGTCGTATGTTCACCAACAGTGTGAGCTACTGGCTATTGACGCAGGTTTTGAGTGATCGCTTCGTTGAATTCAATCAGTTGTTCTGCAACGAGATTGCCACGGTTGAGTTGGTACGCGGCTTTGGAAGGAGTATCCGTATCGACTACTGTGATTAGTCCTATTTGCATTAGCTTATCAAGTGCTTCCGAGAGTTCATCTGAATCCACTCCTCCGATACGACGTAACTCGCTCTCGGTGAATGCAGCGAGGTTTTCGTCGTGTTTAGTCACCATTGCAGCAAGCACTCTGGTTTGAGGATGAAGTCCGAACACTTCGGTGAGAAGAGCATTTTCAATGAACGCTTCACTCTGCTCGTCGTTATTTGAGCTCACACCATGAAATCCGAGCGACTAACAGTTAACTGTGTGGGCAGAATCAGAGTGGTCTTTTACCGAACAGCCTCCAAGCGATGATCAAGTTGTTTTGCCGACCCAAGCGACATCGTCCCGCTAGGGTCTGAAGAACGATGAATGGGTGTCTACTTGCCTGTCGTCCTTCTCCTGGTCGCCATCCACCCTTGCGGTAAGCTCACGGATCTGACAAGGCGACGTCAGTTTGTTCACTGGATAGTTAATTCGAAATGTACGTATTGGAATCTCTCGAATTCTTATCGTACGAAAAGGATCCAAATAAAAGAGTTGAACTCAAGGACTATCTTGTGCGGTTAACGAAGGTTTATGTCTCTCGCAATCCGGTATTCATTTGGACTAAGCAAGGTGTTCATTAGACTACTGCCCGAACGCTCTACATCGAGAGCAACAATCAGCATCCCTATGCTGATATCCAAAAGCATGAATTCAATGAATAATCACCAAATAGACCACAACTATCCAATCAACGCGTTGCCCTAAAAAATATGTCAAGCTTTGACGTGGAAATCCTCCGGACCAGTGTATCACTCTTAACCAATAGCTCTTACAGAAGGGCCTGCAGTCCCATTGTCCCGATTCAACTCGGATGGGGGCTGTAAGATGGCGGGACGTGACAACGCCGGTATCGATCCGATGGAGTACGGTAACTCTGCAGATCCAACTCAATACCCAGCGACAACGTATGACTATACAGCCGACCGTGCTGACCGTTCGACGACTATCACGGATCTAGACGAACTCGTTGATGGTGACGTGCGCTTCGATGATTACACTCGACAACTGTACGCGACTGACGCGAGTGCCTACGAAATCCAGCCTATCGGGGTCGTCATGCCGACGTCAACAGTCGATGTCGCGCGGACAGTAACATACTGTGCGAAACGAGCAATTCCAGTTCTCCCCCGAGGAGGTGGCACTAGTCTCGCTGGCCAGGCTGTGAACGAGGCTGTTGTGCTCGACTTCTCGCGTTACATGGATAATATACTGACCATTGATGCCAGTGGTCGAACGGCAACCGCACAAGCTGGGACGGTACTTGCTGATCTCAACCGTGCGGTTGCCCCAGAGGGATTGAAGTTCGGCCCTGATCCGGCGGCTGGCGACCGCTCGGTGCTCGGCGGTGCCATTGGCAACAACTCGACTGGCGCTCACTCACTGGTGTACGGCAAGACCGACTACTATGTTGAGGAAGTCGAGGTAGTCCTGGCGGATGGAACGGTGACTCGTTTCGGCGAGGTTGCGGTCGACGAGTTGCGGGAGAAGTCCGACCCCAATGCGGAAGCATGGGGATCGGATGGCCCTGACAGCGATCTCCTCCCACGAATCTACGCTGAAATTATTCGCGTCCTCGACGAAGAGACCGATGAGATTGACGCTCGCTATCCGGATCTCAAGCGCAACGTCTCCGGGTACAATCTCGATGTCCTCATTAACGAAGCCAGAGGCGAGCGACCGCTTCCGGACGACTCGGGTGTCGACCCCGATAGCGACCCTGGTACGGTGAACCTCGCACGCCTTCTCGCTGGGAGCGAGGGGACGCTCGCCGTCATCACCGAGGCGACCGTCTCACTTGAACCCGTTCCGGAGACGAAGGCAGTCGCACTGCTAACCTACGAGGATGTGGTCGATGCCGCAGCCGATGTGGCGCCTATCCTCGAGCATGGCCCCGCTGCAGTCGAACTCATCGACGACGTGCTCGTCGACCTCGCGCTCGACACAGCTGAGTTCCACGACGTCGCCGCGTCGCTTCCTGATGGGACTCGCGGGGCGCTGCTGGTGGAGTTTTACGCCGACTCTGAGGCGCACGGTCATCAGCAGGTCGCTGACCTCCTCGCGGCGCGCGTCCCGTCCGCGACACCGCTCGGTGAGCCTTCGGAGGGCGTCGAACCGGCGGCCGATGCACGCGCCTTCGCCGCGATCGAAGCCCACGACGCCGAATCACGGGCAGGCCTCTGGAAGATGCGCAAGGCCGCTGCACCGATCCTGTTGTCGCGGACGACCGACGAGAAGCATATTTCGTTCATTGAGGACTGTGCCGTGCCAGCCGAACGTCTCCCCGAGTACGTCGAGCGCTTTCGAGAAGTCATCGACACTCATGACGCGAATACAAGTTTCTACGCCCACGCCGGACCGGGCGTGCTCCACGTTCGCCCGCTCGTCAATACGAAGACGGTTGAGGGGCTAGAAACCTTCGAGACCATCGCCGATGAGGTGACCGACTTTGTCGTCGAGTTCGATGGGTCGGTTTCAGGCGAGCACGGCGACGGCCGCGCCCGGACCCAGTGGAATCAGAAACTGTACGGCAACCGACTCTGGCAGGCGTTCCGCGACTTGAAATCAGCCTACGACCCCAACTGGTTGCTCAATCCGGGGAACGTCTGCGGCGTTGCCCCCGACGAGGATGTGCCGACCCACGAACCCGGGGGCGGACCGGTCGAAGCTCACAGTATGACCGAGCATCTCCGATTTGATCCGGACTACGAGTTCGACGCCGGCTTCGAGCCCGAACTCATCTGGGAAAACGAAAATGGATTCCAAGGAATGGCGGAGCTCTGTCACGGATGTGGCGGCTGTCGCGGCGAACAGGAGACCACCGGTGGCGTGATGTGTCCAACCTACCGCGCAGCCGGAGAGGAAATCCAAGCCACCCGCGGACGGGCGAACATGCTTCGGCAGGCAATGAGCGGCGAACTCTCTAAAGACGAGCAGTTCAGCGACGAATTTGCCAACGAGGTGCTTGACCTTTGTGTCGGCTGCAAAGGATGTGCCCGCGACTGCCCGAGTGAGGTTGACATGGCGAAGATGAAGGTCGAAATGCTGCACGAACGTCATCAGCGCGACGGGGCGAGCCTCCGAGACCACCTCTTCGCGAACATCGACCGACTGTCGGCGGTCGGCTCCATGCTTGCCCCACTGTCGAACGTCGCATCGACCCTTCCGGGTGCCCGGACACTCATGGAAAAGACGGTCGGCATCGCCGCTGACCGAGATCTCCCAACATTCGAGCGCGAAACTCTCCAAGATTGGTTCGAAAAGAGGGGTGGTACGACGGTTTCACAGTCGGAAGCGACCCGGTCAGTGCTGTTGTTTCCGGACACGTACACAAATTACAGCCACCCAGAAGCCGGAAAAGCTGCGGTCCGAGTACTCGAAGCTGCAGGTATATATGTCGCTCTCACAAAACAAACGGACAGTGGTCGCCCCGCCCACTCGAAGGGGTTCCTTGACAAGTCTCGACGGATTGCTAAGGAAAATGTTGAGGCGTTGACACCCCTCGTCGAAGAGAAGTGGGACGTAGTCGTTGTCGAACCGTCCGACGCGGTGATGTTTCAGTCGGACTACCTCGACCTCCTGTCTGGATCTGACGTCGAAACCCTTGCGGCGAACACTTACGGTGTCATGGAGTATCTTGACATCTTCGGGCTTGATGCGGCACTCCCTGAAACAGACACGAATACAGCACTCGCCTACCACGGTCACTGCCACCAGAAGGCAGTCAAGAAAGATCATCATGCGGTCGGCGTCTTGCGGCGGGCTGGATTCCGTGTCGACCCATTGGACTCGACGTGTTGTGGAATGGCTGGATCGTTCGGATACGAGGCAGAACACTACTCGATGAGCAAGGCAATTGGCTCTATCCTCTACGACCAAGTAGATGCGAGCCTCGGAGAGGAGGTCGTTGCTCCCGGTGCTTCCTGCCGTACGCAACTCAGCGACCACGTCGGACGTATCCAGACACCGATCGAGCGTCTCGATAGTGCACTCCAATAGTTAGCACCTCACAAAACGAATGGATGTGGGAGTGGTCTCACTTCTTCACAGACAGGGATACTGGTTGCCGTCAAAATTTATTTATCATACATCTTACGCGGAATATCTGATTGGTGGCGAAAAGGTCGTCAATGTGACCAGGACAGTGAGTGATAAACAGGGATATGGGTTCGCTTCGGTTCTCACCCCGTTGAGCCATGACGGAATTGTCAGCGGTCAGAGCTTGACTCTCAACGAAGATACTCGCTATAGTGTCGTAACCGAGTACCCCTCTCGCAGTCGTTGAAGAGATGGAATCAATTACGTCTTCACATACCCCGTCTATTTCGTGTGCCTGTGCAACAGTATTCTCAATCGTCGTATAACGACCATCCTAAGAGAAGGAATCGGGCACGAAGTTCAGAATACCCATCACCGGTGTATAGTCCGCTCTCCCAATTATCTGTGTTCTGTTAATAGAGACACTGTGCATCGACGGTTCATAGAGATGATCGTGATAAATTGAGAAACAATGTCCTTCGGCCATTGACAGCGTGGTACAGTTCAAACCCTAAATTCTTTGAGGTAACTCTCTTTGGCTACAAAACTACGCACACAGAGTTTCAAGTTTAGCGGCGGCGGCACCTGACTCGATTGCCTCGCGAGCGCAGTCAACTCCTTCCTCGAGCGTTTCAGCAAGGCCAGCGATGTACACTGTCGCACCAGCGTTCGCAAGTACGATGTCACGCTTCGCACCAGTGACCGAACCGCGGAGTATTCCGCGGAGATCTGCCGCGTTCTCCTCGGGAGTTCCACCGGATACCGATTCAATATCGTGGGTCCCCAATCCGAGGTCGGAGGGGTCGATGGTGTATTCGTCGATAGAGTCACCAGTGACTTCAGCGATGGTCGTTGCGCCATGGATTGCAATCTCATCGAGTCCGGAACCGTGTACAACGAGTGAACGGTCGACCCTCAATCGGACCAATGCCTTAGCAATAATCGGCACTAGCTCCGGATCGTAGACACCGAGTACCTGTGCGTCGGCACTAGCGGGGTTAGTTAATGGTCCGAGAATGTTGAATATAGTTCGGATTCCGAGTTCCCTGCGTGGATCGATAACCGTCTCCATCATCGGGTTGAAGACTGGTGCATGCAAGAATCCGATCCCGTCGCGCTCGATTGCGGTTTTGACGTCTTGTGGTTCCGCCTCGATACGTACACCAGCGACATCTAGTACGTCGGAGCTTCCCGAGGAAGAGGAGACCGAATAGTTTCCGTGTTTGGCGACCGTCGCGCCCGCTCCCGCTGCGACAATCGCACTGATTGTCGAAACGTTGATTGTATTGTAGTCGTCACCCCCTGTACCGCAAGTATCGACAAGTGGAAAGCCAGCAGGGTTGATTGTCCGCATCGTATCACGCATTCCTTTTGCGAAACCAGCAATCTCAGCTTCAGTTTCTCCTCTTGTGCGAAGAGAAGCGAGTAATGCACCGATCTGAGTCTCCGTGGCGTCTTTCAATAGCAATCGAGAAACTTCGCGAGCCTCCTCAACACTGAGTGTCCCTCCGTTGCTTACGTAGCTGATATAATACTCTATTGTGTTCATCGATGTTTAGTTTAGTACGATAGTAGCCAAGAGAGAGCATCAAATAACGCTTGTGGTCTAGTGTTGGGTACGAGTGGCCCACGGTCGATAGTAGTAAACCAATTACAACCCTCCCGTAGAGAGAAACCACAAAGTCGTTCAAAGTATAGGACATATGCTTGTCATCCCGGGCATCGCCCCAATTAGCCACACCGCACTTTATGTGACGAACCTCACTAAGATAGCTACGTTTTATCGAAACGTCATTTGTCACCTTGGATAAACGCACAATGAGATCGCCACTCGTCGTCACCAATAATGGCTTTCAAAACCTGCACGCTGAATATGCGCTGTCTGTGTTGGAACTTGAATACATCGTTCACCACTGCGCGAATCCACACTGCTAATAGCAGCTAACGACACACCCAATCTGGCAAAAAGCCACACACAATGCCAGTTCCCATGTTTACTCATTCACTGAATTAAGCGACCCTTGATAACATTCGATATTGAGCATTAGAGGAGTCACGTAAACATGCGGTACATTCTCGACAATATCTGTAAAATTTGTCGTTTGGAACACCACAACATGGACATATAGTTGTTCCAGCATCTTGAGATTGTTCGCTAACAGTTAGCTCAGAATTTTCATTGGATACTGAACCCATATCGAGACGTTAGTATTGATAGGATATATCAGTTTCGACAGTATAGTTACTTTAGATATAATAAATTATACATTACTAAATGTAAATAAATTAATTAGCTAATGGACCACGTCGGCAATCTAGTTATACTCTCTTATTCGTAATTTTAATTGTGATATCTAAAAGTATAGTTGTGATATCTAATAAAGGAGGAAGTTTAGAAGTGGTATGCATGTGAACAAAGCTTAGGCTCAACCTGCTAATAGATTTTTGGAAAACCACTAGAATAACGATAGTAGAGGAATTCAGAGTCGGATTCGTCAATGAAAGCGCTGCAATTGAGGTTCCAAAAACACATTTATTTTTAAAACTGTAGAAAAATCAGAGGATAGATTTGATATACCAATGTCATCTAGGTGTATGTGGAGTCTGCTGCGGTCTCATTATGAGGGAAAATTTGATTAGACGTAAGGAATGTCCCTCTCTGAATAGGAGCGTGAAGAAGATTGCGTCCTGATTTGTATTGAGGTGCTTCAATCAGATGAAAAACGAATACCGGATCGGATCCAAAACGGGTTCAAACACCTTTTTTAATGGAATCAAGGTATAAGCCTCTTCAAAATCGTATTGTCGTATTCAGTATTTGTAAACACTTATATAGAATTTTATAGTTCAAAAGTGACACAGTTAGGAGCCATCAACATTACAATAGTAGTTGTGTAATGGTCTTCGAGATTTTCTTTACGGTTATACGATCGTAAAGAATTGACACAGCAAGAGGCCCCAGAAGATAAGACCATTACAGATACAAATTGTTTGTTGTAAACAAATCTGTATACTACACTCAATACGAAAGTGAGCCTTCTGCAAATTATTCAGTAAAGACGAGGGAGACTGAAAAACATCAATATGAACTCGAAAACAAACCCAGAGTAAATGATACCACTAAAATATTGCTAAGAGATACCTCGATTAGTGCTACTGACCGATCGCTTTCATCGGTTATGGGTCCAGCAATAATTATTTGTAGTCCAATTTCAACTCTTTGCTATTTGTTGCAACTGAGACTAGCTCAATCATTCTCTACCAGCACGTCTCATTTTTACACTCACATCTGTGCCAGTAATTAGCATTACCTAGGAAAATAATACATAAAAATAAGTGAGATCCAATCATAGTCAGTGACTTATTTCTATGACCGAGTTTTTAAGCAACTATTGTGAGAATCGGAAATCATCTGTAGTTGTAGATAGTGCTGCAGCCGAAATCTATTTTATTATAATCGATTAACTCTATATATGGGATTGTCTGCCCTATTGGAGCCGAATGGAATCGCTGTTATTGGTGCCTCGAAATCGTCGGGGAAACTTGGAAATGATACAATGGCTAATGTGCAGTCGTACGACACTCCGATATATCCTGTTAATCCTTCGAGTTCAGGAAGTGTATTCGGTTATGAGTTCGTTGACTCCGTTCATGAAACAAACGCAGATTTGGCATTGTGCTGTGTACCTGGTTCGATATTGCCAGGTATTCTCGAAGAGTGTGGTGAAGCAGGCATCGGTGCAGCAGTAGTCTTCGCCGGTGGATTTGCTGAAGTCAATCAAAAAGGAAAGGATCTACAAAGAACTGTGGAACAGATTGCAGATGAATACGGTATAACCATTATCGGACCAAATACTGCAGGATATATTTTGCCTGAACGAGATCTATACGCATCGTTTGTCAGGGGCGTCAGTGACATAGAGAAGGGAAATGTCGCGGTCGTCGCTCAAAGCGGGGGGGTTGGTATGACCACCGCGTTCCAATTAGACCGAGAGGGCTATGGTGTATCAGCTATGTTTGGACTCGGAAATCGAGTAAATACAGGATTTGAAGAAATTATTCCAAAACTTGACGAGGATCCACAAACCGATGCAATTGCCCTTCACGTTGAAGGAACCAGCAATATCGAAAACATATTTGAAATTTGTCGTAATTCTACGACACCAATTATCTCCTTCAAAGCAGGGAATGAGGATATTAACGACATGGTTCAAGCACATACGGCAGCTCCCATTCAGAACTACGATACCTATAGGCAAGGGTTTTCAGGTTCGGGGAACGTATTAACTTCCTCAATAACTGAATTGATTGATGCGAGTCGAGCAATAGCAAATACACCGTCACCTAATGGACCAAATGTTGGAGTTGTTACAGCACAGGCAGGACCAGGTATTATAATCGCGGACTACCTCAAACATCGTGGAATTGAATTTCCAAATCTTGATAAGGAAACACAGGATCAGATTGACGAAATTCTCCCCGGTATCACCTTCACTGATAACCCCGTTGATACTGGACGACCTATCCCCGAGTTTGGCGACGTCATTGAGTCTGTGGCAAGGGATGAGAACATCGATATTATTCTAGTCTATCAGATCTACGAAGAGGCCATCGGTTATCCCGTCAAGACCCTAAAAACACTAACAGATGAGATTGATAAACCGATCCTCTTTACCGTCGCTGGTCCTCATGACGCTCTTGCAGAAGAACGTTGGCAAATTGAAGATCTCGGGATACCCACCTTTGATTCACCAGAAAGGGGTGCATATGCCGTTTCATCACTTGTGGAATCGATTTCTAATAACGAAAAGTCGACCCCAATGGTTGTCCACCGATCGAACCGATAAATCTATAATTATCTGCATCCCATCAGTTCATCATACTACTATTTATGCTGCGTTCAGCTGAGTAAAACCGTTCTACTAATCCTAAGGTCGGTTCGATATTACCGAAGTAGAATAGGGGCGAAGATTCAGCGAATAAACAACGAAGGAGGGTATTAGAGGCTATTTCTTTGCTTAAAAACATTTGAACGGATAACCTTCATTCATTCATTCATAGTAAAATGGTTTCAGATTCTCCTCGAGTAATCACAATGTTCTCAAACTTAGGTAACCACCAGAGATCAGCTGTGACGTACTCATTCATGTATAGAAAAGACGATCCAATATTTACATTACAATCCTATAGCTGTAACAGGCCAGTTAGGAATGCAACATTTTTCGGCATGTGGGAACACAGACAAACCTCTCTAGAACCATTGTTAACCACTTCGATAAAATCGAAGTAGTCGGGAAATCTAAATCACACACCTAAATTGACACTAAACCATTCTTAAAATATGATTATTATATAAATTCTCGATAATCTGGTTGCAAAATTGATTGAGGTGGTGTATTCACAGAGCCATTTGACGCTGTAAGAATCCAGTTGGATGCTCTCAACCTACTCAACGGAAATGAGGCTGAAGCTATAGCTGAAATCACGTGGAAACCAGTTTCTGAATCACCAACTTACCACGGTCACTGCCATCAAAAGGGTACAATGATAGATCACCACGCAGTTAGAATCCTCTAACTTGTTAGTTACGGAGCCGATCCGCTTGACTCTCGGTGTTGTGGCATGGTGGGTAGTTTTGGATAAGAGGTTCTATACTGCTTGATTAAAAAGTTACTCGCTATATTTGTTTGATCAAATAGAAGTTAACGACGCAGCGAATGTTACTGCATCGGCACCTCCTCTCGAATACAGCTTAAGGAGAGTCACGATGAATCATTATCTTCGGACAAATCATTAGCAAATAGCGAAAATGACCGTGAAAACCTCTGGCACCGGTATGACTACTTGTGGTTTCTCTACCGCGGTACCCTACCCTCTTGTTCAAAATTTTGAACACAGTGCATCGGGACCATATGTTCTACGCAAATCTTGCGAGAGTAAACGACACATTTAGTTATTTATAAGGCTGATTCAGAAAGATTTTGAAGAGTTCCCATCCTCTAATTTTTAAGTCGAAGTGTAGATTTCAACAGCCAAATTATTATACTGGTGTCCTCATAAGGTATCGTAATGCGATCCCCAGCAACTGCACAGCTTAATAGCGATAATCAGAACAGAACTAAAGCTATCGAGTTGTTATCTGAGCTACCACCGAGTGCGAAGTTAGTTGCAAAAGTACTCGATTACAATGATCCACTGTCTCAGAAACAAATTCAGGAAAAAACTCTACTTCCTGGACGGACCGTTCGTTATGCATTAAATCGGCTCGAAGAAGTGGACATAATTGAATCCCGCCCTCTACTTAGAGATGCGCGCAAGCGTTATTACTCACTCAAACTTGATAACTAAACCCTATATAAACCAGCGCTCCAGCTTCACTCATGATACCGATATCCAAACCAATAATGGAATGAATTACGAGATGCACGGAAAATTGATGAATCGAAAATACATTTTATTGTCAAAAGTCACAAACTAAACTTCTTCAGAGCAGTTATACCTACTATTGCATCGTACACTGGGCACAAACCAATTATAAGCAACAAAACGAATCAGCAAGGCGTCTCTAGGCCACCATAAACAGCCTGTAGCACGCCACAATGATCGTGGAAATCATACATACAAAGTCGACTTGAGGCACAGTCATTTGTGCAGACCAGAGTACTGTGAACTCCCCACAAGTGATAGCGATTTCGTTATTTGGCTTCGTAGTCAGTAAACCGAAGTTTTCCCTCAACCACATAGAGATAGCCGTTCATGTAGAGTCGTTCAATAATGTCCTCAGCCGCAGGTCGCTCAAGGTTCTTTTTCTCTTTGAGGGTCGCATATGCTCGCTCATATGTGAATTCTCTTTCATTCTCGAATGTTGTTGTAAGTGCGTCGAGTGCTTCTTGCGCAAGTGGTGTGTGTGGAGATGTCTCATTCGAAGTCATTGTTACTAATGGTCTTGGCAGCGGACTAAGTAAATCTTTGGACGAAAGGCGTTCGTGAGTGTCTATGATTCTTGATTGACCTTTTAACTTTATTTATTAATTAAGAATATATTGAGTGAACAAACATAGGGACTAACTCCCAAAACACTGATCGGTAGATTCATGCGAATAGTTCTATTTGAAAGTAAAGCAGGAACTCAAAGGAACTATTCGATGAATCCTTTTATGTGCTTAGTACAGAGATCGACAAAGATGGCGACTGTATACGATCACCCACCTCAAACGAGAGTTTACAAACGATCCACTAAACTCTGATGAAATGTGCCATATTTCAATAGTTGATTGCGCGACGATAGTTGAAGAACCACCTGTAGAAAGTGGAGAACGCCGGGTGGTGAAGATTGAGGCGATCGGTGAGAAAGTCAAAAATTGGCGCAGAGATAAGAGTTAACAAATACCGTTCTAAGTCATTATGTAGAATGATCAGTAACGCTGAACAGCAAATAGAGATGCTTGAACGACATCTCGAATTGCTCCAGTATATCGTGACAGACCAACCAATCGGAATCGTGAAACTATCTAAAGAGTCCGGTCATCCAAGACATAAAGTGAGATATTCATTACGGATATTAGAAGATGAAAGCCTAATCGTTCCAACACAGAACGGTGCAGTTACAACTGATCAGAGTTCCGAATTTATTAGTGAGATAAATAGAAAACTCGATGACCTAGAACAGAGATTCGCTACAATGAAAATAGATGTGTAGAAGCGACCCTTAGTATGCTGAGAAAGACTTACTACCGAACGATCCAGAATGTTAGCATATTATAATAACCAAACAATTAGATAAAATCAAGTTATTCTATCAGAAGAGCATATGATTGTAAACGTCGTACGTAACCGAAGGATGATCAGATAAGCACAATACATTCGATAACGATTCCTTTTTGAATAAACAATATCCAGCAGGTAATCACGCCGTTCAAAACAAATTAGACTATTCTTAAAAAGTCTTTCAACACCAACTTATCACGATAGTCTGTTCTATCCTCTAATTTTAGCTCCTACCTATAATTAGTAATCTAAATAGAACAAAGAGAGTGCAGATAGTCGAAATTTGTATGTCCACACAAACTGCAGTGTTCGATGAAAAACTCGATAATACGATTCACGCACTCTTCGAAGACGCAGACTCCGTTCTCGTTGTTAATCCGGAACCGGTAGTGTTTCGAACAATTATGGAGACGGCATCATCCTTTGAGGGTGTTCTACCTAATCTACAGGTGCTCGCATCATCAGATGTATTGAAATCTTCGACAGAGGATTTCATCCTTGCAAGCCAGATTGCAGACTTAATCGATCAGGACACACTGGAACTTCGCAACACAACTGATATTGCACGAAGTTCCTTGCTGGTTAGTGACGAACAGGTTGTGACGGTTGTATCATTAGATGGCGAGCTAACTGGATTGCATTCAGAAGACGAAGAACTAGTGGAAAACATCCAGTCAGCCTTTTCAGACGATTGGGAGGATGGTGATACATTCAATTTGCGAACACCACCCCTTTCGCATGTCCGAGAAACTCTTAGCGAGGAGTTCGGAGACGAGGTTGAGGACGACTTTATGATGGTCTTTGAATCGGTTGATAGAATCCCGGGAGAAAACGATGAACTCGACGCGGTTACAATTGCTCTGTTGGTTGGTGCGAACAACGAATTACTATTCTATGACATCAGTAAGTGGGGCGAAGATACCGGGATGGCGAGTAAAGCGACGTTTTCGCGAACCAAAACTCGACTCGAGGATCATGGTCTGATAAAGACGGAGAAAGTTCCTATCGAGGTTGGACGCCCGCGACTTCGGTTGATTCTCGTTCCGGATGATCTGGAGGATGTCGAGCATCTCGCCGAGCAGACAACCACATAGCGTGATTTGAAGAGTGAAATGAACTTTCAGCTCAAATTGAATCTATCAGAGGTACTCTATCTGCTCTGGCTGTAGAAAGGCGGAAGAATCTGTTATTGACCTGTCTTGCAGAATAATAACAGTAAAACGAGGGGAAATCAGCGAGATACTACTAGTCAAGCTGGTCACTAAGCAAATAGTAGCCATTTTGAGTATGAAGCGTATCCGCCGTCGGCATGCTGCTGACACCTGGTACACAGAATTAGCATGACTACAACGGTGCCGAAGGCTCTGAACTGGGCTAGCCACTCGATACTAATCGACCACGCCTTTCACGAAAGTTCCAATTCGGGGATTCAGTGCTTATGAGCTACTATTACCACAACTCCCAAATATCCGAGATTTTCAGCCGGCGATCTGCGTAATTTTATTAGAGGTTTCGATGCTAAGACCGAATCAGTGCGTTCTTCAATACGTCCAAAATGCGGGAAAGGGGTAATTGGGCCCCACGTTCGTCGGGAATTGTGGTTCAGATGACAACATTTACCCGACATCTCTCTGCATGCTATGAGTTCACATAGTCTTTCGGATTGGTCACATTCGTGTATCCGTTCTGATGCCCATGAAATGGATTACAGCCCATTGAAGAGATTCAACAAGATATAGGCCACTCAAACGCACCTCAGCAAACATTTGTCTCACATCGATGGTTAGGACTTACAAAGGGGGGAGTGCGTTCTCCTGTGGCAATCGAATGAGTCGGATGGGAGCTATCCGACCTATGCGGTCTGAATAGGCCGCAAATAGTATTAGTACAGTAGGATTTTATTTTTTATTCTTATGCAACCTAATCAGTCGATATTGGGGTTTGAATGACTCGCAAGAGAGTTATTCCATATTTTGTATCTCGTGAGTCCACTTTACGTATGTGCGGAGTAATATAATGATCATAGGATTCGATAAGGCAGAGCGACTGTACACAGGGAAAGTCAACACCTGTGAGACGTTTACTCATCAGGTGAATGAGAGGCAACACCATGAACTGGTTGGTTACATACTATACTACAGCAATTAGCACTGATGGTCCCATATAAATAAGAATTTCGATTAGACAGGTAAAAATGACCACTAAATAATCCAAAGAAAGTACCATCGGCAAGGTTAGTCATAAAATCAGTTGGAGAGAGAATCACTACTCACAATCTTGCAGGATATTCTCTACTGTATTTGGTCAAGTGACCCATACAGTTCCTCGTTTTAAATATGAGTACAAAACTGAGCACATAGCCGGTACCACTCGGTTGCATCCCTGAGAGTTCAAACACTAGCATCCCAGTGGGCATTGACCGATGCGAGTATTGCACTTCGAACCGGTGCATCTGTGGCAACCATCATTCGTCGGATTTGTTTCAAGGAATTAGTAGTAGCCGTTGAATCTACTCGTAATTGCAACAGAAAGATCTGAACGAGTCGAGACGGGTATTGTAGTAACTCGAAGTAAACACGTTTGAGGAGGACAATTCATGAGTTAGTATAATATACTAACTCAAGCATATGAACATGATTCAAATCCTCCTATACCCCTATGTCTCAAAGAGATTCGCTTAGGCGGGTCGACACACTCGATAGAATGATTCTAAAGAATCGGTTTATTAGCCACGAGATTACGGATCAGTAGGAGAACAATCATAGGGGTACGTTCTGCAGATCTTTTGGAGCCATCCAGGTGGGAATCATGGTCCTTGTAATCTCCTAATTTCTGTTGTGGACGTCCGTTCAGACGCTAAGAGGGTTCAGAGAGTCCACTCGTCCTGGTGTGGCCCGTTGCAGTTCGCGGTGAACGGTCAGAAGCGGCACACCTTGTACGCAACCGTGCGCACGTTAGAGCGACAAAGTATGGTATGCGTCTCGCCTAATTATCCCTCTTCAGTACACGGTAGAACAGATGAAAACGTGTATACTGATTCACCCTCGCAGGCAAACTCGGGGACTCTTACTGTGATACTGTAGGTAATGTGCAGTGTTTGTTTTATGGACCGTAAAGAAGTCGGGATTATCAAAAATGAGGTCTCGATATACTCGAATACACTACGTACCGAGTGAGGTAACGAAGGAGAACCATCTACGAACAAAAACAAGCCGAGTACCTATGGTCATCTCGAGGCAGTCCATTCCAGACACACACCTCATACCGAGTGAGAACGGGGTCATACACGATGCCTATTTGCCTCGTCAGCCATACGTCAGACACACCTCGTACCGAGTGACAAGCGGCAGTGTAGAGGGTCTGAAATGGAGTAATAGAGGGGATCGTAGATCTGAATTGTATGCCAATATAATATACTATAAATAGTTTATTATATTACTCTCAGTAACCGCCCACAGTCAGGATATTTCAAAAGAAAAAGTTTGAATAAAATACCGTTTAATAAGTGATCTTCGACCTGAATTGTTATTTAGTTAATCAACCGAGTATCCTCACTCGGTACGAGGTGTGTCCGAGTATATCGAAAGTATACTTGTCCTCATTGATTATCTGTTCTCACTCGGGATGAGGTGTGTCCGGGTAAATCGTAAGTAGGCTTCTCTTCATTGATTATCTGTTCTCACTCGGGATGAGGTGTGTGTGTCTGTAAACTTTGACTTATAAATGCTACCTATTCGCTAAGTAGGGGGCATAAAACGCATCTTTTCCGATACTCACTCGGTATTTGGTGGGGTAAATTTATTACCATGGTGGTTCAAAACCCTTTATGCCCAATTCAAGACAGGATGAGTTCACCGATGATATTTTCCAAACTGGAGATATCTTCGCTAATCGTGAACTGGTCCGGGTCGGCCATGTTCCAGAACTTAGCCGTGTTGTTGGAAGAGACAATGAGGTTCGGGAGGTTGGTGGTGCTCTCGGTCCTGCTACCCAAGGCGGTCCGCCAGAAACATCAATTATCTATGGCAAAACAGGGACCGGAAAGTCACTCGTTGCGAGGTGTGTCACTCGTGAGGCGACTCGGAGAGCTGCGGATAACGGATATACACTCCAGTACTCTTACGTGGACTGTTCCGATTATCAGTCGGAAACGAAGGCAAGCCGTGAGATGGCACGGGAACTTCGTGAAAATCTCGGTATAGAAAAATCAATCCCTCGAATTGGAATCGGAGCAGCGGACTACCGAGATATCACGTGGGAACTTCTCTCGGAAGAAAATATCGACTCCTTTGTCGTGATTCTTGATGAGATCGATAAACTAGACGATGATGAACTCCTTCGAAGTATTTCTCGAGCAAAGGAAAGTGGAAAATCAGACACAAATATTGGTGTCATTTGTATTAGCAACAAAATCGAATACCGTGATCGGTTGAACGAACGAGTCGATTCGAGCCTCCAAGACAACGAGCTAGTATTTGATCCATACGATGCAAACCAGCTTCGTGAGATCTTGAGAAATCGAAAGGACGCCTTCAATGAGGGAGTTTTGACTGATGGCGTGATTGCACGAACTGCAGCACTGGCCGCCAGAGAACACGGAGATGCACGGAAGGCGGTTGATACTCTCTATGAAGCTGGCCGACTGGCGGAGAAAGCGGGAGACTCGCAAGTGACTGAAGACTACGTTGATAATGCATTAAAGAAAGCAGAGGCCAATCGCTTCCAAAAGCTCGTGAGCGGGCAGACTCCACACGTGAAATTAGTATTACATGCGTTGGCTGGACTTTCTGAGGCCCACGAAACGAATCGGTTTAGAACAGCAGAAGTCTATAAGTGGTATGAGAATATCGCGGAAAACGAAGGAAGTCACCCACTTTCCCACGACCGCGTAGCACGACTCCTGAAAGAGCAGTCATTTCTTGGAATCACGGAAAGCGAGCATACTGGCGGTGGACCTGGAGAAGGGAGTTATTTGGAACACAGGCTAATGCGTGACCCTGAGATTGTTCTGGAGGCACTTGACGCGAATGAGTGAACTACTTCTTTAATTTGTTCAACTGTTGATCTGTGGCTGTTGAAAACCCATTTCCATAACTTAATATCAAATAATATATTTGGTGAGTAAACGTACGTATTTAGCATATAGTCGTTGTTCTATCGAACGCTCCGAATGAGGCGGTTCCCGAGATGTACAACGATCTAGACCCGAGTGATGGTCTTCCAACCAGTCCTATTGCACTGTCGATTTCTTAGTGTTTCTCTTAATACTAGTAGAAATACTTGTTCTCGAATAAATAGAATTACATATCTGTTGGAATACTACTAGTTCGATAACCACACTCCTGAAACGACCATTGCATAGATCTGTGAATGTGCTGATTTTCGAGTGGTTATGACTTCATCTCGTATTGTTCGGCCCACCCTGAGAGGGCCCAAATTACCGACTTAAGATCCATGAGCTTTCTTGTTGGCCTGTATTCAACGCGCGGCGGTATCTCATCGTATGACTGACGGATCACGAAGTCTCCTTCAACCAGTTCATTAAGTCTGGCAGAAAGCGTGTTTTGAGAAATATCCAGGGTATCACGGAGTTCGTTGAACCGCCATTCATCCGGTGTCTGAATAAACGTGGCGATAATTCGCATCATGTGAGCCTGCCCAAGTAGATTAAACAATTCAGCTTCCTCGGTAACATCGAGATATTTTTCTTCGACCGAAAAGTAATCTGTCTTCGGTTCTATACGCTGTTGGCCATGCTCCGATTCAGTCATAGTACTCAGTACAAAATCTGCACTAATAAGAGAATGGTTTTCCCCGTTGATTCTCTGGTCACTGTATCAAACCCGTTCGCATCAGTTTTGGCGTTTGAGTGCCTGATGTGCGCCAAATCCAAATAGGTACTATGATGAGGACTTAGTTTCGACAAAAGAACTCGACAATATATGTTGTACATCGAGTAATTGCTACTGTCAATGGAAAGTATGTCTCGCAGACGTAACGTTTCGTTCTGGCTGATCGGCTATTCGATATTCATGGTGCTATACGGGACGGCTATCCCGACTCCACTGTACGAACTTTATCAAGGCGTGTGGCAGTTCTCCGACGGAATTCTTACATTGATCTTCAGTGTGTACGCACTCTCGGTCATTCCTGGATCTCTCATCTTTGGCCCAATATCGGATCATTTCGGTCGCCGAAGCGTTGTGTTTACTGGTCTCCTCGTCATGACACTGGGATCGGTGGTATTCGCCGTCGGGGGTGGGGTGTTGGGGCTGTTCGCAGGCCGAATCATTCAGGGCCTCGGTGTTGGCATCGTCACCGGGGCAGCGACCGCAGCCCTGATCGAATTGCGTCCGAACGCTCCGAAGATTGCTTCGATGGTTTCGACGGGCGCATTCGTTGGCGGCACCGCTCTGGGATCAATCCTCACAGGTACGTTCGCACAGTACGGTCCCGCACCGCTACAAGTACCATATCTCGTCCATCTCGGTTCTTGATTCCTGGACTCATCGGAGTGTATTTGATGCCCGAAACGGTTCAGTCTCGTCCAGCTAGTCAATTCCGTCTCCAATTTCCAACGATCCCGACGTCAATTCGGTTTCGCTTTTTCATTGGTGCCTGCATTGGATTTCTCACTATGGCGGTAATCGGATTATTCCTTTCACTTGCGCCATCTTACATGACCTCATTGTTGGGTATTGAGAACATCATGCTAAGCGCAGGGATCGTCTCATTCGTGTTTGGAGCATCCGGCATCGCACAGATATCGCTTCGAAGGTTTTCGTACTACCGGTCAATGAATCTAGGGATTCTCCTTCTTATAGTCGGCCTCTGCGAATTCGTCGTTGCCGTTCCGAGTCAATCAGTCGAGTTGCTCCTCAGTAGCAGCGTTCTCACTGGGTTAGGTCATGGTCTCTCATTCATGGGT
Organism: Haladaptatus sp. HS23; assembly: GCF_056892285.1. Lineage (NCBI taxonomy): Archaea > Methanobacteriati > Methanobacteriota > Halobacteria > Halobacteriales > Haladaptataceae > Haladaptatus > Haladaptatus sp. HS23. The sequence goes on along the minus strand of NZ_JBXGLH010000006.1, from coordinate 110,476 downwards.
GTCGTTGGATTTATCAACGAAGTCTCGCCAGACAAGATTCGTGGTGATGTAGTTTCTGCTTTTTATGCGATTAGTTACATTGGTCTTGGCCTACCTACTATTGGGATTGGGTTCGGTGCAGACGTTATCGGATTGTACCCTGTTGTGCTCGTATTCACTGTTCTGCTTGGTGTGTCTGGAATTGCGATAGTTGGCCTCATTCGACTGAAAGTCAGTGAGTTCAGCTGATGGCTCCCCACAATAAGGGGGATCATCTTGTCAACCGCTCGCTGGAACCAGGACTGAGAGGGCTTGACTGCTTGTTCACCGATAACTTTTCATCTGTATTGACCTCTTAGAGTGATCGGTCAGAGTTGTGAGAAGGATAGCGATGTCGAGTTATCAAAATTGTTTTACAAATGTCGTGAGCAGACAAACGTGCCGTACTTAGGCCTGAGGCAGGCGTTTGCTGTCTCATTCTGATTTCGCTGACCATATTGGGCGTCCAGTCGAGTGTTCCACGCTTTGTGGAATGACGAGAATTCTGGATGCTTAATAAGTGGACGAACACCCTCTTGCAGGCTAATGTAAGAATTTTCTGGTCATCATCGTCCTCATGTTCGTGATAGATCTCACGGTACTCGCTGTGGTCGGGATCACATCGGTTATTACAGATGTCGCCCTGCATCGGTTAGACGAACCGGTAGGTAGCCATGGAGTACGTTCGTTGCTTGGCGAACCACTTATCGTCTAGGGACCGGGAATATTCCAAATATGGCACTGTCTAGTTACGAGATTCTGTTGTCAAGTGGCGTTTCAATGTCTTTAACGGGAGTTGCTAACGAATCTCCTCGTCTCACCATGACTAGGTGTTCGGTGAAGCAATCGGATTCGGTCTTCTCGTGGTACAGTTCATCTCACTCTCAAAAATCAGTCACCTACGAACAGTGCATAAAATTCCGCCAATCGTACCGCTGTCGCTTGGTTTCCCTCATCTAGACAGTGCCTTTGAGAGTATACTTCCAAGAGCACGAAAGAATTTGTTGACGTCGGGGATCCGTGATATCACGGACGCCATGTCGTAACACTTGTGCCCGCAGAATCCATACGTTATCAGAACCGTAGTATCTCACACTATGGAACTGACCCACTCTAATAGTAAATTTCATACCTTTATCCTGAACATACAGCAGTGTAAGGCTTTCACTCTTAGTTGGGAGGGCCTCTAATGGTCGATCAGAAGCGATTTCGGTTTGAGTACAGACCGAATGTTCTGAGGTATGGGACCGGCTGTGTCGACGCCCTCGGTGCAGAACTCGATACTCAAGGGTATGACCGCGCACTCGTTGTGTGTGGGTCCACGGTTGGATCCACACCCGCAGTAATCGATCCGGTCACGGATGGTCTGGACGAGAAACTGGTCGGTGTGTTCGCCGGAACGACACCGGAAAAGTGGCTCGAAACCGCCTACGACGGCCTTGAAGCCATGAGGACCCACAATGCTGATGTTCTCGTCAGCCTCGGTGGCGGTAGTAGTCTCGACGTCGCGAAGGTCATCAGCGTCCTTGCCGCTGACGACCGTGACCCCAGAGATGTCGGTCACGAACTCGCAAAGACTCGGTCAATATCGATCCCCTCAAATCCGTTACCGCCGATCGCCGCAATCCCCACGACGCTTGCGGGTGCAGATTTGTCCATCGTGGCCGGTGTGACTGCTACACCAACATCCGGGCTAGTCGCCGAACCGGCTAGCGGCAGCATCTCCGATCCGCGACTGATGCCACAATCAGTCTTCTACGATCCGAAACTGTTCGCCGCAACGCCCAAACGGATTCTCGCAGCGTCCGCGATGAACGGATTCGACAAGGGAATCGAGACCGTGTATGCTCGAAACTCGACGCCGATAACAGACGCAACGTCAACTCGAGGTCTCCGACTGCTCGAAAAAGGGTTCCATCGACTCAGTAACCAGACCGTGACTGAAGAAGTCCTCGAACCGGTCGTAGAAGGAATCCTCTTAGTCCAGTACGGAATTTCAAGGCCCGGGGAAACAACGCTCTCAATTATCCACGCGTTCGGACACGGGCTGACTCGCACGTATGAAGTCCAGCAGGGGGCCGCACACGGTATCATCGCACCGCACGTACTCAAATACCTTTTCGAGAACGTCGATGGCCGGCGCGAGTTACTCGCAGAGGCATTCGGTGTCAGTGACCGCCCTGATATAGCAGCTGCGATTGTTGAGTCTGTAGAGCAGGTCCGCAATGCACTTGGCCTCCCTACCCAACTCAGAGAAGTCGACGGTCCCGAGCCGACTGAATTCTCTAAGGTCGCAGAAACAATCCGTACCGATCCCCTCATTGCGAACGTCCCACGCGGATTAGATCCAACGACGGAGGAGATCGAAGCCGTGTTGGAGAACGCGTACTGATGAGCGAGTCACAAGGACAAAACGCAGCCATCCGTCTGGTATAGTTAATTTGAGGAACCTACTGGACGAGTGGTAGAAGGCCTGGAACCTGACAACCCGGTACAAAGAAAGCGATTGTCCTATTCGATGAGTTCCGCAACCATCGTGGAAACGTAGTCGACCTCATCTTGGTTGATACCATGACCCATCCCCTCGTAGAGGTGCTTGGTTACGTCGCCGTTTTGCTGTTCAAAAATCATCGCTGATTTGTGAATCCTTGCTTCGGGAATGTGCGGATCGACATCGCTGCAGCCGAGGAACACCGGTGTTTCCTTGAGATCACCGTCGTAGTCGTCAGGATCGACAGTTTTGCCGATGAGTCCACCGCTCAACACGGCGAGACCACCGTAGCGTGTTGGGTTCCGTGCGACGAACTCGCTGGCGAGACACGCTCCCTGAGAGAACCCGAGTACTATGATTCGATCCGTTGGGATGCCAGCTTCTTTGGCTGTCCCTACGGCATCCCCTACGGCCTGTAAGCCAGAGGTCCGCCCGGGTTCGTTCGACTCAATAGGAGCGGTGAACGGGTTCGGATACCATGTGTTCCGAGCAGCCTGTGGCGCGAGATACGCAACCCCGTGCTGGTGGAACTCATCGATCATCTGAACGATGCTCTTTGCGGTCGCACCGCGTCCGTGAACAAGGACGAGCGCGGCCTCAGCGACATCGAGGGGTGCCCCAGCCGTCACGAGGGGTTGGTTTTGGTGTGGTCCAGTCATCTTAGTCCGCTCCCGTCGTAATGGCGGTTTCAATCTCGGGAAGCCGTTCTTCGAGCATCGTCCTATCACTCTCTAACCACGGAGGCAGCTTTAGCTCCGTCCCTAGATCCGAGACGGATTCATCATGGGTGAAACCGGGTCCATCGGTCGCAATCTCGAACAGGATACCACCCGGCTCTCGGAAGTAAATCGACTTGAAGTACTGTCGATCCTTCTGTGGCGTCACGTGGTGCCCGATGTCTGAGAGCGGCTCGCGCCACTCCTCTTGTGTCTGCGTATCGGGAGTCCGAAACGCGACGTGGTGAACGGTGCCGACGCCCTGTTGACCTCGTGGCGCACCCGACCGATCGAGCACGTCGACGACCGAGGCGCGACTATCGACTGTCTGGTATCGCGTCCGGTCTCCATCTTGTGCTGTGGATTCGTATCCTAACGTTTCAAGCACTGTGCTCGTCTGCTCGGGGTTGAGAGAATCCAGCGTCACGCTGTGGAACTCACGGATAGCCTTGTCTGCAGGAACCGGCCCATCGGTCCACGGTTCGATGTCACTCGTGCCGGTCACGAGTTCCAACGGCTGCCCGTCGTGATCGCGGAACGGGACGACTGTTTCATCGAACCGAGTGTGTGGTGTATCGGCGTCGACATCCCTCGCTTTGAGCCGGTCAACCCAGTAGTCAACGGCGCCTTCGGGAATAATGAACGCGGTCGCGCTCGACTGCCCGCGGCCAACGCGACCCTGTCGGGCACCCTCGAACGGGAAGAACGTTAGCACGGTGCCTGGAGTGCCGACTTCATCACCGTAGTAGAGGTGATAGGTGTATTTGTTATCGAAGTTGACAGTTCGCTTGATGAGGCGCAATCCGAGGACTTCGGTGTAGAAGTCCACGTTCCGCTGTGGATTGCTCGAGATGGACGTTACGTGGTGGAGTCCAGATGTTTCGGTCGTCATGTATTGTTTGAGTGTTTGCGTTCGAAAACCTATTCTCGGAGGTCGAGCGTTTTCGGGGGCGATTAGAGCCCGAGACCGACACCCACCGCGTACGCCCAGGTTTCACTGCTAAGGGCGAGAAAGACCAGCGACGCACCGAGGAGTTCGACATTCTTAATGAAGTTGATCATCTCGGCCTGCTGCTGGTCCTCGGGCACTGCCCAGAAGTCGTGCATCATTGGCGTCGTAACGAGGAGGAAAACCGCGACCGTCCCGGCGGCAATCGCAGGGAACACTCCGAGTACGATTCCAAGTCCGCCGAAGATGAGCATGCCGCCGGAAAGCAGGACGCTTGCCCGGGCTGCGGGGACGCCCTTCGATTGGGCATACCCGCTCATTGCGTCGGCGTTCTGGAAGTGGTTGAGGCCCTGGAACGCGAGGAGGCCGCCGAAGAGTACCCGTGCGATGAGGAAGACGATCGCACCGAGTCCTGCATCGATTGCCATTATTGGCTCACCTCTCGCGTCTGCGACTGGTTGGCGTGCGGTGCAAGCAGTGGTATTATCGTAGCTGGTATCACGACGTTAGTTAGTTCGTTCTGGAACCTATTTATACCTAATCTGACATCAGTGATACCAGGCAACGTTGGCGTTAGCCGGTGACACCTGTGTTACTGCAAGTTTCACACTGCAACCTGGTTCGCAGGCGAACCTATTAGAGGGTACAGCGCGTATTGATGAACAAGCGCAGACCAATGGCCCAAGCAAACAGACTGTCCGAAGATGAAGAACAGTACGACGAGGCAGCGTGCTCAGTTATCGATTCACTGGACCAGATCGGCTCCCAGTGGCGACTCATCGTCCTCCACGATCTCCAGGGCGGCGAAAAACGCTTCAACGAACTCAAACGCTCAACTGGGGCAAGTTCACGAACGCTCTCTCGGGTTCTTGACTATCTACAAGAAACTAACTTTGTTACACGCCGGCTTGAAGAAGATGCACCTGTCGCCACGTATTACTCACTAACGGAGAAAGGGACCTCACTTTGCCCAGTCTTCGATGAAATTGAAGCATGGTCTAAGGAATGGCTGTAGATCCAAGGCTAGCAGTATACATTGGTGTGAGAGCAGATCGGTCCATTCGGTACTCTCCAAAACGATGGTTTGTAGACAAACTTGGCAGTGACAGATCTTTCCATCGGGCAGTTGCACGGTGATTCCGACGGTCACTGTACTTAGCAACTACGAGAAGTCTAGTCCGAGTAAAGTACGATTCACAGTCAAACTAAAAACCCGCCCTCGATCTTTTAGCCTCATTTAAACCAGTTTATCACTGATTCATTGATTTACTGATTCTACGATTCAATGACTCTTTGAATCATAGAGTCAAAGATAATACTTGCTTAGTCACTTGTCTTGATTCGCCAATTCGCGAATCTTTTCTTTCGTTTCCTCACGATAGTCACTGAAAGCCACCTCGAAAATTCCACGATAGAAGTGTTTGTTCTTCTCGAGTGTCACACCGTCGCGCTTCAACTGCTTTTTCAGTCGAGTAAATGTGATCTCGATATCTTCACTTTGGTTTGGTTCAACGTAGAGCGTCGCTGAATCCCAGTCTTCCCGGATGTTAAGAGGTTCGTCCTCGTCGGCAGTATCGTCTAGGTTTGACGACTCTATTTCGGCCTGCTCTGTTGATTCGTTATTTTTTGGCTCAGATTCGATCTCTTCAGCGCCTATTCTGTCATTGTCGGTTGATTCTGAGGATGTCTCTGTTTCAGGCTTAGGAACCGTCTCCTCATCTTCGGATGGATCCTCAAATCGTTCATCCATTCCTCGAGGCATAGTTATGCCTCCACCTGTGCTTTGTCGAATGCTCGTTCCATTGTCTCTGCTATTTCTAAAAATAGGGTGTGTTCGACTTCTTGATCGTTTGCATCCTCCCATTGGAAGATATCCTGTCCGTTGTCCCAGGATCGCTGAATCGCAACCCGAATCGGGAGTTTGAAAATTGGAGCCATAGAGGCCCATGATTCATCGAACGCGTCCAGGAATTTTCGCGACTGGCCGTCTTCACGATACATGTTTGCCAGAAGACCAATAATTGCGATTTCGACGTCTTGATTGGTTTCGATAGACTCCAATTGATCCCATAGGTCATCCAATGCATCCCGCGAAGTTGCCTGTGTTTGGGCAGCAAGGAATACATTCTGTGCTGCGATAAATGCAGCATCGGTCAAGACCGAGAGGTCGGGTGGACAATCGATTAGTATATAATCATAATCAAACCCATCTGCAACTAGTTCTTCAAGAGCTTGTTTTAATGCTAGGCGCGCACTCGCGTCGTCCATCCAGTCCCGCGCAAGACCCATATCTTTGTGACTTGGCACAAGATCGAAGTTCAAATGATCATGTTCGTCTGCTTTAACAATGATCTCCGACAGTCGTGTATCATGCGTGCGAGGGTTGTCGACGAGAACATCGAGAAGGTTCGCATCATCGCTAATGAGTATATTCGGAAGGTCATTCTTTGGATTTGACGAGTCGTTATCATTTCCAGAACCAAGCCCAAGTCCTTTCGTCATGTCGGCCTGGGGGTCCATATCAATCGCCAAAACATCATTACCAGTGGTAGCTAATGCCGCCGCACTGTTGATTGTCGCAGTCGTTTTTCCTGTGCCGCCTTTTTGATTGCCGAAGGCGATCGTTGGAATGCCGGTGGGTGGTGTGACGGCCCATCCTCGTGGTGCATCGGACATACTTGATTCAATGAATCAAAGATTCATAAATCTATGTCAGACGCTCTGCTTCTTTATTCAAATCTTATTCGCCCAATAGCAAGGCTCTACTACTCAATATCATTCGATATATCATTAAATCACTGGATCTTTGAATCACTGAATCATTGATTCTATATCTCTGTGAGTATTGACCTCACTGTCTCTTTGATTCCTGAACTCATGGAATCAGTAACTCAAGATGACTTTGAGCCACTCATTCATAATCTCTCTGAATCACTGATTTTAAACTTCATTGAATCAAGGAATCATGGTTTCTTTGATCATATTGGTCTTGCACCTGTCGATTCCAATGCTCAAAGACTCACTGATTCTTTGATTCTCTTATTCATGGATTCATTGATTCATAGAGAATAACTACTATCGACCTTGCTGGCGATTATCTAGTTAGTCAATGATTGATGAAATCTTCACTATTACATCCATATAGAATCTGATTGGAATCATACCCGACCATCTACGATTGGCGCCAGAATCTGAGAGATGGATTGCGGTGGCACCGACAAGGGTTTAATACCTCTATTTGTCCATCATACTATGCATATTCTAGAATCATTTTCGCTTATCTACTGAGTAGCGTACGACCGATAATATATCCTATGTCGCTATATTCAAAATCGCTCGCTGCTGGGGCAGTTACAGACACAGAATTCTTGGTCGCCACTTTGCTATCCGTGTTCGGAGCAAAATCATCTATACGAAATCGGAAACACAGTCAGCATCGCACAACACTGATTCATCAAAGAGATCATCAGCGTCTGTTTGTGGATGGATCGCAGAGACGTATTTATGTCGATTACTGAGCTTGACTTCTGTATCACAATTAGCACAGGGAACCGTTCTTGAGGTCATCAAAACACGAGTGGATACATTTACTAATTCGACTGAGTTCTCTCGCTGTGACAGTACATTCATTGTCTCCTCTAAAGGAGTATATCTGTATGAATCATGTGGACACGTCACATCTTGCCACCCAAATATTACATATTTATAAACAATTCAATATTTAGAAATTCATTTCGATAGAAGATGTTTGCATAAAACTCCATATGACTTGTTTCCAGTGTAGTGGGCATTTTCATAGGAGACAAATCGTGTGCCGACGAAAAGTAGTCGTAGTAGAACTAGGAGAGAAGCTTGAGTGCTGTCTGCGAAAGGGTTGCTACTCCGATTGAGAGGCTCTCTTCGTCGATATCGAACGTAGGGGTGTGATGTCCACTGGGATTGCTAGCACCAATACCGATGTACGTTCCTCGTCCCCCATTTTCCATGACCGCTTTCAGTAGATACGTAACGTCCTCGCTTGCTCCTATGTTATCTCGTCCACGAACGGTGGACGTGCCATTAATATTCTCTGCTACTTCACTTACAAGTTCAACTAGCTCCTCGTCGCAGTCTTGCCGGATCGATTCTCCGATAAGCGAGACATCTACGTCACATTTGTGTACATCTGCTGCTGAATTGAGACAGCGATAGACGGCATCACGCATATATTCCATTAGATCAGTTGATCCCCCGCGAACCTCTATATTAGCGGTCGCTCGATCGGCAATCACGTTAGCGGGATTCTCTGAATAAATATTCCCGACGTTCACCCGTGTCTCACCCTCTTTGTGCCGAGGAATACCATAGATATCATTTACAGCAGTTACTAATGCCTGTACTGCGTTCCGACCATCATTAGGTGCGAACCCAGCATGTGCAGACTCTCCTTCGAATGTAACGTCGAACCGCGAAAGGGCGAGCGCTCCGTCGAGACCCGCAACCACGGTCCCTGTTGGATAGTCGAGTCCGACATGTGCACCGATCAGATACTCTACGTCATCAATGTGTGGTCCTGCAGCCATCGGTTTTCCGCCGCCAAGGAGCTCCTCAGAGGGTTGGAAGAATACCTTGAACGTTCCATTAAAATCACTCTCGAGAACCGTTCGGAGTGTACCCAGACCAAATGTGATATGCGCATCGTGCCCGCAAGCATGCATGAATCCGGCGTTCTTTGATTGGAAACCCTTGGCCGTCGGCATATGTTCACTGGCCTGTGATTCTTTGATTGGAAGCGCATCGATATCGGCACGAAGCCCGACAGTGGGTCCCTCGCCGCGATTAATGACTGCAACGACTCCTGTATTCCCTCCTTTGATGTGCGTTAAAATATCCGTTCGGTCAGTTTCGGATTTTGCTTTTTCGAACCACTTTGAGCGTTCCTCCTCGTCTGGAACACCTAGTCGCTCTGTGGTCTCTAGCGCGTCGGGGCCAACGTGTATCTCATCTACTCCGATATGCTCAAGTTCTTCTACAATCCTGACCGTAGTCAGGAACTCACACCACCCCGGCTCCGGGTACTGATGGAACTTCCGTCGCAGTTCGATTAAACTCTCCTTCGGTCGCATATCTATACTAACAGTGTCCTCCTTATATTATTTACTCATGTTTCAAATTGACAATTAAAATATAAAATTATGAATGTGGGAATCTATGTCAACTATTCATTGGGCGAACTAATCATGTCTTTCTCCCACATTCCTCGAGCGGCATACATCGTTCCAAAAACAGAGACAATTATCACGGCATACAGCGGGAAGCCTGGAAGGAACGAAAGTAGGCCGAAGTCCATCAGAAGCGTCATTATCAGAGCGATCGTGAATCCAATACCCGCGAGCTTTGGATAATCCCTTCCGAATTGTGCGAATATTGCACCGAATACGGAGGGAACGAGATACGAGTCGAGTGCATTTTGCCACAGCTCTGGAAGCGCTTGGAATATAGAAACAAGGGCAACTGACCCGATTGCTAATATCGTGATATTAACGGCTATTGATGCGGCAATTGCGATTGTCGAGATCAAACTACCCTGTGGTGTGCCGGTTTCCACGCCGGCACTCTCTTGGGCAGCAGCAGCGCATGGCAGCCGTAGGTTCGCGATATTCCCAGATAAGAACGCCATGTACGTGCCGGGAATCCCTAAAACAGGATAGTAGGATACCGGTTCAATAATCCAAAAGATCCCGAATGTAGCGGCTATCGACAAAAATGCTCCAGTGATCGCCTCTGCCGGAGGAACGATCTCGAACACCGTGAGTAGAACTAATGCAGGTCCCAGAGACAGTCCTACTGCGAGCAGATTCGTCCGTCGTCCCCACTTATTGATATACGGTATGAACTGATTCTGGTAGACGCTTTTGTCTTGTGCTACATCTTCTGCTACTTCATCGGCGACGGCTGTTTCGTGTTGTTGTTCAGACATATTACCACCAACTTCCGATTAACAATTGGATCGCGATTCCGACCGCCAGACCAACTATCATCGCAATTCCTAACGCCCACTCTCTGATCCACTGAATATTTTTTTGATCGGCGATCTGTAATAACACGAGCATTACTATGCCACCAGCGGCCACAGAGCCAGTTTCCGGAGTTCCTGTCGTAACCTCTCCCGTGAGGAAATAGGCGAAAGCCCCGAGCATAGCCGCAGAACTGATGATCGGGATGAGCTTTTCTTTCCCGCCGCCAATTTTTTTCCTAACCTTCTCCATGTGTGGGGTCCCGAATGCCGAGACCAGTAACCAGCCCGTTCCACCAAGAGTCATTGACCAAACTGCAGTTGCATACGCCTGCTCGGTGATTCCGCTGTCACCCAAGCTATAGCCAAATTGAGAAACACCGAGCTCGGCAGCTGGCAACTCAAATGCTACCGAACCGATTACAGATAGTCGCATCCACGCAACCGGACCACCTACGGTCGCGATTAGAGCCAGCATACCAGCTAAGACCGCTACCGCAGGGCCAATCGCAGATATTACTCCCGTTTTGAGTCCGGTCTTTAGCTGTTCATCTGATAGTCCCAATTCGCCTCCGTTCTTCCACGCGTGTCGGAGAAATAGTCCGGCTTGTAGCAGTACGACCAGTACCACTGGTATTGTCGCAAGCCATAACAAGTTGCTATTGGCAATGTCCATGTATGTCGGTACTATCGATAGCGTCTGGTGTCCGACCATGCTAAATAATATCAACCATTCTTATCATATATAATTACTGGTGACCCTCAACTATTTTGTTGCTTGTATCAATCTAAAAACCACACTTAGATGGCCAATTCATACGTGAGTATGATTCAAAAACATCTCTCAATCTACTCTCGGTTGCATTCCTCTCGTATACGATAGTAGTAAACGTAAATATTTCAGTAGCGCTCGATGCTTGACTGTGGTCAGTCCTATGTTTTGTGAGGTTATTTTCCAATTTAAATTTAATAATACAAAAACTCACTCAGTACTCTAATCGTACTTCAGTACCGCATTTTCAATTGAGCTACAAATAAAATCCATGAACAGTCCATACAGGGTACATCCTGATGATCTAAATTCTGCAAGAAGGTATGAATAACAACGTTGTTTAGTCGGTTTAGAATACATGGGCATCTGTCCTGGTATTTACCAGTGGCTCAGCTACTTATTAATCCTAATTTTTGCATTGTGGGAAGATTCCAGTCGTACGTAACTGCTGCTAACCGTGTCCCAACGGTCACTACTGCACACACTACGGCAGCGGTGCTCCCAGCAGCTCCCAAATTTGTCACTACCCAGTATGCACTCCCGCCCAACACCGCACAAGATGCATAGAAATCGTCAAAGAGGATAAACGGAGAACGATCGAGCAGAATATCTGCCACTGCACCACCTCCTACTGCATTGATTGTTGCAATAGCGACGACACCAAACACAGAAACATTTGCCTCGGTTGCGACAATCGCACCAGTTGTAGCAAAGGCAGCGAGCCCGATAGCGTCCGAGACGAGAGTAATTGGGTGGTTATCTGGGGATGGTAGGACGGTGCTCAATTGAATCGCTAAGCCGACTCCGAGCAGACCCAGACTGATTTCGATTGGCGACTGAAGTGCGAGAGGAACTCGACTCACAAGGAGATCCCGTGTCGTCCCACCAGCAAATGCCATTGCCAGACCAACGACCGTAATTCCGAATAGATCGAACTCCTCACGGATCGCCTTGGCCGATCCAACGAGTGCAAACGCGATCAAGCCAATCGTGTTCATAACTGCAAATGGATCACCGAACAGAACGGTAATGAGATTCCGAACCATTGTCTCCGTCTATGCGACCGAGTATTTTGAACACTGCGTCTTACAATAGTGATGTGTAGGGTATAGGGGTGTAAAAACCACGACTATATATGGCGTGTACAAAAGGTGTATACAGTCTTTCATTAACTGGCGTTTCCGATTAATCCGTTTAATCAGCTGCTCAGCTATCTCGCTTACTGGTGAGTGATTCTCCTATTTGTCATACTTCACTTTGAGTTCGATTTCGTTCGATCCGGTTGTGACCAATTCAATCAACTGCTCCCGGTACGACTCATTCTCCACTCGCGTAACTGGTGCAGCAATCCCGACCGCACCGAGTACAGACTCATCAACAACGATGGGTGCAGCGACCGCCGAAACCCCCATGGCTGTTTCATTGTGGTTTACTGCATAGCCCTGCTCACGAATCTCGGAGAGTTCTGCGCGGAGCTCTTCGATAGTCGAGATTGAATTCTGTGTCTTTTGTGGAAGCCCATGTTGGTCAACGACATTCTGAACATGTTGCTCAGAGGAGAAAGCTAACATCACCTTGCCGGAGGCTAAACAGTGCATGTACTCATGTTTCCCGAGTCGTTCGTGCGTCTCGATAGCATTCTCTCCAAGTGCTTGGGAGAGATATACTGCCTTTCCATTCTCCTCAACCATCAACCAAACTGCTGTACCGCTTTTCTCAGCTAATCCCTTGAGAGTCTCTCTTGACTTCGGGTATATCGAAAATAGTTCTCGGGCAGCGGTCCCATGGTCGAAAAACTGAAGCGATAGCCTATACTCTCCATCCTGTTTGGAGAGATAGCCGATGTGAACGAGCGTCGTGAGATAGTCATGTAACGTACTCTCTGCCATATCTGTGTGTTCTGCTATTTCGGTAAACGTAGCCTGTTCCTCTTGCTGGATGATCTCCACCAATTCGAACACTCGTACTGCCGTTTTGATGGGTCGGTTTGGCGCTCCCGAGTTCGACATGGTTGTAATGATGGGAAATACCCCTATAAGGGTTGTGTCATTGTCTCTCATATGTCGAGCCCGGAATTACAGAACTGTTGACAATCACATTCGGGTCAAGATACTAGCGAGATCGACGAAAGCGGATTCTGGACATTACAATACTACAATTGTAATTCAGACGCAACCAGCGACATTCGGTACATTCGAAACGGGAAATGATGGCTCTTACATTTCGATAATCTCGAAAGTACTAAGAGGCCAATCTACAAGAGCAAGAGGCGACTCTACTCTTTTCAGTCGCCTCAAAATCATACTAAGTGACGCAAAACCATTTCGATGATACCGAACCGACTTCTATAGACTGCTTCAGAAATATTGTGGAGAATGGGGTGAAGATGTCTGACAGGATACGTTAGCTGCTCACAGAGCAATTAGATTCGGACATAGACGTCGTCGTCAGAGACTTCGACGTCAAACGTACCGATGCACTTCCCGGATACCTTGTGTTCACCCGACTCAATGTCCAATTCCCAAAGATGCCATGGACAGCTCACAGTGAGTTCTTCTTCGTTAACTCCGCCGCGTGAGTCGGTCCACGTATGCTCTGCGTTGATCTTCTCTTCGCCGGCCTTGTACAATGGCGCATTCTGATGTGGACAACGATTCGAGATCGCGTGGTACTCGTCGTTGACGTTGAAGACCGCGACTTCGATGCCGTTTACATCGACTGCGATTCCTTTGCCACTGGGGATATCGTCGACCGCTGCTACCTTGGTATATCCGTCTGAGATATCTGTTTTTGTGCTCATTGTTGACTAGAGTCTGAGGATCTCTTCGGCGTTTTCATGCAGAACGGACTGACGTAGTTCGTCATCAAACGCTCTCGACGCATAGAACCACGTCGGTGGGTCCAATGTTTGATGCGGCCAGTCACTAGAATAGACAAACATATCGTTTGCCATGCTTAAATCGAGGAGATTTCTTGCTTGTCCTGACCCACGGGGAAGTGCCATTGGCTGTGTGGTCAGATAGAAGTTATCCCGAAGGTATTCACTTGGTCTCCGGTCGAGATACTTCTCGCCTGATGCGTGCTTTCGGGGAGTGACCTGGATATCGTCGGGGTGCATCTCATAGAATTCGTCCATTCGGTATCGGAGGAATGGGACCCACCAGTGGCCTGCCTCTTGGAGCACAACATTTAGGTCAGGGAACCGGTCGAATACGCCTCTCATGATCATGTTGACGACGTTTACCATTCCGTGAATTGGCCAGTCGAACCCAAGAACTTCGGTCCATGTCAGCATCTCGTCTCCTATGTAGGATTGTTGTGGCCAGTACGCAAGTGACCCATGCAAGAGAAGTGGTAAATCATTCTCGACGAGTGCTTCGAATACCTGATCAAACTGCTCGCTTCCCCATGGTGTCTTTGGGTCGAACCAGGAATATGCAGCTGCGATATTATCTTCAGACGCAACCCGTTCAATTTCCTCGACAGCATACTCCGGGTCCCACTTCGGGACTAGCATCGACGTGTAGATACCCTCGTCAGCGAAGTTATCGAGCATGTAGTCGTTCGCTGCCTGGACTATGCCGTTTTTCAAGAGCGGATGATGCTGCAGTGGTAGGTTGTTGATCCCCGCGTTAACGATTGGGTCGTCGATGGCAAACTTTTCGCAGGCCTCATGAACGTCCTCGGCGTACTCCGCGCGCCCCTGTGTGAACAGCCCTTCGTTTCCCTCTTTGATGGCGTACGCGGCGTCCCACTTGCCCATGACTGGTGTCGGACCGAACTCTGTAGTCAACTTATCTTTGATGACGCTGTCGTCAACATATGACAGGAGCTCGTCTTCCATCGGGTTAACGTGAAAGTCGAGGTCAATAATCCGATCTTCAAACGCTTCCTTCGGTACTTCCGCTTCAGCGTCTATTCGTCTAACTGGCGAACTCATACACGTGAATTGTGGTACTCTACTATAAATAATTTACTTTTACCGCTATTCCACGGTTAGAGGCACTCCAAAATTCCCATTTTATGCTGTGAAAAAAAAGAACTCGCAGGCTGTAACCAACTTGTGTGAAAGAATTCATTGATAAACCATTTTTGTGTGACCCAGCGAATAACAAGTCCAGTTATACTTCATTCTTTGGAAGTACACAATAACGGACGCAAGCCTCTCCTCTATTACACGATAAAGGGGAACGTTTGCTGTTCTCGCTGTCGTACCTCCTGTTCAGATAAACTGATCGACTGATCTGGAAGCTGATCTCCATTGATGGTATCATTAACGACGCTGAGAAACGCAAAAGTACGCGGTACGTCTGATTTTATTCAATGCACCCCAAAGATCCACCGAGTAGGATTGACAGCGCCGAATTCGTATGTTTCTCTAGAAACAAATGCACCGACAATACTGAATGCTTATCCGGATCACTATGAGAAGTCGTTTGCGGACCACTTTAGCAGGATGTGCATGCAGAACATTGTACAGGAGGAACTCGAACGTATCAGTGTTCGCGTCGCTGAGGTGGTCTCATCGTGAATTTCGGGTTATCGTTGTTCTGCGAAAAAGAGTATGCTGTTTCGTCGGTTGTTATTGACCGCCTTTCTGAACGTTCACGTCAGCGAACGACAAATCTCGTTGCGTGACGTCGACCCTCATTGAACCAATGGATTCGATTTCGGCATCTACAGTGTCTCCGTCGTTGAGTTCACTAACTCCTTCAGGCGTGCCCGTAGTGATGATATCACCGGATTCGATGGTTGTACCGATGCTTGCGTATTGGACGACATCTGCACACGTGTAGACCATGTCACCGGTGTTCTCGTCTTGGCGTGTTTCGCCGTTGAGTTTTAATTCCATCTGTAGGTCCTGTGGATCCTCGATTTCATCTGGAGTAACGACACACGGGCCGACAACGGTGAAGGTGTCGTAGGACTTCCGATTCGACCGATCCTGGTCGCCACGAACCGAGATGTCCAGCAGGATGGTGTAGCCGAAGATGTTGTCCCATGCTTCGTCAGTGGAGACGTCTTTGGTGTCCTCACCCATCACAAACGCGAGTTCGATTTCGTGGTCGACGCGGCGGTCATCAAAGGGAAGTTCGATACCATGGTCAGGACCAACAACACTAGAAGGGGCTTTCAAGAAGTATCCCTTGTCCTTGATCGAGAACCATTCGTCCGTGGTAATATCTTTGTCCGCGATAGCTTCCTCGATGTGGTTCTCGTAGTTTAACGGCGCCGCAATGACTTTTCCAGGACGCCCTACTGGTGATCCGAGTTCAACCTCGCTTCGGTCGTAATCCGGATCGGCATCAGTGTATTCGGTAGCGTCGTAATTCCCGTTGATGTATTCGAGGAGTGGGTCTTCTGACTCAATTCCAAGACGATCGGTGAGGTCAATGATACCGTTATCAGTCAGCAGTCCTAGCTGTGTCTGGTCGAATCGGACAAATCGCATACTAGATCTTTTACCAAGCACCTATATAAATCATGGTGTTTACGAAATATACGTCGATCTACTAATGGTGCAATCGATTGTTCATAATTCGAAAGATGGCCAATCGCAGGTTCAGGTCTCCTGCTCGTTACTGCGGGAGACAGTAGTCAAGAAGCTCGACAGGTGTGGGCGGTTCATCACGGTCCAATTTTGAGCCGACCAATGAACTCTCAGCTGCGACAACATCGATACGGTCGTCCCCAAGCTGTGTCCGACATGATGTACCTGGTGCGGTGACAGTAGTAGCGCCACTCTCTTCGATCTGCTCGAACAGTATCTCACCAATAGACTTGCTCAGTGAGTAGTGTTCTGCCTCGTAGCCGAAACTCCCAGCCATTCCACAGCAACCTGAGTCCAGCGGGTCAACGTCGTAGCCAGCGCGTCTAAGAACGCCGACCGCGTGGTGATCCTTCTTGACCGCCTTCTGGTGACAGTGACCGTGATACGCAACCGACTCGGATACCGACGTCCAGTCGATATTCTCGTCGAGGTGGAACGTATCAATGTACTCACAGACACCAAAGGTATTCGCCGCGACGGATTTGACGGGATCGCCGGAGAGGAGATCAAGGGAATCGGACTGGAACATCACGGCGTCCGATGGTTCAGCAAGGACAACATCCCATCCTTCTTTGACGTAAGGGTAGAGTTCATCAACGTTGCGCTTAAACACATCTCGGGATTTCTCGACGAATCCTTTCGAGAGTGCCGGCCGACCACTGTCGGTTCGCTCGGCAAGTCGGACGTGAGCACCAGCGGCTTCGAGGACGCGAACTGTTGCTTTGCCGACCTCTGTGTGACTGTAGTTGGTGTAACTGTCCACGAAGAAGACAACCTTTCGTTCGGCATCGGTCTCGGAAATACGAGACCCACCACGAGCCTCGAACCAATCTTGTACCGTCTCGCGGCGGAATGATGGGAGCGTTTGCTTGCGTGCGATTCCGAGCGTCTTTTCGGCAACCAATTTTGCACCAGGTATTGACTGAGCAAGATTCGAGAGTGGAGCAAGTGCACTTCCGACTGGCGCCAGCGTATCGAAGTTCGCAAAGAGTTTGTCCCGCAGGGATGCGCCGTGTTCTTGATGACGTGCGTGCATAACTTCGGTTTTGAGTTTCGCCATGTCGACCTCGCTTGGGCAGTCGCGGGCACAGCCCTTACAGCCGATACAGAGATCAAGAACTTCTTCGGCAAACTTGTCGTCCGTCGGATCGTCGGGCAAATCGCCACTCATTGCTTGTCGAAGCAGGTTTGCGCGCCCTCGTGTCGTCGTAATCTCCTCATCGGCAGCGCGGTAGGTTGGACACATCACCCCGCCAGATGTCTGTTGGCTCCCACGACAACCACCACACCCGTGACAGAGCTCAACCATCCCCTGCATCCCATTTTCGTTGTCCCAGTTGAGCGATGGTTCGAATTCAGCGTTGTATTCGTACTCACTGTCATACCGGAGGTTCTCGGTCATATCGTGGTCGCCGCAAACGTTCCCTGGATTGAGCAACCAGTTAGTGTCGAAGGCAGTCTTCAGGTCCCGGAACGTATTCCAGATATCTTCGCCGTACAGTTTCCGATTCCACTGGGTTCGGGCGCGACCATCGCCGTGCTCGCCCGAAACTGACCCACCAAACTCGACAACCATATCGGTTACTGCGTCAGCGATGTCGACCATATCCCGACGGTCACCCGTAGCTTTCGTGTTCACCAGCGGACGAACATGCAGGACACCGGGGCCGGCATGTGCGTAGAACGCCGCGTCGACATCACGGTTCTTCTCCGTGAGCAACGATTGAAAGCGTTCGACGAACTCAGGGAGATGTTCGGGTGGGATCGCACAGTCCTCGATGAAACTGATGTGCTTTTCATCAGATGTCCGCGAGAGGAGGATCGGGAGGCCGGCCTTCCGCAGTTTCCAGAACTGCTCACGGTTAGTCTTACTGTGAGCCTCCAACCCGGCAAACGAGTATGCCCTTTCGGTATTGGGAAACTCGGACGATGATGCCGCACAAGCGTCGATGTCAGGAACACGATCGGTGAGCAACCCGGCAGTCTGTGCGCGCCCGTGATTATCGTTTTCGGCATAAAACTCGACGAGTAATCCTGCTTGTGCATCGTCCGGGACAAGTGCGGCGATTTCTTCGAATTCAGCAGTGTCGCGGGCCAACCCTATGAGGACGTTGTCGATAAGTTCGACCGCTGCAGGGTCGTGTTCAAGGACGTGCTGTACGTCAGTCACCGCGTCGAGCACGCTGTCATAGAAAAGTAATGACACTGCCTTTGTCTCCGGCACCGATTTCAATGACACTTCGGCTTCAGTGACAACTGCCAGTGTCCCTTCGCTTCCGGCGAGGAGACGCGCGAGGTTGACGGTCCCCGTTTCAGCCTCATTGACGAGTACATCGAGGTTGTAGCCGGAGACGTTTCGTTTCATGTCGGGGAATTGCTCTTTGATCTCGCTGACCTCATTGTCAAGGATGCGAGTGACTTCAGCATATACGCGCTGCAAAACTGTTCCGTCCGGGTCGGCCTGTTCTCTGAGTTCGTCGAGGCCGATCTCTCCGAGCGTCACGATGGACCCGTCTGCGAGAACGGCTTCACACTCCTCAACGTACGCATCGGTCTTCCCATATTTGAGTGAGTGTGCACCGGTCGAGTTGTTACCGATGGCACCGCCGATAACGCTTCGATCACCTGCCGCCGGGTCAGGCGCGAATTTCAGTCCGTGAGAGGCGAGTTGGCGGTTGAGTTCCTCAAGCACGACACCAGATTGTACTTGCGCGCGACGAGCACTGGCGTCGATTGAGACGACTTCGTCCATATGTCGAGTAAAATCGAGGACGACTGCTTCATTGACGGCCTGGCCGGCAAGACTGGTGCCGGCACCGCGTGGGAGAACCGGGATCTCACGGTCGGCACAGTAGGAGACGACCGCAGCAACATCGTCGGTCGATGTTGGGAACACGACACCGATGGGTGTCGCTTCGTAGGCGCTAGCATCAGTTGCATACAACTGGCGCGTGTAGGTGTCGAACCGAACATCGCCGTTGACCCGTGTGCGGAGCTCTGAAACAAGGCTCGGATGTTCGATCTCGTTTGATGTGTAGTCAAAGTCTGCTCTTTCGTCGACATTGTCAACCGATGTACCGCGTTTGACTGGTTGGTTACTCATGTTCAAGCGATGCATCAAATACGTTTGAAGAATCGAACAGTTCGCCACAGTCTTCGCACACCATTCTATTTTGAATCGCGTACTCCCAGAGCTTTCCGCCACAGCTCAGACAGTCAAAGTGTGCTTGGACGAATGGGTTCGCCTGTGCATAGGGGTTCTCGAACTCTGCCATACAATCTACTCATGGCGCGTGGTACATAAGCCTACCACCTGCTGGGAACTACTCCGCCCTCTCGGCCTGACGGTCTCGCTGAGGAGGGGCTTCCTGCTTCCACGACGCGCTTTGCAGACACAACGGTGTCCACAGGGAGCGCGGTCTCCACATGCGTTGACGAGACTCGAAGTGCCTCGTTCGCGCTCAAGAACAGAGCTCTTGTGAACGCTATATCCATCCCCTGCTCGCGCCATTCGGCGCTTCCTGAGGAAGGGAAGGGGTCATAGCGCCTGCATTCAGTAACCTCGACGAAACTCGTTATGAGGGCGTCGCTTCAGCATAGAGGTTGAACGCCTCGAACACTGGACGGTCGGTCATCCCGAGGAAGATCGCTTCGTCGTCCGGTTCGTGATGATGTGTGGCATCTGGAGGAATAACAAAGATATCCCATTGACTCCATTCCAGGGTCTCGTCGCCGACGTGGGTCGCACCCTCTCCCTCGATGACGAAATATACTTCTGTCGCGTTATGGAAGTGTGGATCGGTCGGCCCATCGTTTAACAGCTGTGCTCGGAACGACATCGTCGGAAACAGCGGGGGCTTTCCGGATGCCGGGTTAACATAGGAAAGACTGTAACCGTCGTGGGGATCCGGCTCGTCGTTTTCGGCGCGCTGATGCAGCGTTTCGAGCATCTCGTCCCAGCCGAAGCGGTACGGCGGTGTTGCCTCGCGGATTCCTTCAAACGGACCTGGGATGGAGCTATCTTTCGATGCATTGTTTGGTCGCCCACGACCGTATTGAGAATCCCAATAGCCCTGAGTCTTGGTGACGGGTTGTTGTTCGAGTTCATGGTACTCAAAGACGTTTCGCGCGTTCAGGGAGTCGAGGACAAGCGGGAGATCGAGCACGTCAAGCCAGGCGGCTGTCTCGTCGGAATCGTTGACGTGGTCATGCCATTCCCATTGTGGTGTCGTAATAAGGTCGTTGTTCTCCATTGGGAACTCTTCACCTGCCACGACCGTCTTCATGTCCTCATGCCCGTCGATAGTGAAGCGGAGGGCGTTCGCAGCGTGACGGTGAGCGGGTGCGGTTTCGCCCGGTGACACTGTTTGGACGCCAATGTAAATCGAGTTTGAGATGGCGTTAGCTGTGTTGATCGGGACGGCGACACGCCGCTGGAATCCCGGTGGCAAATCAGCGATAGGAACGTCTTGTTCGATGTGGTTGATCGCAGTCTGAATGTCCTCCCACTTCCAAATAGCTGCTTCGGGATCTGCAAGGACAGTTCCCATATCGTCTTCGACTTCCCAGAGCGGACGCAGGCCGTGTTCTTCGAGGATGCTCCGGGTACCAGAACTCAGCTCTAAGAGTTCCTCTGGCTCTTGGTTTGCCATAGTAACACATTTGTACAGTTTTGCAATAAGTCTATGGGAGGTCCATCTGTGCCAGTGGATGCGCTGCTCTTATCTTTGGGCTCAAATTTCCCGATAAAATAAAGAGGAAGGAACGTAACTACCGACTTACGATGTCGAACGAATCGCGATGGCCCGCTGTCGAATTCACTGCTGTCGATCCTGAGTGGCTGTCGATTCCGATCAGTATTCTTGCGGCAGGGAGTATTCTCCAGTTTGCTCCGATTTCGACGAACGCGAAACTCATGCTCGCTATCACAGTGTTTTGTATTGTGCTGTGGATCAGGTCACCGCTAGAACCGTGGTTTACCGCGCTCGTCGGTATCGGGTTGATCGGAGTTCTATTCTCGTCAGAGTTAGCACTGACCGGATTCCAATCGCCAGCAACATGGCTAGTTGCCGTCGGTATACTTATTGGTGAAGCGTCCCGTCAGAGCGGACTAGCAGAATTGGTTGAAGAACTCGCTCGCAATCAGATGCCTAACCGTACGATGACTGACGCTGTAATTGCATACCGATATTTGCTTGTCGTGTTTTGCTCTGCTAGCCTCATGCTGGCCATCCTAGTTCCATCTTCACTTGTACGCGTACTCATCCTCGGACCAATACTGATCTCGCTTGGGAATCTCTTCACTGAGCGTCGACCCAAGATCGGGCTCTTTCTTGGACCGCTGTTTGCGACGTTCTATGGTTCTTCGGGCGTTCTGACGGGCTCTCTGGCGAATATCATTGTCTCTGGATTAGTTGAATCAACCGCCGGACAATCTATTTCGTGGACCGAATGGCTACGCTGGCTCGGTCCCGTGATGAGCGTTGGCCGTGTATTGGTGGTTATTGGTGTCTCTTACTTTCTGTATCGCCCACGTGACAGGGACGCTATCGTCGCTCCTGAACGAACCGAGGGTGTGACTGTGACTACCGAGCAGTTACGGATGTTCAGCTTTCTCCTCGTGGGAGTGGCCATCTGGGCGACTGACTTCCTCCATGGACTGCATCCATTGTACGGTGCACTCGTGGTCGCACTCTTAACATTTGCTCCACGTATCGGTGTTGTTGGTTCGGACGCTGTCGCCGAGGCCGATTTCTCGATTCTCTTCTTTTTTGGAGCGGTTTTCGCTATCGCAGCGGGCCTCCAGCAAACCGGGTTTACTAACATGGCCGCTGCAGCTCTTCTATCTCAGTTACCAAATGACGCATCGCTACCAGTTGTACTCGTATTCGTAGTTGTCGTCTCACAACTACTTACACTAGTGATGGAGGGGCTTGCTGTTGCTAGCGTGCTCACACCGATTCTCACCTCGTTTTCGAGTAGCGCCGGTATTCCATTGGTTCCTGTTGCAATGATCGAGGCTGTGGCGCTCAACACCTACTTTTTTCCATATCAGTCGGCGGTTCTCGTCGCTATCCTCGGGATGGATGTCGTTGGTAGTGGTGAACTGATTCGTCTGTCGAGCGCAATCGCTATCACAACGCTTCTTGTCCTAGTCCCTATACAGATTGGTGTGTTTGTACTCTTTTTCTGAACTGCCTTGCTTTGGCTGTATCTTACTGCACCACACTTTTTCATTTGAGGTGTTAATCTCAGATTTCCTGTCTGAGGAATTTCTTCTGAACCCGCATAGACTGGACAGGCCATCGCTGATTTCATCAAAAGCGGTTGATGAATTAGATTTCATTTGCGGTACTTCCGCATGCAACCTGAGTGCCTTGATTGCATTTCTATCGAAAGCTCGCTCGTACAACCGCGAAAATCGGGATAGCTATTAGTAATATGAGCTGATGAATTCAGGTGATTCGGATATATCGAAACAGATCGGGACGAATATCGTTCATTGTCCGAGTGGGAGGGCACAGCACCAATTGGCAGAGAGCAATCTAAAGATGATATTCGATGGTTCGACTGTTTTGGAGCGGTGAAGGCCAATTTGAAATAATGATCCTCAGGTTGTCGAGGAACGCTACGAAAGCGGTCACTGTAGTAGATGTTTATATGCTACCAACTTTTTTGAGCTCATCGAAATCGCTGGTCGAGGTATGACCTGGTTCGGCAGTCGAAACGCTGATCTTTTACAAAAACAACCGAACCAATCTCGTTCAATTATACTATAATTTTGACACCCTCGAAATCTTTCTTTCGCAACCAATCGATGAATACTACGATAATCCATCCCTAAGGAATACTCCGCGCTGTTCTCATACGCAAATGGAGCTCACTATTCGAACCGAAATAACGGAGATATTCCAGTCCTCTTCTTACAATTCTGCGCCTGTAATTCTATCGCTCTCACGCTCTCCCCATGCGTTAAGATGCCGTCGCTGGTGTCGATCTAAGTTGTGGAGGACAAATTTGGACTGCTTGTGGTCTCGGCTGCGACTAGGGTCTACAGCATTTGTAATCGCATTGCCCTCCACACTCGGGTTTTTGGTGCAGAATACTTGCTCGTTGGATGAATCAGCAACCAACGAGTAGCACTGAATTTACTGAATGCGGATTCAACGATAAACGATCCACTATCCAAGCGAGCAGTCGGCACCCGGATGATTACTCTCGATCAGTGGTTCGATATATGTGAACCATCTTATCTCATAATAGCTGGAAAAGGCGATAGAGACTGCGGTTCACATCTGTATTTTCCGAACGTAGTTAACACCGACCGAAAGTCTTGTTCAGAATCGTGTTTTCTTTTCCAGTATCGTGATCTACCGTGGTTACAGTAGCGCCAGTAGAATCCACATCTAGATAGGCGTACGTCGTCACGTGCCCTTCATATACATGGTAGTAGTGTTTCTTGTACAGGTACTCAACACCGTCTACGTTTGAGGAACCTTCCGCCTGGACTTGCGAGGTATGACCCTGTGGGCAGATGACTTTATCGTATGATGACAAGATATCATGTATCGCCCGATGGTTCCGACAGACCCAGTAAAGTTCAGAAACACTTTGATTGTCCGTTTCGGATGACGCGTTAGGGTCCCCGGGAGTGAACCAAGCGTGGTGATGAAAGTAGACAATCTTAGCGTTATCTCCCGCCTGAGAAAGTTCGCGATCGAGCCACCGTAGGTCCTTATAGGGAACGTAACCACTCGTCCATCCATAGCCCATCTCGGGTGATCCGCTGACCCAGCCGTTCCCAGCCGTGTTCACCATCAACACGGTTACACCATCGTACTCTTTTTTGTATCTAAGATGTGCACGCTTGTCAGACTCGACGAAATGCTGTAGTGGAATATCGTGATTACCGGGTGTACAGACAACGTTGTTGCCGTATCCACTATTATCGACTAATTCCCAAAACCGATCGTAGAATGCTGGCCACGAATGTTCGTATCCGCTGTCCCAGAACGCATCGCTCTGAAAGACGGCATCCCCATTAAAGAAAAGGTCGGAAATACCGTACGTCTCAAAGAGGGAAATAATATCCTCCGTAAGACATTCCCCTGCACCTGGCAAATCGGTCCGCCCCACGTCAGGCGAGGAGAAGGGATCAATATGGCTATCTGACAGCCAGCCAATTCGGACCATTAGAGTGCCTCCAGTTCGAGTGAGACGGTAGTCGCACTCTTAATCGTCGATGTCGTGCTTGGATCGTCGGTTTTTGCTTCTACAATGAATGTATTTATTGGGTACTCGGAATCGTTAGCACCCTCTCCCGCTGGACTGCCTGAAACGATGTCCTCAAACTCCGTCAAATATACCTCGTCGTATATCTGAGTGGTTCCTTTCCCGGACAACTCAACAATTGTCTGTGTGGACGACTGCTCTTCGTCAAGCGGGATGAATTCACCTGATTTTGATACATTTCCGGGCTTGTTCGCGATTGAAAGACGGAGATTGGTAGTGGTGGAAGCTGCAGCCTCGAAATGAACGACGGTTCGGAGGATAGGTACCTGACCCGGTGCGAATGGAATCGATCCGTATCCGATGTTAGAACCCATTTGTTTGTATGATGAGTTCTTTATCGTTGTATCCTCATGGAACGGCTGAATCATCCACGCGGGCTGCCGTGTTCCGCTCATCTGTAAGGAGTGAGAATAAGCCCCGATATCTATCTTTCCGAATGTATCTCCAGGAAGTACCTCATCGAGACGGGTGGTAGTCTCCACAGATCTTTCTTGGGGAGCTCGTGGTTTTCCAGTATCTGTTTGTCCACGATT
The DNA here is from genome assembly GCF_056892285.1 of Haladaptatus sp. HS23. Taxonomy (NCBI): domain Archaea; kingdom Methanobacteriati; phylum Methanobacteriota; class Halobacteria; order Halobacteriales; family Haladaptataceae; genus Haladaptatus; species Haladaptatus sp. HS23. The sequence continues at coordinate 85,159 of NZ_JBXGLH010000006.1, read as the reverse complement.
ACTTTGGGTGCCGGATACTCTAGTGGTGCCGAAAAGTGCGCCCAGTCCCATCAAAGTGGATCTCCTAGTGATCGAGGGACGATTAAGTATCTCCTCCTCATCGCTATTGCCATTCTTTGGCATAGTATGTATATCCTTATCGTTAATTATTTAAATCCTTCGTCAATAATCTGATGTTATTGCTGATAGCGATGGAATAACTGCGTATGGAATATGGGGGATAAGATCACCACGAACTTCACATAAGAGTGAGGGTATCCGTCGAGCTGCTACGACGAAGGAAAACAGTGCTCTAAAGCCAACTAGAAACTTCGACATATGGGAATCACGCTGAACCTTGTTCATGCCTATATGTAGAACAGCACACACACATCGCGAAAGATTCGAGCAAAATGTCGTTTTATATGGGTATCGTTCTTGCAATAATGTCAAATGGAAATCCGCGAGTAATCAGTAAAGGCGATTCCGAGAACCGAAGACCACGAGGGATAATGGCAATATTAGAAATTGTCGTATATTATATCTCGTTGAATCTCGCTCACACCTTCATAGATAATAGGCATTCGGACGTCACGGTAGACCCGACCAATCCGACTGTCGTTGAGGATACCCTGGCCACCATGCATTTGCATCGCGGTTTGTGCGCACTCAGTTGCAGTCTCGGTCGCGTGCAGTTTCGCCATCGCAGCCCACTTTGCCGCGTTTTCGCCTGCCTCCATTCGGTCTACCGTGTACCAAAGTAGTGCCCTAGCACTTTCGAATTTCGTCCGCATTTGCGCGAGGTCATGTTTGACGGACTGGAAATCCGAGACTGATCGGCCAAATTCCTCCCGTTCATGTACGAATTCCCATGCCTCTTCGATGGCAGCCGCCGCGAGTCCGATCCCCTGTGCTGCAACGCGTGTTCGGCCGTGATTGAAGAACTCGGCGACCATCCGAAACCCCTCCCCACGTTCTCCAACGAGATTTCTAAGAGGAACGTGACAATTATCGAATGTGATGTGGGACTGCTTCGATGCGTGCATGCCGATTTTCTTCGGAATATGTTCGGCTTCGTATCCTTTGCTGTCGGTCGGAACGATTACCATTGAGTGATTTTTGTGGCGGCTCTCGTTCTCTTCCGTGCGGACATATACAAGAATCCAGTCTGCTTCGACGCCGTTTCCAATCCAGTACTTCTCACCGTCTATCACCCACCCCTCGCCATCTCGTGTCGCTGCTGTCTCCATCCCAGCTAAGTCGCTCCCTGTCTCCGGTTCAGATATAGCCATCCCAGTGATTGCTTCACCTTCGGCGATTGGTCTGAGGAACATCTCTTTTTGATGTTCCGTGCCAAATTCCTCAAGGATTCCTGATCCGAAGCTCTGTCCCATGAGTGCGAGGCCAATACCCGCATCGGCGCGAAAAAACTCTTCTGCAGTAGCGACTGCCTCGCTCAATGATCGGTCAGTTCCCCCGTAGTCGCTGGATATCTCTTGGGCAACTAACCTCTCTTCACGCGCTGCTCTAATGATTTCGAATGGGTATTCACCTGATTCAAAATATTCTCCCGCTACAGGCTCGATATTCTTTTGAGCAAACGACCGTGCGCGTCGTTTTACCTTCTTTGCCTCCGCTGGAATCATGGCCTCATCTAATAAGTCCATATCATGACTGTATTTCATTGCCATATATAAAGTTACCCTGTAGCCAAATGAGTGTTTAAATTCGTCTCCCCAAGCTGCCGACTGGAGTTGAGTAGGCAACAACAGTCTTGATGTGAGCGGTCCGATCGGCACAACCATGCAAACTACCTTGTGCTCACGACGTTGAGTCACGCAGTTCCAGAAATTGACAAGATGCCACAACATAGTGGTGTTGAACACCGTAGAGTGATTCATCGCTGTTCTCCAAGCCTATAGCGGACCTGTTTTGTAGATGTCAAATATAAATCTCGGATCAGATCTCTTCCGGGATTTTGTCGTTCTGAAATGGTCCACTAAACCAGGCGAACCGTCTCCGTCTAACATATCCGAACGATTTATCTATTCCAATCTTTTTGCTCTAAACAATGACAAGCGGCACTCCACCGATGAAATCCATACTTCGTACCTTTGAGATTGTCCAAACCCTCTCGGAAGTTCGTAATGCAGGTCCATCAGAGATTGCCTCTCATCTGGGCCTCTCAAAGAGTACTGCTCATGTTTATCTTCGGTCGTTACAGTCTGCAGGATATGTCATCAACGAGAGTGGTGAGTATCGCCTCAGCTCCCAATTTCTAATGATGGGATCCCGACTCAAGTACCGCAGTCGGATATTTCAGGTCTCAAAATCAGATATGTGGAGACTAGCGAGAGAAACAGACGAGCTGGTTACATTGTTTATCGAAGAAGAGGGCCAGACAGTGTTATTTCATCAGGAACGTGGCGTCCAAGCACTCAAATTGGGGACGTACCCGGGGATGACCATTCCAATTCACTCGCATGCTGCCGGGAAAGTATTTTTGGCATATATGGAGGACTCCCGTAGCCAAGACATTCTTGATGAAGGAGGATTCGAGCAGAGAACCGAGGCGACGGTCACCGACCCAGAATCGTTACGCGTCGAGATAGAACAGATCCAGGAGAAAGGGTTTGCGTTTGATTGGGATCAGCAGGTACAAGGAATGGGGGCCATTGCTGTGCCGATACTTGTAGACGATACGCTTCAGGCCGTACTCGCAATTGCTTGCCCGACGAGGAGACTTCAAAATGTCGAGTTCCGTTCTGAGATGAGACAAAAACTACAGGAAAAAGCAGATAGTATCACGATAAACTATCAGTACGGGGACTGACCCGTCTAAAGAAAGCTTCGTCTAATATATACGAACGAAACTCATTCAATCGGTAGGATCATTGATTCGGACAGAGCAGTCTAAGAGGTGATTTTTTCGCAGTTTTCTTGTCTACTCGGCTGAGCACTACGATCATCTCCTATCGACAGACGTTACAGAATTAGCTATGTAATGGGAAACTGATTAACTAAGAGACCCTTATCATGATGAGCTCGGAATCGGGTATCCGTCTGATATTGTTAGACGATACTGGTGGAGATTCCATTCTAGTGACTATCGTCTGAAGCTCATCAGTGAGATTGACCGTCTCTTACTTCTCCTGGAGTTAACGGCGATTTTATCTTCTTCCTCTCGGACATCAAATATTGAATCAATCAATACAATTATAATCCCTGGACGAATGGGTGAGATTGGCTATCACACCATGTTTAGTCGAGACATTTGGATCAGCGACCACGAGACGTGGGAAGAGACGGATGAAGAGATCGAGGAAATTGGAGATGTTCTGCACTCCAAGTTGGAATTGATTCCACTCCTTCGTTTCCTCGGATTGTTCATTGTTGGCGTCGCTTTCTTTGTACTTCCAGTGCCACAGGATAGCACGCTTACAGTTCCATTTGATATTGTTGTTGGATTAATCGAACGACAATTCGCCGGTTTCATACTTGGTGTAGCGTGGTCGATGGTAGTCGCTTCAGCTGTACTGACGACAATAGCAGAAATTCACTACCGAGATATCTTCAGATTGAATGACGATTTGGCCGGCACACTGCACCTCGACATCTGGACAACGTCAGGTGCGTTTTGGGTACTGCGTATCACGGGTGCGTTTTTAGCGACCGGCTTTTTACTTGGTATCGGACCAATGTGGCTTCTCGATCCTGCAGTCTCTAATGTCGTGTGGGGAACACTCGTACTGAGTATCGTCATCATCATCCCTTTAGGGTCGATATTCGTAAACTTGCTCGTTGATTGTGGAGCTCTAGAGTTCGTCGGAACGTTGGCCCGACCGGTGATGAAGCCACTATTTGACCTTCCAGGACGCGCAGCTCTTGACGGGGCTGCCTCGTGGGCGGGATCTTTCGCAATCGGGTTTTATGTCACTCGGAAACTGTTTAACAGAGGTGGATACAACAAACGTGAAGTATTTATCATCTGCTCGTGCTTCGGTACCGGAAGTATCGGTACAATCGGCGTGTTTGCATCCGCCTTCGAGATGCTAGAAATCTTCCCGATTATACTGTTTGCCTATCTCATTGCCATCCTGGCCGTAGGGATCATATCAATTCGACTACCACCGCTTTCTCGGGTACCGGAGGAGTACATCTCCGAACCAAGTGTCGAGCCGAATCTCCAAGGGACACCGGGTGATTTCCTTCGATTAGCTGTTCAAGAGGCTGTTCTTGAATCAAAAGAGATGTCCACACCCAAATCAGCATGGAATGGGTTTATTGATGGATTGGAACTAACCGCGACGATTGTTGGAACGGTGGTTTCTGTCGGGGTCGCCGTGCTTGTCCTCTACCACAATACCTCGGTGTTTCAGACACTATCGACTCCACTTGAGCCGGTTATCGCCCTGTTTGGCATTCCGAATGCAGAAACTGTCGCCTCAGCTCTTGTGATCGGATTCGCCGACATGTACGTTGCGGCGTTAACTGCAGTTGAACTCCAACCAGCTGCAAAGTTCTTTGTCCTCTTAGTAGTCAGCGGTCAGATCCTCTTTCTCTCTGCGTCTGGGCCCATGATGATGGACATGTTTGGGGATGTTCCAGTGCGATTTCGGGATGTCGTCGCTATCTTTTCAGTCCGGACGTTACTTTTGATTCCGATTTGCGCACTTCTCACACACACAGTCGATTTGTTAGGATTACTTTGACTCTCAATTCTGAAATTGACCCAACAGATAATTTTTTAACACTCCAGATAAATGCTTCAATTGATGTCAACAGTCATCGATACGCACGTACATCCTGCTAACGAACTGTTCTTTGAACAGGGTGGTGAGTCTTTGGAGCATGCGCTAGACTACTTTGGTAAGGATCTCTCGCCGGAACCGATTGACGAGACAGTCGAGAAATTTCGAGAGTGGGGAATCGACACATCGATCCTCTTTGCGCTCGACAGCGAGACCAATACCGGTACGCCTCCGATTCCAAACGATTGGGTGGCTGAAGTACGCGACCAGTACGACCTGTTCATGGGGTACGCGAGCGTCGATCCTCACAAAGGTCAGTCGGCCCGAGAAGAGGCAGTCAGAGCGGTTGAAGACCTTGATCTAGATGGGTTCAAATTTCAACAGGCGGTTCAAGGATTCACCCCGAGTGACGAGCAATTTGATGAACTTTGGGAGACCCTTGAAAAGCTCGGCAAACCCGTGCTGTTCCACGGTGGGCACACCGGTATCGGTGCTGGGAGTCCCGCTGGCGACGGACTAATGCTCAAGCATACGCGTCCAATCCATATCGACGAGGTGGCCGCACAACATCCCGACTTGGACATCATCATTGCACACCCGGCCTGGCCGTTCCATCAAGAACAGCTCTCAGTCGTGACTCACAAAAGTAATGTATATATGGATCTCTCCGGATGGCTCCCGAAGTACATTCCCGATGAGGTAATTCACTACGCGAAGTCGCGAGTCCCGCATAAAGTACTATTTGGATCTGATTACCCAATGGTGACTCCCGAAGACTGGCTTGCTGATTTCGAACAAATGGATTTTGACGAAGAAACTCGCGAAATGATTCTTCACGAAAACGCTGAACGTCTGTTCGACCTGTGATGACTAGACAAGAAGGCCCTATCTGGATATCGGTTAAAACGAGCGCTGGTCTGAGATAGATTTAAATATACATACTTCAATTATTCCTAGTGCATGGGTAGCAATTGCCAAATCTCGACAGTAACCGTGCTCGGCGCAGGTAGCATGGGTCACGGAATCGCCGAGCTATCGGCCATCGCGGGATATGATGTCTGTCTCCGCGACATCAAAGAAGAGTACGTCCAGAACGGCTATGATCAAGTCGAATGGAGTGTCGGTAAACTTGCCGAAAAGGGAGTCATCGACGAGGATGCCGAGACGGTTCTCGATCGGATGGAGACGGAAACAGATCTGGCGGCAGCTGTCTCGGACGCCGATCTAGTTATCGAGGCGGTTCCCGAGAACTTAGATCTGAAACAGGAGACGTTCAGCGATGTTGAAAAATATGTGGATGAAGATACAATCATCGCGACAAACACTTCGAGTCTCCGCGTAACGGATATCACGGCCGAAACGAAATCACCCGAGCGCTGTTGTGGACTTCACTTCTTCAATCCACCGGTGAAAATGAATCTTGTGGAAGTTGTTTACGGAGAATTTACAGATGATTCCATTGCTAAGAAGGCCTACGAGTTTGCTGAATCACTTGACAAGACTCCAATCTACGTCCACAAGGATGTTCCTGAGTTCGTTGTTAACAATGTCATTACACCGTTCATGGAGGAGGCAGCATGGATGCTCGACGAGGGTGACACTACTGTCGAGGGTATTGACGCAGCAATGGTATACGAACGCGGTTACCCGATGGGTCCGTTTGAACTCAATGACTTCGGCGGCCTTGATGTCTTAGTGCACACGCGTGAACAGTGGGACAGGCCCATCCCTGAATCAATTCAAAGTCGATTTGATGATAAGGAGCTCGGCCGTAAAACGGGTAAGGGCTTCTACGAGTACGAAGATGGCCTCGGAACTACATATGAACCAGAGGACGCTGAGGGGGTCGATACACTCCGTATCGAAGCACGAATGATTAACGCTGCGGCACGTCTCGTTGGTAAAGGCGTCGCATCACCTGAGGACATTGACGTAGGCATGCGACTTGGCGGACGTTTCTCCGAGGGAACATGCCGGACTGCGGACAAAATCGGTCTCGACGCAGTGCTCGAAAAGCTCAAATCACTACACGAAGTGACCGGAGCCGACCGCTATGAGCCGTCAGAATATCTTATTGAACTTGTAGAGCAAGGGCACATCGGAGAAGAGGCTGGAAGAGGATTTTACAATTATACGGGTGACGGCCCTTACTTCTATCTGGATCACCAGCTCGATGAACGCGGTGTTCTTTCTGTCACACTCGATCGACAGGAACGACTCAATGTGTTTAACGAAGATATGTTCGACGAGGTTGAGTCCGTATTGAACTCGGTAGATACAGACGAAGTTACATGCGTCATTTTCGAGGGGGCTGGCGAGAATTTCAGTGCGGGTGCTGATATCGCTCAGTTCACAACGACGACGCCAACTGAGATGATGCATATTGACGAAACGATGCTCACTGTCGCCGAGTTCGACCGTCCAACTATCGCGAAGATTGACGGACACTGTATCGGTGCCGGTCTCGAACTCGCACTTGCATGTGATTTCCGAATTGCCACCGAGAACTCTACGTTTGCGTCACCCGAAATAAATCTCGGACTGATACCCGGTGGAGGGGGGACTCAACGTCTCGTTAGGACTATTGGTGAGCCTCTCACCAAGGAACTTGTGCTTCGAGGGAACCATATCGACGCCTCGAAGGCTGATGAGTGGGGTCTTGTCCACCATACAGTAGAACCTGAAGCGCTAGACGAGACGATCGAGGAGTACCTCTCAGATATAACGCAGGGGCCACCGATAGCGCTCAAGATTGCCAAGGATACTATTGATCGAGGCCAAGACGCCGATCTCGAAACCGGACTCAAACTTGAGAAGCAAGGATTCAGTCTACTGATGACAACTGACGACATGACTGAAGGTATCTCGGCGTTTCGTGAGGATCGTGAACCAGAGTTCGAGGGACAGTAAATGACCGAAAGGACTACGATACAAGGGTCACATCTCATAAGATATCAACCATGATGGACTATGAACTTACGTTAACGAAAACGCTCCAACGGGCGGTTAATCAGTTCGGACAGAAAGAAATCATCACAAAACTTCCGAATGGTGGATATCACCGCTACACGTATGAGGAGGCTTACAAGCGAATTTGCCAGTTAGCGCATGCCCTTGACGAGTTCGGCCTAGAGAACGGTGATCGTGTTTCCGTGATGGCCATGAACCACTACCGCCACTACGAACTCTACTACGCACCGTCGTGTAGCGGGCGCAGTATCCATATGACGAACCATCGGCTCCCTGAATCACATCTAATACAAATAATCAATGAAGCCGATGATCGTCTCCTGTTTGTTGATCCGGAGTTTATCTCGACCGTCGAGTCGATTGCACCTGAGTTAGAGACTGTCGAACAGTACATCGTACTCGCCGACATCGTCCCTAACACGTCGCTTTCCGCTGTCTCGGATTATGAATCCTTCATTGAGGGTTATTCGACCACGTATGACTGGCCAGATCTGGATGAGGAGACAGAGTGCGGTATTTGTTATACCTCTGGCACAACCGGCATCCCGAAGGGCGCTGCATACTCGCACCGTGGTTTATACTTACTGAGTATGAACTATGGCGCGAAAGACAGCTTCGGCGTTAGTGAGTCTGATGTCATCCTCCCAGTCGTTCCGATGTTCCATGTCAATGGGTGGGCGCTTCCGTACAGCGGAACTTTCTATGGAGCATCGTTTGTGCTTCCAGGTCCACATACCAACCTTGAGAGTGTCGAACGGATGATCCGAGATCATGGGGTGACTGTCGCTGCCGCCGTTCCGACTATCTGGTCAGACATGGAGACTTACATAGACGAGAATCCGGAGGCTGATGTTAGCAATCTAAACAGAATTCTGACTGCTGGAAGCTCTCCCCCTCCGGCACTAATGCGCCGGTATGAAGAGGAGTTCGATGCACCCATCATCCAGGGTTACGGGATGACTGAAGCGTCTCCACATCTCGTGAACACGCTGATGACGACGGAGGTGCGAACGCTCCCAAAGGAAGAACAGTACGAACTGCGAACAAAACCGGGAATTCCGATCCCTGGTGCGGAGGTCAGACTCCGGGACGAAGATGGAGAATCTGTGCCCCACGACGGCGAATCGAAGGGGGAAATCGAAGTGCGAGCACCCTGGGTTATAGATGAATATTATTCGCGGCCCGATGCAACCGAGGAGTCGTTTACGAGTGACGGATGGTTCAAGACTGGTGACATCGGTACGTTCGACGAATACGGTTACCTCAATATTGTCGATCGGGTCGACGACGTCATCAAGAGTGGCGGTGAATGGATTTCGTCAGTGGAACTTGAGAATAAATTGATGGCACACGGAGCGGTCAGCGAAGCAACGGTGGTCGGCGTTGATCACGAAAGATGGCAGGAACGTCCGATTGCGTATATCCACGCCGATGGCAATGTAACCTCGAACGAACTCGAAGAACATCTTCTGGCGGATGTTCCAAAATGGTGGCTGCCGGATTATTTCGAGTTTATCGAAAAGATTCCTCGTACCTCCACTGGAAAGTACGATAAGAAGGCGTTACGAGGGTTGTTCAGAGAGAAACACGATTCGTTGCCCATCTCCGAACGGTAGTGTCCCAATCACCTACTGCGATTTTCTGTGAGAGTTCCGATTACTAGACAATCCATGCTATCGAATCAGGCTTCACTATACGAGCGCGCGCTCTACGTGCCTTCTCTCGAAAGTATTCATTTTTAGACATATTTTGTGAAAATAGGGTGCACACTTGATTTAACTAGCATCCAGATGAACCGCATGATCCCTATTCCCGTGCCATGAAGCACAATAAATGGAAGCGTAGTGTAGTCACTACCAGATCCCGTTGAAGAGCTGTTTGTACTGTTGGACACGGTCTTCGGGTGGTGTCGGCGTCGCGAGCGTGACGACGATCATCACGGCCAACTGCACAAGTAGAACGGGGATAAACTGGAGGAATCCGAACGCGTATGTCTGTGGAATCACACCCAGCTCGAACGCCCAGTGGCCGAAAAATCCGACGAGTAATCCCGCTCCTGACGCGTATTTGTTCACCCTTTTGGAATAGAACGTACTCACAATTGGGAAGAACATCAACGCATACCCGGTGAAGGCAAATATCGTCGTGTCGATGACCGAGTCACGGGTGAGAAGGGATCCGATCCAGGCAAGTAGTAGTAGTACCAGGATGAATCCACGTGTGACGAGTACTTCGCGGCGCTCGGTAATATCTGTGAACGGTCGAAGGATATCTTCGGTGAACATCGTACCGAGGGTGAGCGCCTGTCCATCGAGCGTTGACATCATGGCAGCCAATATACCGGCGAGAGCAAGTCCGACAACCCACGAAGGGAACGTTTCCTGGACGAGCATCGGGAGAACAAAGTCGGGGTTCGCAAGCTCTGGGAATTGACCAACGCCCCAGAATCCGATTAATACGGCTGGACCCCACGAGAGAACGATTGCAACTGGATACACAACCGCAGTCTGTTTGAGTTCTGTGACAGAATTTCCGGTCATATACCGCATGAACAGATGTGGGAGAATGAACGTCTCAAGCGATACGAGAATGCCGACTGAGAAGTACTCTTTCAGTCCAAGCGTAGGAATATTCGCTCGATTTAATAGGTCAGGATTCACTTGCAGCGATGCTTGGGTTGCGGCGTCGAAACCACCGAGTCGGAGCGGAACCAAGATGGCGAAGGCGAGGAGTAAAACGAGAAAGAAAGCACCCTGGAACGCGTTCGTCCACCCTGTTCCGCGCATCCCTCCGCTGTAGACGTACGTGAATACGATCACGACGATGGTCAACCCGCCGGCCCAGTATGGAACGACTCCGTCTGTTAGCGCTTCGAAAACGATACCAGCCCCTTGGACACCGACCAAAAGATATGGAACAGTCCAAAACGCGAACAATCCTGTTACAAGTACCCCGAGATACGTCGAGTTCAACCGATGATTGATCACTTGTGCAGGGGTAATATGTCCAAACTGTTTGCCAACCAACCAGATACGGTATCCGACCGTCATCATTAGTACCGAGAATAGGAAGGGAAAGAGTCCTACAAAGTACCCGAGCGCACTCGGTCCGACCTTATATGAAAGTCCAGGCGCCCCGATCATCGTCACAGCAGACATGTTCGTTGCAAATAAAGCGGCCAATAAAATGAGAGTGCCAAATGACCGGTTTGCCATGAGATAATCTTCGCGCGAGTCCCCTGTGTTTCGAGCAGCATATTGTCCCACCCCAAGAACGATGAGTAGATACACTACGACGATCGTGAGAATCAGTAGGACGTCACTGGATATTGCAACCATGTTTCATCCCTCCGTGTTTTCCGCGGGCTCGGTCGATACTGAGCGTTCAGTCTGTGTGACTGAAACCGTTTCGTCCGGTGAATCTGGCATTATTCCCGCGATCCAGTACAGAAATACTACGCTGACCAGGAGATACATTATATCATATAAGAGTTGGATTGGTAGCCATCCAAACAATAACCCCGCATCCATGAGACCGAGTAGTTCGGAGTGATGAAACACGATCATGATCAGGACTCCACTGAACGCAATAGCGCCGTGGATAGACTGTGGTAACCATCCGCTTTCGCTGAGCGTCATGGTACCAATACCCAATTACTCGAATATATATTTAACGATTGTCTGATGAGAAGATAAAACAGCGCTAACTCATGCTTTTACAGCTGACTCGGTACTGTACGGCTACTACCGGTGATCCCATCGGCGATATCCGATGAGCGATTCGTTGCTCATTATGTACCGGTTGACAATAAACTGTATCCGATATCTAGTCGATCTCGGAGGAATCGGTGAATGAAATCCAGCCAACCGCATTACGGTTAAGTGGGTACGACATCGGTAACACTCGACAGCTTCGCAAATGAAGAAATATACTCAATTCACCGGTGCCTACCGAGCTCTTACTTCGATATTATCGAATCAAATCAAACCCCTTGTTCGACTATAGATGCTGGATTTAAGGGTATCAGTATCGTCAAATTAGACTGGATTACATCTGTAGTACTGTAATAGGATGGCACTTCGATATATCTGAATAGTGCAATGGACAACCGGTTCTGACATTGTAAATTAAATTGCGTAAATAGCGCTTTGAACCGCGATTATCTATTTTTATAAAATAGGACATCTACTGATAACAACTACCGCCTTATCCCAAAGGATCGATTCGATATTGTCGAAGTCAACTCGCGACCCGAATTGATACTCAAGAATTTTTAAGGGGATTGTACTGACAGATATACCGTAGTATATTGCTTGAGGATTAGACGAATGCTATGTTGGAATCCACGACCGGCTCAGATAGATAAATACACGTCTCATTTTCAGATCGCTATTTACTACGACTATTCTGCTGGATACACACGGTCTATTGTCCTGACCGCTTAACCGAGGATAGATGTCACGGACATACTTTCAACAAGTATTTGCATCTTTGCTCGCTTTATCAGGTGCTGGGTTTGAGAGCTACTATTTCCTACAAATTGCAGTTTTCCATTACCGTTGAACGTAGTTTGAAGGGGTTGAGAATGCGATTCTCTAAAAGACGTGTTCGATAATCTACCCAAGTAAGTAATGATAGTCATTCTACTCCGTTTATGTTCCCGCCCACCATCAAATGAGGAATGTGATTTTGGGCTGATTTAGTAAAGGCACTTAGAGGGTCTGAGACTACAAGTAGTCAAGAATTTGGTCCGCTGAATTATCTGAGAAGCTCGTGTTATCAGAATTCTGACCGTCTTCTTTGTTCCACGTGGTCTCTGGGCGACTCTGTAAGATGAAGAACTGCTTGTTATCGCCATCTTCTTCGATCGCCCACTCAATGTCCTGTGGTTCGTCGTAGTACCTCTCAATTGACTTCGCGAGATCGGTAAGTCCGATGATCTCATCAGCCGTTAGCGATGGCACATTTTGCTTGTCGTCCTCAACGGTTACTTCCTCGATCCCGGCATCTGTTGGTACTATCATCTTTTCTTTATTCTGAATGTTGCGATCAACAATCTTGTAGACGGGTTTATCAACGAGGAAACTATCCGGTGAGACACGACCGCTCACGACGGCTTCGCCAAGTCCCCAATTTGCCTCGATCCGGACTTTGGATTGGTCTCCATTTGAAGGGTTGAGCGTGAACATCACGCCTGAAGTCCGCGCGTCCACCATTTTTTGAATCCCGACACTAATGAGTACTTCATCACGGTCGAACCCATGCTTCTCACGGTAAGTAATCGCTCGAGCAGTGAACAGACTCCCCATACATTCTTTCGTTCGCTGTGTGACTGACTCGAAATCAGTTACATTGAGGTAGGTATCCTGTTGTCCGGCGAAACTTGCGTCAGGTAAGTCTTCAGCCGTTGCAGATGATCGGACAGCGACTTGCAAGTCATCTGTTCCTGTCTTTGTTTGTAGCTGTTCCCATGATGATTTGAGTTCCTCGGCAAGGAAGGGAGGAAATGACGCGTTTTCGATGTGCTCTCGGATATCGCTGCTTGCGGCTGCAACAGCGTTGTCATCGTCGATGTCAACTTCAGAAATTCGCTCCGTAATGTAGTTGTCGAGTGACTGCGTTTCGAGGAAGGCTTCGTAGAAGTCCGTAGTGACAACGAACCCGGGCGGAACTTGGACATCATCACCGACTTCCATCAGTTCCCCAAGTGAGGCGTTCTTTCCACCGACCAGCCCAATATTCGCTTTTGTGCATTTTTCAGACTCGAAATGCAAGGTGTATGTTGAATCGACCATTGTGTATTGTTAATTTTGATTCGGTATAATTGTTACTCTTCGTTCCCAAGGATCACAACTTTCCCCTTGTTCCCATTTACTCGGATTCGATCACCCGTCTGAAGGCGGGATGTCGCCGTCCCAACCCCTGTGACAGCCGGCAAACCGTACTCACGACAGACGATAGCAGTGTGACTTGTCGCACCGCCATTATCCGTGACGGCTCCGGCTACTTTTGAAAATACTGGTGTCCAATCCGGATTTGTGAGTGGGGAGACCAGTATCTCATCGCGCTCAACTTCTTTCAGGTCGCTTCCTGATTTGACCACTCGTGCTTTCCCTTCGATTGTGCCAGACGAGGACGCAAAGCCTTTCATCTCATTGCTGTCTTCCTCCTGCTCCGAGCCGAGCCAGTTCTGAACAGTTTCGGTCGTAATGCCCCAGAGCATAATCACCATCGGATCCGTGATCTCCTCGGGTGGATCGCCGATCGCCGGGGGTGGTGACCACTCTTCGGCCGCATCGAGTATGCGTTTTCGTTCTTCGGCCTCCTCTTTCCAGTAGTTTGGGACGTGAGCGCCTTTTCCCTGCGACCAGACGCGAGCAAGGTCTGCGAGGAGTTCTGACACTTCATTTCGTCCAAACAACGTAATGTCGCGGGGCTCATCAAGGATGCTATGATTGACTAAGAGTTCGCCGAATTCATCGAGCTTCTGGAATATGATTGTGTGGAGCCAGTTTTCGATCCAAAATTGGTGATCCTCTGCGTGATTGTAGACTTTCAGCACAAGTTGATGAGCCTGATCAAACTGGGCACGTTCATCATCGCTGAGATAGCCCCGATATTCGTTGACGACCTCCTCGCGCTCTTCCCGAAGTGCTGTGATGTCACGCCGGATTTCTTTACCCTCTTGGAGTGCGGTCACCTTCTCCTGGAGATGTTCGAATGGCTGTTCGAGCGTATCGAGCCATGAACCGTCCGCACTGTGATAGCCTCTGCTGACGGTGATATGGAACCATGGGTCTTTCACTTTCTCGAAGGCGTCAAGAAAATTGCGACCTGCTTCGGTTTTCTTGAGACGGGTGATTTTTTCGTCAGGGGTTTGTTCTGAAGTCAGAATTTCCGGGACATCGTTACCCAACTCCATTGCCTGGTGAGCGAGATCATTTAAAACCTTATCAGCAATAAACAGATCTGTTTCGAGGCCAGTAACCATCTGACCGATGGCGTTATCACTGATCTCAGGAAAGAGTTCATCGCAAGTTCCCTTGAAGGAGAGATACGCCAGATAAACTAGATTGAGGTACTCGAAATGACGTTGCCATCCTTTGAGTGTCAGTTCCTGTAATCGATTATAAGCGCTTTGAATATCGACTGATTCGGGATAAAGTCCTTTTGCCTCGAAAACGACTTCGTCGGGAGCGTATTCGGGAAGTTGCTCTGGGACATCGAGATTCCGAATCTCTTCACCAATTTCTTTGACGGCTGGAAGCCACTCGTCTTCGTAGAGTTCCTCAAAGTTTTCATAGATATATTCGCTACGTTCGCTAAATACAGATTTGCGTTCTTCGAGTAACTCTGGGTCTGCACATGGTACTGGTGAGGCATACGAGTAACCAGCGATAATTCGCAGATCAATACCCATCGCGGGTGGTACCGCAAATACACGACTCTGTGCTTGAGAGAGTTGCATCACAATCGATTCGACACAAAGCGTGATATCCCATGGACGGAGTGGTCTCGGGCTATCCTTCTGATCCCAGAACCAGAATCGGTCCTTCTCTAGTTCTGTTCGTTCTGGGGACTCTCCGAACCGAAAGTATCGAGGATACATCTCCTCCCAGCCCTCACATTCTTCCGGAACCTCAACCTCGTCTGGCCATGGAAACCTGTCTACTGGTTCTGAATTGATTTCCTCTGTCATGGTGGTCTATAACACCCTACATATGAACCTTACCTATGTCATATTATATCTTTGGGTTTGTGTAGAGCAGTAGCTACCAGTGAGCGTCACTACTTAGTGGGTGATCTCCGAATAGCCAGTATGCACACTTTGGTTGCCTCGACTGTAGTACGTACTGCCGACGAAGTTCTCCTTGTCAAAGAGGGGAAAGAGAAAGTAAAGGGTACTTGGAATCTTCCGGGTGGACGGGTGGAAGAGGATGAAGATCCAACTGAAACAGCAGTACGTGAAATGAAGGAGGAAGTGGGCGTCGACGTTGATTTATTCGGACTTATTGGCGTATATCTTGGACAAGACGCGTTCGTCGACGGGCCGTTTCTATCGATAACGTACTTAGGACAATTATCTGGAGATCCACGCGCGGTTCCAACTGATACCGTTGAAGCTGTAGAATGGTTCGACCAGCAACGTATTAACGAATTAGAGTTGCGCTCACCATACATCTCGCGTGCAATCCATGATGCTAACGAAAGGACGTTCTCGAAGGACGTTATCCGTTCCGATAGAGAGTAGGAGACATTCTTAATTAGTGTTCATGTGGGCCATGAGGTGTCTCCAAGAACTCCGAAAAGAGGTCGGTTTCGCACGTTGTGAGTTCACAGAGCATCGCTGGATGTAGTTGAAGTTCGGTTCTTTTCACAGGTGCATGTATGGCGAGTGCATCGTCGTTCGACATTGTCATTTTCGAGACCACGACGTCTGCATATTCGTTACTAATTTTGAACGTTTCATCAATAGATCGGGATTCGCTTCCGTCATCCCGCTCAGGTGGTGGATCACAGCCGAGCCGATCGACTAAGTCCGCCTCCGTTTGCCAAGAGAGACTTTCGAGACCGAGTGCATCGACTCGGATTCGAGATGATGAATTCTGTACGTCTTTATTCGATTCAATTTCGACTAACTGACCTCGGGGTGTCAGCAACTTTCGGACGGTAACCGAGTCAGATCTGACCACTATGTCGAACTCGTCTGTGACAGTAGTTTGTGGGCTCATAAAAAGATTGAAATTTTGTCGATTTTCGGGACTGCATGGTCGAGGAACACGTGGCGATTCGCTATGGTGAACGTATTGCCGTTAGGACGCAGTACGTCTTCTCGGCGCCCTGCGAGGAATGTATACGATTCTGAGTCACCCTGCCCATAGTACAGGAGTTGGTAACTCCTCGCGTCGACAGTGCCATCGTCTCTCTCGTTGGCGCCTACGTTAGTAATAAAACGACGGGTCCGGGATGGCGGTCGTTCGGACCAAGCATACTCTGATTCGAACCGTTGAACCCGTGCTTCCAAAGATCCATAGTCTTCATCGAAGTAATACGATGAGCGACTGAAACTGTCATTCACGTGTTCGCGTGTGATTCGCAGTGGTGCCTTATACTCGATATCTTTTTCGAGCAGCGAAAGCCATTCTTTTAGTTCGCGCTGGTCCAGCAGGGCCGCCTCTTCATATAGGAACTGTTCGACACACCGTTCTAAGAGAAGCTGATCCAATTCCGACTTTCGATTAGTGTTCGTAGCCATGCTATTTACCATCCTTTGCCCGTTCACACTCACTTGCTATTTCGCATTTACTTGTCTGCTCACAGTCTCTCGATAGTTCATTTCCATCTCGTGGTGTTGAGAGATGATCGAACCACTGATCATGGAACTTCTGCATACCAACCTCTTCTAAATTGATAGCGTAGACAGTGCCTGGGCCGGGCCACTGTTCGTCAAAGGCCACTTCGCTCATTTCTTCCGTGCCCATTTGGTAGTTTAGTTCTAACTCATGCTGTTTAGCGAACGTCGAGTCGGCGACGTCAGTGATACCGTTCCAGATGGTGACATCGTCTTGTTCGAAGTTCCCCGATGGGCCGAAGTTGGACATATACACTTTATAGATGCGCTCTTTGACCTCATCTGATGCTCGCTTTGGTGCGAAAGCCCAACTCCATATCTCGGTTTTGTTTGGCCCGATTGGCTGCCACTTCCGGAGGCCAAGGAAGCCAGTGACGTCCTTGTTGGGATCGTCAGTAATATCCCCGAAGTTGAGAAATGCCAAATTCGGAAAAACACTTCCAGTGAACGAGAGTGCCTCCTTCGCGGCCTCGTACTGATCTGACGTCACATTATCCGGATTGAACAGCTCCACGATCTCATCGGGGTACGTCATAAATACGTCTTCACCCTCGACCATTCGAGTACTGGTCGTGTGGCCGTTACAGTGGATGTGCCGGTCTTTCGTCTCCCCTGCGCCAGCGACACCAACAGTGTCGTCACCGCCAAGGCCGAGTTGCTTGATAGAATGGTGCGCAAAGCCAGTGTGATAGCTGTCACCAGCAAAGTTATCTGCACCAGTCTTCCAGTTTGTCTCTACTATCCAGCGGTGTGGTTCACCGATAACTTCCATTCCACCATCTGGGAGTTTGAATTGGATATCGAGATACCAGGTGAAATCCCCTAAGTGCTCTTCCAAACTCTCACCAGACTCCGAAAGCGAGGCGAACACAAGGCCAGCGTAGCTGTCCACTCGAGGTGCACTATGTAACCCGTGTTCTGATTGGTCCAGGTCCTTGAACGCTATTTCCTTTTGTGGTACTCCCACGAGTTCTCCGGTATTCTTGTATGTCCAACCGTGATACGGGCACCGGAAATGGGAGGTATTGCCTTGCTCAGCGCGACATAGCTTAGTGCCGCGATGACGGCAGCTATCAAATAGCACTTGAATTTCACCACTCATGTCCCGCACAAAGATGAAAGGATCACCTGCAATATAGCGGCGTGCGTAGTCACCTTCCTCGGGTACTTCGGATTCATGACCGACGAATATCCACTCACGTCCGAATAGTCGATCAAGCTCCAGTTTATGGACCGTTTCACTATTGAAGGTCTTCAGCGGGAGTTTGCCCTTTTCAAGTGACGCTTCGATCTCTGCTAAAAGATCTTCGTGATCTTTTGTGTCGTGGCCATTAGATGACACTTTTCTACCTGTTGATGGCATACATTCCCATGTCAGTCTATGCCTATTTATTCATTGTGGTCTGTCAAACCTGTAGAGAAAAATCCGCTTACTGACTATCTCTCCTGCCGATTCATCAACGGAGCGTTCTGTCGACTGTCATTCGAACGTTCTTGATTTTGGTATAGTGGTTTAGTGCGGCTGTCGCATACTCTGATCCGATTCCACTTTGTTTGTATGCGGGGAACGGTACCTGCGGAGTTGGCGAGGCGTAATTATTCACCGTAACTGTTCCGGCGTCAATCAGCTCCGTGATGCGATTTGCTCTATCTAGATCAGTTGTCCAGATGCCTGCATACAGTCCGTACTCTGTGTCGTTCGCTCGTTTGACGACCTCCTGTTCGGAATCAAATCGATAGGCGGTCAGGACAGGACCGAATATTTCTTCGCAGGAGACTCCCGCGTCGTCGGGTACGTTCTCAACGAGCGTCGGTTCGTAGAAATTTCCTTCTTCGAAGGGGATACGCCCACCTGTGGTCACAGACCCACCAATTTCGACAGCCGATTCGACGTACGACGTGACCTCCGACTGCGCCGAAGGTGAAATGAGCGCCGATACATCGGTCTCGTTCGGATCTTTCTTTATGTCCATCGCTTCGATTCGTGACACCACCCGGTCGATAAACTCGTCGTAGATGTTGTCTTCGACGAAGAGTCGAGTGCCGGCATAACAGCTCTGCCCGGCATTGCTGAACATTTTGACTGCCCCCTTTGCGGCCGCTTCTTGGTCCGCATCGGCGAAAACAATGTTTGGACTCTTCCCCCCGAGTTCTAGATTCAATGGGATCAATCGGTCTGATACCAATTCCCGAATGTGGAGGCCAACTTTTTTTGATCCCGTGAAAGTCAGCTCTTTCACATTATCGCTCATGACCAGCGCTTCGCCGGCCGTCGAGCCTTGCCCAGGAACGACGTTCAAAACGCCGTCAGGCAGTCCTGCATTGCTGGCTGCTCGTCCCAATTCGAGAATCGACATCGGCGCCAGCTGAGCAGGTTTCGCTACGACGGTATTCCCGCAGGCTAATGCTGGAGCGATACTTCTCGAGCCCAACAAAAGTGGCGAGTTCCATGGGATAATATGTCCAGTTACGCCAAGCGGTTCCCGTTGCGTGTAGTCGAACTCCTCGTTTGAAAGCGGGATGGTTTCGCCGTTAATTTGGTGAGTCAATCCTGCGTAGTACTCGAAGTACTCTGCCGCGTATTCGACGCTCCGCTTCGAATCCGACAATGATCGACCAGTCTCTTCGGTGTGTCGTTGGGCAATTTCGGTCTTGCGGGCACGAAGTTCGGCAGCAATATCTCGAAGGTAGTGCCCCCGTGTGACTGTATCGACCGTTCGCCAGCGTTCGAAGGCTGACTCAGCCGCTTCGACTGCGGAGGCAACATCTGATTCGTTTGCAAGCGCGATACTAGACACCGGTTGATTCGACGATGGGTCATTCACGGTTACCGTCTCTGCGCGTGAAAGGGTCTCCCCATCGATGAGTAAATCATACTCTCTCATCGGTTAGTATGGTGTTTGAGGGCATCCAATATAAAATTTCAGCTATCGTACGATGGCTGGGATACCCAGCCAATCGCATGAGTTGGATGCCTCACTCCTGGGTGATGACGCTTCGGATACCGGTCCCTTCGTCTATTGTCTCGAACGCTCTATCCAGTTGGTCAAGTGGGTATGTGTCGCTGACGAGTTTTTCTAGTGGAAGTCGACCGGATTCTGCGAGTCTTGCAAAACGGGGAATGTCAATCGAGGGACGAAGCGAGCCGCCAACGTTTCCAACGATTTGCTTTCCATGGGTGAGGGCTGACGGAGGGACCTCAAAGTATTCGGCAGAACTCGTCGCTGTCGAGACCACCGTCCCTCCGGGACGAACCGCATCAATTGCTTGCTTGACCACGTCCGGATGACTAGTACACTCGAACGCATACTTCACCCCGCTACTGGTGACGTTCTGAATCGTCTCTACAGGATCGGTATCGCGAGAGTTGACTGTGTGTGTGGCCCCGAGATCCTTTATGAACGATAGTTTCTCGTCGACAACGTCAACTGCAATGATGGGATCGGCCCCAACCAGTAGAGCACCGAGAATCGCGCTTGATCCAACACCCCCACAGCCGAATACAGCGACCGGTTCACCTGCTGAGGCCCCAGCAGTGTTTGTTACTGCTCCAAGTCCGGTTGTCGCGCCACATCCGAGTAGCGAAGCCTCGGGAAACGGCAGTCCTTCGGGGATCTTGACGGCGGTCTGTTGAGGAACTACACAGTGAGTGGCGAACGACGATTGTCCATAAAAGTGGTTTACCTCTTCGCCGTCGCGGGAGAGTCGCCGGGTACCATCTAATAGTGTTCCTTGCTTGACCACCGATCGTCGCGAGCAAAGGTGGGGATCACCACGTTCGCAGAACTCGCACTCCCGACAGAATGGAAGGACCCACAGTACTACGCGGTCCCCCTCTGTGAGTGATGAGACGTTATTGCCGACAGCGTCGACGATACCAGCTCCTTCATGTCCCAACACAACGGGATACGGCACCGCTGAAGCACCGACATAACGATGGTGGTCAGTGTGACAGACACCGGTCGCCTGGATATCAACCCGGATTTCGTTCGCCTTGGGTTCGGCGAGCTGGAGCGATCCTATTGATAGATTTCGTGGCTCTTCCAATACTGCTGCAGTGATTCGTGTCATATGTAACAATTCTACCCGACTACTCCTTTTACCGGTGGTAACTAAAGTGTAGGGTTTCTTTGGCCGCGTTCAATCTCGGCCCAACTGATGCCGCTTTTACCGTGTCTGCAAATCCCTCACCTGTCATCGATAATTTCGCCTTCTTCCAACCATAGACAGAGCAGGTCTGGAAGCGACGTCCGCCGGATTTTTCCAACGACCTCCTTGATTGGATACGATACACGGTAGAGGTTTGCTGTGTTCGTTTCGAGATCGATGACAGCATAGGCTGCGCGTGGGTCTCCGTCGCGTGGTTGCCCAACGCTACCAGGATTTACTAGCAGTCGTCCGTCGAGACGTTCTGCGTGTTGAACGTGTGTGTGCCCGTGAACGAGAATCGATTCATCTCCGAACAGGTAGAGTCCGTAGTCCTCGGGATAGAGTCGGCCGTCTTGGTCGTCTGGCTTTCCGTGTACTAGTTTAGTAGTCCCTTCTTCGATAGTTAGTTCTGCTGGAAGGTTAGCTAAGTACTCCATCTCTTCAGTATCAAGCCGCTCGTGAGTCCAAATACCAGCTTCACGCGCGAGTTCGCTCGGCCGAAACTCCGTATTGTCTCTGTTATCGGGTTCGGTAGCTGTTCCCATCGAGTCGATGTTCGTACTGATTTTGCGGTCGTGGTTCCCTTGAATACTGATGATCCCTTCATTGGCGAAGGTTTCCAAGACCTGGTGTGGAAACGGATTATAGCCCACTGCGTCCCCACAATGATAGATTTGCTCCACGTCCGGCATATCGGTGAGAACTGCTTCGAGTGCTGGTTGATTTCCATGTACGTCGCTTATCAGACCAAGCTTCATAACTCAAAATCTACGTCGATCTATTTAAATCTTCTAAGTAACGAACAACCGTGATCATGGACGCTTCCGATTATACCCGAAGATTTTGAGAATCTTCCCTGATTGCCGGAACACTACCTAATAAATAATTAGAGACTTATTGGTGGCTATGGCAAACAACAACGGAGGTTCGGGGAGGATCACTACGTTAGAGAAAGGCTTCCAAATAATCGAAATCATCGAAGATGAGGAAACTGCGACTCTCACTGAAATATCTGACAGAATGGATATTGCAAGAAGCACCGTGCACGATTATCTCATGACCCTGCTTGACCTCGAATACCTAGTTAAGAACGATGGAAAGTACCAGATTGGATTAAAATTTGCGAGACTTGGGACTAACGCCAGAGAGACTGTCCCACTTTCGAGCTCAATCACGCCGTATCTAGAGCGGTTAGCCGACGAAACTGGAGAAACTGTGTGGTTTCTCGTTGAAGAATGCGGCCTCGCAGTGTATCTCGAGCACGCTGAAGGGAATCAGGGAATCAAGACGGAACATTTCATCGGTGGCCGTTCATACCTGCATTGTCATGCAGGCGGTAAGGCGATTCTGGCACAGTTGTCTGAAGATCGAATTAACGAGATCATCGATAACCATGGCCTTCCGGAAATAACGGAAAATACAATCACGTCCCGTGAAGCCCTCTTCGAGGAACTGGAGCGAATCCGTGAACAGGAATTTGCCCAGAACTATAGCGAGCAGATAAATGCGACCAGAGCAGTAAGCGCAGCGATTGTCATCGATGATGAAGTCTTTGGAGCAATCAGCGTTGGAGGGCCTGCGCACCGACTTCGCGGTGAACGATTTGAAGAAGAGCTGCCGAATCAAGTTATGAGCGTAGTAAATGAGATTCGGCTCAACTATCTGTACTCGTAGTGCGGTTGTATCGTCATCCTCTTCCCATTACAATATTAGTACCGTAATGAGTGGTACCGGAATTCGACGCTCAATTTAACAGTGTTGTGCTAAACTAACCTGAGAAATGAGCAGGTCTTTGAGTAAATCGGGCTTAGATACCCATGGATCTGCTCAGAAATTTAAATGTGAATTTTGATGAACGACCATGGACAATTGATTGTGACGAGCGATTGTTCGATCTCATAGAATATCTTCACGAGTATACTACAGTGGGCGTGACTGAACCAGCCATCATATGCGATATCACAAGAGCACCGTTTATGGCCGCCTCTCAACGCTTATCTAGCGCGATACGGCCAAGAATGTCGACGGGAACTACCGTTTCAGTTTTCGTTCGTCGTTGGAGCTGTCGAAGAAGTGGAAGTTCATCGGCCTCAACGACCTGTGTGACAGGGGGTGGTTCAATGAACTCAAGCGCTCGACGGGCGCGAGTTCTCACACTCTCTCTCTCGCGTGCTTAATGATTTGGCGGAGGAAGGGTTCTTCGAGAATCAAAAAGAGTTCGAATCGACGGTCGCGAGTTATTATACTCTGATGGTGAGGTGGGACGTCCTCCGTCCCGTTTTCGTATCGATCGACACCTGGAGTGAAGACTGCCTGTAAGATGTATGCAACTTAAAGTAGTCAGCGAATATGGGTTGATTGACTCGGGAAACTCGAACGACGAGAGGTTCATACGTTGTCTGTTTCCTCCTTTGGCCGATGAGCATCCTAGTGCTAACCCTAGTTCTTTGGCTATCAGGAGCGGTCACCCATAGATGAGTGCACTAATTCGTGTTCTCACGACTATAAGTGCACACACTCCTGCAGTGATTCCGTTCGAACCGCTGGCAGTCACGATGACCCAGTGCATGCTGACACTTAGTACCACACAACTGGCGTAGAAGTCATTTGAGCAAGATGAACGGTGAGCGATCCATCAGGATATCCGCAATGGCACCACCCCCGTCGGCGTTGATCGTCGTAATTGCGACGGCGCTGAACGCTGGATACTCAAGCGTCCTACAAACCGTAGAAAAGTTAGAATACTACTAGAATCGACTCTTGGACTCTAATCTGAAACGGCCGTAAATTGGACGTATCAGTCGAAGTCGTGCATTATAGGAATTCTATAACCCGTATTGTTTCATCTCCCATGATGGCAGATTTCATATTGCAGTATATGATTTATATTTTATCAACTGCCTAAATTTGAGGGGTAGAAGTGATTTGACGGGTGGGCACATTAGAAGTAGTAGTACTCTTGCCACTGCCGCTTTCGTGACTAAGCGGAAGTAACACCACCCGGTATCCTCTAACCAATCTGTGCACAGCTCATGTTATATCCATCACGAGATGATATTCGTCCCAACAATCTAGCGTATGGATGACTAATAGTCTTGTTTGCTGCCTTTATATCAGAAGATAATGGTTCTTGATCTTCTATATTATTAAAGTACAGGGCCTGTCATGCCGATCACCGTATAGAACTATCGTCAAGCCTTTATTATAATAAAATATCTAAGAACTGTTATAACAACAAAAATATATGACTAATCATTTGAAGCATTTGTGTGTTATTCGCCCCGCTCATTCAGTAGTAAATAGTGTACACATCGCAGGGGGGAATGATATTGGTTCACCTGACTCGTTAAAAATACTGAATTCGGTAATGCCCTCAATACTAGTCTGACCGTCGCTTTTGAAATGGTGCTTGATACGGAGCGTATCGTCGGTGATGGCTTGAACGTCTGATTCGATAGTTAGCGTTGACTCATACTGGACGGGTGAGATGAATTCCCATCGCCAGTTCGATAGGCGGAACGACTGGCGGTTTATACTTAGTGTGCCGAGGCTCCTTTCCTTTGATTCGAGGAAGCGCTCGAGAGCAACGTTGACGAACCTGGGGTACTCTTCGAAGTACGCGAGGTTGGACCCTTCGATATGTGGGCTTCGAATGTCGAATGATTCGGTAAAGGAGGGCAGAGACCCCTCAGCGTTCGCTTCATATGGGCCAATATTAGGGTCTAAATTTTCAAATGCGTCGCAGAATCTTTCCCGAGTCTTCTCGGGAAGTGGTTGTGCACCTCCTTCGGGTGCGATAGTAACGTGTATGATTCGCGCCTTTGCGAGTGGATTGCCGTCACTGTCCATCATCTCGTAGAGCAACTCGACGCTACTCCGACCGACCGAGATCGGTGTTGTCTCGACTGTCACCGTATCTCGGAACCCAGGATAACGGTAGATAGTCGTTGTTGCAACAACAGGCGCATATGGAATTCCACCCATCTCGACGATGTCTTCGAATGCGTGGTCGAATGCTTCCGTAATGACTTGCGTTGAGATGAGTTGGAAGTCAAAGAACCGTACACCGTGCATAAGCGGCCCAGCGAGTTCGCCAAACCGAACGTTATGTGTATCGATAGTTCGCACGTTATAATGGACGTGCGAAGTGCTAATAAATCTCTCGCTAAAGTGAATATAACCAATAGATGATGAGGTTAAATTAAGAGAAACGATGCTGTCCCGGTGTAGTGTGTTGAGTCATAAAGAGTGTTTGTTGAAACATGAGTAGGTTAGAGGTGATGTTGCTGTGTTGCTAGTCAATCATCAGAGGAGACGCGAGGGAATGTTTTTACCGAGTTCTTATTGGTCAATCAACTAGTTGACAGGACTTATCACAGCAATTCAATCTACGTTCGAATGTGGTTAGCAAGCACAGCTAGAGCGATCGGTTACGCTACCAGCATCGAATCTTTATTGACGATATTGATGGCGCTGTTTCTTCCCTGTCGCAGTCCGCTCAAGTTGATCGACAACCTGGTACTCCCGTGGGCGTTTATAGTCTGCTAATGATTTATTATCTTTACAGAATTCGTCGAGATCGTCAGTGTCGACACCATCACCAACGACAAACGCTTTGACCCGCTGGCCCCACTCTTCATCTTGAACCCCCACGACAATTGTTCCCTCAACAGTTGGGTACTCCTCGAGGGTTTCTTCTACCTCAATAGGTGAGACGAGTTCTCCGCCGCTTAGTATCATATCGTCTGCCCGACCAGTGATGCTGAGATACCCATCTTCGTCGATAACACCGAGGTCGTTAGAATAGCACCAACCGTCACGAAGTGAATCATTCGTTTGGTCTTGATTGCCGAAGTAATAATCCATCACGGAATCACCGTTGACGATGACTTCACCCTCCTCACCAGCTGAAACAGTGGCATCGTGATTGTCTGAACGGCTTCCTTCATACTCGATGACTCGAATACGCTTGTCGAAAGTTGGCCGACCCGCAGTACCGGCCTTTTCAGGGAGATCTTCAGGCCGAAGGATAGTATCTAAAAGAGTTTCGGAGGTCCCATAGCCGTTGTACACGTTCGGGGTAATAGTACTCATCAGTGTCTCCGCAAGATCTTGGGAGAGCGGCGAT
The DNA here is from genome assembly GCF_056892285.1 of Haladaptatus sp. HS23. Taxonomy (NCBI): domain Archaea; kingdom Methanobacteriati; phylum Methanobacteriota; class Halobacteria; order Halobacteriales; family Haladaptataceae; genus Haladaptatus; species Haladaptatus sp. HS23. The sequence goes on along the minus strand of NZ_JBXGLH010000006.1, from coordinate 58,830 downwards.
CCCATGCACATTAGGCACTCTAAAGATGAGAGATTACGTGAATCAATATTCTTGAGTTGGGCCATTCGCTGGGCGATAGTCGGAACCCCGACCATGTGAGACACGTTTTTGGATTCAATGAGAGTTGCGATAGACTCTGGTTCCCAGTCCGTAGTCACAAGGAGCGTACCGCCGGACGCTACGGTTGGATGAAGCGTGATATCAATGCCGCCTGCATGGAACCACGGAGAGACCTGTAATGCAACACTATCTTGAGAAAGACCGATACAAATCGAGCTTTCTTGAGCACGACTATACGCAGTCCGTGCAGTGTACGTGACACCTTTTGGAGCGCCAGTTGTGCCACTTGTGTATAAAATGTATGCTGGATCTGCCTCAGCTATGGGAATTTCTGGTGGAGCATCATTGTGCCCAGAGCCGATAAGTGATTGATATGATTCATCCATACCAGCGGAGTTTCCAACGGATACCTTCTGTGGTGATGCATAGATATTGTTGAGTGCTGCTTCGACAGTGTTGGCAACGCTCACATCGTAAATGACAACCTTCGGTGCCATATCTTTAAAAATATGTGTGAAATTATCAGCTGCCAGCATGAAATTCACTGGCACTGGCACGGCCCCGAGTTTATAACATGCATAGAGGGTCACCGGAAACTCAATTGTATTATACAGGACCATTGCGACACGGTCACCTTTTCGAACACCACGATCGGCAAGACTATTGGCGGCACGGTTCACTTCCTGGTTGAATTCGCTCCAAGTAAACGTCTCATTAGTATCGATTACTGAGAGCGCCGGGTTGTCTGCTCTCCACATGACGTTCCGTTCTAAGAGCTTGCGATGAGATATCACACGTCATCATGAGGGAAAATACATAATAGCTGTTCTGAAACCAACATATTTTGCGTTAACAGAAGAGTATAAGTAACCCTCTCGGTTTGTAATTTGTATGGAGTTGCTTAACGATAGCTTCGTCCCTGAGTACGCTCGCGAAATCAAGCAAGAAGCTAAAGAATTTGCCAATGAACAGATCGCCCCGAATGCTGAGGAATGTTTCCGTGAAGGGGAATATCCGTGGGAGATTTTAGAGGCCGGACAGGATGCTGGTCTCGTTGCCCAAGATATCGGTGAAGAGTTCGGTGGACGTGGTTTTGATCTCCAACAAGAGCTTGCAATGAGCGAGGAGTTCTTCCGCGCCGACGCTGGTCTCGGCCTCACCCTGCGGTTAGCGAGTGTTAACTGTGTAATTGTTGAACGGCATGGAACCCAAAAGCAAAAAGAAGAATTCCTCCGTCCAGTTGCCGAGTGCGAGGAGCTTTCCGGAATTGCAATTTCCGAGCCTGAACCTGGTGCATCGGATATGGCTGGGCTGACAACGCGTGCAGAAAAGGATGGAAATGAGTGGGTTCTCAATGGTGAGAAATATTGGGTTGGTAACGCCGTTGAGGCCGACTGGCTTACCGTTTACGCAAAGACTGGTGAAGGAAATGACCGTCATTCGAACTACTCGTTGTTCATTGTCCCGACCGCCCTTCCAGGCTATCAGGCTGAGCACATTCCCGAAAAAATGGGGATGCGTGCCTCCAAACAGGGTCACATCGTCTTTGACGACTGCCGAATCCCTGAAGAAAACCTGATCGGCAGTGAGGGTAACGGATTCCCTCTCCTGGCTGAATTTTTCAACCACGGACGTGTCATTGTCGCCGCAGGGGCAGTGGGACTCGCTGCAGCTGCCATCGAAGAGGCATGGGAGTTCGTTCACGAACGAGAAGCATTCGGCCAAACAGTTAGCGATTTCCAAGCAGTCCAGCATATGCTTGCAGATATGCGCACGGAATTCGAGGCAGCACGCTCTCTCACGTGGAACGCCGCAAAGGCGGTTGAGAATGACCAGAACCCTGGTCTTTGGGCATCAATGGCGAAGACGAAAGCTAGCGAAGTAGCTAACTTCTGTGCCGAGCGTGGAATGCAATTACACGGTGGACGGTCAATTCTTACTGATCGTCGGATTGCTCGTGTCTACCGTGACGTGAGAATTCCGATGATATATGAAGGTGCGAACGAAATCCAGAGGGACTTGATCTACAGTCAGCAATGAATACGGACGGTTGCCTTGTACAATTTCAAGAATTAATCCACTAGAGGTCGAGTGGAAAATGCCGCTGATTGGCGTTTGAAATCCTTATCTTTTCGATTAAACGGATATTCCGATAACAGATCCTGTTTGTAGCCGATATGACGATTCGTTCAAGACCTCTGACAACTCTCTCAACTGCTACATTATGCTCTGTCAGTATTCCCGTAAATGCTTCAAAGTATGTTAAGGGGGATTGTATTTTCTTGATGGGTGATCGAATCCTCTCCTGATCGTACCTTGAGATAACCGGTCCAATATAGGACGCTGACAGTGGCTTCCATTTCTAATTGATCGCTGCGAACCGTTTGTCATGTGGCGTTTAGTAGTGTTTCTAATGACTTCGACTGATCTGTGAGTCATCCTGAAACGGTCCTTTTATTGACTAAAATACGAAGGAGTGTACAATAATATCGTACGGCTCTCTTCTTTAGTCCCTTTATCCCAATCGGTTGGTTCAAAAATTGCGACTACACAAGTTCATACAAAGAGCAGACTTTACAGCTCTAGCACTGTAAGGAATGTGGGAATGGGAGTTTAATACAGACACGATATATATGGTAAATAATTATTGAAACGTCCAACAAAGTTGGACAACATTTCAATCGAATAAGTTACTTGTCGTTCGGTTCAAAAGAAATCAGCAGAGTTTCGCCAATATAAATCATTATTACAGAGCGATCTGTCCAATACCTTCGTACGTTTTATTAGGGTAGTGTGGCAACATTCTGCATGGACAAATCAGATCCGCCAATGAAATCGGTACAGTTCGCATTTGAGGTTATTGAAACGATTAGAAAGCTCGATGGGGCTGGTCCCTCGAAACTAGCTCGAGAGATGGAGATTCCGAAGAGTACAGCTCATGCTTACCTTCAAACTCTTCAGTCAAGCAAATACATCATCAATGACGACGGTGAATACCAGCTAAGCCACAAATTTCTCTCTATGGCATCGAAAATGAAAAGGGAAAATGACCTTGTACAGGCTGCAACTGGCGATCTCGAGAACCTTGCAAAATCAACGGGAGAGTTAACCGCACTCGTTATCGAAGAGGGCGGACGATCAGTTATGATTCTCGTTGAAGAGGGTGAACAGGCGATTGATGTAGGAATTTATCCTGGAATCACTACACCGCTTCATTCACAGGCAGCTGGAAAAGTACTTCTTGCACACATGCCGAAAAGTCGGTATAAAAAGGTGATCGAGACCTACGGACTAAAATGTGTTACTTCAAAGACAATCACTGATGATGGCCAGTTACAAAAAGAACTCGAGCAAATTCGAGAGGATGGCTTTGCTATTGATTGGAATCAACAAATTGAGGGGATGGGTGTAAACGCTGTACCACTCACGATCAATGATGGCGTTAAAGGAGCAATAGCAATTGCTTGTCCAACTGAACGAATAAAGAACGAAGAGTATCAGAAGGATTTGTTAAGAAAACTCCAAGAAACAAGGGAATCTATATCCATAAAATACCAATACGGAAATTGATACCGTGGGAAATTGGGAAGTATATAGATGATATCGCAAAATTGTTCGTCCACCGATCAATTGATGTAGTTGCTGAAGCCATACAATAAACGGTACTAACTAGCCAAAGAATAAACAGTTTCTGGAAACGAATGCAATAGCCGTCCAAAACCGTTACTTTGGAATCGAATCTGCTTGAGTGGTGGGATGATGAACGTACTGCAAGAGTCCTGAGAGCGCTCACAGTGCGACTTCACCGACCGGGATTTCGATTCATAAAACTGCCACCCGCTTGGGCAATTCAACGTGACCCGATTACCTCAGTCGGTGTCGCACTGGGTTTACCGCACTGCGGAGAACACCCCAGACCCGTCGAATGCTTCTCCTTCGTGGGCCGTGATCGACGAAATCATAGTGAAAATCGGTACCGATTAACCTGGCAGCACGGCGCAATCAACGTCGAGACGAAGCTGCTGCTCGGTGCGGTCGTGTCTGAGCATTGTGGCACGGACCAGTCGCCGCGTTTATCGGCTAGCTAGCCGATAAACACGACTTCTCTGAGACGACGTTTCTCGTCGACGAAATGGGCTACATGGCTGCACTCGCACGGTGCGATCTCCGCGGTCATCTTGACTATGTCGACCGGATATTGATCGGCAAGTGGTTCCAAACATTTACAATGCGGATCAATCGCTTCCATCAGACGTGGATTGGCGGCGAACTAGCGCGCAGCTCTGGCTCAGCCGCCTTTGTCTACTACTATAACTTCCAGCGACCGAATCAAGCGCTTGAAAATCGCACACCTGTCGAGGAGGTGCCGAATTGTTGACTAGATAGTAGCAATTGAAATCACTTGAGTATCGCAATGCCTTGTATAGCGTACCGTTACAGCACTAACTATGTAATACGGAGGAAGGATTCAACTGAAGATATAAATATGGGGCAAATTTACGAATAAGATATTTTAAGTTTAAACTCCTTGACGGCTCCTATGACTAGTTCTGGGAGATCTGATTCAAACCAATCACCTCGCATCCGGTGAGATGGTCCCGCGACGACAAGACTTCCAAGCAGTTCGTCGTTCGAATCAAAGGCAGGTGCAGCAACTGCGTACAGCCCGTCAGTGTAATCCCCACGCGCGGACGCATATCCGTCTTCTCGCACCTCGGCGAGTTCTGTTCGAAGTTCGTCCACATCGGTCACCGTGTACTCAGTCCGCGCTGGAAGACCGTGTTCCTCAATGATTATGTCTTGTCGCTCTGCCGGGAGAAATGCTAAGATCGCTTTACCCGAGGCTGACTGATGAAGGAAAAGATTTCCCCCGACCCGTGCTTCTGATGGAACTCCTTCTGCGCCCATCTCACAGTAAATGAACGTTCCAATACCTTGTTCTTCTACGAGAAACCCTACAAACTCACTCGTCTGAGTCGCAACCTGTTTGACGATATTTTTTGATTGTCGGTGGAAAGAGTACCGTTCCCGAGATGCGCCACCAAAACGTAGGAACTCTAGACCCAGTACATACTGGTTACCATCCTTTGTGACGAATCGCCGATTCTGGAGAGTCTTGAGATGGCGATGAACCGTACTTTTGGAGACATCGAGTTCATCTGAAATCGCTGTCAGGGGTGCTTCCTCAAGCCTGTAAAGGGTTTCAAGAATTTCAAGAAGTGTTTCGTCCGATTTTATCGTTTTCCGGTTATTTGTTCCCATGGCTCGTCTGTATGGGTGTGTCACACATAGTTTTTCCGTCTCATGCAACAGACCATCATCAAATTATGTGTGGTAATAACATGGTGAGTTGAATTGCACAGGACGGAACACGAGTAACTCTCGACGAAAGTGAAAATATAGTGTGACTTTTTGATAATTGTGCTACAATGATATGGTAATCTTCCAATATTAGTATTATCCAAAAAATAGGAAGGTGGATATAATATGATTGAACGATAATGTGGTATTGCACAACATCCAATAAGAGCACTAGGGACAGAAAAGTGGTAAAATACAGAACCTGGAGGATTCGAAATAAGGCAGGGCAGCAGAAAAAGTCCCGACTGGCTGGTTACCTAAACTCTGATTCCGTGGTGTCAGACGAAGATGAGAAGTTTTCCTTGAGGGACTTTTTCTCAATTTTACCAACCTCGGTTCGGGGTAGTGAGTTAACTATTTCTAGTCGCTCTGGGTGCTTAAACACTGCAATCCCTCGATCAGCCAGGAACGATGTAACTTTTTCAAGCGTGAGTTCCTCCGTGTCATCAGCGAGTTCAATAAAAGCAACCGGCTGCTCACCGAGACGTTCGTCTGGCATTCCGACGAGAGCGGCATTAAGAATTTGTGGATATTCAATAAGTTCATCTTCAATACCGGGCGCATAGATATTCTCACCTCCACGGATGATGGTATCCTTAATTCGTCCATACACTTCGAAATTACCGTCTGAACGCTTTGCGAGGACGTCTTCGGTAAAGAACCAACTGTCATTGGTGAAATTCTCCATGTTTTCTTCGTTGTTCCGGAAATAGCCGGTGAAGTAGCCGGGACCACGAACAGCAAGCTCGCCTGCCTTCTCGGTCGTTAATTCATGCTCCCGGTCTCCGTCGACGATGCGGAGTTCGTCCGCTTCAGGGGCGATAGGACGTCCAACGGTATTTGCCTGAATCTTGATATCGTCTTCAGGACGTGTACAGATGAGCGGTCCCTCTGCCATTCCAAAAATGTTGCAAAAGCCGACATCCCAACGTTCGACCGCATCTTCTACAACTGCCGGTGGCACTTTTTGCCCACCACTGACGAGAACTCGAAGTGAAGTGAGGTCGTATTTGTCCACGTCGGGATGCTCAAGAATGTCGAGTATTTGTGTTGGCATTGGAAGCGTGTAGCTTCCACCGACACGCTCGATGAATTCCATAAGTGCATCCGGTTTGAGTACCGGCTCGACTGCGACAGTTGCACCTTCCCAGAGTGCTGCGCCGACGATACAGTTCAGCGAGGCATTATGACCAATAGGAACACTTGGGAAAGCGACCCAGCTGTGCTCTACGGATGCAACCTCCGCCATATGTTTCCACTGAAAAATATAGTCATTATGTGTTCGAGGGATTGCTTTTGGAAGTCCAGTGGTTCCCCCCGAGAGTAACATAACACCAGGTTCTGAAGGGTCTACGACCGTCTTTGAGACTTTACTACCATGTTGTTCGGTCCACTTTGGATGACGAAGATTGTCAAACATGGTACATCCATCAGTCGAAGTCGTCTTCTCATCAGTAAGCGCTATGATATGGTCTAATGGTTCCTGGGACTCTTGAACACGTTGTGCGAGATCCACGTAATCAAACCGAGATGGATAGCGGTCGAAATCTACGACGTATGCACGCGCGTCGGTCAGATCAACGACGTGCTTTGCCTCTGCTTCCCGATGTCGGGGGAGTACCATAACGGGGATGACCCCGATTCGAGAGCAGGCGATAAATGCCTCGAGAAATTCTGCGCAGTTTGGTAGTTGAAAGACAACTCGTTCATTTGGCTGCAAACCTAGCTCACCGACAAGGTATGCCGCGATGTGCTTAGTGTTCGCTGCGAGTTCGGCGTACTTGAACTCGTTGTGCGGTCCAATAAGTGCCCTACGGTCAGGCGTCTCTGCTGCGTGCTGATCGATTACTTCATGAAACGTTGTATTGCGCCAGTATCCTGCCTCAACGTAGGCCTGTTGATGTTCCTTGTCAAATGGGTCATATCCGGTTAGCGATGCTGGGTCAGCAAACTCCTCTTTCGTCATGATTACGAACACACCTTGTTGGTAAGGGTTCATAAATCTAATTCGTCAATAGTAGTATTACCCCAAAATCGCGTGCTGGTTACTTGTTGCCCTAGGTTTTGCTCTTTCAGCGATTTCTTTCTGATTCAAACCACCATCATTATACATCAGTAATATTCAAGTGCCCTCCCTTTCATATGTGGGACTGTAACATGATGGGTGATAGCTCCTGGGCGCCTAAGCGTCCAGCTCGAGCAGTCTTGTTAGCAGCCGTAGTGGCGATGGTTATCTTGCATCAAAGTGAATTAGTTGGATTAATGAATTCACAGACACTGGTGCTGGGTTGGCTTCCTATACAGATTATGTACGACATCGTATACTTGATTGTCGGTGTACTCATCCTCTCGGTGATGTACATTGTATCACCAGAACCTCCTGCTGAACATGAAGCAACGGTCGAAACAAGCACCGAAACTTCCGATTCGGACGTTCTTTCGGGAGGTAGTGACTGATGGGCTCTGGTTCGAATTTTCTCATCGTCGGTATCACTGCAGTTTATCTGCTAATCGTTCTAGGAATTGGGCATCTTGCTGCGAATGTCACAGGTACCTCGCGTGAAGATTACCTAATGGCTGACCGATCATTCAGCACATTGATTTTGTTGGCCGCACTGTTCGCTACGAACATGACCGCGGTCGTGATGATTGGTGCTCCTGGGCTGGCTTACAGGGCTGGAGCGGGTGCATTCGGGTTCTTTGTCGTTTTGTTCGCATTTCTGTTTCCAGTCTTTTTGATGACTGTCGGGTACCGGATCTGGCTGGTAGGAAAAGAGTTCGGTCACATCACCCCTGCTCAGATTATCAACGACCGCTGGGACGCGACGTATCTCGGTGTACTCGCGATGGGAATGCTGACCATCTGGACTGTCCCCTATCTCCTCGTTGGGGTTCAGGGAGGCGGCATTGTCTTCGAGTCACTAACAAACGGTCTCATCCCCTACTGGGGAGGTGCTGCTATCGTTTTATTGGTGGTTGGCGGCTATGTCTATCAGGGAGGTATGCGTGGAACCGGGTGGACGAATGCTTTTCAGGGGGTCGTATTTATCGTGTTCCTCTTGGTAATGTTTGTTTGGATTCCGATGCGATCCGGGGGTTTCGTCGAAGCGACGAATGCGGTTTCCCAGATTAAGAACGGTGCACTCTTGAACCGAGCGGGAATCCCCCCGTTTCAACCAAAGATTTGGTTCTCACAAGGCCTCATCGTGGCATTCGGTGCGTTCATGTTTCCCCATTTGTTCATCCGGTACATGACCGCTAAGTCCGTCAAGAATCTCCAACAGACCGCTGTTCTGTACCCGATCGCCGTCATCGTCGTCTGGGTACCGGCTGTGTTGCTAGGCTTCTGGGGCGTTAATTTAGTCCCAAATCTATCAAATCCTGATTTCATCCTTCCGGCGATGGTCGGGGAATACCTCCCTGTCTGGGTTGTTGGATTTGCTTTGGCTGGCATTCTCGCCGCGCTCATGTCCAGCCTCGACGGACAGGTACTTACGCTGAGCACATTCTTCACCGAGGACATCCTCCGTCCGTTCTTCAACGTAAATGAATCCCACGAGATATACTACACGCGGGCTTTCCTGATTGCAATCTTTTTGGCGGCGTTTGTGGGGGCGATGATTACTCGGGACACGATCGTTGATACTGCGACGTTCGCATTCTCGGGGTATGCGCTGATGTTCTTCCCGATTTGTGCAGCCTTTTACTGGCGTCGATCCAACAAATACGCTGCCTTCGTTGGACTGGTGTGGGGATTCATTGGTCTTTGGGCGTTTGAACTGGGATTAGTTCCAGCACATTTGTCGTTTGGATTCCTTCCGTTTATCCCACTCGCGGTAGGTCAATTAGTCTTGATGGTTCTTGTCGCATATGTGACGCCGGAACCACCCACGAACAAAGTCTCGAAGTACGAACAACTCTTTGAGGACGTATGGTAAAACGAGTTCCTATGGACTAAGTTATAATACGCTTCAATCACGATGTACCGATACGGTCGACACAAATAACGAATGGTCTTGCTGACCTTTCGGCAACTATAGCGGTCCAATTATCCGAGCAAGTCAAACACCTAATCCATGAAAATCAATACGATTGGCGGCGGACCAGGAGGTCTGTACGCAAGTCTACTCCTGAAGAATAGGCATCCAGACTGGGACGTTACGGTATTCGAACAAAACCCACGAGGCGTGACATATGGGTGGGGCATCGTCTTCCCAAACCGAACGCTCTCGAATCTCGCGGACGCAGATCAATCGTCACACAAAGCTATCATTGATACCTTCGATCGTTGGGATCCATTCGACATTGAATACGAGGGCGAAAAGTTCCGGTGTAGTGGGAACACCTTTGCAAGTATGATGCGAACCGACCTTCTCGCAGTTCTCCAAGAGCGTTGTGAGGAGGTGGGGGTCGAACTGCAGTACGAAACCGAGATAACGAACCCTGCCATCCTCGCTGACGAGGCCGACCTCTGTCTTGTAGCTGATGGAATCAACAGTCAGACCAGAGACACCTTCTCTGAGGAGTTCGGCACGGAGGTCAACGAGGGGAGCGTGCACTTCTCCTGGTTCGGGACCGACGCGCATTTCGATGCACTCACACACATCTTCGTTGAGAACAAGGACGGAATCTGGTGCGCTCACACTTATCCGGGGCCCACGAGCACGTTCATTGTCGACTGCGACGCTGCAACGTGGAAGCGATCTGGTCTCGCAGACATGGAAGAAGATGAGTACCTCACCTATCTCGAAGATGTGTTCTCAGAGTATCTTGACGGCAATCCGATTCTCTCTCAGCAGGACCGCTGGCAACGGTTTCGGACTATTACGAACGAACACTGGTACCATGAGAACATGGTACTCGTCGGTGATGCCGCCCACACCGCACACTACTCAATCGGATCCGGAACGACGCTGGCGATGGAGGACGCCATCGGATTAATGGAGGCTTTTGAAAAACACGATGAGATCGAGCTCGCACTCTCGTCCTACGAAGCATCTCGGAAGCCGTTCGTCAACACCCTACTGTCAGCGGCCGAACGGAGTCGAATTCACTTCGAAGATATCGAACGGTACTATGACCTTCCAGCGAGACAATTCGCCCTCCATCACTTAACGCGGAGCGGTCGACTCACCTATGGAAGTCTGCAACGGCGAGATCCGTCTTTTATTGATGCTTTCGATGAATGGTTCGCTGAACAGACGCCCGGCGATTCGGTGACGCGATCACCAGCGTTCCAGGAAGTTCAGATCTCTAACTCCACCATTTCCAACCGTTTTGTCCGTGTACTTGAACCAACAATGTCATCAACCGACGGTACACCGTCAGAGGCGCAGCTAGCCACGTTCACCGCGGCCGCAACTGATTCCCCTGGGCTTCTGCTCACGGAACCTCTGGCAATTGCTCCAGAAGCACGTCCCTCCGTCGGGAGTTCTGGACTCTACACCGATAATCACACTGCTGTATGGCAGGACACTATTCAGTCAACTCCTGAACATGTGACTACTGGGGCGCATCTCATTCACGCCGGCTCAAACAGTGCACGTGAGCCACAGGTGTTTGGCCACGGTGTGCCTGCTGACCGCGAATCGACCTGGGCACCTCGACTCAGCGATGAGTATCCCATTCCACCGCGGGAGTTCAACGTAGACAGAATTAACGAAGCCGATCGAGATGATATCGTTGTGGACTTCGTTGCTGCAGTCCAGCGGGCTGACGTCGCTGGATTCGATTATATCCAACTTCACGCGGCAAAGGATACCTTACTTGGTCAGTTCTTAACCACGTCGGATGCGCCGCTCAAGGAACGAATTCAGTTTCCAGAACGGGTCGTTGAGGAAGTGTCGGACACGTTATCGGGCGAAAAGCCACTCGGTGTGACGCTCTCCGTATCCGACAGCAAAGAAGCCGGTCTATCGCTTGATGATGCTTTCGTGGTCGCTCGCGCGCTTTCAAAAGTCGGATGCGATGTCGTGGCACCAGTCGATACCGCTCTTGGTGACCGGAATCTAAGGCAGAAAGGACCGAGCGATTTTAGCGATGATATTCGAAATGAAGTAGGGATAAAAACCTTAGCAACTGTCCCTACAATGTCTATCAACAAGGTGAACACACTTGTCGCGACTGGCCGTGCCGATCTCTGTGTGTTCTCACGGTCGCCACCAGTGGACAAATAATCCAACAGGACGACAGCAACTTTCGGTGTAAGAGTCCATATAGATAGACGCAGTGGTTGGCTACGGTGACTGACGGTCCGAAGTACGCACACCATCACATCGTCGTTCTCCATTCGTAACTTGGCTCCCAGAGAACGCCCATTATCACATATTTGGGACTCATTATGCTTCATAAGGCGGTTAAACATTTGTCTTCTTATGCGATTCGCTCGATATAACCAGGGTCGACTAGGTTGTTGGCCGACGAATACGGGGTCATTACCGCACAGGCCGGTTCCGGAATCATCATTGCAGACCGTATCCAGTGTGGCGGAGGGACACTACCTACACTCACCGAGGAGACCCGCCGAACGGCTGAGGAGATTCTAACGGGTATCACCTACTCGGGTAACCCAGTGGATACGGGACGGCCGATGAGATCGTTATCAAAGCCAATGATGAATTATATTGTGGATACTATACAATATAAGACGGAACAAACTTACTTCTCAATAACAAATTATATTATTTACACATTACTGAGTCGGAAGATGCAATTCTGCCCGATTTGGCCCAGAAGCACTATCTTTCAAGCATTGTGTTTTTCGTTAATGGCTACGGTTATATGATTGTCTTCCTTGGAATTCGATTGATTGGTCGACTCAAACATAAATGGGGTATTCTGTCCAATAGATAATCTCACGCACTCAAAACGCTGATTGACTGGTCTATCTGTTGTCGGTTAGTCCTTTGCTGAATATCAATAGTGAATTGAATAATATATGAAATATTGAAATTAGCAGCCACCGCACCATATATCAACAGCGTAATATATAAAAAAGAATGAACTAGACGATGCTTTCGAGTTATTGATTATATTGATAATTTATTGAGATCGAGCTTGATGCTTCACGAATTCTTTGTTGCAGTTGACCCTGATATGATTCATCCCGCACACGATCTCTCGGCGGGCACTGTCTAGATAAGGACGAGTAGGTTGAAGAGTTAGTGATTGATGCTACTCTCAAACCTGCTCAAAAAGAGTTTAGAGACGGTTACGCTTGAATGTTGGGAGCGTGAGCGGACGGCGACGCCCGTCAGGGCGTTCGCCGTCCGGCTCCACGCGACCGGTTGTTCGCTCAGGGAAACAAAAGCGATTCTTGTGCTCATCGGCGTAAAACGGTCGCATCAAGCGATTTTTCAATGGGTTCATCGGCTATCTGACAGCGTGTCCGACCCGCCGTCGGCGACGCCGACGCGGGTCGCGGTCGACGAAACCGCTGTCAAAATCAATGGCGAATGGTCTTGGGTGTACGCTGCAATAGACACCGAAACAAAGCTGCTGCTCGATGTCAAAGTGTTTGATCGGCATGGCACTGATCAAGCGGCTACGTTTCTGTCTGGATTGGCCGAGAAACACGATTTCTCGGACACCGTGTTTCTCGTTGATGGCTACAGGTATCGGCCTTCCCTCTTTCAAATTAGATTGGCGATCAGTTCAATTATACAGATCGAAACTTAATCGAAAAATGGTTTCACACACTCAAACAGCGCATCGATCTCTTCAAGACGTCATGGGTGGGTAGTTGGCCGAGCATCCAGAAGTGGCTTGAACAGTTTGTGCATTACTATCACCATCAGCGACCGCATCAATCCCTTAACGACCGGACACCTGTCGAGGAGGAATTAAACTAGACAGTGCCTCGTATCATTAAGTTAATAATGTAGGCTATTTCTCACTATTCGGTAGTAAACAGCAGTCACTCCATCAACTCTCTTTGTGTTTTAAGTGGAATTATACTACCACCAGAACCATCAAATCGATCTATGTACAGCTCGTGCAAATCTCGCATTTCGCAGACTTCGACCACGGTAGTCCTTCTTATAAACTCCATTGGATTACAAACACCTCTCGTTCTCATAGGGATTTGAAACCACCACTACACCAGGAGGCGAGCGAAACCTACTTTGAGCACACGCGACTACATTGGAGACATGTCGACACTTTACCTCGAGGACATCGAACCAGGAGACGTCAGGGAGCTCGGGAGTTTCACACTGAGCGAGGACGACATCGTCGAGTTCGCGCGGCGCTACGACCCGCAACCGATACACGTCGAGCCGGAACGGGCCCGAGAATCCGCGTTCAATGGGTTGATCGCGAGCGGTTGGCAGACCGCAGCCTCGTGCATGCGTCTACTGGTCGACGGGTTCCTGAACGAGACGGTCAGCATGGGTTCGCCCGGCCTTGAGGAACTCCGGTGGACTTGCCCTGTCCGCCCTGGGGACGAGATCCGTGTCAAGAACGAGGTGCTCGACGTGCGGGCCTCGGAGTCCCGCGACGACCGCGGGTACGTCCGGAACCGTACGGTCGCCTATGACGGAGACGACGAACCCGTTCTCACGTGGGTGGGGACGAACATCATCGCGCGACGCGGCGACGAGCGCGAGTAGCTCAACGTCCGCACTCGCGGGGCGGACTCCGGGATCCTATGCAGGCCTCTCGGGCTATCCTGGCGGACATCAGTTTCCAAAACCCGCATGTGTTGGTTCTATATGGTTATAATCACTCGCTTTGACTTAAATCGTCTACTTCTTCTTGGTTGATACCTCTCGCGATCGAACCGTCGTCTGTATTGATATCGGTCCGATTCGCGAGGTATCCTCGTCCCTCTTTGGTTTCGATGAGCATGTCATCGAATATTTTGGAGTCTGTATTGAATTTGTGAAGATTATGAACGGAAGTAGTATCGAATTCGTCTATCATCTCGCCCTGCTCTTCGAAGAACGCCGTTACCCAGTCGTCCATTTGTTGGTTAGTTCGGAACTGAGTGATTAATTGCCACCGGTACTTGCTATCGGCGTTGAAGAACATTAGCACGTGTGGATCCTCGATCAGCTTCTCGCGACATTTCTCCCAATTATCCTTAAAATTCGGGTAGTGGAAAGCGATACGGAAAATATAGTGGTTAAAGAGTGTTCGACGCGGAAGAACTGTTTTTTGGAATAGATCCTCTGACTGCATCTCTCGGAGCAGCGTATTAACATGATTGTGTGAGAGGTGAATGTCGTACTCCTCGCTAAGGAGCTTGCTGAGTTCTCGACTGGACGCTGTCGGGTTTGCGACTCGAGCCTGCAGTAGAGCAATATCGCGCGGTTTTATGTCATCTGATTGGTCTGCCATACCTATTCTCGATTTACTTGCCGTGAAGGTAAAAATGTCGCTAGTCTCCAGTCTACTTGTGTCACATAACGCAATGGTCGTGTATTTCGTGCAGTCACGACTCACTGTGAGGACTTTTGTTCGACACTGATATGCCATTTCGAAGACTAAATTAACCAAATAAACGATGGAATTTCTCCCCTGAAACTGCGAAACACGAAAAGTCTATAGGTAAGAGAGTACTCCGATATTCATCGAGACACCGTTTTGGAAACCCCAGATCAACTTGAGATTGTGTATCTCGACACTGTCAAAACGGTCGTCGTTATTGTACCTCCCCTCGACTGTTCGGATCTTCGTTGTCAAAGAGTGGCGACAGAGCTTCGAGCAATTCAATATTGGTTTGTCGGGCGCCCAGTTTGAGCCAACCGATGAAACATCGGAAGTAACCGCTCATCGCTAACTCTAAAGCAACGGGAAACCAAACCGACCGTCTGGTTCCGAAGCAGACGTTCGAACCGCTCGATAGTTTTCTCCGTACGACGAGTCACTTTTTCACCGCTCCTGACTAGAACGCCTGAGCCGGACGCAAACAAACAAATTTGAGCCCAAACAGAGTCATCCGTGTTGCATTGGACGTAGGTTTACAATGAGAAATATTCGACATAGAAGACCGTTATCGCACTCCTATATTGTCTTGATTTCGAGGACAACCGTTGACCGACACCGCTTTGACGGTAGGTCACGGACCGGGTTCGAAGCGAACGACGCTTCGAACGCCTTTGCTCGTCTCAAGTGCTTTGAATGCGTCGTCAAGCTCACTGATCTCGTATCGGTCAGTCAGTATCGCCTCCAGATTTAGATCGTTGTTTTGGTACATCTTTACGTATTTGGGAATATCCACATGTGGTTGCGTGAATCCAACAATGTTTCCGATTACCTCGATGCCACTGGTAAAGAGCCCGAGATCGAGCTCAACAGGATCGGATCCGCTTGTTCCGGTGATGACGGCTGTTCCGCCGGGACCAAGCGATTCGATCGATTGCGTGACAGTCGTTGGAGAACCGATACACTCGAATGCATAGTCAACGGAGCTACCCGAGGCATTGATAGCATCGATGGGATCCGTCACGGATGCATCGATCGTCTTCGTCGCACCGATTTCCTGCATTGTCGCTAGTGTCTCAGCATCCAGATCGATGGCAATGATTTCGCCAGCACTAACTGCATTCGCTGCGAGAATCACCCCCGCGCCGACGCCCCCACATCCGAAGACGGCAAGAGTTTCACCGCATGCGACCTCTGCGATATTAGTAACCGCACCTATCCCGGTCGTCACTCCACATCCGAGCAGTGCGCCTATTTCGAACGGAAGCGTCTCATCTATCGGAACAACTTGACGCTCGGGGATAACGGCCATACTAGCGAACGATGACTGCGCATAGAAGTGATTGATCGGAACGTCCAATCGGCTGAGACGACGTGTTCCATCCAACATCCGACCACGGGTTTCTTTACGAATTTGGCAGAGATAGGATTGGCCACGCTGACAGTACTGACAGTCACCACATGATGGGAGAACCCAGAGGACGACGTGATCTCCTGGATTAACAGTGGTAACATTGTTTCCGACAGCTTCAACGATGCCGGATCCCTCATGACCGAGAACGACTGGAAATTTGGTTCTTTCACTGGTATACGCGTGATAGTCGGTATGACAGACACCGGTCGCGCGCACGTCGACTAGGACTTCGTCTGGCTTCGGATCATCAAGCGCGACGCTTTCAACGGTGTGTGTTCCTTGTCCGTGAGATACTGCAGCGGTTATCTCGTGCATGACTACCACCGTCTACTACTGTGAACGTTCGATTCTGGGCTGGTAACACGATCCATGTACATGACTTACGGCCCATACGTAATATATCTTGGCACTATATGATACACCTAACTAAATATGGGGAGAATAGATTACAAATGTGTTTCTCCACCCATATATTTAAATATCTCCCGCTCAAACGACAGTGTGTATGATGGTAGATGACATACCAGCGAAGACGGCAGAAGCCCTCCGAGAGGCAAGGGAGGCTTTGGATGAGGGTCGTTTCCCACTTCAGTTGCTCCAGGACGATGGCCTCCACGAGCTCGAAGTTGAACGGCTCTTCAGTCAGTCATGGGTGTTCATCGGACATGAGTCCGAAATTCCAGAGCCAGGTGACTATGTTCGTCGGTACATCGGCGACGATCCATTCATCTTCGTCCGTGATGAAAGTGGAGAAATCAACCTGCTGTTCGATAGCTGCCGTCATCGCGGGACACAAGTATGTCGCGCTGAACAGGGCAATACATCCCACTTCAGGTGCCCATATCATGGATGGACGTACAAGAACAACGGTGATGCGGCTGGGATTCCACAGAAGACCAAAGCCTTCCAGGCACTCGACCGAGAGGAACATGGTCTCGTCCACGTACCGCGCCTTGAATCCTACGAGGGACTTGTGTTCGCGTCGATCGATGAGGACGTCCCGCCACTTGAAGTATGGTTAGGTGACTATAAGTGGTACCTAGACATCCAGTTAAACCTGCCAGAAGGCGGAATGGAAGTTGTAGGCGAACCTCATCGGTGGGTAATCGATGCAAACTGGAAAACTATTGCAGACAATTTCAACGGCGACAGCTATCATACGGCATGGGCACACGGTTCAGTCGTCGACCTTGAGCTTGGGGGTGAAGAGACTGTCGGACATGCTGGAACTGGAGAAAGTATAGACCACCACATCCACTGTGACGGTCATACGACGAGCATTCGTGGATTCGAAGATGAAGACGTGTTCCTGACGTATCCAGACGAAATCGTAGAGGATCTGTTCACTAGTGATGAGCTGTCTGAGGCACAGTGGCAGGTCGCTCGCCAAGCGCTCTCGTTTACCGGAGCAATATTCCCTAACTTTGGATTCCTGCATTTCGGGGACACGACGGATGATCCAAATAGGGATGTCGCGCCATTCTTCACGATTCGAAAGTGGCGGCCACTCGGTCCCGATAAAATGGAACTTTGGAGTTGGGGACTAGTACCGAAGAACGCGCCGGAGTCGTTCAAAGAGCGAATGTACAAGATGTACACAGCGAATTTCGGACCAACTGGCAACTTCGAACAGGACGACGTTCCTATTTGGAAGAGCATCACCGAAGCGGCTGGTGGTCAGTTTGCTCGAACCCAGGATCTACAATTGAACTACCAGATGGGACTAGATTGGATGAGTGAGATGGCACTCGATGAGGACTGGGAAGGTCCTGGATTCGCCTACTCAGAGAACTTAGAAGAAGGCGGTATGCGGCTCTTCCACGAACAGTGGTACGAGATGATCGCTGGCAACGACCGGGAAGAAGCACTCGGGACTCCAATGAACGTAGAGGTAGAGCCATGAAATTCAGTGAACGAGAAGACGAAATTAAGGAACTCCTCGTCGAACGGGAAGTTCGGCAGTTCCTCAACCACGAAGCGGAGTTACTCGACGCCAGAGAACTTCACGATTGGTTCGATCTCATCGCCGAGGATATTACCTATCACATGCCGCGTCGACTAATGCGGGAGAATACCGCGGGCGTCTTCAGCGGCAATAGCTATCATTTTAACGAAGGCTATGGATCATTGAAGGCTCGCGTTATGCGGTTTGATTCAGAATATGCGTGGGCAGAGCGTCCACCGACGCGGACCGAACGGTATGTGACAAATGTTGTCGTTACTGATTACAACGATGAGGTGATCGACGTCGAAAACAACCTTCTTGTCTACTTGAGTCGCGGTGACAGCGAGAAGCATAACTTCTATTCGGCCAAGCGAGAGGACAGACTGCGGCGAGACGGTAGTTCCTTCGAGATTGCTGATAGGAAAATCCTGCTTAACCAAACAGTCCTTAGCACAGATAATATATCGATCTTCCTATGAATGACCGAACAGCAGACAGTCAGTACGTCGATATTGTCGATGAGACGGTGCTAAGTGACGGTACAACAAACGTCACTGTTCGTCACATAAAAACACCAAAGGGAGAGCGATTAGAGGTGCGGTCAGCAACCAACGCCATTCGAATCGATGCGATGGGACTTGAGAGCCTCTCATGGCAAGATCAGGAAGTGTTCGACGAGTTCCTCGGGTATGAGTATGAGTTTCCAGTCAGTTTGGAGACCGACGCTGAAGTCGTTACCGAGTTCGTCATCAGTAATGAGTACGCTGACGTCATCGTTCGCGTTCTCGACACGCTCAACGGCGACCGGCTCGTACTCAAGGCGCCTAAGAAACGGTTTGGTCTACAAGCGGACACAACGTGTCTCAGAGCACTTACCGAGCAAGACAACGGTATCTTCTCGGGATTTCTGGAGACGCCACACGGTCCAGATGGCCATACACATTGAATGCAGTTGGAAAGACAAGATTTCACAACTCTCATAATGGTAAATTAACTTTTATGAACGAAGAACACGATACTAAAGTCGAATTCACGATTGATGCAGATTGGAACAGCCTGTATGTTAACGGTGAGTGGTGGTCACCATCCAATCGAGAAACCATCGAAGTAGAAAATCCATCTACTCAAGAAATAATTAGTGAAGTCCCGGCAGCGACCGCTGCTGATGTCAATGAAGCGTACGCAGCAGCAGTCAGCGCACAAGAGGAGTGGAAGACCGAACTCCCACAAGTACGTGGCGAGATCATTGAGGATGTCCAGCAACTCATCAAAGACAATCACGAGAAACTCACCGAACTCTTGGCGATCGAATCGGGGAGTGCCCGTCCAAAGGCAGCTCGAGAGTTCACGTCGACAGGTGAGATGATGCGCGACGTCGTGACCTATCCGTTTCGCATGTCGGGGGATCACAGCCAATCGAAGATCGCACACAAGGAAAACATCGTTAAACGCGAGCCGATTGGCGTGGTGACTGTCATTTCTCCTTGGAACTTCCCGTTTCAGCTTTCATTGCGTGCAGTCGCGCCGGCGATTGCACTGGGGAATGCCGTGGTACTCAAACCTGCGACTGAGACTCCGATCAGTGGTGGACTGCTCATCGCACGTCTCTTTGAAGAAGCTGGCCTTCCCGACGGTGTTTTGAACGTTGTTACCGGACACGGGTCGGAAATCGGAGATCATGTCGCATCGCACCCCGATTTGTCTGCTGTCGCATTTACTGGGTCGACACAGATTGGACAGCGCGTCGCGAAAAACGCGGCTGAACGACTTGCGCTACCAGCGATGGAACTCGGCGGCAACAATCCCCATGTCGTTTTAGATGACGCTGATCTCGGGCAAGCCGTTGATGCGGGTATCTTCGGGTCGTTCATGCATCAGGGACAGATATGCATTTCGATCAACCGGCATCTTGTCCATGAATCACTGTATGACGACTATGTCGACCGATTTATCGACCGAGCGGCGGCGCTTCCGGTCGGCGACCCACTTGATGACGAGACCATCGTCGGGCCAGTCATCAACGAATCAGAACGGGATACTATCCTTGAGTACATCGATCGGTCAGTCGAAGCGGGTGCCTCACTAGAACTTGGCGGGACTGCAGACGGATTGTTCGTTACGCCGACTGTACTCTCAAACATGGACAACCATATGGCTGCCGCCTGCAACGAACACTTCGGTCCAGTAGCACCGATTATCCCATTCGAGACTGACGAAGAAGCCATCGAACTGGCAAATGCGACGGAATACGGTCTTGCTGGATCTGTCCATTCAACGTCTATCTCGCGAGCTCGAGCAATCGCTGACGAAATTGATGTTGGAATGGTTCACATTAATGATCAACCGATCAACAACGAACCGCATGTCCCGTTCGGCGGAACCAAAGCATCGGGGATGGGACGGTACAATGGTGAGTGGATTATCGATGAATTCACTGAGCCTAAATGGACCTCGATTCAACACGAACCTCGGGAATACTCATTCTAAAGTGGTATTGACTAATCACAATTGTGATTATCGCTAACTTTCTCTTGGGACATTTGAGGTAAGGGACAACCCCGCCAACATTCTGAGTTACTCGACGGAGTCCTCAACTGAACGTTTTGTCCGGCCAAACACCAATTCTCCATTGTCGAGCCCTTCGACCAGTACTTGCGGTAGTTCGTATTCCTCGATTCGTGCCTGCACCTGCTCTTTTGGATATTTAACCCGGCACAAGTCGACGGTTCCTAAATCGAGATCGGCTACAGCATATGCTGCCCGCCAGTCTCCATCCCGTGGGAGCCCGACACTACCTGGGTTGATGACAATGCCTTCTTTGAACTCTGATTTTGCCTGCATGTGCGTATGTCCGAGGACGAGAACCGATTCCTTTCCGAGAAGCGTGGCTCTGAAATCTTCAGGGTATGTATAGTTATTTGGCCTTTCAGGCGCACCGTGGGCAACGTGTATGCGTCCGTCGTATAGATCCAATTCGAGTGGTAACTTCTCGAGATAGGCTAATTCGTCAGCTCCAAGACGATTGGTCGTCCAGAGTGCTACAGCCTTCGGAATGTCATGGAAGTTGTCGTAGAAGTCGCCCAGAACCGCCCTGTCGTGGTTACCTTGGATCGAGATAATATCGTAATCCTGAAATGTCGCGATGACATCCTTAGGATACGGTCCGTAGCCAACGACATCTCCTGCATGGACGTAGCTGTCCACATCAGGCATATCGTCAAGAACGGCAGCTAGCGCAGGACTATTGCCATGAACGTCACTGAGGAGTCCAATTTTCATATGCAGTATTGTATTCGTACTGTGTTTAACGTTTCCCTCGAATAGTGTTCTGTATTGTATTCTGGGGCAATAGGATACAGTAGACTGATATCACCGCCATATACATTACGTAATAAGTTACTGTACGATAGTTATAAATACTCGCAGTACGCACGATGTTACCATGGGTACTGACGGAGAGCCCGCACCAACAGAACGAGCCGGACAGAGTACCAACAAAATACGTGATCGATTCCCATTTGCCGGAGAAATAGAGTTACCTGATGAGCTTGAGGGTTGGGAGGAAATGTATCCAGAGTACTTCCGGTTCGAATTGACCGATGACCGGGCGGCCTATGAGCGTGACCGATTTTGGTTCTGGGATAAGAAAGACACCACAGAGCCGCTTATGCCATGGGATATGACGATTAGTGCTCAAGCGTGGCAGATCGCGATGGCACAGAACACGAGCCGTGTGTTCGCGATCCCTCCATCGATGTCGGTCGACATTCGCGTAATCGCTGGCTACGCGTACTTCACTGGCATCCAGGTGGAAGACGGGGATCTTCTACAAGAACGCGCCGAGATATTCAAGGAACGAAGCGAGTACTACTACGAGAACTACGACGCACTGTACAATGGTGTTTGGCTTCCTGCCGTAAAGGAGATTGGCGACAAAATTCAGTCACTAGAGGTACCCGATAAACTACCTGACTACGTTTCCGACAACGTCATTACTGAAGCAAAGGGTCAAAGTACCCAAACATTGGAAGTGATTCAGAGCTACAATCGACTCACTGAACTTGCACTTGAGGGATGGCAACGCCATTTCGAGTTTTTATATCTTGCTTATCTAGCGTACATGCAATTCACCGAAACAAGTCGTGAACTGTTTCCAGACATCTCCGATGACGCCATTGGGAAGATGGTCTCTGCGGTGGAGGCAGACGTCTTCCGTCCCGACCAGGAACTTGACAAACTGGCTCACAAAGCACTCGAACTCGGGGGCGACGTGCCCGAGATTCTTAAATCAGATTGGGATCCAGACGAGAAAACCGAACGGCTCCGAGCTAGCGAGCAAGGACAAGTGTTCATGGAGTTGTTTGATGATGTCAAGGATCCCTGGTTCTACATGACCTATGGTGATGGTTTCCATAGCTATAAGGGATCATGGATCGACGATTTAGAAGCCCCATTTAAC
Source organism: Haladaptatus sp. HS23 (assembly GCF_056892285.1). Classification (NCBI taxonomy): domain Archaea; kingdom Methanobacteriati; phylum Methanobacteriota; class Halobacteria; order Halobacteriales; family Haladaptataceae; genus Haladaptatus; species Haladaptatus sp. HS23. Next base: position 36,165 of record NZ_JBXGLH010000006.1, on the reverse strand, counting down.
CATCTCCAAGCCAAGATTGAGCGGCTGGAATCGGGTGAATCGCTTGGTCGGGATTTCGAGGCACTGCAGGCAGACCGTGACGCCATCGTCGATGAGTACCGACAGTATCTTGATCCAGAAGAGCGTGAGAAGTTCGACCATGCTTACGAAACCTGCATGGAGATCTACGAGTACGCTGAGAATCATCAATTTTGGATCGAAAATTGGCTTCACACCATTGTCTTCGGTAAAATTCGTGAGTTTGGTCAATTTGCTGTCAATCACCAGATGCTTGAAAATGCCGATGACATCTTCCTATTCGACCGGTTCGAGGTAGCTCAGCTGATCGAAGAAGTGTGTGAAACATGGGCACTCGGTGAAGGGGCATTTATTTCCAAGCGGTGGCAGGTCCGAGCAGACGACCGGCGAGAGATATTTGAGGCTGCCAAGGACTGGGAACCATCACCAGCACTGGGTGAACCCCCTGAAGCAGTCACGGACCCCCTCATGCAGATGTTATGGGGTATCACTACTGAGAAGGTCACCGGATGGCTCGACATCGAGTCAAAGACTGGCGACGAGTCTGTGCTTGAAGGCTTCGGCTCCTCTTCTGGCCAAGCCGAAGGAAGGGCACATGTATTCAAGGGTGCAAAGAATATCGACGAATTGGAGGAGGGTGAAATTCTCGTGGCTCCACTCACAAATCCGGCGTGGGCCCCAGTATTCCCGCGTGCGAAAGGAGCCATCACCGACGATGGTGGGATCACGAGCCATGCCGCTATTGTCTGTCGGGAATACGGTCTTCCTGCTGTAACTGGAACCGGTCATGCGACATCGATCATTGAAACTGGTGATTTGGTTCGTCTCGACGGCGAAACAGGTATGGTTGAAATCGTAGAGAAAGCAGAGTCGCCACAATAAACAAAAATCCCAATAACCAAAAATAAACGATGGACAATTCACCATATACACTGCAATTTGATGCGATGGACTGCAACAAAGAGAATGTCATTCTTGTCGGCGGAAAGAATGCATCACTCGGAGAATTGATGACTATTGGAGACTCTGTTCAAGTACCGCCCGGTTTCGCCGTGACAACGGCATTTTACGAGGCGTTTATTGACGACCAGAACCTCGGCGAATACATTACCAACCGTCTTGCAGAGGCCAATTTTGGGGACGATGCATCCGTCGCTGAAGCGAGCAAAGCAATCAGGTCGCATATCCTTAACGCGCAATTCCCGGCATTTCTCGAAGGAGATCTGGAGTCATCTTGGACGCAATTACAAGAGAATAACCAGCCAGATAATTTTCAGGTAGCCGTACGATCCTCAGCAACGGCCGAAGACCTACCTGACGCTTCTTTTGCTGGCCAGCAGGATACCTATCTCAATGTGGATGAATTTGAGCAGGTCAAACAGCGTACGAAGGAATGTATGGCAAGCTTGTTCACTGCCCGTGCAATCTCGTATCGTGAAGAGAATGGCTTCGACCACAACGAGGTATTGATTAGCGTTGGTATCCAGAAGATGGTCGATGCGCGTTCCTCTGGCGTCATGTTCACAGTGAACCCCGCGAACGGGGATCGATCAAAGGTTCGAATCGAATCGAACTGGGGCCTTGGCGAGGCTGTCGTAAGTGGGGAAGTAACACCGGATAGTTTCCTTGTTGACAAACCAGTATACAAGATTGTCGACCGAACCATTCCGGACAAGCAGATCATGATAAAGCCAACCGACGATGGAACCCAGAAAGTTCCCGTTGAAGAAGATCGCAAGGACCTGCCGTCATTGACCGCAGATGAAATCATCGGTCTCACGGATATTGCTAAAGAAATCGAACAACATTACGGTGAACCACAGGACATTGAGTGGGCGATAGAGGAAACGGGTGACGAGACATATTTCTACGTCCTCCAGAGCCGACCAGAAACGACGTGTCACAAAGATTCCGAGACGGTGGATGCTCAGCGCAATGCGTCCAAGGCAGGTGGTCAGAGCACGGCAGATAGTATTTTGGACCACTTGTAGCTTCGACGAACTTTCTTCTGTCTGTCACAGCTCACTACTCGTTATTACGTCGAACCGCAATACCAATGTTCGCCCATTAATTTTGAGGATATCACATCGTTGGAGATAGTGGATAATTCGACGAAAATACTACTAAAAGCCAATTGAGAGAGTATTGAACTAGGAATACAACTATGGCTATAATGGTGGACAATAGGTGATAGAATCAAGCATCCGGTCAATTATCGCTACTTTCTATACTTATAATTTATCGATATTGTACTTGAGGCCTCACGAACTCTCTGTTGGAGTTGATCTTGGTATGTTTCATTTTGGACACGGTCACTCGGCGCAAGGATACCAACAGCTCCCAATATATCGTTATCCACGAGAATAGGAGCAGCGACGACGCCCATACCTCTGACCTGTTGATCCCAGTCGACAGCATACCCATCTTCCCGGATATGTTGAAGTTCTTTCTTAAGAGTTTTAACACTTGTGATCGAATCATCAGTCATCGAATCTAACCCGTGCAGATCAATAATCTCGTTAACGCGGGTTTCAGGAAGGTGCGCCAGGATCGTCTTTCCAGAAGCATGAGTATGAAGCGGTGTCCGCATCCCAGGATACATACCAAGGCTCAGGGCTTGCTCACCACGTTCGTGATGGAGAATAATTGCTCGTCCGTTGTCCTCGACGTTTATGTCCGCCACTTCACCGGTCTCTGAGACTATCTGCTGGAGTTCAGTCTGTGCAACTCTGAATAATCGACTCCGGTATTTGACTCTCGCACCAATGGTGAGCGGCTTATAACTTAACTGATATTCTCCATCAATCCGCTTTATGTATCCCATCGACTGTAGAGTTTGGAGATAATCGTAAATGGTACTTTGTGGGATATCCAACTGTGCAGCGAGTTCCACTGGAGTAGCACTGGATTGACTCCAAAGAATTTCAATAATCTCTAACGCTTTTTGGACTGTCTTGAGTGAGGGTGCTTTGTGTGACATATGATTATACTATTGAATAGACTACTTGGAGTTTGCGATTATCTCGAAATAGATCGCTATACAATCTCTCCTTTGACATATATAGTTGATATAAATCTTAAACCAATGCATTTTACTGGTAATGGCCACACTCTATGAAAGGAGAGATGATGACGGTTGTAAGTATTATCTCATAGTAGATGTGTAGTTGCGATATAGTCGCAAATAGGGAAGGAGGAGAAGAATAAAGACAATGACCATATATTTGTATAGTCGTGGTATCTCTAATACAATTTCTGCATCTCTTCTCTTGATTCAACATTAAATGGTATGATACAAATTCATCCTTGTATAACGTAATTACTTTCAATGCGGCTAATTCTGAGAGCAACTAGCTGACCGAAAATTAGAGTGATTCACCTAAGGCTAACAAGTGCATTACAATATTAGATATGTAATGGGATGTTTTGATGGGTATCGTCCGCGGGAAATTAACTGTCGTATACTGCTTAGCCTTATATTTGCTACCACTAATTTCGATTATTTCGCAAAACGCTCTATCAAATCAGGAACAGCAGAGGTCGGTCCACTTACATAGACAGGGTGGTTCTATCACAGATTAGACAACAATTTTGTCGACAGTGGTCTCCGACTGGTCTATTGGAAGATCGCGACCGTTTTCTGTCAACCGATGAGTCAACTGTATGATAACCAGATATAACCGATCAATATTGATGTACCCTGGAATACTATTGGTTCATGACCGTCAACCTTGTAATGAGTAAATAGATAGCAAAACCTTGGCAGACGTCACCGTTCCATTTCAGTATCAATACTTAGTGGCGACAGTGTTTCTTCGAACAGATCAGTAGGATTCATATCCACTACCTGCACGACCGCTTCATCTTTAACACTGCGCTCATTAATCATCTGAGACCGAGTCGATGAGCGCTGCAACAGCTTGCGCCCCACGTTCTGGTGTATTGAATGTAGGGATCCCGACGTTCTCCATCTGCCGTCGTTCATCCTCAAGGGCATGGTCGGGGCCAGCAACCGTGAAAAGAATCGGTTTATCCACCTCGGTCGCAAGTGTCGCCAGTTCGTCGACTGGATAGCCCAACGAATCTTCGTATATCTCATAGACAAGGACAACATCAATGTGATTATCACGCGCAACGGCATCGACAGCTTCCCCGAACTCCGGCATTGGGCGACTGGTATCAACAGGATTGTCCGTATACGTGATCCCAGGAAGGATGTCATCTAATCGTTCTTGTGTCTCTTTGGTCAATTTCGGGAAGTTGGCGTCTGTTCCCTTGAGTATATCTGTGATAATGATTCCTGGTCCGGCCTGGGCCGTCACGATCCCTACATTTTTACCATTAGGTGTCGGCGAGTCAGCTAGGGCTCTACCAGCATCAAGCAATTCAGTGGTCGAAGACACAGTCACTAAGCCGGGGTGATTGAACCCATCCTCATAAATCGCATTTTCCTGTGTTGGAGCCGCTGTGTGTGCTTTGGCGAGATCAGCAATATCATGCTTACCAACTTTGTATGCAACAATTGGGGTGTCCGACTCCCGACAGGATTTGAGGAGTGCACCAATGTCCTCTGTCCCTTCAACGTGCATGACGATTGCATCAGTTTTCGGGTCGGTGTCGAGCAGTGGGATAACGTCGGCGAATTCGGTGTTCATCCGATTCCCAAGACCGAACATCGCTGAGATACCATATCCTTCACGGGTTAGCTGGAATGACATTGTAATGCCGACGCCAGCACTCTGGGTGACGACGCCAATATTCCCGGACTTGACATCGCGAATTCGGGGAACAAACGACCCATATAGATCTTTGTGAGGGATCGCATATCCTGCCGTATTTGGTCCGAGAACGGTAATATCATACTCGGCTGCGGTCGCCGTGATTTCCGCTTGGAGTTCACGTCCCATATCACCGGCTTCGGCAAATCCACCAGCGAAGATTACAGCAGCATTGATGCCCGCTTCGCCACATTCTGTAAGCACGTTTGGCTGTAGGTGTCTTGGAACACAACAGAGTGCTAAGTCCGCGTTGGTTTCGTGGACCGAGTCGACAAATTCGTATCCGAAAACAGCTCCCGAACTCGATGGATTAACGGGGTAAATGTTAGCGTCGTACGCTTCGATATTTGACATCGCGTCATTCCCAAGCTTTCCCGGTGTTTTCGATGCTCCGATAACGGCAATACCGTCTGGGTCAAAGAAGTCTGTCACACCCATATTGGGATAGACCAAGTGTTGTACCATAAGTTTCCGGGTTTTGCTGTACTGTTTTCCGAGCGCCACCGTTTTATTGAGCGTTGATCTTTTAATGCTCACCACGAGTCATGGTCTATATATAATACTAGTTGGATGAAATTCCCACGATGCCAGTAGCGTTCGATAGCCAGTCGCCTCTTTCTCACTATGACTCTCAGGGTGATAACTACGGGAGCACGTATGCGTGTGTTTTTATGCGTATTGGAGGTACGTCATTATCAAGAGATGTGCCAACGAGTGAATTCTTGCATTATACCGCCCATTACGTTCCGATCACCAGGATCTGGCAGGTGAAAATATCAGAATGTATGGAGAATGTCCCTCGTTAAGTTCGCCGAGAACCGTCTCGGAGCTGTCGGTATTGTTTTGCTCTGTGAACGAGTGGATAGAACGAATTGAATCTTCACGAGTTGAGAATAACGACGATGCCTACTTGTCCAGATCTAGTTCTAATCAAATGAGTCCTACAAGCACCACCGACTGATAGCACGTTGACCTCGTAATAGTCTCGTACAATACTGTGACCACAACTGTTATCATGATTTACTCCAATGATATGATTATGAGCGGTAATACGACAGCAGCGCCAGTATTGATAGCCGGCGCAGGTCCAGTTGGGATATCTACAGCATTAGCACTACACGCACGTGGTGTGGAGACAACGATACTCGAAGCCGAATCCAAAGATCGCGACCGGTCCGGGAGTCGTGCCATCTACGTCCACGGATCAACACTCCGAACACTCGAACGAATTCATCCTGGACTTGGAACTGATCTCGTTGCCGAAGGGCTCGTCTGGCCAACGAGACGAACTCTTTTCCGTGGAAAAGAAGTGTTCAGTCGAACGTACGACTCGCCCGGTGGTTCCGGTGATATTCCTCACTTCACCAGTATCCCACAGGTCGTAACTGAAGACTACATGCACCACGCATTAGACGAAGCCGGCATCGATATCCACTGGGACGCTGAAGTAGAGACAGTGGAGACGTCCCCCAATGGAGTCGAGATCGAAACAACCGACAATCGTGAATGGACGGGGAAATTCTTGGTCGGTGCTGACGGCGGTGGATCAACCGTCCGAAAGGAAATCGGCGCGAATTTTGATGGTGACCAGTCCGAGAACGCCTTCATCATTGCAGACGTCGCGGAAGTCGAAAATGATCCACATCCGAACGAACGACTGTTCCATTATGATGCTCCAGCCGCTGATGGACGGAATGTGTTGCTTGTTCCCTTTTCTGGTGGTTGGCGGCTCGACATTCAGTGTATCGAGGGTGACGACCCTGAAGAACTTTGCAGCGATGAACGAATGCGTGAATTCGTCCGCGATATAATGGGTGAGCGCTATGCAGACAATCTAGAGTGGGTCTCGAGCTATTATTTCCTCCAAGTGATGGCGGATACGTTCGTAGACGAACATCGTCGAGTGTTACTTGCAGGAGAAGCAGCCCATTTGTTGGCACCATTCGGTGCTCGCGGAATGAACTCCGGGATTGCCGATGCAGATGAGGCAGCCTCGGCTATCGCAGCCGCAATTAACGCTAAGACCGATGCGGTAATCCGCGATGAGGTTGAGATGTATGCTGCTCGTCGTGAGACGGCCGCTGAATTCAACCTCAATGCTGCCGGTCAGGCCCTGGAATACCTCCAAGGCGATAATCCAACGACAATTCTTCGAAAAGAGGCAGCCGCCACCTTGGCAGATCACTTCGAAACCGCTGGTGAGTGGCTTGATGATGCTCCGTACGGTCCTCACGGAAATCCGCCAATCATCTCGACGGGAAACTACTGAATCACAGCCAGCAGTCACGGTTTCGAAGACAGATGGCAACATTGCCTAACTCTATCCGTAGATAACAAAGTATAGTGTTCTTATTCCAATTGCAATTTTTTAGCGACCCAGTGATCCCGGGCAGCCATCACCAGTGATTTCTCATTATCGAAATCGGTTGTTTCGGCTACGAACTCATCCCATTCCCTGTGAGACACTCGATCGAGTTCGGCGGCGGAACGGGCGTTACTGGGGCTTGCTGCGACCAGCTCATCGAATGAGTCGAACCTGGTGTGGTTTCGGATAAACGTTGTATCAAACAAGTCGGTGATGGAAATCTCCTCATCGCGGTCATACACAGTATCAACATCTGGGATATCCTCACGCTGTTCTGTAGCTGCTTCAAGATCTATCTCTTGAACCATAGTCTCAATTGTTATCGAAACCATGTAAATCCATATCATTATTGACCGCTCTCAGATATAAGATTGGCATCCAGACTGCAGCGGTCAGCTCAAATGTTCAGTGTGATTGTCTCAGGGGAGTTTATAGCGGAGTATTTTTCCACTTGGATTCCGAGGGAGTTCGTCGAGAAACTCGTATGCTCGTGGCCGTTTGAAATTCGCTAAGGAATCATTGCTTGTACACCACTCTTCAAGGTCGTTCGAGGTTAGATCATCGTCAGCGACAACGAACGCCTTAACACGTTCTCCCCACTCGCCGTCTGGAATCCCAACAACGCCAACATCTCGAATTTTGGGATGGGAAATGAGGATATTTTCCACATTTGCAGGATGTATGTTCTCGCCGCCGCTAATGATCATATCGTCAGTTCGACCGGTTATAACGATATTCCCTTCGTCTGTTTCACAGGCTGCGTCACCGGTGAAGAACCAACCGTCATGAATGACTTCCTCGGTGTGTTTCGGCTTGTTCAGGTATCCGTCAAAAGAGAGTGGCGATTCTGTATTGACAATAAGTTCTCCTTCTTCACCTTGCTCAACCTCATCGTTGGGATCGTTACCTAGGTTGACAATTCGTGTCTCGTAGAAAACGTTTGCTGGTCCCGTTACTCTCGGATCGTCATTCTCATCCAGTCCTACGTGTGCAGTTGTACCGAACGCTTCGGTCGTCCCATATAGATTTGCAATGTGATCTGGATCAAAGACGTCAACGACGTTTTTGAAGAGCTCTGAACTCATCGGTGCCCCCGAGTACCCTATTGCTCGAACACTGCTGACGTCGACTTCATTTATTGCATCAGTAGCGAGATATTGACTGAAGATTGTCGGTGCTTCATGAAGAGCAGTAACCTCCCACTCTGGGATGGCTTCAACACACCGTTCCGGATTGAATTTCGGCATACAGAGATATGTTCCGGACACGCTCAGAACGTTACAGAGAATACCGTGAAGTCCGACGGTATGATACAGCGGCATTATGCCGATCAGCGTTTCGTCGAGATAATATCGCTGGCCCATAGCGTTGACCAACGTTCGAGTAGTCGTTGCACGATGATCCAATGGAATTCCCTTCGGGTCGCCGGTCGTCCCGGAACTATAAAGGATGACACTCGGATCGTCAGCAGATACATTGATATCAGGCATATCTGCCGGCACATCGAGGAGTGAGGTGAACGGCTTCGCAACAGACGTCTCTTCATCTCCAACATAGAAGAGGTCACAGCCGATTGAATCGACCGCCATCCGTACTGATTCTGCTGACAAAGTGTCGTACAACAATGTGTCTACATTTGAATCATTGACGTGGTAAGTGACTCCATCGGCAGTCTCTCTGAAGTTGAATAGAACTGGGACGGCACCGATAAACTGAGTTGCAAGAAAGGTCATGACTGTTTCCGGACGGTTCCCCATACAGACCGCTACTCTATCACCGTGACCAATACCATGCTTCCGTAACCCATTGGCGAGCGAATATACATGATCAGACAGCTCTTGGTACGTCAGTTTCCGTCCTGATTCGAGATTTACGACGGCAACCGTGACGGGTGTTCGGGCAACGGATTGACGGAATAGTTGCGATAAGAGCATACATGTTATTAGAGAGCATGGATCACATAAAGTTCTGGGTCTACAGCTGAAAGCCAATAGGAGAGAACTCACTCTACCAAATGTGGGATTTGATCTGCAAAACAAGTTCGAGTTTCAATGAGTGTCATCGTCGAACGGTCGCCTACGTTGCGAGTACAGAAACAATGCACCTACCGTACCGAGCCCAATGGGTAGTGAAATCCGGGTCTAATCGAGGTCCGGTATCGAAAACACAATGATAGTCGACTAACGGCTCATCTCCGGATCTGTATAGGTGCCGAATTGTGCTTGCTATATTCTGAGAGCATCGGAATGACCAGCTCCTTGGAAAAATGATTTGTCGATGCGCGTAAAACCATTACACAGGTATGATATTAGAGAGCCAATCCGACGTGTACGATGAGGTTGTTCATCGAAATAATGCCACTCCATTCCATATCCTCTCACTTAACGAGGAAAGGCTGATATTAGCGGATACTGGATTCGAAGACGTGATCGAAGCTAATGCACAAATGCTTGCTGGTGCGTTACATGGCGTCAGTGGTCTTGTTCGTAATAACGATGCCACCACAGAAGCCGACATCGACTATCGGTTGGAAACAGGTATTGAAACCGTAGCATCAAATCAATTCGTTCTTGGGGGTAAATAACGGATGTATGAACGAATCTGGACCGTACGATTTTCGGACACGGATCCCTTTGGCATAGCTCACTACCCCCGAATCGTCGATGCTATACACGAAACATCCGATATGTTCATGGAAGAAATCGGGTGGCCATTCTGGGAAATTACTGAGGAACACGGATTTGGATTGCCGCTCGTAGACATGAACTTCGAGTTTGAAAATCCAGTTGAGGCAGGGGACGACGTCACTATCGAATTAACACCAACACTTGGAAATAGAAGCGTACGCCTTGAGTACGTCGCTCGCTGTGATGGCGAAGTGGCGTTCTCTGGGTACGAACAACGCGTCTGCGCTCGTATCGGCGCTGAGGGCGCGATAGAGATCCCTGACGACCTGCGGATAGCGATGGAAGAGTACGTCGAAGATTGACTAGTTCTGCTGGCACTTCGTGTCTGCCTCTTTTTGTGAGTGGGTAAGTATAATACTTTAGATAATAAGGTTTTGAGAAGCCCTCTAGCAAGTCGCCCCGAACAGCGCCATACACTCGTCTTCAGGGGAGTGATCGCCGGTCATTGACTGCGTCGACTAGTGGTTGACGAACGGTAAATCGATGTCATATGTCGGAATACGATTTTCTCCAACCCGCGGCTGATGCGACTCCATCAGGATCCTTCCTCGTTCTCGTCGCCGTTCTCGTCGACGGTTGTGACGAACATCATCGAATCATCTGTATCAACGAGGGCTCGAAGCATCGTCACGTCTACAGTTTTAGACAGCGAATTGAGAGCTTTCTCTGCTTTGTTTCGCCAGTGTTTCGCACGTTCACAAAGTTGACCCTCGTTCAAAATGGGAGGTACAACCATGAGTTCCGCCGAATCAACTTCGAGAACACGGTAGATCTGTCGTGCCGTGCTGAACCCCCGCCCAACGCGTGCCACCTTTCCTCGGTGAGTCAATCCAACGCCAGCCAGCGACGCTCCAAGGATCGCGGCACCCTCGCCAAGACTTCCTGCTGTCCGGTCGATAAACGACGACTGATCGGAATCTAGTGGCGGAGATGATGTATAGGTGAGAGCAAACGCTTCAGTGATTGTCTCGAGGAGGTTGGCAAGTTCTTCGATACTCCTTTGATGAGCGGAATGGGGAGTCGAACTGAGTGTGGTAAACGCTGTGGTATAGAGGTAATCTCCGGCCAAAAGAGCTGTCGAGGGATCCAATGTGAGCGAGTGAGCGAATTTATCTGTAAGCTGGATAAAAAGCCGACTCCGGAGACGAATGTACCCACGGAGCAGTTCAATTGCGGTGGCAGCGGAAAGGATAGTCTCGACATCTGGAGAATCTGTCAGCGTTGCATGTACGTTCACAACGAGTTGGCCGTACCACCTGTCGTCCGGTTCATTGATAGCCTCGCGAGCGAGACGTACTTCATGTTCATCCACGTCGCTGAGAACTCGGTCGAGTTGTGCGTCAATTTTAGACTGTTGATCAATCTCTGAATGGGTCATAGTCATCAATCTTCGTCTGCAGGGACCCCTGTAGCGGTTTTGTTGAGGTCAAATCGCGATTCTGTGAAAGTAGTCTGTCGCCACGTTCCATGTTGATACCATGCGTAAGCGATGTATGAGAAATCCGGCACCATATCCTGTGCGCGAATCTGAACTCCGCGGTTTCCACGGGACATGATTGCCAGACCGACGAGCAAGGCGAATGAACGCGAGAACACGGTCGCGATGGCGGCACCCTGTATTCCGAGTTCGGGAACGGAGAGCGTGCCGATGAGTGGCGCGTTCTCGACTATCGTCCACCCAACGATGAGGAACGGGTCAGTGATAATATTGAGTACGACCGATCCGAACATGACGAGCAGGCCCATCGAGATGACTTCGATGTAACTGGTCGCCATCGGCAGGACGTCCCGAGAGGCACCCAATAGGCTGAGGAATGTACCGACACCGAAGTAGTCTCTGATGCCGAGGAAGACCGAAACAATAATCGCGAACGTGACCGCCTGCGAGGCGACATACTCGGTTTTGCGTTCCTCGTCTGCACCCGTAAACTGGGCGACAAGTAGGCTGTCGACGACGGAGATGCCCATCCCGAGCGAGATAAGCAAGAAGACCATCGGAAACGCGAAGCTGATCGCTGCCAGGGCGTCTGTGCTATACTGGCCGAGCCAGAACGTGTCCGTGAGGTTGTATGCCGTCTGGAAGAGATTCGTCACGACGATCGGCATCGACAGGAAGAACAGGGGCTTCCCGATGTGATCTTCGGTAATATCGAATTCCTCAAGCCCTTTGAATAAGGAGCGAATTCGACCTTGAACTCCCATTAGTGGGGCGCCTCGGATAGCTCGTCGGCGACAAGATGTCTATCAACGTATCGTGTTATTGTCCCGTAAAGCTTCTCAGGTGAATGATTCACGGCTACACGCCGTGTATGGGCACCCGTGATGGCCGTCACGAGAAACTCAGCAGCGACGGTTGGCTCGACCGTTGTGTCGAACTCACCTATTGCGACGCCAGCCGTGATGATTTTCTGTACTTGCTCTAAGAGCACCGCATCAAATTTGGAGAGTCGTGTCTGGATGGCGTCGTTGTACGGTGCTTGTGCTTTCACCTCAAGCAGTGCGGTTCGGAGCTCTTGGCCGGGAGTCGATTCTTTGTCAGCAAAGACTATTTCAAGGAGTGCATAGAGCTGTTCACGCGGCGTATTACTGTCGATTGATCGAAGTTGCGCAGTGTATTGTTCGTATAGGTAGTCAAGAAACTCGATGAAGAGATTCTCCTTACTGTCGTAGTAGTAGTGAATGGATGCTTTGCTCCGATCTGCCTCGTCAGCAATATCTTCGAGAGTAAGGTCTGCGTATCCGTGCCGGCAGAGAGCACGATATGTCGCTTTTAGAATTTCAGTAGCTGTATCATCCATTGCGGTCACTATCGTGACTTACTAACTAATTAATAAAAAGGCTTTCGGAAGGCCTGGTAATTTACCAGAAGATGGCTATCAGTGACACACGGATAGATGTAAACTAACTAGATGGCCAGAAATCTTTCGAAGCTCGCTGTGTGAGTCACAACTGATATCCTGCCAGAGGTAAAACTAATACTTAATGGCGGGATTATTGCATCGGTCCTTTTCGGAACCTAGCGAGGCGATCATGGAAGCAACCTACCGAGCCCTTTTAACACAATGGCGAATACATTTGGTGTATACTCAATTCAGCCATCGACCATGGAATCGATAAAGACTCATTCAATAATGTTGATACCGACCACATAATATGCTCACTAATGGCTATCGTTAATGGTTCCCGAATTTGGACAATGGCGTTAAATGATATTAATGCACTCGAAACAGCACGGCGGTCAGCAAGTGAATACGTCGATGCAACATTACGGTAAATCGTTTCAGTCTGACAGTTGGATTGGTATTGCTCAGACATACCCACTACAACGATGTTACTCTCAAACATAATTTCGTATTTATCGAAAATGTATAGGATCAAAAACCGCGAAATAGCCACGAATGATTACTTAGAACACCAGACGACTCGGGGTATATATTGTCACCCGGAGCATCGTACTCAAGAACACTAATGACGAACACCGCGATCCTCATCGGCCTTGTTGCGATGATCTTTGCGGTTGGAGTATTAGCACAGGTGTTCTCCGAGCGGTTTCAGGTGCCGAGTATCGTCTTTCTGATCGCCGCCGGTCTCGTGCTTGGTCCTGAGGGACTTGGCATCGTCACGCGGGATGTTTTTGGTACCGCACTCCCGGTAATCGTCGGCCTCGCGGTCGCGATCATCGTCTTTGAGGGGGCGTACAATCTCCGCGCCTCGGAACTCCTATCAACTCGACGAACACGCCTCCGTTTCATCACTGTTGGTGCGCTCATCGCCCTCATCGGGACTACCCTCGTAATTCGAGTCGCACTGAATACACCATGGGATCTGGCCTTCCTTATCGGATCACTGTTAGTCGCAACTGGCCCAACGGTAATTGAACCGATCTTGGAAGTTGTACCGGTTCGTGACCGAGTCGAGAAAGCCCTCTCTTTTGAAGGCGTCGTAAACGACGTGACGGCCGCTATCCTTGCTGTCGTCGCCTTCGAGCTCGTACTTGCGTCGGACCCAACCGAAATTGCGTTTCTGCGAGAGTTCACCATCAGACTTGCTCTCGGAATTATTACCGGCGTTGTCGTCGCCGCCGGGGTTCGGTTCTTGATCCGCTATGTGGATCGGTCGCCCGGTAATGTGTCACGGAATGTGCGGCTACTTGTCCTCACAGCTGCGCTCGTCTCCTATGCTGGTGCTGAACTCCTTGCTGAGGAAGCCGGAATCGCCGCAGCGGCGACAGCCGGTGTCGTTCTCGGGAATTCAAAACTTCCATACGACGACACTGTCGCCGCGTTTAAAGGGGATATCACCCAGTTCACGCTCTCGTTTGTGTTCATCATCCTCGCAGCGCTATTGACGTTCGATGATATTTCGGCACTTGGCATCAGTGGATTCTTCGTCGTTGTGGCCGTCATCGTCGTGATTCGCCCGCTCCTCGTGTTCGTTTCGACGGCCGGACAGCAGTTTACCAACTCGGAGCGTTTGTTCATGAGCTTTGTCGCCCCACGGGGTATCATCCCTGCGTCGGTCGCGACTCTGTTTGCGGTTGAGCTCACAAACGCCGGCCTTAACTCTGAGGCTACGACACTCGTTGGGACCGTGTTTCTCGTCATACTTGCGACGGTCGTAATCGAAGGGGGATTCGCATCGGTTATTGCGCAGGTGCTCGACGTGATTCCTATGCGGGTACTCATTGTCGGTGGAGGTACGGTCGGGCGTGGCCTCGCTAATCGATTCGAAGAGCGCGGAGAGAACGTCGTGATCGTTGAGGAGGATAGCAAGGCGGTACAACGAGGGCGGTCCGGGGGACATTCAGTTCATGTCGGTGACGGAACTAATCGGGAGGTGCTCACGTCAGCCGGCATCGAGAACACGAAGCTTGTCATCGTCGCGACGGGTGACGACGATAGAAATCTGCTGGCCGCACAACTAGCGACATCGACGTTTGGTGTCGAACAGGTGTTCGTCCGGGTGAATGACCCGAAAAACCTCGATGTGTTCGAAGATCTCGATGTCCGAACGATTTCGCCGACGCTCGCGACAGTCTGGGCGATCGATAGTCTCGTCGAGCGACCCGCACTTTCGAACTGGATGTTCGAACTCAGCCACACAGGTGACGTGCAGGAGACCGAAGTCACGTCTGAGGAGCGTATTGGACAGTCCATCGGAACGATTCGGGCGGAGCTTCCCAATGGCTGTCTGCTCGCAATCGTCAGCCGTGATGGCTCCGCCCACATTCCAGATGACGAGTTCGAACTCGAACTTGGCGACACAATCACGCTTATCGGTCAAAAAGACGCTGTCGAAAGCGCACTCACACAACTTAAGCTGTCGAGTAAATAGGCTTAGACTGAGCTTCACTAAGAATTCCTACCTTGAGAGCAACTGATGATTTCATTCACAACTCTCTTCAAAATTCGATGTTCCCACGATCTGAATAATCTGATTACACCTGATAGTCGCAACCAACGAGTGATACGAGGCAGCTCTCTCTTATACCATCGCTTAAGGTATAATCACTACCAGGTCCTCACTTGATCGATAGATATATAGATAGTTGACATCAAATATTGGGTTTCATCCCGTCATCGATGTGATAAATAGCAATTTACTCCATGTCACATATATCTGCCAATACCATCTGTGCTTATGTCTATCCCTTACCTTCGCCGGATTATTGGCTATTCTGCGTTGGTAGCGTTCTATCAATATATTTTCGAACATGACTGAACGGACTCGTTCCTTGTTACACTTGTTAACTACTTAATCAGCATAGACGAGCACGTAGAAACAGATATTGATAGTTGACGGCTGCATTACCTTCTAAGGGACTTATCAATCGATCAGTTTTTGTTGTAGGAACACGTAGTATCGTGTATGACGAGATCGGTGAGTCGTTCCCGGACAGACCGCTCGAACACTGAAATGAATACGATTGGGTTCCTAATCATTACTCCGTTAGTTGTCCTACTTCTTCCTCTTCTCCCTGTTCTGGTACTCGTCTGGATCGGAAACAAAATCACGACGGGATGAAAGATGGATCAGTTCTTGGAGCAGGAATCTAGGCAAAGAACAACGCGTTAAGCAATCTGTCAACTATTTACGAGGACACGATCACTTCAGTGAGATACGCACAACCCTATCTGTTGAGAAACAGATAGAACAAATACCCGAGGAAGCCGAGGCTCCCGACGAGCCAGGCGTTCTTGTTTTAGAGACGTTGCCGAACTCGGTAAACGACGACTCAGTACCAACACTGCGTCCGAGACCACGACTGGTGAGCTAGAACAGTGCTAACTCGATGAGCACAACACCACTAAATGTGAGGAATATCACTGGCTAGCTAAACTGGGACGTGATGAGTGGCTCGCTTTCTGTCCGAGTGCGAACTCAATTGGCTCACAGAAAGTGTGACATGGAAAACGTCGAATAGGACATGCCAGACGGCACTGTCTAAGCGTTCGAACGCCTTTACAGAGCGTCAAAGAAGCAAGAATTGATGAAGTCAGGAGCATTGTGAATATTGCGGTATCTTGACGAATTCATCAGTCTGTGTCTTGGCTACTTATCCGATGGGGCAACTCGAATGCGGACCTCGATTTCATCGGGATCGTGAATTATGAGGCCCTCATCAGTCTCGATGAGTGAAATCTCATGGGCTGCGAGACGCTCTCCAATCGCATCAAGTGATTCCTGCTCCGGGACGAGCACCTCGAACCACGACAGCCCACGCCCGCTGATTGGGTTTGTCCGGTGGTGCCACGTATTCGCCCCGATGTGGTGGTGATACCCACCCGCAGACACGAAGGTTGCGGCAGGCACTGTTGTTTGCACCTCGAACCCGAGAGTGTCTACATAGAAGTCCCTGAATGCGTCAAGTGAAGAGACCTCGAGATGGATGTGCCCGATATCTGTACCAACCGGCATCTGACTGTCTCCTGTGGCTGTAGCTTCGATGCTGTCGAGGTCGAGTCGCTCTGTACTGATCTGAACAGTCCCGTCGTCTGCGATTGGCCACTCGTCGCGTGGGAAGTCGCAGTAGATCTCGATACCGTTCCCTTCTGGATCAGTGAGGTACAATGCTTCGCTGACCCAGTGATCTGAGGCGCCACCGAGTTGCCAGCGATCCCGTATTCGAGCCAGTGCGTCACCCACCGCTGCACGCGAGGGGACTCTAAAGGCTGTGTGGTAGAGACCGGTACCCGATCGGTGACGTGTGGGTGCGTTTGTATCCTCCTCTAGAACAAGGAGCGGTGTTTCCCCCACTCCGAGAATTGAGGGGGCGTCGGAATCATGGAGCACCTCAAGTCCGACGACGTCCCGATAAAACTCGGTTAGTTCCTCCAGGTCCGAGACCCGGAGCGCAGTCCGTCCGATACGTGTTCCCTGCGGGAGTACGTTTGGATTCATTGTAGTCATAAGACAAATGCGAGCACTGCTTATACGTCTGTACCCTTCGACTGAGTTGAGTCAGAGGAAAGTTCCTCCTCGTCGAACAAGGCATGTTCTATGGAGAGTGCACCTGGACCACTCACAACAAGCGCGAGTGCGACCAGGCTTAACGTAAGCGTCAATTCGATTCCGTTGCTTGCGGCGGGATACCCGTTGGGAAGATGGTATAGTCCTGTTGCGACGAGCATATCAATGGCAATCAATGCGCTTATGATTCGAACGGCCAAGCCGACCAGCAACAAGATGCCGCCGACAAGTTCGACGAGACCAACACCCCACGCAGCAATCGTTGGCAGTGGAACGCCGAGACTTGCCAAGAAGCCCGCAAAGCCCGAGATACCCATCGGTTTCGGACCGATTGCAAGGATTTTGCCGACGCCTGAAATGAGCATCGGGATTCCAAGGGCGAGTCGAACGAATACCGGACTCCACCACGTAGCCGTCTTTGATGACATCTGATGTGACATTATTCTTCGAGTTTCGACTGACCGCTGGTCATCTGGATGATCTGTCCCGTCAAACCCTCGTTCGAAAGCAGGTGGATTACTTCGTCGACGACCGAATTCGGAGCCGTCCACTCCGAGAAGTCGGCATCCGGCATCGCTTTTCGATTTCCGGGTACGTCGATGAGAAAGGGAGCGACTGCATTGACTCGTGCATCGAGTTCACTGTCGAGTGACTCAGTCAGTGTGCGGACTGCACCTTTCCCCACGTTGTAAGCGAGCGTTCCAGGTACTGGATCAATTGCGCGATCAGAGCTAAACAGGACAACGCCACTCTGTGAGGAGAGGTGGTCCGCAAAGGTTTTTACGGTTAGGAATGCCGTCGTAGCGTGACGATCCAATGCAGCCCGGAACGCATCACCGTCGGTATCGTCGATGCCGCCCATCGAGAAGCCACCGGCCAGAGAAACGATGTGATCGACCGTCCCGTGTTCATCGGCGATCGTATCGGCGAAGGCTTCGACTGCTGCCTGATCAGTCAGATCGACCTGGTAGTACGATACCGCGTCGGCGAGCTCAGCACGGTTCTCGACGTCATCTCTTGCTGCTTCAGTGATGTAAGTACCGATGACGCTGGCCCCGCTGTCGACGAGCTGGTCTGTCAGGTACGGGCCCATGTTCCCGGTGGCACCGGTCACGAGCACCGTCGACTGTTGTAGTTCCATTACATCACCTAGTTTGTTACCAAACCTATATATAGGTCAGGTAACAAGAGTATAACCAAGTAATGCCAACCCAACCACCATCGACTGATGCTGATGAAAACACCGAGGTCAAACGGCGAAATTCGGACGTTTGCAATGTTGTAGGGTCGATCGAGGAAATGGGTTCGAAGTGGAAGCTCATTGTCCTCAACGACCTGCGCGACGGTGAAAAGCGATTTAACGAATTAAAACGTTCGACGGGCGCAAGTTCCTATACGCTCTCACGTGTGCTCAATGACTTAGAGGAGAAAGGGTTCATCGAGAACCGAAAAGAGTTCGAATCGCCGGTCGCAAGCTACTATACTCTGACCAAGAAAGGCAGTGGCCTCTGTCCAGTATTCGACGCGTTAGACGAATGGGGTGAAGATTGGCTCAGATAAATCCGCGATTGTTTTCATAATACTGAGTCAATAAATCGTCTGGTAGATCTCCTCACAGTAATAATTATTCGGCCTTACCAGAATGCCGTTCTATGTCGCCCGGCTGAAAATTGGGCGAAAGGAAACGTGCCGAATGAAATCACTCTACCTGACTACCAGCATGGGCCGAATGACCATCATTGCTACCACCGATGGGACAATCAGTCTGCTGAAACCAATGGAGATCAGTTATCATCGGGCCGATATGCAGAGTTCGTGGTTGATTCTGTCGTGCGGAACCGGGCTACTGCTCGGCGCATTGTGTCTCGACTAACAAGTGTAAACCCTGCAGCAACACCGAGGAATCCAATAATAGTCGTCGAATCAATCGTCTGATTAAGGAGTAGCACCGATACGACTGTTGCTGCGACTGGTTCCAGATACGCCACCAACGTTGTTTCTGTCGCTCCAACCTGACGTACCAACCGGAAGTAGAGGAGATAGCCACCCGCACCAGCAACTAATGTAATATACAGCAACGAAGCAAGTGCAAGTGGAGAGAGAGACTGGACATTTGGAATCGATTCACCGCGAAGAATACCGCCGCAGAATAGTAATGCCGCCCCAACGAGCATTGCCCATCCTTGAAGGACTTCAGCCGGCAGTTCTGTATTGTCATCGAATAACTGGAATATCACAGAGCCAACTGCGAATAATGTCGTTCCAAGAAAGACCAATCCAACGCCGAGTGCGGTTGATGAAAAGGATGTGGTTCCGACTGATGGTTGTGAAAGGATCACGACACCACTAAGACCAAGACAAAATCCGATACCATCAAGGAGGCCTCGGGACTCGCCGAGGATTGGGACTGCAACGAGGGCGGCTACGACTGGCGACATTGTAGTGACGACAGACGCGATCGCCCCTGAAATGTGCTGTGTACCTAAGTACAATCCCGCTTGGTAGCCACCAAACATGAATCCACCAACGATGCCAATATTTCGGAGTTCATGAATGGTTTTTGGAAGCAGCCGGTCAGTCACCATTTGTGCATACATAAGGACAATACAACCGGAAACAGCGTACCGAATGCCCGCTGCACCCAGTGGCGGTAGCTGTGCCACGACGATATCGATCGCCGGGAAGCCTGCTCCCCAGAGAAAACCCAATCCAATGATGGTGAGCCCTACAGGGATCTGAAATCGTTGCTGACGTGTCGCACCCATAGTGTGTTGTCTATTGATAATCACTGGATTGGCAATAATAGGATGAACACGGCAGTTCTCCGAGCGGATTTTGTATTCTCTGTATGTGCTTCGAGATAGCCGCGAGAAATAAGATAAAGTTTGAAGCTACTTCGAATGAGAGTTATCAACACGCTATGGACGAAAAGGACATTCGAATTCTGAAAGCGCTCGAAGAACTCGAAACCACGAGTACCGAAGCAGTGAGCGAAGCCATAGAGATTCCGCTGTCGACGATTCACTATCGCCTCAACAAACTCCGGGATACAGGAGTCATCACAAATGATCGATTGGATCTTGATCTCGACGAATTTGGGTTGGGGGTAACCATTCTTGTACAAGTGTTCACGAAAGACAATCAATCTCATTCCGAGAGTGGGGAGGTTATCGCTGATATTGAAGGGGTGACAAAGGTCTTCTTTACGATGGGTGGCACAGATTTCATAGCAGTAGCTCGGCTCCCCGATAGTGACAGCGTTGAGCGGCTCATCTCTGATTTTGAAGAACTTGACGAAGTGGCTCGCACTGATTCCACGTTCGTTATTGAACGTGAACTCGACAGTCATTATCCACTCCAGCAGTATGCCGAAAAAACACTCATCGAGGAGATCGTGGAGTAGCTGGATGGTTTATTAATTCTACTCGTTAGTAACGAGACAGAGGACTATCCAGTACGTCTATGCGCATGCTCATACATTCTATGTTGCTCAGTTAATGTCGATTTGATTGCAACCGGTATTTCATCAGTCTACTCTAACCGTCGCTCATCCTCGATATCATTGATGACTGATCAACAAACTATGGAACTAATATCGACCAGTCTTCGTTCGCAATCATGCGGCGGAACTTCACCCCGTCAGAATTTTCCCTCACATAGAGTGGCTCTCCAATCTTAACTTTCCTCTTTAATTTTGAACTGTTCGTGTTCGCAAGCCGCATTCAGGACCACGCTTGTATTGCTTTCATTAATGTCTACATCACTCAGCAGCGTTTTGATCTGTTGGCTCATTTCATCAGTGCCAGTGTATTTCCCGATCGCAATGATGTCATGGTCGCCAGTGACTTCATATACGCTGATCATCTGGGGTTGGTCTTGGAGACGGCTAGTGACTTCTGGGAGTGCCGTACCTTCCACTTTGAGTTGTATGATTGCGGTCACATCGTAGCCCAATGGATCATAGTCGAGCCGAGGGGTGTAGCTTGTAACAACACCGGTATCTTGTAAGTCTTCAAGATGATTTGAGACGGTTGTCACCGAGACTTCTAACTCTTTGGCAATGCCACGGAGACTGGCTCGACCGTCATTCAATAAGACATTGATTAATTCTGCATCTAAATTTTCGTAGGCCATCATGCAGGTGATGCCTTTCCAGACCATTATTTGTTGGCCAGTGTCCAAATACTGCCGGTTGAAACTGAATTCAGTAATCGTCCCATCACACTTCGACCAGTCATTGTTGTAGTCGTTGGACACTTTGGTCCTCATATGCCCCGCGCTACTACAAATATAACCAAATTATGAAGAACCTCACGGATGCGGTCTCGACTCCGGCCATGTATTTGCATACAGCGTTGCAATCGACCGGATATGAACACGTATAGGCCATCACATTGCCATTTCCATTGCCACTTTGTCAGTTTCGTAGAAACAGAAAGAGAGATATCTATTCAGTCATCAACATGGGATTCCGATCTGAATGTGACGCCATTGATTTCAATCTTCTTTGGAATACGACTAGTGTCGTGCGTTCCAACTGGTGGAAGGTTGACTTCTGCAGCAGTTGAGGCCTCTAAATCTGTGGTGTCAGTAAGGGACGACATATCACCGTCTACGTCACGAGTATCCTGATCAATGCGCATTGAACAGAACTCAACACCACACATCGAACAGAATCGGGCCTCTTTGTAGTTGTCGCCCGGAAGTGTTTGATCATGATAGCTCCGTGCACACTCGGGATCGAGCGCTAATTCGAACTGTCGCTGCCAATCGAAATCGTAACGAGCTTCTGAAAGCGCATCATCCCATTTCCGGGCGTCTGGTTGATCAGTCGCGACATCAGCGGCATGCGCTGCAATCCGATACGCTGCAAGACCATCTCGTACGTCTTCTTTTTCTGGCAATCCGAGATGCTCTTTTGGGGTAACGTAACAAAGCATGGCAGCTCCGGCACGAGCGGCTTCTGTTGCCCCAATTGCGCTGGTGATGTGATCATACCCCGGTGCGATATCAGTCACCAACGGGCCGAGAACATAAAATGGAGCCCCATCACAAATCTCCTGTTGTCGCTCAACGTTCTCTTGAATCTGGTTTAGGGGGACGTGACCCGGGCCCTCAACCATGACTTGGACACCGTGCTCCCATGCCGTTCGCGTAAGGTCACCAAGTGTGTCGAGTTCGGCAAACTGGGCAGCATCACTGGCATCGGCAAGACAGCCTGGGCGGAGACCGTCACCGAGTGAGAAAGTCACGTCGTATTCGGCGAAGATTTCACAAATCTCCTCGAATTTTGTATAGAGCGGGTTTTCCATGCCGTTTTCTTCAATCCACTGAGCCAGAATGGACCCACCCCGTGAGACGATCCCGGTCTTTCGGCTATCGGTTAGTGAAAGATGTTCCATACGGACGCCAGCATGGATTGTCATATAATCAACGCCTTGTTGTGCCTGTTTTCTGATGATGTCGAGCAGGAGTTCGTGTGTGATCCTTTCTGGGCTTTCTGCGTGCTTGACCGCCTCGTAGATGGGTACAGTACCAACTGGAACAGGAGAGTATCTGATGTTTGTCGTTCGGATTTTATCGAGATCATCTCCTGTTGAGAGATCCATCACCGTGTCTGCTCCGTAGTGAACTGCCGTATGGAGTTTCTGGAGTTCACCCTGGAGATCGCTAGTGGTCTCGCTATTGCCGATATTAGCGTTAACCTTCGTGGCAAACTCCCGTCCGATGATCATCGGATCAAGAGATTCATGAGTCTGATTATGCGGAATAACGGCCTGTCCAGTAGCAACTTGTTTACGAATGAATTCGGGATCACGATTTTCGCGCGTTGCAACTCGCTTTGCCGCCGGTGTTATCTTACCAGACCGGGCACGTTGGATTTGTGTTTTTGCCACATATGATCCAGTAGTATTACTCAGTTATAAACCTATGTACATACGTTCAAACTAGGTAATAGGAATTCGCAAATAAAAATGACTTATATGTATGCTAATTGTCTAAGAAACCCTTCGAACATTTTATTATCGTGATAGCCGCTTAAACGAAAGTCGGTTAAGGTCCATATTCCCCCACTGCGAATTAATCCGTCGTACTCACTACAGCTGTACTGCTCTGAGTTACGAACCGGCTTCGAGCGTCGAATCAAGGACAGGTTGAGAAAGTAGACACTACGCTTGCTGGTGTTGCGATGTAGTTACGTTGTAGCGACGGCGTAGCGCCAGTCACCGTTGTCGCGACAGACACACATGTAGGCATGGGTGTTGTGAGCGCGACCGAAAGTCGATGATTCGAAAGCTAAATAGAATTCAGAAATGGATTCACGTTAATTGAAAAGCTCAGATGACCATCGATAGCGTTCGACTAGCTATATCGAGAATATCCATTAGTTACGTAATTTTTGGGAACTAGGTACATGCTTTTGCTGTTGTGTTATATGGTATGATCTATGGAGATTCCCGATGAGTTGCTCTGCTTGTTCAGCGAATCTATCGAAGAACAACAAGGATCATACACTATTACAGTACCAAAGCAGGAGGTAGTGGATGGACGTATCCACGAAAATGGTTCGTATCGAATTGCATTACTCGCGTCCCAATCAACAAAAACAGACGGTTCGGACGGAAACTCTGACGAACCTGATGGTTGGCTTGAGCCACCCGTCGAGGAAGGAGAGCGACGGAGTGTTGAAATCGATGATATTGGTGAACAGGGCGATGGAATTGTTAGTATTGAACGCGGCTACGTAGTAATCGTTCCTGACACAAAACCCGATGAGCGAGTAACGATTGAAATTACGTCCGTAACACCGAGATTTGCTTTTGCAGAAGTTATCAAACAATAATTTGATGATTGTTGACCAGTGGTCCATCCGTCCGGTCTAATAGCACACGGTTATTGAGGATCTCTGGGAGTAGACTTGCTCCGACTACAGGTGAAATGAGAGAATATTACTTGACGGAATAATAGCATGCAATGTTATTGCTGGTAATCCATGCTGAAACACTTCTAAAAAAGTAATTTAAGATAGTTCGCCGAAGATATCTGGAGACTTAGTAATAGTAGATTAGTGGTCAGTTGAATAAATTAAAGTCTTAAAAAATCGACTATTTGCCCGAAAGATGGATTTAACCCCCAACAACAGAGATACCACACTATGTCAACAATAGAGTTGACCTCAAGCCAAAAAACGATCTTGACTGCACTCGTCAACCTCCACGGTGAAAGCGAAAGTAGAATCAAGGGCGAAGACATTGCAGAAGAAATCGATCGGAATACAGGGACGATTCGGAATCAGATGCAATCGCTGAAAGCACTCCAACTCGTCGAAGGTGTAACTGGACCAAAGGGTGGGTATAAGCCAACCGAGACGGCTTATAACGCCCTCGATATACAAACTCTTGACAAAGCAGTCGAAGTGCCACTCCTCCGCAACGGTGACCCAGTAGAGGACACAACCGTCGAGCAGATTTCACTAAATAGTGTTCATCACCCAGAACTCTGCCGTGCCGAGATTCATATTCAGGGATCACTGACTGACTTCCATGTCGACGATGCAGTACGTGTTGGACCGACACCACTCTCAAATCTGGTTATCGAAGGCCAACTCGATAACAGTGATGAGACTAACAATGTCCTGATTCTCAGAATCAAAGCAATGGAGACAGCGGGTAAAAACTCACTCCGTTAGTTTTGACGATCTAAAGTATAGTAAAAAGTTTATTTACAACTCATTGTCTCATAGTTCTTTTCCGTCTCAATTAGTGGCCAAATGATCGCGTCGCCACCAATGTAGTCGATTTTGTACACGATCGCCTCACCTCCGATCGTTCAAATCTCCCTCTGAGTGATCAAGCTCCTCTTCTAATTCATCGATCTGAAGCTACTGTTCGAGCAACATCGAGATTAGAATTGGTATTGCAACGATCAATGACCTGTGGATTATGTTGGGGTCCGTATGTAAGCCATTATATCTGTTCATTGAACTTAGGAACTCATTCGATTCTCCAAAGCTGTAATTCCCAGTCTGAGTGATACTGTGACGATGTTCGAAGTGCATAAGATCCTTCTATTCCAACACCATTCGACTGTGCCTCTTCCAATATCTCTCGCAAAGCAGTCCGTAGTGCTTCAGTATTTTCAATTGGCTGAGAGTCCGACATTATTTTGACTATGGTTTTACCCTTGAGGTAACATTTGATCTTATCCACGCGTTTTCTATCTGTGGATCGGCAATCACAGAAATCTTGTAGCCTCTCTGTTGATACTTCGTAATGGTTCTCGAATGAACTTACTGTACTGTGGGGTCTTGCGATCTATCATAGTATTTAATAGATTAAGTGGATTATAGTTTCTTGGGACTCTGGACGCACACTTCATCTTTAGTCACCGTCACACGGTAATCTTCCATCCAGAATGCAACCTGGATGTCACCAGAGTGCGACTCTTTTTGAGTCTGAGCACGAAAGATGGTGTCCAACGCCTCTGGTTCAATAACGTTATAGAGGGGATCCAGCTCTAGGGCACCACAATTGGATATCGTGGTAATAGCGTTAATGACCGCTTCACTCGGCAACTCACTGCTACTGTACTCATGTTTCACTTGGCACATGTTAGAGGCCATGTGAATCTACTAACTATCGTGAGCTACGTGAACTTCTGTAGTAATCATCTACAGTTTTAAATAGTAAAACTTAGTAGAGAATAGCGAACGCGTATTTCGCTGCAGAATATGCTGGCACAGATTGATTAGGGTCTTGCGGTAGACAGACTGGATACTTCTGCTATTAGACTCCTGTGCAAAGCGTCTGCTCAATAAGCGTATTCTCCGCACGACGCATCCGTCGCCCGAGTGCAGAGGAGGTAACCTCAAATTCGTTAGCTAGCTCTTCGAGCGTAATCCCCCGAGGGGCATTGAAATACCCCTGGTCATGTGCTCGTACAAGTACATCATGCTGCGCTGGTGTTAAACCGAATCGGTCAATCGAATCATCGGCCTCTTGACGGTAGAGACTTTGAAGCAGGAACCTGATCCCTATACTTTGACATTCCACACGATACTTTTGAAGAGCTTCACGCGTCGGTATTTGCGCTCGAATGTACGCTCCGTCATGTGTAATGGTCGAATCGAGAAATACAATATCGTATGCCGACCATCCTGGATAACTTAACATGCCATCTCCTTTTTCGGAGAGCGTCACACGATACAGTCGTCTACCCTCCACCTCTGTCAGGGAGGTATAATCCTCAATCGTGAAGTCAGATTGCAGTGCCGATTCAAATTGCTCGAAATCGCCGTTTTCAGCCCAAAACACGAGCTTTGCACCCCCATTCCGAGACAGATGATGGTCCTCAACCTGAAGCATCATCTCTGGAACCACCGACAGGGTTTCTCGCAAGATCGGTGTGTCGAGTTCGAACTCAGCAATTAAGCTCATTTTCTCCTCTTTGAGATCCCTTCACATGATGTTTACGCCAGAAGAGTTGGTCTCGGATAAACTAGCCAACAACTTCTATGCAAACAATCCGCTTCGGTATCCCTCTTCAAACATAGTGAGTCAACCCTGCTGAATATCACTCATTATTCATACATATTAGGAAAATTATATTCTACAGTAGTATTGGTCTATAGTAATAAAAAGTAAAATTACACTATGCAACTTTTTATCACATCCATGTAATCGTCTCGAAACTCGGCTCGCACGACAGGACCTGCTTTGAAGTCACCTGTCATACGTGGTTAAAGCAGTACTCAATACCTCCACCAGCCTATTTGATTAGTGAGAATCGCCTCGCGGTCAGGCCTCAAGTCACTCGCCTTACTCATCTGTAGAAAACATGGAAATGAACTCGAAGTATGTGGGTGATGACAAACAAATGGATTATATTGAATTTCTATATTTATCGGAGCATTGAATACTAATACACCACTCCTCAGGCTGGTAGAGCAACTCCTTTGAAAGGAGTCAGTCGAGCGTTCAAATCACTCCTAAGGCTTTGTTTCTAGCATACTACCTAACTGGTACTATGATGAGATTCACACTGTATATCTGGATTTGGGTTCCTAACACGATTCTCAACAGAAAGGCACAGCTCTGTTACTCGCCTACTAGAAGCATCGATGATGACTGGTTATCACCGATGAACTCATCGATCGATAATGTGCCTGCCCCGATTGACACGAGAGCGAGCGAAATCAAACACAGGACGATCGTCAGTTCTGAATCAGAGAATCCCTTTGGAAGATGAACTAGTAGTGTCGCAACGAGCATATCTATTGCAACTGCGAATGCAGCAAAACGCGTGAGAAAGCCCACCAGAATATAGAGACCCCCAACGAGTTCAACGAATGCAACGAACCATGCAATGACAGATGGTGCTGGAATACCAAGACTGGCGAGAAACCCCGTAAACTGAGTTATCGACATCGCGGCTGGGCCGACCGAGAACATTTTTCCAGTGCCGTGGATGATCATAATGCTGCCAAGGGCCAAACGAATCAGAAGCGAGCCAATCGAATAGTTGAGGGACATAGTTGCAATTTACCGTGAAACGAGAAATAAGTTCATGATGCAGTGGAAAGTTCCGACTACCACCCTTTTCAAGTCTTATTTGATTCTGTTACTCTAAAAGAGACGTAGTAGAATAGCATCTATATGATGTGTGGACGTTCGATAGATATAAGGATCAAGATTAAGACGCACTTCGTTGTGCGCGGGTTAAGATCTTTCACTCATTTGCGTCGACCAGTAGGTCTGGGAAGTGCTCTACAGCGTCCTCCAATATCTCATCGACCAAAACACGGATCTCGCGAAGGTCGAGCACCTTCTCTACTCACCATTAAGTTATTCTTCTGCTATCTAAATAAGCGGCAGTAAAAAGGACAATAATGCTTCTCTAAGGATGTACTCTAAGGACGCAATACCTATTATCGACACCCAACGGCTGATTTTCTGTCGTGATTAGTGCTCCGAGATAGATATCGGTGGCGGGGCATTGAACAAAGGTTCTGGAAGTGGGGTGCAGACGGTTATAATTAGGTTAATTGATTTCATATGGTAGAGATCCATGGACGAATCCTTGCTGCACGCCGCTTTCAGCCGGCATTCACTTATAACCTCCAGCCCACTAATCCAATTATGGGAATATCACAACAGGATCAGCATCATATTGAGCTGAGCGCGACTAATATTGGCGGTATTGACCATACAGATGTGGAGTTCTCTCCTGGAGTGACGGTGCTTACGGGTCGAAATGCAACCAATCGAACGTCATTTCTCCAGGCTATTATGGCGGCACTTGGGAGCGACCAAGCCACACTCAAAGGTGACGCGGATAATGGATCAGTCGAACTCACAATTGACGATGAGACATACACACGAACTCTCACCCGCGCGAATGGGGTAATTAAGGCCAGCGGTGATCCGTATCTCGAAGATGCAGAACTCGCCGATCTGTTTGCCTTTTTGCTTGAGTCGAACGAGGCACGTCAGGCTGTCGCTCGCGATGATGATCTACGTGACTTGATCATGCGTCCCGTCGACACTGACGCGATCCAAGCTGAAATCAACCGATGTGAATCAGAAAAACAGCAACTCGACTCTGAACTCGAGACTCTGGAATCACTCAAACAGCAGCGACCTGAACTCGAGCAAAAACAGACGCGTCTCGAAACTGAAATCGAAGAAAAGCAGACAGAACTCGAGGCGAAAGAAACTGAACTCGAGGAGGTAGATACGGACGTCAGCGAGACGCGAGATGAAAAAGCTGAACTTGATGAAAAACTCGAAGAACTCCGCAAAACTCGCTCTACGCTCGAAAATATTCGCTTCAAAATTAGTACTGAAGAAGATAGTATTGAGGCGCTTGAGGACGAGCTTGCTGAGCTAGAGGCGAATCAAGAACAGCTCCCAGACGAGACAGGAGATACCGCAGAAATAGAACAGGAAATCCAAACGCGTCGTGACCGCAAACAACGGATTAGTTCAACACTGAATGAGCTACAAACAATAATCCAATTTAATGAAGAAATGCTCGAAGGGACGAGTCCCGATGTTCGGAGCGCCCTCGAGCCGACAACAACCTCCGAGGAGGACTCTAGCGGATCGATTACCGATCAGCTAGTCGCTGATTCTGAAACAGTTGTATGTTGGACGTGTGGGACGGAAGTCGACAAACAAGAAATCGAAGCAACCCTCGAGCGACTTCGTACACTTCGGCAAGAGACGCTTGGCGAGCGTTCCGAGTTAGATTCCGAAATTAGCGACCTCCAAAGTGAAAAGTCCGAAATAGAGACGAAACAACGTGAGCGTAATCAAACCGAGCGGCAACTTACGCAGAATTCCGATGAGCTTGCGGATCGGAAAGACCGTCTCGAGGAACTCAGAACTGAACGTGCCGACCTAACTGACGATATTGAGAGGCTTGAAAATGAAGTTGAGGCACTCGAACAGGAAGACTACAGTGAAGTCCTTGACCTCCACAAAGAAGCGAATCAGCTTGAATTCGAACTCGAACGACTTGAGTCTGATCTTGATGATGTTGAAGCGGAAATTGAAGAGATAGAGGCGAAGCTCGCGGAACAAGAACAACTTGAAGCAGAGCGAGAGGAGATTCAAGCCGAGTTAGCTGATCTCCGCACTCGCATCGAGAAAATCGAGCAGAATGCAGTCGATGAGTTCAACACACATATGGAGACTGTACTTGAGTTGCTTGACTATGCGAATCTCGAGCGTATTTGGATTGAACGATCACAGCAAGACGTTCGTGAGGGACGCCGGAAAGTCACGAAAAGTGTCTTCTCTCTCCACGTGATTCGAAGTACAGAGTCGGGAGCGGCCTATGAAGACACGATTGACCATTTGAGTGAGAGCGAGCGTGAAGTAACCGGATTGGTATTCGCACTTGCGGGTTACCTGGCGCATGAAGTCTATGAGGTGGTGCCATTTATTCTGCTGGACTCGTTGGAAGCGATCGACTCAGATCGGATTGCGACATTAGTTGAATACTTTAGCGAGTATGCTGGGTATCTTGTCGCTGCCCTGTTACCCGAGGATGCAGCCGCGCTTGACGATGAATATGAACGGGTGACTAATATCTAACGAACGCTCACTTCAAAGATGACTTATTTAGCTTATAGCTGAAACTCTTAGATATACTCTCTATACCGGTCCTGTTTAGTTGAGATAGTTTGAGCAACGACCAGATCGTTTGTCTGAGAGCCTATGCTCAACCAAAAACTGCTCAGCAAAGCGTTAGAAACAGCGAGTTGTGAATGGTAGGAGCGTAAATGGATGGCGGCGGTAACGAAACACTCCAAATCTGGATCGCACACCAAAAATCAACGCTTCTTGGGGACGCCCGTCGGGGCGTTTGTCGTCTGCCCCCACGCGATCAGGTGTTCACCGAGAGAGGTATAAAATATTCATCAGTTATTCAGCGGTGAACGCTCCCATCAAGCGATCCTCCAGTGGGTTCATCGAGTATCTAATAGCATTGACGAACCGCCCAAGGCGCAGCCGAAACGGGCCGCTAACGATGAGACTGCTATTAAGATTAATGGTGAGTGGAGTTACTAATGAGCTGCATTCGACCTCGACAGAAATTTGATCTACGACGTTCAGTTATTCAGACGCCATGGCACTGACCCGGGGCTGCATTTCTGCATGGACTCCACGAGAAATATAATTTCTTAGACAGATTATACCGACCGAAACCTCATCGAAAAGTGGTTTCACACCCTCAAATGCGCCACAACCGTCTCCACACGTCGTGGGTGGGCAGTCGATCGAGCGCATGAGAAGAGGTTGAACAGTTCTTCGATTACTACAACCATCAGTGACCGCACCAATCTCTCAATGGAAGAACGGCCACCGACGGGGTGTTAAACTTGATCGCGCCTGAATTTCATTCTTGTCCGCTACGCTTTCACAGCACTATCTCTGCGTGACTAATAATCTACCGCCTTAAGCGTGAAAGAGAATAAAATAATTTGTTCTTGTGATTAGAATGGCAACGTATGCGTAATAATCGCACACAAGTTTTTGTTCCAGGGGCTCTTTCTGGCTTTTTTAGTGTTCATGCTCACGACGACCCAAAACGAGCGGGTTCACGTGGAGCAGGTCTTGCACTATCAGATGGAGTTACAATCAATGTTTGTAGTACAGACACTAACCGTACAATATTACGATTTAATGATGAACAAATAACTGTTGAAGCGGTCGATCGAGTATTAGATACATTGGGAGTTACAGCGCGAGTGGATGCTGAAACACCACTACCAATTGGGGCTGGATTTGGGGTGTCTGGAGCTCTAGCACTTGGTACAGCTATAGCGGCAAACCAGGAATTCGGTTTGGCAAAATCAGAGAATGAACTTATTACAATTGCTCATGTAGCAGAGGTACAAGCAGGCACCGGTCTTGGTGATGTCATTGGTCAGGCGCGTGGTGGTGTCCGGCTCGTACGTGAACCTGGAAGTCCCCAATATAACTTACTAGATGGTATTCCTGCAGTGACTCCGATTGAATATGTTGTATTTGATACCCTATCGACAGAATCAATCCTTGCTAATGATAGCTCTCTTTCTGCGTTGTCAACAGCGGGAGAACAGGCACTTGAGCGTCTTACAGATACCCCTACATTGCCAGCACTAATGAGTGCCTCAAGGCGGTTCTCCCAGGAGGCAGAGTTACTGACACCCAATGTACACAGAGCTATCCAGGCTGTTGATGAAGTAAATGGGGAAGCAGCCATGGCGATGCTTGGTGATACAGTTTTCGCGCTTGAAACAGGTCTATCTGATGCTGGTTACAAGGCAAGGAAAACGCAGATACATACAGGCGGTGCAACACTCATAGATTGATAATTTTATCTTGGTTATCAAACGCTTGGATAGCAAAGTTCTCAAGTACGGGTCTAATTCACCAGTTCTCTGGGTTATGTGTACAGTTGCAGCCAACAATATCAAACGAACGATTAACGCACGTCTAGTTTAGCTATTCTTCAAAGAGTTCGGTATCGAGCGATTGGTTCGGTCTTTAATGATCATCGTACTGTCCAAATTGTTCAAGCAACTACTTGACGCTCAGCAGGCTATCCACCCCACGACATATGGAAACGGTCGGCCCGCATTGTAAGCGAGTACAGACATTGAAATCGCCGACATTGACGGACAGAGAATTGATTGATATTCCAGTTAACAATCGGCTCTCCCAGAAATTCTCGACACTATTTTAAAATATCTGTTAAAAATTCATCCAATTGCTATATAAGATCAAATGTTCATCATTAAATTGCCTGCGAAATATCTATCAACAATAATCTGATTCAATCATGCCTATCTCTTTGAGTGTTAAATTTGCGTTGATGAAATCATACGATACGCCAGAGTTGGAGTTCCCAGTCTGGACGAGACTGCATTTTCGTTCGGATTGTGAACGCCCCCTCTATTTCCACCGCGTTTGACTGTGCCTCTTCCAATACCTTTCTCAAAGCTGATCGCAACGCTTCAGTATCGTCGATTGACTGATGGTCTGACATTGAATTAATTATGGTTCTACTATTGATGTGATATTCGATTTAATCCACGCGTTTTCGATCTGTGGATCGGCAATTACAGCAATCGTACAATCTCCCACTTGATACTCCGTGTATGTCTCTCGAATGTAGTTATTAGATTGCGAATGATTGTAATTAGTCATGGTGTCTTTTAATTGCTTAGCGATTATTCATCAACTGCGGACGCACACGTGTTCAGTTTTCACCGTCACACGGTAACCCTCCATCTTGAACTCAAGGTGAATGTCATTGGATCGTGACTCCTTGGCAGACTGGAGTTGGAAGATGGTATCTAATGCTTCCGGAGCAATGAACTCATAGAGGGGATCCAACTCCATTGGATCACTATTGGATTTCGCGGCCACAGCACTGATAACCGCTTCACTCGGCAACTCATCTTTACCTATCTCGTATTTCATCCGGGGTGTTCTACTTGCCATTCAATTACTACGAGTACCGTTTTGCAGGTGAATCTCTGTAGTAACCATCTACGGTTTTAAATGAGCTTTTAGAAGAAACCGTGATCGTTTTCAATATAAGCTAATACGCATCTATCGAGTTTTTGTATTAGCCATCAGGACAGGTTGAATACTTTATCTATTCGATCTCAGTGCGAAGCGTTTGGTCTATAAGAGTATTCTGGGCACGACGCATCCGTCGCCCGAGCGCGGAGGCAGTGACCTCGAACTCCTCAGCCAACCCCTCGAGCGTAATCCCCCGTGGGGCATTGAAATACCCCTGGTCATGCGCCCGCACAAGCACATCGCGCTGGGCCGGCGTTAAACCGAACCGGTCGGTAGGATTATCTGCCTCTTCACGATAAAGACTCCGAAGAAGAAACCGAACTCCTAGCTCCTGGCAGGCCTCGCGATATTCTTGTAGCGCTTTGCGCGTCGGTATTTGGGCTCGAATCTGTGCTCCGTTATGTGTAATGGTCGAGTCGAGGAACACAATATCGTATGCCGCCCATATTGGATAACTTAACATGTTTTCTCCCCTGTCGGTAAGAGTTACTCGATATAATCGTCGATCATTTATTTTAGTAAGTAACGTATAGTCTTTAGTGGTGGGGTCAGACTGCAGTGCCAACTCAAACTGCTTGAAATCACCATTGTCTGTCCAAAATACGATCTTCGCACTACCATTCCGAGGTAGGTGAAGGTCCTCAATCTGAAGCACCATCTTAGGAACTGTCGATAAGGCCTCTCGCATGATCGGAGTGTCAAGCTCAAACTCGGCGATAAAGCTCATGAGACTACCCATTGTTACCGAGTAGCATGGTATTTATGTCAGAGGAACATCCACTTGTTTGATTATTGAATAAAACCCTGTCTAATAGTTTGGTTTTTTATATTGGGGATAAATAATGTTTGTCATCGACGAAAATTCGATAGATAGTTTGGGACCGGTAAATCGATTGGCGAGTTTAGGGAGTGCTAATATAGCCGAATGGTCAGAGCCAGCCAAATATTGAGTATTAAAGAGGATATACTCGGGAATGCAGTCGGATTGCCGTTTTGAGCTTAGATAATAGTGACATATTTGGGATAGCTATTGTTTTCTTCGAGCTTTCCCCGTTCCCATGAGTGAATCAAACCGAATCAAGTCCACCATAGTAGACGGTGATATGTCCGGCGAAGAGAGTATCAATCACTATCTCTTCAACCTGCTCGTCCTTATCTAGACAGTGACGCTTTCTCATTAGCATCGTATGCTAACACGACAGTTGCAACTTCTAAGATACTTAAATCAGTAAATGCAGTAACTCACGAAAATCTTATCTAGATAGATGTAATGATATATTCTTGGAACAACGTTCGCACTGAACCACGAGTGATCCCCCTCCATGACACCATCTCCACCCGCTGATTCAGATACCCGCGAATCGTACAGCAGACGGGCGTTTCTCGCGACAGGCGCAAGTGTAGGAGCGACAGCTCTATCGGGCTGTCTCCTCCCGACAGGCGCGAGTAGCGGAAGTGTTCCCCCTGCAGGCCCGACAAACAACAGCACGAACGCAACGAATGGTGATTTCGGATCGATCGATCCCCAGCCGTGGCGCGGCAAGTTCGATAATATCGTGAACATGGCGAAGGCAGGTGCGGATCCGACGGGAGATGAGGACGTCTCACCCGTCATCCAGCGCGAAATTGGGAGTGATACGCTCCTCTATTTCCCACCAGGACGATACAAGATGAACAGCCAGGTTCGGCGTGTCGGGCTTCAGAACCTCGGCATTATCGGCCAAAACGCAACCCTCGTTCATGGCCGTGTCGACGCAATCAACGGCTTCGATGTGACAGCAGGCGAGTTCCACGGCCCTGCCCAGCATTTCAAAATTGGCATTCCAGACAATCCACATCGGGGGAAGTTCGTGTTCGGCGGGTTCACGCTCGATTGGCGCGGGGATAACCAAGGGATACAGGTGTTGAACCACCATACAGCAGGGACATCGGAGATTCGTTCGCTTCGCCAAGTCGGCATGCATTCGCTCGGGTGCCAGGGACCACTTCGTATTCATCCGGCGACGGAGAACGCCCGAGCCCGCGTAAGTAACGTTGATTTTCGCTTTGGTGGACTCACGTACCAGAAGACGATCAACACACGGGATACGTACGACGGTGGCCCATACGCTGGCCGTTCGTGGGCGACGTCGGGAATTACGATGCATCCGAAGGCACAAGGATACCTCCGTGTCGAGAACTCACTGTTCGGCGGGTGGCCGGACAACGGCATCTACGTGATTGGTGGGCATCCTGAAACGGGCGACGGGACGGTCGAGGTCGTGAACTGCATCGCGGCGAACAGTCAGGCGTCGAATATCCGTATCGGCGGCGATAATTCACGAATCCACAACTGTGTCGTTGTGACCGATCGCTCGTTTGGGGACGAGTTCTACTACGAACAGCGCCCGATTCGAATCGACGACGGCACATGTACCGTCTCGAATACGAAAATCGTCCAAACAAAGCCGACCGGATGGTCACTTACAGCGTTGCACGGTGTTGAGAAAGCAGTGATTCAAAACGTGGAGGTGACGATCAAGGATACGCCGATGAAAGCCCTTGTCGTCGACGAGGGCGTTGATCAGGCGACGGTCAAAGACTTCGTGATCAACACGCCCGGGTGGAATGCGACAAAGGCCCGAGTCATTCGGAACGGAGGTGCGACGCTCAAGAACGTGTTTCTCGACGGTGAAAAAATCGCGTGATGTGTTTCTACACGCGCTCGAACCGATCAGCGTTCACCGGGAAGACGCTTCGTGCATAGAGCTTCATCAGGTACGCAG
>NZ_JBXGLH010000061.1:0-483 GCF_056892285.1 Haladaptatus sp. HS23 | reverse complement strand
TGCCTCCACTCAAGTCCGAAGGAAATGAGGATTCCACCCCTGCGGTCAGCCGTATACGATGGAATCTGATGTTAGCCTTGGTAGTTCGGTGACACCTTGTCGGTTATTCGATGTGGTGTCCCGAACGTGTGATATGTGATACACTCTCTTTGAGAGTGTCTCCGCCTATACGCTGAACCTTGTGTTCAGCGACATTCTGGTTGATCCTGCCAGAGGTCATTGCTATTGGAGTTCGATTTAGCCATGCTAGTTGCACGAGTTTAGACTCGTGGCGGAAAGCTCAGTAACACGTGATCAAACTACCCTATGGATTCGAACAACCTCGGGAAACTGAGGCTAATTCGAAATAAGGCTCCTTTGCTGGAATGCATGGAGCTGGAAAGGCTCCGGTGCCATAGGATGTGATTGCGGCCGATTAGGTAGACGGTGGGGTAACGGCCCACCGTGCCGATAATCGGTACGGGTTGTGAGAGCAAGAGCCCG
>NZ_JBXGLH010000060.1:0-500 GCF_056892285.1 Haladaptatus sp. HS23 | reverse complement strand
CGGGCTCTTGCTCTCACAACCCGTACCGATTATCGGCACGGTGGGCCGTTACCCCACCGTCTACCTAATCGGCCGCAGTCACATCCTATAGCGCCGGAGCGTTTCCGGCTCCCTGCAGCTCCAGCAGAGGAGCGTTATCTAGGATTAGCCTCAGTTTCCCGAGGTTATCCTGGTCTATAGGGTAGTTTGACCACGTGTTACTGAGCTTTCCGCCACGAGTCTAAACTCGTGCAACTAGCATGGCTAAATCGAACTCCAATAGCAATGGCCTCCGGCAGGATCAACCGGAATGGTTGCCGAGCAGTAACTGCTCGGTGGGTCTGGCGGAAGCATGCTAATGCATGTATAGTGTCGCATATACGTTGGTCCGTCAGTTCGACGACCCCGAACCAAGTAACTGGACGGGTGTCACCGAACTGCCAGGGCTAACATCAGATTCCATCGTATACGGCTGACCGCAGGGGTGGAATCCTCATTTCCTTCGGACTTGAGTGGAGGCA
>NZ_JBXGLH010000059.1:0-523 GCF_056892285.1 Haladaptatus sp. HS23 | reverse complement strand
ACCGTAACGCATTCTGCAAGCACATGGCTCTATAGTGAGAGATTGTGGTAAGACACATGTTTTTATAAAATGCATTCAATGGTCAGATTATGGTCGCTTGTCCGCCGCCAGAAGGAGCTGATCTCGCAACCCGACTCATTGATGGTCCGATTTGCTTAGGACAATTGTTCTCAACTGTCGCGCAGGTAAACCCAATATCTGCGATTCTCCTCGCGATAGGTGGTTTGCTAGTACTGTTCAGTCTTGGGTTCTTCGCCTATCTTGTTGTAGGTGCAATTGCTTCCTCGCTTGTCAGATCGCCTCCAAGTTCTCCTCGACCTCCTGAGAACAGATAAATTCCCCACTGCAGCAGCCATGAGCGAACGATATATTTTCAGTTAGTGAATTGGTGACCGAATCCGATTTGTTCGAACAATTGCTCTAAAATACGCATCCAGGTTGCCATTTCCGCCGATCTCAAGATGCGTGATTGGTTCTATAACCGAAGTAGAACGTGCGACGGCAGCGAGGTCGACTCCTCGAA
>NZ_JBXGLH010000058.1:0-560 GCF_056892285.1 Haladaptatus sp. HS23 | reverse complement strand
GTATCTGTTCCCGTGACGGTCCCTGACGTGATTGATTCAATTCGCCAGTTCGTGAGTAGTGGTCCACCCATCTCAGCAGTCGTTTTCGTGCTGACGTCACCTTCTTGAATACGGTCGCCTTCCTGTATACGAATGTAGCGAGGGTTCGACGCTGGAAGGTCAATGAAAATCTCTCCTGGATCCGTGTTGACTAACGCGTCGACTCCATCGATCGTTCGAACTTCTACCGTTCGCTTGGAATTTTCGTTGCTCATTGTTATCAGTTATTGTGAAGTGGGCTCTGAGAGTGGTACCGTAGTACATACGCTACCGTTGTGAGCTCGATCGATAGACGATCTCTATCAGGGTTGCACCATTGTACCTACTGACGTCGCTATCGATTTCGGCCATGAGTTCCCCCGCTCAACATACTCCAGCTAGACGTTTCAGCCTGTCGTCCAGTACGAAGAAATCGAGGCTAACGGACGAACGGTTGCTACTAAGCTAATACGTGGGGCCGTCGTAGCCAACGAACGATGCGGTCACATCGTCATGAAACGCAATCGTTCATCGACTTCATG
>NZ_JBXGLH010000057.1:0-611 GCF_056892285.1 Haladaptatus sp. HS23 | reverse complement strand
GCGGCTCTGGTGATTCACTAGACGGCGTCGGATTCGTCCGTTAATTCGAAGGAGTTGAAGCGGGAAATCGCCGATGCTCTATGTCGAAAATCTCCCGCTTCACGAGCAAAGCGGTTCGGTTGGCTAAAAATGTTGTTGGTGAGCGAGGCGAAGTCGCTGCCCCCGAAGGGGGTGGCGGCTTCGCCGACTACGCTCTCGTATCGCTGCACTGTCTGCGGGTTTACCTCGATAAATCTTATCGAGGCAGCCTCGATTTGCTCAGCGAGATGCCGCATATTCTCGGGAAGATCGGCCTCGAAGAGGGCGATCTCCCGGACCACTCGACGTTAGTGAAGGCGTTTGATAGATTCGAGATGAAGGTCTGGCGAGTGCTGCTCCGACTCTCGTCGGAGCTGCACGACCCCTCGGGTCACGCCGCCATCGACGCCACGTTTTTCGACCGCGAAAACGCGAGCAAGCACTACTGCCGCCGGACGAATTATCGCGTTCAAACACTGAAAGCGACCGCTCTCGTCGACACAGAGACGCAGGCTATCCTTGACGTTCATTGCACGACTGAGAAACCGCACGACACACAGCTCGGCTGGCAGGTCGCCTGCCGCAACGCAGGC